>NZ_JAPZSU010000043.1 GCF_027531905.1 Flavobacterium sp. | reverse complement strand
AAATTTGTTGTCTTTTAAAAAAATGTGTAGAAAAAACATAAGTTTTATAAATAATATTTTAAAATACAACCAAAAATCAGTGATAATCTGCCTAATCTGCGTGCCATTTTAACATAAAAATATTTGTGTCCAGACGGTAGGCTGCTGTCGGGGCTAAAGGGAAACATTTTTGATGATTTGTAAGAAAAAATTATATTTTTGAACAATCATAAAGCAAGTCTACTACGTTCGGTGTGGATAAACTAAAATTGACAATCACTTGTATAACAACATCAGCAAGAATGACAATTACTCAAAAAAAAACATTTAAAATCATAGCGCTCCTATTGCTGGCCTTTACTTTTCAATTTTCAAAAGCCCAAATAACCCTTAGCAATAATGTTGGGACAACACTAATTAGGACGGATATGTATTCTTGTCTTGAAGAAGAAACTTGGGGTAAAGTATTTAAGTTATCTGATTTTGGCATTGCTCCCAATGAACAATTTGTTATCACGTCAGGCCAGATAGGAATTGCTCAATCAGATATTGGTTCACAATTATATTTTTCAGTATACATTGTTGATGAAAGATTTCCTGCCATATATAATTCCAACTGGGATAAGCCTATATTAGGGTCAACGGGCGGTAAAGCTACCAAAGCCATAAATGGAAATCCAGAAATAATGCATTTCGATTTTGAGCAACCAATCATTGTGCCTGCTGGTATTCAAAAAATTTTGGTAGTAGTCGATAAAACAAGAGATTATAATACAATTGCTAAAGTTTTTGTAGCTGGCACAACAGAGGACAAAGGAGTGTCATGGTATAAAGGTTGTAATGATAACCAACGTTTAGTGCCAACGACGGATTTAAATATCCCTGTACCCAATGCGAATTTTTATATAACTGTAAAAGGCGATGTTTTTAATTCAAAAAGTCAGGGATCTGTTACCCGATTATCACACAATGTATGCGACGATTTGGTAAAAACAGATATGTATGCTTGTTCTCAGCAAAATTTTTATTGGGCTAGAGATTTTGACTTAAAAGATTTTGGCATATCACCCAAAGAAGAATTTACAATTACTTCTGGGCAGGTTGCCGTAAATGGAACTGCATGGGGAGCTAATGCCAAATTTAATATTTACAAAATAGATGCTAATTTTCCAACATCTTTTTCTGAAACTAATCTAATTGGAAGTAGTCAAGTTGCTGACCTCCCTCGAGTTATCGGCAGGGAATCTCAGATAATGCAAATGGACTTTACTACACCTGTAAAGATACCTGCAGGTATTGAAAAAATATTAGTTGAAGTAGAAGTTGGAGGTGGATCATTAGGTGTTTTCATAGCTGGATCTACACAAGACAATGGCACTTCATGGTTTAAAGGTTGTAATCGCTCACCTAATATTGGATACAATCAATATTTCTCTACAGCCGATGATGGAATTACAAACGCCAATTTTTACATCAATGTAACTGGAAATGTAAAAAATGTTTCGAATCATTTCGAAATGAATTTCTCTAATATCTGCTCAGAATTTTTAAAAGAATTTAGTGTTGATGATGCGTCAAAAGTAGCGTCAATTCTCTGGGATTTTGGGGATCCGGCTTCTGGAGTAAATAATACATCTACAGATTTATCTCCTTTTCACGATTTTTCGATAGATGGAAAATATACAGTTACTGCCTCCGTTACTGGAAAAGATGGTACAGTAGAAGTTTTAACCGAAATAATTGATGTAAAAGAACCACCAAAAGCATACGGAATCAACAATATTTATGCATGTGAAAATGAAGCCGCTACAGGTATTTCAAAATCTTTTGATGTTTCATTGATCACACAACAGGTTTTAAGTGGACAAACAGACAAAGTCGTTACATTCATAGATGGAAAGGGAAATAAATATACATCATTACCAAATCCTTTTACCAATAGCATAAAAGATAAAGAGACAATAACGGTAAGAGTAAGTCATAAGGATAATCTATGCTGTTACTCTGAAACTACTTTTGATTTAATTGTGAACCCATTACCAAAATTATCAGCTTTTTCTAATCTAATTGTATGTGATAACGATACTGATGGTTTTGGACAATTTAATTTAAAGCCTATAGAAAATTTAATTATTGGAAGTGCTACAGATATAAAAGTAGAATTTTATCATGAAAACGGACAAAAAATTGTAGCTCCATTAACTGCAATTTCAAATTTAATCATCAATGAAGAAAAAATAAAAGTAAAGGCCATAAATACAAATACAAATTGTTATAATGAATCAAGTTTTAAATTAATAGTAAGTCTTTTACCAAAAGCAAATTCATTACAAGAAATTATTGGTTGTGATGATAATAATGATGGTATTTCGGAATATTTTGACACTTCAAATGTAGCGTCCAACGTTTTAGGAAATCAAATAGGAATGGAGGTGAGTTACTACGACATTTATGGCAATCAACTTCCAAGTCCTTTACCCAATCCATTTACTAACACTGTAGCGAACAAGGAAAAGATCATTGTAAGAGTTACTAATCCCCAAACAAAATGTTATGCCGAAACATTTTTAAACTTAATAACATCAACTAAACCACTCATAAATCAACCAAAAACATTATACGCTTGCAATGAAGGGAACGGGTTTTCTTATTTTGACACAGCAGCTATTGAAAGTCAATTGATAGCAAACAAAGCTGGTTACCGGATATCCTATACAGACGAAAATGGAAATAAATTGCCAAGTCCTTTACCAATAAAATACAAAAATACGGTTGCCTGGTCTCAAACTATTGCTATAAGAGTTGAGAATAAATCTAATCCACTATGTTTTTCTGAAACTAGTTTTAAATTAGTTGTAAATGAGTTGCCAAAAATTGATTTAGAAAAAGAATATTTTTTATGTGATTTAGAGCCTTCTTTAAAAATCGCAACTGATTCTGCTTTCGATACTTGGGAATGGACAAACGAGGATAATTCAATTATTTCAAATTCTTTTCAAGCAAATTTAGTTGCTGCCGGACAATATAGACTTAAAGTTTCTAAAATAAATAATGGAATATCTTGTGAAAATTCATTTTCATTCACTTTAGTTCGCTCAACTTTGCCTAAAATTGTCGAGGTCAAAATTCAAGATATTTCACAAAACAATTACATTGAAATTAAAACCTCTAGTGATGGTGATTTTGAATATTCTATTGATGGATTTAATTTTCAAAACAACAACACTTTTAATAACATTTCAGGAGGAGTCTATGAGGTTCAAGCTAGAGATAAAAAAGGTTGTGGTTTTGATAAAAGAGAAATTGTCCTGGTAGATTATCCTAAATTTTTCACTCCTAATAATGATGGATATAATGATTATTGGCATATCTTAGGGATAGAAAAATTTCCTGAATCAATTACAAGCATCTACGATCGCTATGGAAAACTTCTGAAAAAATTAACATTTAAAGATTCTGGATGGGACGGAACTTTAAATGGGGAAAAATTATTGGCCTCAGATTACTGGTTTACTGTCGAACTAGGTAATGGAAGGAATTTTAAAGGCCATTTTTCACTTAAAAGATAATTAAAATTATCAAAACCTTTCACCACACAAAGTCTAACTAATTCGTCGCTCAATAGACATATCCCGATAAAGAAGATTTTCTATCTGTAACCAAAACAAGATAAAATAGTAAAAAGCAAAGCCTTCACTACAAACCACAAAAAAAGCCTTGAATTTCTTCAAGGCTTTTTATTCTGGGTGGCTGACCGGGTTCGAACCGGCGACCCGCGGCACCACAAACCGCTACTCTAACCAGCTGAGCTACAACCACCATTTTGCTTAGCGGTTGCAAATATAGAACAATTGTTTGCTTCTGCAAAGATTTTTTCAAAAAAAATACTAGAAATTTACATCAAATCACTTAAGCTATTGACTGCCAAATACCTTTCGGCAGTAAAACCTTCGGCGTGTTCGAGTCCTGTTAAACGTCCTAAATCACGGGAACGATAATTCAAGCTTTCCAAAAAGTTTTTACTCGAAATCGGTGATTCAGGTTCTTTGGAATTGGGGTCGTAAAACTGAGAACTATAGGCTAAAATAGCCGCTGTTTTTTGCTCTACGTAACCCGTAATATCGACTACAAAATCTGGGACAATGTTTTTCCATTGCATATAATGGTAAACTACTTTGGGACGCCACGCTTTTTGTTCTTCACCATCTATACTCGTTGAGACTCTCATTAATCCCGATAAAAAACAAGCATCCGAAACCAATTGGCTTCCTTTAGGATGGTCGATATGGCGGTCATCAACGGCGTTACACAAGACAATTTCGGGTTGGTATTTGCGAATCATTTTTATGATTTCGAGTTGGTGTGCTTCGTCATTTACAAAAAAGCCATCTCTAAACGCTAAATTCTCTCGCACCGAAACGCCTAAAATAGCAGCAGCAGCAGCGGCTTCTTCGTCCCTAATTTCGGCTGAACCACGTGTGCCCAACTCCCCTCTTGTCAAATCTACGATTCCAACTTTTTTTCCTAAAGCGACTTCTTTTAAAATAGTGCCTGCGCAACCCAACTCTACGTCGTCTGGATGCGCGCCAAAGGCTAATATATCTAGTTTCATATATGTAAAATTTATTTGTCAGTGGTCATATATGTTATCGCCTTATATTTATCTGTATTTACTTCAGCAAACTTATTACTAATGGCGATTTCATAAATTATTATTTAAACAGCTAAGGCTGTTGTTGACTTTGTATGATTAAAATTTCTCTTTTACCTGATACCGACTCACAAAGCAGAACCCAAAAAATCACTTTGTTTCTCTCTAGCCCCGATGTTAGTCTACCGTCTGGACACAAATATTTTTATGTTAAAATGGCACGCAGATTAGGCAGATTATCGCCGATTTTTGGTTGTATATTAAAAATATTATTTATAAAACTTAATGTTTTTTCAACACATTTTTTTAAAAGACAACAAACTTATTGGTTTAAACCCGTTCAATCTGTGTCATCTGTGGCCTATCAAAAGATGTGTCCAGACGGTAGGATGGTAGTGGCATCCTTTGCCTTTTTCCTTTAAAAAGGCAAAGATATAACGGACAGCGGGACTATTGCTGGCCAAAAAGCCTTTTGTTGCTGCTCCTCAATAAGCTACTTTTCCATTTTACCTAAGACGCTTTTCATCGTCATCGATTTGTTGACACTTTCCTCCCATTCTTTCTCTGGAATACTTTCTAAAGTAATGCCGCAACCCATATATAAATAAGCTTTTGCTGTATCGGATTTGTCTTCACTTTGCTTAATTTGCATACAACGCAAATTTACAAATAAATGAGATTTTGGTTTATTCAAATAATCTCCTTTCACATTTAACTCACCCAAAAAACCAGTATAATAACTACGGTCATAGCCTTCATTAACCAAAATAAAATCTTTAGCTTGCTGCTTGGGCAATCCGCAAACGGCGGGCGTTGGATGCAAAACCGAAACCACTTCTTTTAAACTCGAACTTCGTTTTAGTACGCCTTCGATATCGGTGTTGATGTGCAACAACTTTCCTGCTTGAATGGTGTATGGACTCGAAATTACAATCTCAGAAGTATGGTTTTTAAGACTATCTAAAATAGAATCCGTAACATATTGTTGCTCTTTTTGTTCCTTATTTCCCCAAACTGTCGTTCTTTTTTTGGGGTCAAAGATTTGTGTTCCGGCCAAAGCAGTGGTGTAAAACTTTGATTTGTTCGCTTTCAACAATCGTTCGGGTGTAGCGCCCATCCATAGCCCTATTTTGGGATGAAACCAACAATACGTAAAAGCAGTAGGGTACAAAGCAATTAATTTTTCGAAAGTTGTCACAACATCAAAATTGGACACATTGACCTCTTCTTGTCGAGACAAAACTACTTTATCAAAAACCCCATTTTTAATCGTTTCGACTCCTTTTTCAATTAGTGTTAAAAAATGATTTTTCGCCTCCTGATTTTCATCTGAAGAAGTACCTTTTGTTTCTTCAAAGTCAACGGTTGGCACAATCGTTTCCCATTTAACAGACTCCTTGAGTGGAATCAAAATCATCTGATTCCCATTGAAAGGTGAAAAAACAAATCCACTTTCTTTATAATCATCTACGAAAAACAAGTGGTCATTTTTTTGAAAAAAACCTATTATCTTACTTTTATTAGGTTTGTGATAGATAACGAAAGGTAAGTTTAAGGCAATTTGTTGCTGTACTTTTATAAAAAAATCAATCATAACCGCTATTTTTAGGTTCGTAAATAATTAAGGCTTTTTTTGCAAAACCATGTTGGTCAATTTACATAAGGAAATCAAATTTCCGGCTTCGTCGGTGATTTTTATTTCCCACAAATGTACGGTTTTACCTTGATGAATAATTTTGGCAGTGCCGAAAACTAGGCCTTCGCGTATACTTTTTAGATGATTAGCCGAGATTTCAATCCCACGAACTTCTTGCTCTTTCGGATTGATGAAAAAGTGAGAAGCCGCACTCCCTACACTCTCTGCCAAAGCCACCGAAGCACCGCCGTGCAATAATCCCATAGGTTGATGTACTCTGGAATTGACTGGCATTTTGGCTACCAAAAAACCTTCGCCAGCATCAATGTATTCTATATTTAAGGTCTCCATCAACGTATTCTTCGAAAAGTCATTGCAAAATTGGAGCATTTTCTCTTTATCTATTTCCATTGTCATAATATTTCTTGTAAAAATAAGCGAACTAATTGGTCAGTACAAACCTATCACTGTTTTTTAGTATAATTGACTACATTTATACGCAACAGCAAACACCATCAAATTTGTGGGATTTGCGATGGCATATTCTAATTAATCGTTATTTTTACCAAAAAAAATAAGAAATGCGCTCCATTGCTACCGTTTTTATTCTTGGAATTATACTGCTACTGGGTTCTTGCCGAGCTGATTTTGAAACTGTGGCTAGCACAGGCGATTTGAAATTCTCTAAGGATACGGTGTATTTAGACACGGTTTTTACCAATATTGGTTCGAGTACGTACCAACTAAAAGTGTATAACAATAGCAAAAACGACATCAATATTCCGATTATTCAATTCGAAAAAGGGCTCAATTCGAAATACCGAATGACTGTAGACGGACAGCAAGGAACAGCAGGTAAAATTTTCAAAGACATTACGTTGTTGGCCAAAGACAGCTTGTATATTTTTATCGAAACCACAGCAAGTATCGCTGATGCTAACCCTACTGATTTTTTGTATACCGATAAAATTCAATTTGATAGTGGCGCCAATTTACAAACGGTTGAATTGGTTACGCTAATTCAAGATGCTGTTTTTCTTTATCCACAGCGATTCGCGGATGGTACGACTGAGACGCTACCAATTGGCAATGAAAAAATAGAAGGTTTTTATTTAGACGAAAATGACGCAATCAACGGCAATGAGTTGCATTTTACCAAAACAAAACCTTATGTTATTTATGGTTATGCCGCAGTTCCTTCGGGAAAAACAGCTGTTTTTGATGCTGGCGCTCGGGTGCATTTTCACGCCAATTCTGGATTGATTGTAGCCAATCAAGGAAGCATTCAAATCAACGGAACTACCTCAACCACGAAGGCTTTAGAAAACGAAATCATTTTTGAAGGCGATCGTTTAGAGCCCGGATTTTCGAATGTAGCAGGACAATGGGGAGCGTTATGGCTAACTAACGGAAGCACTAATAACCGTATCAACCATTTGACTATAAAAAATGCCACCATCGGACTTTTGATTCAAAATAATGATGGAACTACAGTACAACTAAAAAATACTCAAATCTATAATTCAAGTAATTACGGCATTCTGGCTCAAACAGGGAAAATAGTAGGCGAAAATGTAGTCATAAATAATGCGGGTATAGCGAGTTTGGCTTGTTTGTATGGCGGAGAATATCGTTTTACGCATTCAACCTTTAACAATAATTGGAATAGCTCCAAACAAGTTGCAGTTTTGATCAGCAACTTTATCACAGGCGCCCTTCCTGAGACTAAAGATTTGACGCAAGCTACTTTTAATAACTGTATCATCTACGGTTCTTATGCTAATGAAATGCTGTTGAATAAAAAAGCTACTTCGGTTTTCAATTATCAATTCAATCATTGTTTGTTGAAATTCAATAATAGCAATAATTCATTTACCTCTGACCCTTTATACCAATTTGAGACGGATGCTACTCATTACAGCGGGATAATTTTAAACAAAGACCCTAAATTTTTCAAAGTAAATCAGAACCAACTCAATATTGACAATGCTTCGGCGGCTTTTGCCAAAGGGAATACTAGTTATTTAATCCCATTAGATATTTTAGGAACAAGTAGAACCTTACCTCCTGATTTGGGCGCTTATCAAAATAAAGCATTTCCGAAAACCAATTAATTCTACCGTTTTTTAAAGTATCTCGTCATCAGCATTTAGTTATGCAGATGATGCAACTACTTATGCTTTTACGTTAGCACTTTTTTTTGAGAATACATTATAGCTATCTAATTACTCAAAATTTACCATTATATCATACTTCATTAAAAAATAAGAAAAACCATATTTATATTACTATTTCTTAACATAATGTATAACAAAAAAAGGTACTTTTGTTATTAAACCTAGATTATAATATTGAAAACCAAATACATAAAACCCTAATCTATTAACTTAACTAAAACTTGCACTTATGAAAAAACTCTACGTTTTACTTCTTATTCTTTCGTCTTCGATTGGATTTGGACAAATTCCATCTGGTTATTATAGCACTGCCACTAGTACTGGATTCACTTTGAAAACACAGCTTTACAACATCATCAAAGGCCACACCGACAATGGATATGCTGGACTGTACACTACGTATCAAACCTCTGATATCGATTCTTTTTATGAAAATGATGGAAGCATTTTAGACATGTACTCCGAAAAACCTTCTGGTACAGACCCTTACAACTATAGTTCAGGATCAACTCAAAGATGTGGTACTTACTCTGTGGAAGGAGACTGTTACAATAGAGAACATATTATTCCACAGTCTTCCTTTAATTCCGCAGCACCAATGGTTTCTGATGCGCATTTCATTACTCCTACCGACGGAAAAGTAAACGGACAGCGTTCAAACTATCCTCATGGAAATGTAGCTACAGCAACTTGGACCTCTTTGAACGGAGGAAAACTAGGTTCGAGTGGTGTTTCTGGCTATAGCGGAACTGTTTTTGAGCCAATAAATGATTTTAAAGGTGACATAGCTAGAATGTATTTCTACTTCGCCACTCGCTATGAGAATACCGTAGCAGGCTATTCTTTTCCAATGTTTGATGGTTCAAGCAACAAAGTTTTTACTACCGCCTTTTTAAATCAACTATTAGCTTGGCACAATCAAGACCCAGTAAGTGCGAGAGAAATAGCCCGAAACAACGCTATTTATGCTAGACAAAATAACCGTAACCCCTATATAGACCATCCTGAATATGTACAAGCTATTTGGGGATCCGCTCCTTCTTCTGATACGCAAGCACCAACTATTCCAACCAATTTAACAGCTTCTGCTATTACAGCTACTTCTGTTTCATTAAATTGGACTGCTTCAACAGACAATGTGGGAGTAACTGGGTATGCTATTTATATGAACAACACCCTCAAAACTACTGTTACTGGCACAACTGCCTCTATAACAGGATTGTCTGCTTCTACCGCTTACTCTTTTTATGTAGTTGCAAAAGACGCAGCAGGAAATAGTTCAACAAAAAGTACTACCATTACAGTAACAACTAGTAGCGGCGGAACAGCTGCAACCGACTTGCTTTTCTCTGAATACATAGAAGGTTCATCGAACAACAAAGCATTAGAAATTGCCAATAACACTGGAGCGGCAGTAAACTTATCGAGCTATACCATCAAAAAACAAACTAATGGTGCCGGAGCTTGGAGCACGGGACTAACTTTGTCAGGAACATTAACAAGTGGTGGTAAATTTACCATAGTGAATAGTTCTATTACATCCACTTGCTATCCTAAAACATCTGCCAATATTTCAACAGCCGCAACCGAATTGACCTTTAACGGAAATGATGCTGTAGGTCTGTTCAAAAATGGAGTATTGATTGATATCATTGGGACTTTTAATGGAGGAACGGCTAATTTCGCTGCCGATGTAACCTTGAGAAGAAAAGCAACTGTAACGTCACCAAGCACGACCTTTAATCTTTCAAGCCAATGGGACTCATTCACAACAGACACTTGCAACAACCTTGGTAGCAAAACAAGCACTAAAGTGAACAAAGAAGAAGTAACTGATATCGATGTAATTTCAATTTACCCCAATCCTTCTCACGGTGATTTTACGATTAATTACAACAATTCTAACAAAAATTATTCTATTCAGCTTATCTCATTGTTAGGACAAATCATTTTTGAGAAAGAAAACATTACGCAACCTTCGGAGACCCTAAACACTATTCCAAAAGGATTTTATTTGGTCAAAATAGAAGACGCTACACAAACTATCTACAAAAAGATAATTATCAACTAATTACAACCAGTTCCAATATGAAAAACGACACAATTGTGTCGTTTTTTTATGTTAACTCAATACTTTTTTCTTCATAAAAGAATAAACCCCAATCCACTAATATTTAAATATTTCTTAACCTAGGTTCCATTTGTAAAGAATAGCTTTACAAACTTTTAAACATTTTATCCTATTTCACATTATGAAACAAATCTACTCCCTACTTTTTTTAGTCCTCTTTTCAGCGAGTTTTGCCCAAGCTCCGGCTGGATATTATTCCACCGCAACAGGTACAGGCTACACGCTAAAAACCCAATTGTACAACATTATTAAAGACCATACTGTTATTGATTATGCAGGGTTATATGTCACCTATCAAACTTCTGACATTGACAATTTTTTCGAAAAAGACGGTTCCGTTTTAGATATGTATTCGGAGAATCCTGCAGGAACAGACCCTTATAACTACAGCATTGCAGCCACTCAAAGATGTGGTAATTATACTAACGAAGGTGATTGTTATAACAGAGAACACATTATTCCGCAATCCGTTTTTAATGAGCTTTCACCAATGGTTTCGGATGCGCACTTTATTACGCCAACCGATGGAAAAGTAAATGGAATCCGTTCTAACTATCCGCATTCAGTTGTAGTAACGCCTTCGCAAACTACCTTAAATGGAAGCAAACTGGGAACAAGCACAACAGCCGGTTACAGCGGACTGGTTTTTGAACCCATCGATGAATTCAAAGGAGATATTGCTAGAATGTATTTCTACTTTGCTACTAGATATGAAAATACCGTAGCAGGTTATAACTATGCTATGTTCAACAATACCAGCAATCAAGTTTTTACCACTGCTTTTTTAAATCAATTATTAGCTTGGCATAATCAAGACCCCGTAAGCGCAAGGGAAATTGCAAGAAACAACGCCATTTATACAAGACAAAACAATAGAAATCCATTTATTGATAACCCAAACTATGTAACCGAAATTTGGAAAGTAGGCACTGTTGATACTGAAGCTCCAACTGCCCCAAACAATCTAGTAGTAACCGAAACTACGACCAATTCTGCAACTTTAACTTGGACTGCTTCAACAGACAATGTGGGAGTTACAGGCTATGATGTATACGTAAATGGTACTTTAAAAACTTCAGTAACTGGGGTAACCACAACCATCACTGGCCTAGCGGCGGAAACAACCTATACTTTTTATTTAATTGCTAGAGACGCTGATAGAAATTCTTCTGTGGCGAGTGCATCAGTAACAGGAACAACTAAAGCGCCCGCCGCTGGAACAACCACTTGTGCTTCTGAAAATTTCGAAAATATTCCTGCTAATGCAACTTCTTATGCTACTCGCACTTGGACAAATGGCGGAATAACTTGGACAGCAACTGATGCAAGAACCGATCAACCGTTAAATAATAGAGCAATAATCATTAGAAACGGCTCTCTCTCTTCCTCAACAGTAGCCAATGGAATCAAAGATTTGACAGTTACAACCAAATTAATTTATACAGGGACTGCTGGAACATTTAAACTCAATGTAAATGGTACCGAAGTAGGTACGATACCTTATAGCGCTACTTCTAATACTACAACAATTCCAAATATTAATATAACCGGAGATGTCGTAATCAGCATAACTGGAAACAGTACTACTTCAAACAGAGTACTATTTGATGACCTCTCTTGGAGTTGCAACACAATACTTGCAGTGGATGAATTAGAAAAAGAAAGCTTTGCCATTTATCCTAATCCTTCTAATGGAACGGTAAAAATCAATTTTGAAAATGCTAACGACAAACACGACGTTATCATATTTTCAGTTTCGGGACAAAAAGTTTTTGAAAAAGAATACAATAACACAGCTGCTACAGCTGTAAATAATCTTCAAAAAGGGATTTATTTGGTCAAAGTCACAAAAGAAGGAAAATCAACAACCAAAAAGCTAATTGTAAATTAGATAACGATAAGATAATTTTATTTAAAGCGGCAGCAATTGCCGCTTTTTTTTTAGGCCTTAATTAACTAAATTTGCACCGCAATACAACAAACCCTACAACAATGATTCATTTCTTTGAAAACCAAAGTAACACTGTTTTTGCCGTACACACGCAGAACGAAATTTCGGCTCAAGACATCTCAAAACTCAACTGGCTATTTGCTGATGCCACTAAAATAGAAAAATCCGTCTTGTCGGATTTTTTTGTTGGACCACGCGCCACTATGATTACGCCTTGGAGTACCAACGCGGTAGAAATCACTCAAAATATGGGGATTTCTGGCATCATCAGAATAGAGGAATTTCAACGTGTTACCGAAGATTTTTCGGATTTTGATCCTATGCTTTCGCAAAAATTTAGCGAATTAAATCAAGACATTTTTACTATCAATATCCAACCAGAACCTATATTGGAAATCGATGATATTGAAGCTTATAATCAATCCGAAGGTTTGGCTTTGAGTCCAGAAGAAGTGGAGTACCTTTCTAATTTAGCGACTAAATTAGGTCGCAAATTAACCGACTCTGAGATTTTTGCGTTCTCACAAGCGAATTCAGAGCACTGTCGTCACAAAATTTTCAACGGAACTTTTGTAATTGATGGTGAAGAAAAACCGACTTCTCTTTTCAAATTAATTAAGAAAACCTCAGAAACGAATCCAAACGATATTGTATCTGCTTATAA
Organism: Flavobacterium sp.; assembly: GCF_027531905.1. Classification (GTDB taxonomy): domain Bacteria; phylum Bacteroidota; class Bacteroidia; order Flavobacteriales; family Flavobacteriaceae; genus Flavobacterium. Next base: position 52,957 of record NZ_JAPZSU010000043.1, on the reverse strand, counting down.
AGATAATGTGGCTTTTGTAAAAGGACCAAAAGTGACACAATTTGCACCAAAAAGTGCCGATAAACCAGATTTTTACGAAGAAAAAGAATTTGACGCCGTACTTTCCTTAAAAGCTGAAACGCACAACTTCCCTACTACTGTAGAGCCTTTCAACGGAGCTGCTACAGGTTCAGGTGGAGAAATTCGCGACCGTTTGGCAGGAGGACAAGGTTCTTTGCCATTAGCAGGAACAGCGGTTTATATGACTGCGTATTCTCGATTAACCTCCTTCGACTCCGCTCAGGATGACAGACCTTGGGAAAAAGGAATGGCAGAAAGACCTTGGTTGTACCAAACACCAATGGATATTTTGATTAAAGCTTCGAATGGAGCTTCTGATTTTGGAAACAAATTTGGACAACCGTTGATTACGGGTTCTGTTTTGACTTTCGAACACGAACACTTCGACAAGCTCAGTGGGACAAGTAAAAAGATTGGCTACGACAAAGTCATTATGCAAGCAGGTGGCATTGGTTACGGAAAATTAGATCAAGCGATTAAAAAGAAACCTACCGCTGGCGATAAAATCGTTATTTTAGGTGGAGAAAACTATAGAATTGGAATGGGTGGCGCTGCGGTTTCTTCAGCTGATACAGGTGCTTTTGGCTCTGGAATTGAGTTGAACGCCGTACAACGTTCTAATCCAGAAATGCAAAAACGTGCCGCGAATGCCATTCGTGGACTAGTAGAAAGCGACCATAACCCTATCGTATCAATTCACGACCACGGAGCGGGTGGACACCTCAACTGTCTTTCGGAATTAGTAGAAGAGACTGGTGGATTGATTGATTTGGATAAATTACCGGTAGGTGACCCAACGCTTTCTGCTAAGGAAATCATTGGTAACGAATCGCAAGAGCGTATGGGATTGGTGATTGGCGAAAAAGACATGGACACCTTACAACGCATTGCCGATAGAGAACGTTCTCCAATGTACCAAGTTGGTGACGTGACGAACGACCATCGTTTCACTTTTGAATCCAAAACTACAGGAGTAAAACCGATGGATTATGCTTTGGAAGATTTCTTTGGAAGTTCTCCAAAAACGATAATGACAGACAAAAAAGTAGCTGTAAATTATACAGAACTAAATTATACTACTAAAAATATACCTAACTATCTTAATCAAGTACTGCAATTAGAAGCGGTTGCTTGTAAAGACTGGTTAACGAATAAAGTAGACCGTTGTGTGGGAGGTCGCGTGGCCAAACAACAATGTGCTGGTCCATTGCAATTACCACTGAACAATGTGGGAGTTATGGCTTTGGATTTCAAAGGCAAAGAAGGAATTGCGACAACTGTTGGTCACTCGCCAGTAGCTTCGCTGATTGACCCTGTAGCGGGAACAAGAACTGCTATTGCAGAAGCACTTTCTAATATCGTTTGGGCTCCTTTAAAAGACGGTTTACAATCGGTTTCTTTATCGGCCAACTGGATGTGGGCTTGTAAAAACGAAGGCGAAGATGCTCGTTTGTACGAAGCAGTTCAAGCGTGTTCTGATTTTGCTATCGAATTAGGAATCAATATCCCAACGGGTAAAGATTCACTTTCAATGAAACAAAAATATCCTAACGACGAGGTTATTGCTCCAGGAACAGTGATTATTTCGGCAGCAGGAAATTGTACTAATATTACCAAAGTTGTAGAACCTGTTTTACAACGCAATGGTGGCAATATTTACTATTTGAACTTATCACAAGATAGTTTCAAATTAGGAGGTTCCTCTTTTGCTCAAATTTTGAACAAAGTGGGAACGGATGTGCCAAGTATTACCGATGCGGCTTATTTTAAAACAGCTTTCAATGTACTGCAAGAAGCTATCAAAAACCGCCAAATCAAAGCGGGTCATGATATAGGTAGCGGTGGTTTGATTACTACTTTATTAGAACTATGTTTCAGCCCCCTAACCCCCGAAGGGGGAACTAGCAACTATGCTGAAACAGGAATGAAACTAAATTTTGACGAATTAATCAACAAATGGGGTAATAAAAAAGATTATGTAGAAGTATTATTCTCAGAAAATATTGGGATTGTCGTACAACCTGCAAATAATATTGAATTTGAAACTTTGTTAGCAGAACAAAAAATAGAATTCTTTAATTTAGGAACTGCTAACACAACCGGTAAATTGGAATTTGGCGATTGGAGTTTGGATATTCCTAGTTTAAGAGATACTTGGTTTAAAACATCGTATTTGTTAGACGCCAAACAATCTCGTAACGGAATGGCAGAAGCACGTTATGCCAATTACAAAAACCAACCGTTAGACTATCAATTCCCGGCACATTTTGACGGAAAGAAAGCTACCATTGATGCTAGCAAACCTAGGCCAAGAGCAGCTATTATTCGCGAAAAAGGAAGTAATTCCGAGCGTGAAATGGCAAACGCTATGTACTTGGCTGGTTTTGATGTGAAAGATGTACATATGACCGATTTGATTTCGGGACGTGAGACCTTGGAAGACATTCAGTTTATTGGTGCTGTGGGTGGTTTCTCTAACTCGGACGTTTTAGGCTCTGCCAAAGGTTGGGCGGGTGCTTTCTTGTACAACGAAAAAGCCAATACTGCATTGAAAAATTTCTTCAAACGTGAAGACACTTTATCTGTGGGAATTTGCAACGGTTGTCAGTTGTGGATGGAATTAGAATTAATTAATCCAGAAGATAAAGTACACGGAAAAATGCACCACAATACTTCGAACAAACACGAAAGTATTTTTACCTCGGTAAAAGTGCAAAAAAACAATTCGGTGATGCTTTCTAGCTTAGAAGGTGCAACTTTGGGTGTTTGGGTGTCACACGGTGAAGGAAAATTCCATTTACCAGAACAAGAAGCGAATTATAATATCGTAGCAAAATATGGTTACGAAGGTTATCCTTCTAACCCAAATGGTTCAGATTACAACACGGCTATGTTATGTGATGCTACCGGTCGTCACTTGGTGATGATGCCGCATATTGAGCGTTCTATTTTCCCTTGGAACTGGGCACATTACCCAGACAATGGGCAAAAAGATGAAGTTTCGCCTTGGTTAGAAGCTTTTGTAAACGCTAGAAAATGGATTGAAAAACAATAAAACATTTTTACTTTCTGTAAAAAGCTCATTCTAATCGGGATGAGCTTTTTTTATCAAAAGTTGAAATCGTAATGACTACAAAAAGAAACTATAACTCCTCGTCAGCCCCGATGGTAGTGGCATCCTTTGCCGACGGGGTTCGGCGGGAAAGATATAACGAACAGCGGGTCCTGTGAAAACAAGAACGCCTTTTGCTACTGCTCCTAAAAACATAATGAAATCAACTCCAAAAACTAAGTGTTAATATATTCTTACAGTTAAGAAGGTGTCTTAGTAACAAACAATTGTTTTTAAAAAATAATTAGAAAAATCTATACTTTATAGTTTTTTTTTCATAAAATTGGATTCTAAATTTCAGAAAAAATGAATCATTCTTCAAAATGCTTAAATTGTGATTACGAAATAAACCATAATTATTGTAGTAATTGTGGTCAAAAAACAGCTATTCATAGAATTACCTTTAACCATTTTGTAAGCCATGATCTTTTGCACGGACTATTTCATTTAGAAAAAGGAATGCTTTATACGGCAAAAGAAGTATTGACCCGACCTGGAAAAGCAGCTTTAGACTATATTGAAGGAAAGAGAATTAGATATTACAATGTCTTTTATTTTATACTAATTCTTATTGGTGTGAATTTATTTTTAAGTGGATACTATGATAAATTTTACGAGTATTATATCTCAAAATTTCCAGAACATGTAAGTATTATTCAAACTAAACTTGATAAATTCATGAACGATAATGCTAAAATCATAATTTTTTCTATTGTTCCTGTTTTAGCTTTAAATGGTTTTATCCTTTTCAGAAAAAGAAAATTAAACTTAAGCGAACATTTTATCATTGCGGCTTTTACTTTTTTAGGAATACTTTTGATTGTTACTGCAAACAATATATTGTCTTTTTTTGCTTTTGTAAAGCATTTAGATTTTATTTCTGATGTTTCTGATTTTATTTCAATTATTGCCATTTTTACATTAGCAACCATAAGCTATTATCAAACATTTAAAGAGTTTTACAAAAAAAGATCTTTTGTGATTAGAGTATTTATGTTTGCTACTTTGTTGATGATTGAGTTATTAGTTTTCGCTATTTTTCTTATAGGCTACTCAACCAATTGGTTTACTTCAGATTTTACATATTAATTATAAGCATTTCTATTCAAAAAAACACCTTTATTTAATTTTTAAACGATTTTATGAAATCGATTTCGTTGAATAACACTTATTTAGTATTCAGAGCGATAATTAGTTTTTAAAAACCTAAAAATATTAGCATTTTTTATTTAATTTGCGACAAATTCAATTCATTTATAATGGTAAACATCACACGCCTTTTTGATTTTCCTTACTATCAATTAGAGAAATTCAACTCAATTCCCGATGCTTTAGTAACTAAGCAAAATGGAGTTTGGAACAAAACTTCAACCGAAGAGTACATCGCAAAAGCAAACACCATTTCTAGGGCATTGATTAGAATGGGCATTCAAAAAAACGACAAAATTGCCATTATATCTTCCAATAATAGAACTGAATGGCATATTATGGATATTGGTGTACTCCAAACCGGAGCCCAAACCGTGCCTATTTATCCAACTATTGGCGAAGAAGACTACGAATACATTTTGAACCACTCTGGTTCGTCATACTGCTTTGTTTCGGATATTGAAGTCTACAACAAAGTAAAAAACATTCAAGCGAATGTTCCGGCTTTGAAAGGAGTGTATTCTTTTAATGAAATTGAAGGTTGCGAAAACTGGACTTCGCTACTGACACTCGGTGCTGATTCAAGCAATCAAGATGTGGTAGACGACCGCAAAAATAATGTGACTACCCAAGATTTAGCCACCATTATTTACACCTCTGGAACTACTGGAAAACCAAAAGGAGTTATGCTTTCGCACCAAAATATTGTTTCTAATGTATTAAACAGTGCGCCAAGAATTCCGTTTGAGCCCGGAAAAAATACGGCGTTAAGCTTCTTGCCTATTTGCCATATTTTTGAACGTATGATTTTGTATTTGTACCAATATTATGGCGTTTCAGTTTATTTCGGAGAATCGATTGAAAAAATTAGCGACAACATCAAAGAAGTACGCCCAAACGTAATTACAGCAGTTCCTCGTTTGCTAGAAAAAGTATATGATAAAATTTATGCCAAAGGAGCCGAATTAACGGGTATAAAAAAAGCCCTGTTCTTTTGGGCCATCGATTTAGGATTACGTTACGAGCCTTATGGAGCAAACGGATTCTGGTATGAATTCCAATTAAAAATAGCCAGAAAACTAATTTTTAGTAAATGGAAAGAAGGTTTGGGGGGCAACCTTGATTTAATGGTTTCAGGAAGTGCTGCTTTGCAACCGCGTTTGACAAGAGTGTTTGCTGCTGCCGAAATCCCAGTAATGGAAGGATATGGTCTAACTGAAACTTCGCCCGTTATTTCTGTAAATGATGTGAGAAATAAAGGCTTCAAAGTCGGAACGGTAGGAAAACTAATCAACGGGGTTGAAGTAAAAATTGCTGAAGATGGCGAAATTCTTTGTAAAGGACCTAACGTAATGATGGGCTACTACAAAGATGAAGAAAAAACAAATGAAGCTTTAGCTAATGGCTATTTCCATACGGGAGACATTGGAAATATTGATACTGAAGGTTTCTTGAAAATTACGGACCGTAAAAAAGAAATGTTCAAAACTTCTGGTGGAAAATACATTGCTCCACAATTGATTGAAAACACGATGAAACAATCGCGTTTTATTGAACAAATTATGGTGATAGGCGATGGCGAAAAAATGCCAGCTGCTTTCATTCAGCCTAGTTTTGAATTCATCAAAGAATGGGAAAAACTACACGGAATTGAAGTAGGCAAAACCAATCAAGAAATCATCTCGAATCCAAAAGTAATTGCGCGTATTCAAGAAGAAGTAGACCACTTGAATGCTAAATTTGGAAATTGGGAAAAAATCAAACGCTTTGAGTTAACACCAGACGTTTGGTCTATTGATGGCGGCCAACTTACCCCTACCCTAAAACTAAAACGCAAAATCGTATTAGAAATGTACCGCCATTTATACGACAAAATTTATAGTCAATCGTAAAAACGATTTGATAGCAACCTAAAAGTCCTGAACTACAAATTCAGGACTTTTTTTGTGGGTGATTTTGGGAAAATTTTAGGATACAATTCATAAATTCAAATCGCTTTTGGCCATTTCTCAATACATTTTTCTTTTTGTTAGCAAAATTATAATGTATTGGGAAAAAAAATAGTTTTACAACCACTTAAACTCCTGAAATAGAAAGGAGTTTTTTTATTTTTACAAAAAAATTAAAAAAATAATATGCATGCATAGTATTTTTTATATATATTTGAAATCGATATAGTAAACTATGAAAGACAAAACAATTGATTATGTTTTAAGAGCAACATGGCAAGCCGTTTCCAGAATGTATAACGAAGAAGCCGCAAAATATGATGCAACGATGGCAACAGGATTTGCCTTATTGAGTATTGATAAAGAAGAAGGAACACCATCGACTGCATTAGGACCCAGAATGGGAATGGAAGCAACGAGTTTGACCCGAACTTTGAAAACTATGGAAGAAAAGGGACTAATCTTCAGAAAGAAAAATCCAGACGACGGCAGAGGGGTTTTACTATATCTAACTCCTTTTGGAAAAGAGAAAAGAGAGCTTTCAAAAAATACAGTGCTAAAGTTTAATGAAAAGGTTAAACAACATGTTTCGGAAGAAAAATTAGCCCACTTTATGGAGGTCGCCGAAATCATCAACGAATTGATCCTTGAGAAAAGCATTTTCACTTCACCAGAAAATGAATCCAATGAGAACATGGTCGTAATGAATGAAAAAACCAAGCAATAGCAGGCTTTCGGAAAGCCAAACAACATTCAAAAAATAAAATAAAAAAAATAAATAGTAACTAAGTATGAAACGCACAATTAAAAAAGTCGCAGTAATCGGATCTGGAATTATGGGTTCTGGAATTGCTTGCCATTTTGCCAACATTGGTGTTGAAGTCTTGCTTTTGGATATTGTTCCAAGAGAATTGACGGATGCAGAAGCCAAAAAAGGATTAACTCTCGAAAGCAAAATCGTGAGAAACCGATTGGTAAATGATAGTTTAGCTACCGCTTTAAAATCAAAGCCCTCTCCTATTTACAATCAAAAATTCGCTAACCGCATTAGTACTGGAAACACTACCGATGATATGGCGAAAATTGCAGGTGTAGATTGGATTATCGAGGTAGTTGTTGAGCGTTTAGACATCAAAAAATTGGTTTTCGAACAAATTGAGAAATTCAGAAAGCCAGGTACTTTGGTAACTTCAAACACTTCTGGTATTCCGATTCACTTCATGAGTGAAGGTCGTAGTGAAGATTTCCAAAAGCACTTCTGTGGAACTCACTTTTTTAACCCTGCGCGTTACTTGAAATTATTCGAAATCATTCCAGGTCCACAAACTTCAACAGAAGTTCTGGATTTCTTAACTGGATACGGTGAGAAATTCTTAGGAAAAACATCAGTTGTAGCCAAGGATACTCCAGCTTTTATCGGAAACAGAATTGGAATCTACGGCATTCAAAGTTTGTTTCACTTGGTAAAAGAATTGGGATTAACTATTGAAGAAGTTGATAAATTGACAGGACCAGTTATTGGTCGTCCAAAATCGGCTACCTTCAGAACGGTTGACGTTGTAGGACTAGATACTTTGGTACATGTGGCCAACGGAATCTACGAAAACTGCCCAACTGATGAGCAACATGAATTGTTCAAACTACCAGATTTCGTCAACAAAATGATGGAAAACAAATGGTTGGGAAGTAAAACCGGGCAAGGTTTCTACAAAAAAGAAGGCAAAGAAATTTTATCTTTAGACTTAGACACTTTAGAATATCGTGCTGCAAAAAGAGCTTCTTTCGCAACTTTGGAATTGACAAAAACGATTGACAAACCAATCAATAGATTTAAAGTTTTAGTAAAAGGAAAAGACAAAGCGGGTGAATTCTATAGAAAAAGTTTCGCTGGAATGTTTGCTTATGTTTCGAATAGAATTCCTGAAATATCAGATGAATTATACAAAATTGACGACGCTATGAAAGCTGGTTTTGGATGGGAAAATGGACCATTCGAAATTTGGGACGCCATAGGTGTTGAAAAAGGAATTGAAATCATGCAAGCTGAAGGTCTAGCACCTGCTGCTTGGGTTACCGAAATGATTGCTGCTGGAAATACAAGTTTTTATACTGTAAAAGAAGGGGCTACTTATTTCTATAACGTTCCAACAAAATCACAAACAAAAGTTCCTGGACAAGATGCATTCATCATCTTGAACAACATACGCGAAACCAAAAAAGTTTGGAGCAACAGTGGCGCCATTATTCAAGATTTGGGAGATGGTATCTTAAACTTAGAATTCCAATCTAAAATGAATACTATTGGTGGCGATGTATTGCAAGGAATCAACAAAGCAATCGATCTAGCCGAGAAAGAATACCAAGGTTTAGTAATTGGAAATCAAGCAGCAAACTTTTCTGTTGGAGCCAATATTGGAATGATCTTCATGATGGCTGTAGAGCAAGAATACGACGAATTAAACATGGCTATTAAAATGTTCCAAGATACTATGATGCGTGTACGTTACTCTGGAATTCCAGTAGTAGTTGCACCACACGGTATGACATTAGGTGGTGGTTGCGAAATGAGCTTACATGCTGACAAAGTTGTAGCTGCAGCTGAATCGTACATTGGATTAGTAGAATTTGGTGTAGGTGTAATTCCTGGTGGTGGTGGATCAAAAGAAATGGCGTTGAGAGCGTCTGATTTGTTCCGTAAAAACGACGTAGAATTGAACGTACTTCAAGAGTATTTCTTAACAGTGGCTATGGCCAAAGTATCTACATCTGCTTATGAAGCTTTTGATTTAGGTATTTTACAACATGGCAAAGACATAGTGGTAGTCAACAAAGATCGTCAGATTGCTGAAGCTAAAAAACATGCTTTATTGATGGCCGAAGCTGGTTACACGCAACCTATTCGCAGAAAAGATGTAAAAGTATTAGGAAAACAAGCCTTGGGAATGTTCTTAGTTGGAACTGACCAAATGCAAGCTGGTAAATACATCTCTGAACACGATAAGAAAATTGCCAACAAACTGGCTTATGTAATGGCCGGTGGTGACTTATCTGAAGCGACCTTAGTATCTGAACAATACTTATTGGATATCGAAAGAGAAGCTTTCTTATCTCTTTGTACAGAAAGAAAGACATTGGAGAGAATTCAATTTATGTTAACTAAAGGGAAACCGTTGAGAAACTAGATTGAAGTACAAAGAATTAAGTATTAAGTATCAAGACCTAGAAATATGCATCAATTTGAGAAATTAAAGATTTGGCAAAAAGCAATGGATATTGCTGTAGATGTTTACAAAGTCACTTCAGAATTACCTTCTGATGAGAAATTTAACTTAACACATCAAATTAAAAAATGTGCCGTTTCTATTCCTTTAAATATTGCTGAGGGCTCAGGAAGAAACTCAAATAATGAGTTTGCGCATTTTCTTGGTATTGCAAATGGTTCTACTTATGAATTAATCACTCAATTAATGATTTCAAAACGCTTAGAATTAGTTGAAGAAGTAAAAATTACTCCAATCATCCATAATTTAGTTGAAGTGAGTAATATGAATTTTGCCCTTCAAAAATCTCTAAAAACTAATAACAAATAACGATTGGAAAATCTTAATACTTAATTCTCCAATCTTAATACTTTATAACAATGAAAACAGCATATATAGTAAAAGCTTATCGTACAGCCGTAGGAAAAGCACCAAAGGGAGTTTTTAGATTCAAACGCCCTGATGAATTAGCAGCAGAAACCATTCAGTACATGATGAATGAGTTGCCTGATTTTGACAAAACTCGCATTGACGATGTCATGGTAGGAAATGCCATGCCAGAAGCTGAGCAAGGTCTGAATGTCGGACGTTTGATCTCTTTGATGGGATTAAAAGTGAATGATGTACCAGGTGTAACCGTAAACAGATACTGTGCCTCTGGATTAGAAACTATCGGGATGGCAACAGCCAAAATTCAATCTGGAATGGCGCATTGCATCATTGCAGGTGGAGCTGAAAGTATGAGTTATATTCCAATGGGAGGTTACAAACCAACTCCAGATTACAAAGTGGCTGCAGCTGGTCACGAAGATTACTACTGGGGAATGGGATTGACTTCTGAAGCGGTAGCAAAACAATTCAACATTTCTCGCGCAGACCAAGATGAGTTTGCTTTTCAATCGCACAATAAAGCCTTAAAAGCTCAAGCAGAAGGAAAATTTGACAACCAAATTGTACCTATTACAGTTGAGCAAACTTTTATCAATGAAAATGGTAAAAAAGAAACCAAATCGTATGTAGTCACTAAAGATGAAGGACCTAGAGCTGGTACTTCATTGGAAGCCTTGGCAGGTTTGCGTCCTGTTTTTGCTGCCGATGGAAGTGTAACTGCTGGTAACTCTTCTCAAATGAGTGATGGTGCTGCTTTCGTTTTGGTGATGAGCGAAGAAATGGTAAAAGAATTAAACATTCAGCCGATTGCTCGTTTGGTAAACTTTGCTTCTGCTGGTGTAGAACCAAGAATTATGGGAATTGGTCCGGTAAAAGCGATTCCAAAAGCCTTAAAACAAGCAGGATTGACACTAAATGACATCGATTTGATTGAGCTAAATGAGGCTTTTGCTTCTCAAGCTTTAGCAGTAACTAGAGAATTGAACTTAAATCCTGACATCATCAACGTAAACGGTGGAGCTATTGCTTTAGGTCACCCTCTAGGTTGTACAGGTGCTAAACTTTCGGTTCAATTATTCGACGAAATGAAACGCAGAGGCAACAAATACGGAATTGTTTCTATGTGCGTAGGTACAGGACAAGGAAGTGCAGGGATATACGAAGTTTTATAAAGAAGAGCAAAGAAGCAAGAATAAAGAAGCAACGTACAAGAGCAAAGCAACTAGAATTTATGAGGCATAACTTTAAGAATTTGAAAATTTGGATTTTAGCTATGGACATTACAAATGACATTTACAAGCTGACTTTTACTTTTCCAAAATCAGAAACTTATAGTTTATCCAGTCAAATGAATCGATGTTCAGTCTCAATGCCTTCAAATATTGCAGAAGGTTCAAATAGAGGAAATAAACATTTTCAACATTATTTGAATATTAGTTTAGGTTCTTCATTTGAATTACAGACACAATTACTGATAGCTTTTCAAAATGGCTATTTATCAAAAGAAAAAACTGAAGAAATAGAAAATAAAATAATTGAATTTCAAAAGATGACAACAGGTTTCATAAGTAAATTAGACAACAATTTTCCTTCTTGATTCTTTCATCTTTCATCTAAAAAAATAAAAAACTATGAGCAATAAAACAAGAGGTGGTCAATTCATCGTAAAAGAAACAAAATGTGAAGATATTTTCACACCAGAAGATTTTAATGAAGAGCAGTTAATGATGCGTGACTCTGTAAAAGAGTTCGTTGACAAAGAATTATGGGCGCACAAAGATCGTTTTGAAAAAAAAGATTACGCTTACACCGAAGAAACGATGCGTAAAGCTGGTGATCTAGGATTCTTAAGTGTTGCGGTTCCCGAAGCTTATGGCGGAATGGGAATGGGATTTGTAAATACGGTCTTGGTATGTGACTATATCTCTGGAGCTACGGGATCATTCTCTACAGCTTTTGGAGCACACACAGGAATTGGAACTATGCCAATTACATTGTACGGAACAGAAGAACAAAAATTAAAATACGTTCCAAAATTGGCTTCAGGTGAGTGGTTTGGTGCGTATTGTTTGACTGAGCCAGGAGCTGGATCAGATGCAAACTCAGGAAAAACAAAAGCAGTTTTATCTGAAGACGGAAAATATTATTCTATCACAGGACAAAAAATGTGGATTTCAAACGCAGGATTTTGTTCGCTTTTCATTGTTTTCGCTAGAATTGGCGATGACAAAAACATTACAGGTTTCATCGTAGAAAACGATCCAGCTAACGGAATTTCTATGAATGAAGAAGAGCATAAATTAGGAATTCGTGCTTCTTCTACTCGTCAGGTATTCTTTAACGAAACCAAAGTTCCTGTAGAAAACATGTTGTCTGAAAGAGGAAACGGATTCAAAATTGCAATGAACGCCTTGAACGTAGGACGTATCAAATTGGCAGCAGCTTGTTTGGATGCTCAAAGAAGAGTAATCTCGGGAGCTGTTAACTATTCTAATGAAAGAATTCAATTCAACACTCCTATTTCTCAATTTGGAGCTATCCGTTCTAAATTAGCTGAAATGGCTACTTCATGCTATGCCGGTGAAAGTGCATCATACCGTGCTGCTAAAGACATCGAAGACAGAATCGCAGAACGCGAAGCTGCGGGTTCTACGCATCAAGAAGCAGAATTAAAAGGAGTTGAAGAATATGCTATCGAGTGTTCTATCTTGAAAGTGGCGGTTTCTGAAGACGTTCAAAACTGTTCTGATGAAGGAATTCAGATTTTTGGTGGAATGGGATTCTCTGAAGATACGCCTATGGAAAGTGCTTGGAGAGATGCTCGTATCGCTCGTATCTATGAAGGTACTAACGAAATCAACCGTATGTTATCAGTAGGTATGTTGGTTAAAAAAGCCATGAAAGGACACGTAGATTTGTTAGGACCAGCTTCTGAAGTGCAAGCAGAATTAATGGGAATTCCGTCTTTCGAAACACCTGATTATTCAGAATTATTTGCTGAAGAAAAAGAAATGATTGGCAAATTGAAGAAAGCGTTCTTGATGGTTGCTGGTGGAGCAGTTCAAAAATACGGTCCAGACTTAGACGCTCACCAACAATTATTGATGGCAGCCTCTGATATCTTAATCGAAATCTACATGGCAGAAAGTACTATTCTAAGAACCGAAAAATTAGCTAAAGCTAAAGGTGAAGCTGCTGTAAAAGGACAAATTGCTATGGCGCAATTATACTTGTATAAAGCAGTAGATATTATTACTCAAAAAGGAAAAGAAGGAATCGTATCTTTTGCCGAAGGCGATGAGCAACGCATGATGTTAATGGGACTTCGTCGTTATACTAAATATACTAACATGCCAAACGTGGTAGGTTTAAGAGAAATTATTTCAACGCAACTAGTAGCTGAAAACGCTTACTGTTTCTAAGATTTTTTTTAGTTTTTATTTGTTTAAAAAAGTCGGCTTGTGTGGTACAAGTCGGCTTTTTTATTGCTAGAAAAAAGTCGAAAATTCGAGAATTCCATCTACCAAGAATGCCAAACAATCTTCAAATTTACGGTACTTTTTCTAACCTTTTTTCCTAGACAATGTACGATACGAGAGATAAAAACTAATCAAAGTCAGGCATGAAGCCAAGAAAAAAGGAGCGCCTGGCGCATGAAATAAACTGTCTTTTGCGGTAGCGAAGGCAAATAAATTGGTCATTAACAAAGGGCCAAAAACGCCACACAAACTCATTAAACTGGTAAGGGCACCTTGTAATTCTCCTTGCTCATTAGCGGGCACTTGACTCGAAATAACCCCTTGTATACTTGGTCCAGCTATTCCGCCCAAACAATACGGAATCAAGAAGGCAAACATCATCCAACTTTCTGAGGCCAATCCAAAAAGTAATAATCCAAGGGCTGAAAAAGACATCCCTAAGTAAATGGATTTGACCTCGCCCAAACGAGGAATAATCTTCCGAATCAAAAATCCTTGAACAAAAGCAACTAAGACTCCTACTACAGCGAGTGAATATCCAACGATTTCTGGTGTCCAATTGAATTTATAAATAGTGTAAAAAGACCAATTGGATTGTACTGCATGTGAGGCAATAAAAGTGAGTACCAATGAAATTACCAATCCTGAAACTACAGGATACTTTTTCAAATTCTGCAAAGAACTAATTGGATTAGCACGCTTCCAATCAAAAGCTCTACGATGGTCTTTGGATAAGGATTCCGGCAAAACAAAAAATCCATACATCACATTCAATAATGTAAGTCCGGCTGCAATCAAAAAAGGTACATTCGTCCCCCATTTGCTACTTATACCTCCAATTACTGGTCCAATGATAAAACCCAAACCAAAAGCTGCTCCGATTAAACCAAAATTCTGTGCTCTTTTTTCTGGTGAACTGATATCGGCAATATAAGCAGTAGCCGTACTAAAACTCGCTCCCATAATTCCAGCAATAATTCTCCCAACAAAAAGCCAGGCAATAGAAGGTGCAAAGGCATGAAAAACATAGTCCAACCCTAGCCCAAAAAGAGACAACAGCAATATAGGCCGGCGCCCAAAACGATCGCTTAGTCCTCCTAAAATCGGTGAAAAAATAAATTGCATCATAGCAAAAGAAAACAACAGCCAGCCACCATATTTTGAGGCTTCATTGATTCCGAGTCCCGTAAGATTTTCAATCAATTTTGGGACAATAGGAATAATTATCCCTAAACCAATAACATCGACTAAAACGGTAATAAAAATAAATAGTAAGGCATTATTGGGTGATGTCTTCATATAAAAGAAATAGAATTAAGAAAATAAAAATAGGATTTAAAAACCAGCACGCATGCTATTCATGTTTTTAAAATTGCGCGTTATAAAATCAAAGACCGCCGTCATTATCCCCCCCATTGATTTTGCATTTTTGAAGTTCAAATCGTGAGTATAGTTATACAGTTCCAATTTAAGTGTATTCAAATGTTCGACTGGCGCTAAGGTATCCGCAGACATAATTTGAACTAATCGCTTTATTCTGTTTTCCGAAGAATGTACTCTTTTGGCCATAGCCGAACGTTCTTCATTTTTATATTGCTCAATCGAACTTTCTTGCAATTTTTCTTTTACCAACATAACCATTGGATAATTTTCTTTAAAAAACTGAGGACGATACACTTTAAAATTTCCTTCGTAACACTGCTGATCAAAATCTATAGCGCGAATTTTATAGACCACTTGATCAAAATCATGCGTTGGTACAATCACATAATTATATGCACGCATGTCACCCAAAAGCCGAATCATACATCTTTCATTAAACTTTACAAACTCTTTAGCAATTTGAGCTTTGGCGGTTTCGGTGCAATCTTTTAGAATTGTTTTCATAAACACATCTCCTGGAATTCCCATAATATGTTCTTCGACCAAAGTATCGTTATACACCAAAAAATTGATTTTGTCTGGCGATAAAATATGTTCAAATTCCAAACCATACACTCTTGAAGCATCTGCTTTTTTGATATAAAAATGGGTGTAATTATCGTTGAGAATGTTTCGTACTTTTACTCTAAAAGGTTTTGAATTACCAAAAGTGCAATAATCAATCGAATCGACATTGAGGAATTTGATGATATTCAAGTTTCCATCAGAATGCAAAAGAGAATAGATTTTCATCAAAGTCAAATCGATTTCTTTGCGTTCAAACTCGTTATAATATACTCGAATCCATAAAGTATCGTTGTTATTTTTATCGTAGACGTTGATAGAACCCGAAAAACGCAACAAATCATCATAAAAAATAGGGACTTTAGAAATGCGTTCAAATCGCTCTAAATATTCCATCAAAGGTTTGTTGATGGGGTATGTGGGTTTTTTAAAAACCATTAATGGCTCACTCATAAATCTGTCTTTTATACAAATTTACAGTATTTTCTATTTTATAAGTAACAAATATCAAATTGGTTCGTCCTACAAGAAACTAAAAATCAATACCATTGGAAACCATTCTAACCATCAACAACCTCAACAAACGCTATGGAAGAATTCAAGCGTTAAAAAACGTTTCATTTGAAATCAAAAAAGGGAATGTTTACGGCATTTTAGGCCCTAACGGAAGTGGAAAATCAACAACTTTAGGCATTACACTCAATGTAGTAAACGCCACCTCTGGAGCATACCAGTGGTTTGACGGCGCTCTCGAAACACACGAAGCGCTAAAAAAAGTTGGCGCAATCATCGAACGACCTAACTTCTATCCGTACATGTCTGCCTACGAAAATCTCAAACTAGTATGCAAAATAAAAAACATCAATTATTATAAAATAGAAGAAAAACTAGAACTAGTAGGCCTTATTGAGAGAAAAGATAGTAAATTCAGTACCTTCTCTTTAGGTATGAAACAACGTTTAGCGATTGCATCTGCCTTGCTTAACGATCCCGAAATTCTAATTCTAGACGAACCTACCAATGGTCTAGACCCACAAGGAATTCATCAAATTCGTGACATTATTAAGAAAGTGGCCAGTTTAGGCACCACAATTTTATTGGCTTCGCATCTTTTGGACGAAGTAGAAAAAGTATGTTCGCATGTGGTAGTTTTGAGAAAAGGAGAAATTTTGTATGCTGGTTTAGTAGACGGAATGGCGGCTAACGAAGGCTTTTTCGAACTTGAAGCGGATGATAATAGTACCCTCAAAACAGTCCTTGTTTCGCATCCAGCAGTGGATAAAATTGTAGCAGACGAAAACAAAGTATTGGTGTATCTAAAAAGTGATTTGAAAGCATCGGATTTGAATCGGTATTTATTCGAACATGGTATTACGCTAAACCATTTGGTCAAACGAAAAAACAGTTTGGAAGAGCAATTCTTAGCATTAACCAAAAAATAGTTTTTATCTCTTAACCTTCTCAAAAAATAAATCATGAAACGATTACTTTCTATAGAACTTCAAAAAATCTGGTTAAACAAAGCCAGTAGAGTCCTTACGCTTACTTATTTTATTCTACTTTCCTTCATTGCCTTAATTGCATCCATCAAATTTGATTTGGGTGCTTTCCAATTTCATCTGGCAGAGATGGGGATTTTTAACTTTCCTTTTATTTGGCATTTTAACACTTATATCGCTGCTATCTTAAAATTCTTTTTGGCAATTGTCATTGTATCGATGATGGCCAATGAGTACAGTTATGGCACATTAAAACAAAACCTCATCGACGGCATGAGTAAAAAAGAACTAGTGCTTTCTAAATTTTTGACGGTAGTTGCTTTTGCCTTAGCTTCGACTGTATTTGTTTTTGTAATGAGTTTAATTCTGGGATTGTGTTTCTCTTCCTACACTGAGGTAAGCATTATATTCTCTGATTTAGAATACGTCTTTGCCTTTTTTGTAAAACTAACTGGTTTCTTTTCTTTGTGTTTGTTCTTAGGAATTTTGGTTAAACGTTCCGCTTTTGCATTGGGATTTTTGTTGGTTTTATCATTTATTGAAGCTTTTGTAAAAGGGTTTTTAACCTTTGAAGCTTTCCCTGATAGTCCAATGGCAGGTTATATTACCCAATTTTTTCCATTGGAAGCCATGTCAAATTTAATTGTAGAACCTTTTTCTAGATTATCGTTAGTAAAAACTATTGGCAGTCAAATTGGGGTCGAAAATACCAAAGATTACGGGGTAGCAATTACCGCCATTCTAATTGTTTTGGCATGGACAGTTATTTTTAATTTCTTGTCTTATAAAATATTAAAAAAACGTGATTTATAGTATATTTGCTGTACTATGAAAACAAATTCCTTACTTTTTTTACTAGTTGTTTTTTGTTTTTTTCAAGAAGCAAAGGCGCAATACATCAAGGTAGACGATACGTTTACTACTCAACATTTAGTTGAAAAAGTGTTGGTCAATAGTTCATGTGCTCAAGTTTCTAATTTTAAAGAAACAGGCGACACCTTTACAACGGGTAAAAAAAGTTTAGGTTTTTTTGATTTTAACGGCAGTGCATTTCCTTTTAAACAAGGAATCTTTTTGAGTACATGGAGCAGTAATAACACTCCAGGTCCCTACATAGATAATCAAAGAGGCGGAGGCTCTAAAAACTGGGGAGGAGATGCTGATTTAGATGCAGCTCTTGGCATTTCGAGTATTAATGCATCTGTCATAGAATTTGATTTTGTTCCTCTGACAGATTATGTGAGCTTTAATTATTTTTTTGCATCCAATGAATACCAATTATATTATCCCTGTCAATACTCAGACGGTTTTGCTTTTTTAATCAAAGAGAAAGGAAGCACTACTCCTTACAAAAATTTAGCTGTTTTGCCTGGAACAACAATTCCTGTAGCTTCAACTAGTGTTCATCCGTTGATCAACCCTGTACCCACTAGCAATAATGTTATCCCAGGATGTCCTGCCCAAAACGAAATCTATTTTGGGGGATACAATACTTTCAATAGTCCAATCAATTATGCGGGGCAAACCAAAGTCTTAACTGCTGAAACCAAAGTTACTGCTGGCAAAACCTATCACATTAAATTAGTTGTTGCCGATGATAGAGAAGAAGTTTATGATTCGGCAGTTTTTATTGAAGCTGGAAGTTTTAGTGCCAAAATCGATTTGGGTCCAGATCGCTTATTGGCTACTAAAAATCCGATATGTTTTGGAGAACAACTGCTTTTGAATACTAATTTACCCGCAACCAATTCATTTGAATGGTTCAAAAATGGAATAAAAATACCAGGCGCCAACCAACCTACCTACCAAGTTAGCTCGGCAGGAACGTACAGAGTAGACGTGGCTTTTTCTCCAACTTGTATTATTTCTGAAGAAATAAAAATAGAGTTTACCCCAGATTTGATATTGAATAACCGTACACTAGTGCAATGCGACATTGATGGAGACGGTTTAACCACTTTTGATTTGACCACCACAGATGCCAACATAAAAAGTAATGACACAAATATTACAAAAACTTCTTGGCACCTTAGCTTGGTAGACGCTCAAAACTCGACCAATGCTATAACTAATTTAACTTCCTTCAGCAATACGAGTTCAAATCAAGTGCTTTATGTGAAGGCAAGTTCTTCCTTTGATTGTTCTAAAATTGCGAGTGTTACGTTGAGTACAGCTACCACAGTGGTCCCGAGTCCGAATCCTATTGCTGTTTGTGACGAAGATGGTACACAAGATGGATTGTATAAATTTGATTTGGCAACACTTGTTACCCCAAAGCTTTTGAATGGTTTGCCTGCTGGCTTAGGGGCAGAGTACTACCTTTCGTTTGCCGATGCTTTGGCAGAAAAGAATAAATTAACTCCTATTTTTACCAATACCCAAGCTTTTCAGCAAACTATTTATGCTCGAATTAAAAATGGTCAGGATTGCTATGGTATAACACCAATTACGTTGGTGGTCAACACTTTTAATCCCATAAATTTTGAAGAAGAAGCTTCTTTTTTATGTACTGGAAGTAGTTTAAATTTGAGTGTAGATTCGGGATTTACTAGTTATCTATGGAATACCGGCGCTACCACTGCTGCAATTACTGTGCAACAAGTGGGCACTTATACTGTAGCCGTTACTAACGACAAGGGATGTAAAAAAACAAAGACTTTTATAGTAAAACCCTCTGAAAAAGCGATATATGAGAGTGCAGAAGTAAAAGATTTTGCTGGGAATAAAAACACCATTACAATAAAATATAGCGGAAAAGGCGACTATGAATTTTCGTTAGATGGTACAAGTTATCAAGACAATCCTCTTTTTACCAATGTGGCTCCCGGGAGTTACACCATTATGATTAGAGATAAAAATGGTTGCGGCATAACTGTTAGTGATTTGATTTATGTATTGGATTATCCTCGTTTTTTCACCCCTAACGGTGATGGTTATAACGATACGTGGAAAATCAATAATTGGAGTGCTCTTCCTCCGTCGAGAATTGTGATTTTTGACCGATATGGAAAACTTCTTAAGGAGATAAACAACGCAAGTGATTCCTGGAACGGAACTTTTTCAGGAGTAGCATTGCCTTCGGATGATTATTGGTTTCAACTTATCATTCCCAATGGCAAGATCGTTAAAGGTCATTTTAGTTTAAAGCGATAATTTATTCGGCTTAATTCTACTATTAACAGCTTTCAATAAATGCTGTAATGAATAGAATTAAGCGATTTCTTCTATTTTATATTTTTTGGTTTTCTAGCAACAAAATAGAAAAAACAACAGGAGTTTACATAAAAAATTGAGAATATTCTTTATATCGCTCTTTTTTAATCCACTTATTAAACCTATTTTTGGTTTTAAAATCTAAAAATCATTGTTCTTGATTGTAACCAAGAAATCGATGTCTTAGCTTTTAGCCCCGGTAGTAGCGGCATCCTTTTCCTTTTTTCTTTAAAAAGGAAAAGATACAGCGGATAACGGGACGATGTTGCCCAATAAAGCCTATTGTTACTGCTCCTAAAAAAGCCCTTTTACAATTTGGTGAACCGTTATAATGCTTTTAACTACCTTATGAAAAACCTATTTTCCTTTTTTTTACTCCTTTTTGTTGTGGCTTCTCAAGCTCAGTTTAGTAAAACGCATTATTTGCCTCCTATTACGGCTCAATCGGGTATAGTGGAAGATCATTATATTTATATTTCTACTCCAAACACTAAAGATGTTCCGTTTAAAATCATTGAAAATGGTGGTAACGTAATTACGGGTGTAGTGAATAATGTAACTCCTTTTCGTTATTTTATTGGAACGGGGGATTTTACGCAATTGTTTACCCCAAAAAACACCATTGGTATTGTTAAAAATAAAGGCTATATAATTGAAGCTGAAGATTTGGTGTATGCCAATATTCGCGTGAATGCAGCAAGAAGTGGTTTTGGAGGTTATAATCATGCTGGTGGATTGGTTTCAAAAGGGAATAGCGCTTTGGGAAAAACTTTCCGCTTAGGAGCGATGTTGAATCCACTTTTTGATACAACATTATTGAATTTTGCCTCTATTTTAGCTACTGAAAATGGGACAAAGGTTACTATTTCTAATCTACCTGTCGGAACTATTTTGACCAATGGAACTGTGATCAACGGTCCAATAACCGTGACACTTAACAAAAATGAAAGTTACGTACTGGCATTAGAAAATAATAATTCAGGCGGAACACCTTCTAACAGCGGAAAAATGATTGGTGCCTTGGTAGAATCGGATAAAGCGGTGGCGGTTAAC
This sequence comes from Flavobacterium sp., assembly GCF_027531905.1. Taxonomy (GTDB): domain Bacteria; phylum Bacteroidota; class Bacteroidia; order Flavobacteriales; family Flavobacteriaceae; genus Flavobacterium. The sequence goes on along the minus strand of NZ_JAPZSU010000043.1, from coordinate 31,846 downwards.
GCGGGTTCGTTTTGTGGAAGCAATAGCACCGTGGTTAATGGTGCTGGTAGTCCAATAGGACGAGATGTAGGTTTTGATCAAATTGTTCCTCTGGGACGAACAGGAACCGAGTATATTTTTGGTAAGGGCTTTGGAACAGATGAATTGGAGCGGGTCTTGCTTGTAGCACATTTTGACGGCACAAGCGTTTTTTTGAATGGAAATTCTACTCCTTTTACAACCTTAAACAAAGGAGAATATATCGCTATTGATGGATCTCAATTCAGTAACGGTAGTTTGTATATTAAAACTTCTGAAAAAGTTTTTGCCTACCAAAGTATTGGTGGAACAACCTCACCTGCTAATCAAAACATGTTTTTTGTCCCACCTTTGAATTGTTCGACACCGAATGTAGTGGATAACATTCCTAACATTCAAGAAATTGGAAGTACTTTTTATGATGGTGGCTTGAATATAATTACCGAAACTGGAGCAACTGTTTTAATTAACAACGCTCCTATTGGTGCAAGCCCGCAACCGATTACTGGAAATACAAACTTTGTAAAATACACTGTTTCTAATTTGACAGGAAATATAGCTGTAAAATCGACCAAACAAGTTTATGTTTCTTATTTTGCTACAAACGGAGCGGCAACCTATGGGGGTTACTATTCAGGTTTTGATTTAAAACCAGAAATTGTATCTGATAAAATCGCTGTGGGTACCTCATCGTGTATTCCAAATGTTGTTTTAAAAATTAGTAGCTTATCGGCTTATGATACGTTTCAATGGTACAAAGATGATGTAGCTATTCCATCGGCTACTACCAATTCCTATACACCAACTACACCAGGCTATTATCAAGTTAGAGGAAGTATTTCTGGTTGTTTGAGCGATGTTTTTTCAGATAAAATCCCCGTGAGTGATTGCGCCAAAGACGATGACAATGATGGCACCAACAACAACATTGATATTGACTGGGACAATGATGGACTGCTTAACACGATAGAGAGTAGCTCAAACTTTTTTAACCAAAGTAACACGCTTTCGGCTAGTAACTTTAACGCGACAGTAACTGGCTCCGGAACTATAACGGGCTATCCTGTTTATGGTTTTGTTTCGGAAGTTCTGCCTGGTAAAAACAATCCTACTATTTATACCATCAACTTTACAAAACCTGAAATTATTGATTTTCGCTATATAGCTGATGGCAACGTTCAAACCACTCCAACAGGAGATTTTGCCAATGGCGATGGCGATTTTGTGGTAAGTGCACCTACGAATCAAACTTTAACGATTAAAGATCCATTCGGTGACTTGCTTATTGACACCAATTTTGATGGCATTTACGAAAGTGGTGTAAAAGAATTTACCTCTTTTGAAATCCGTTTTCGATTTAAAAGCGCGACAGCTGTAAAACAAGGCACTGCACGTTTTACCATTCAAGGTTATAAAGTTAGTAGTTTAACTTTTAAGCATTACAACCTTTCAGAAACAGTAGCTAACCGAGCCGCTTTTTATATAGGACAAACGGTAGACAAAGATTCAGACCTAGATACTATTCCAGATGCAATAGATATTGATAGTGACAATGATGGAATTCCAGATAGTATTGAAGCACAAGGAAAAGGATTCAAATCATTCTCTGGTGTAGACACCAATAAAGACGGCTTGGATAATGCCTTTGAACCTGGATTAATTGCTATTAATTCTGATTCAGATGTAAATGGTACAGTCTATTTTGTAAAAGATATACTCGATTTAGATAGTGATAATGATGGTATTTATGACCTTATTGAAGCTGGTCACAATGCCACCGATGCTAACAAAGATGGCAAAGTAGACGGGAATGTTGGTTTGAATGGTTTATTAGACAGTTTGGAAACTGCTCCAGATAGCGGAAAATTGAAATACACTATTGCGGATTCGGATGCAGATGGCAACTTTAACTATTTTGAATTAGATAGTGATGATGATGGTTGCAAAGACGTCATCGAAGCTGGCTTTCTAGATGGTGACGCTGATGGATTATTAGGAAATAGTCCTGTAACGGTAAATGACAAAGGAATTGTAACATCGGGTACAGGATATACTATTCCAAATACCAATTATACTATTGGAGCCCCCATTGCCATTACTACGCAACCTAGCAACAAATCTCAATGTTTATTGCAAAGCACTACTTTTGAAGTGGTATCAAATGCAGACAGTTTCCAATGGGAATTGAGTACCGATGGCACTACTTGGACTACCCTAACGAATAACGCAAACTATGCTGGCGTTACAACCAAAACACTACAAGTCAATGCCATTGCAGCCAGTATGAATAGCTACAGCTATCGTGTGCAATTAAACAGAGTTGGAAACTCCTGTGGTTTAACCTCTGCTGCCGCAACATTAACCACATTAGCGCTCCCAACCGTAGCCACAAGTATCACGTTAAAGCAATGCGATGATAACATTGACGGTATCTCCGATTTTAATCTCACCGAAAAAAATAGCTTCATCAGTGCAAACTATTTAAATGAAACTTTTACCTATTTCAAAACGGCTGCTGGAGCTACAGCCAATGATGTGGCAACAAAAATTGCAGACCCGACCAAATATACTAGTGGCATCGGTAGCGTTTGGGCAAGAGTAGAAAACGCCAATGGATGCTTTAGTACAAGTGAGATAAAATTAATTGTTTCGGCTACACAAATTCCAACAACTTTTAAACGAAATTTTACAGTTTGCGATGATTATGTAGATGCCGCAAACGATGACAAAGACGGAATCGCAACCTTTAACTTTAGTAGCGTTACTACTGACATTCAAGCATTATTACCTTCCCCTTCTACCGCTTACACTATAAAATATTTTCCAAATTTAGCCGATGCCCTAGCCGAAACCAACGAAATCACGAATACTGCTTCCTATAGAAATACCATAGCAAATCAACATCCTATTTTTGTGCGCGTCGATTCTACTCTTGACAACGCTTGTTTTGGTTTAGGAAATTATGTAACATTAACCGTTGAAAAATTACCTGTTGCAAATCCAATTACAGATTACAAAGAATGTGATGAAATTAGCAATGACGGTATTTTTACTTTCAATACGGCAACCTTACAATCTGATTTATTAAAAGGTCAAACCAACGTTGCGGTTACCTATTTTGATGAAAATAACAATCCGTTGCCTAGTCCATTTCCGTCTAGTTTTTCGACTAAATCACAAACCATAAAAGCTCGAGTAACAAATAGCATTACCAACACCAACAATGGCATTCCTTGTTATGACGAAACCACCATCAAATTCATAGTAGACGTTCATCCCGTAGCCAATGCAGTAACTATTCCTGCTGCTTGTGATGATGCCAACCCTAGTGATACGGATGGTTTAAATACTTTTGATACCAGCACTATAGAAAGCCAATTATTAAAGGGGCAAACGGGAATGGTGGTTCGCTATTTTGATGCCAACAATACTCCTTTACCAAGTCCGCTACCTAATCCGTTCACCACCGCTACGCAAAACATTAGAGCAACGGTTGAAAACCCAAAGAACACCACTTGCATAGAAGAAACCCTGTTGGCTTTTGTGCTTAATCCATTGCCCAATATTAATTTGAATACCGATGGGTCTGAAGATACCTTGGTATGTACAAATTTACCGACCTTCTCGGTACAACTCAATGGAGGAATTAATGATGGAAGTCCAACAACTAATTACACCTATGTTTGGAAAAAAGACGGAACTGTACTAACAGGACAAAAAAATTACACTCTAAATGTAAATAGCGAAGGGCTCTATACCGTTGATGTTGTTACTCCACAAGGATGCAGCAGAACTAGAACCATAAAAGTAACCGCATCGGACATTGCCAAAATAGTATCGGTTGAAATTGTTGATTTGACTGATGTAAACAAAGTTACAATCAATGTTAGTGGCCAAGGAGATTATGAATACAGTTTAGATGACGCCTCAGGTCCATTTATTTCTTCAAATGTGTTTGAGAACATCCCTTCTGGCATTCACACAATTTATGTAAATGATAAAAATGGATGTGGAATTGTAAGTAAAGAAGTGGCCGTGGTTGGAGCTCCCAAATACTTCACTCCAAACGGAGATGGATATAACGATTATTGGAATGTTAAAGGAACCAATACCGTCGCCAACTCGAAATCTGTGATTCGTATTTTTGACCGATACGGTAAATTACTAAAACAAATTTTCCCTAATAGCAATGGTTGGGACGGAACGTTTAATGGACAGCCCTTACCTTCAGATGACTATTGGTACACAGTCGTACTTGAAGATGGCCGAGAAATTAAAGGCCATTTTGCTCTGAAACGATAAAACGACTATTTTTTTCAACTTATTTTTTTCAAACTACCATCGTTTGCGTAACGGAATTTCCTAAAATAAAAGTTAAGATCAGATTTAATTTATTTCAATAAATGTAAATTTAGGGATATTGTATTTTCATTATTGAAATTCTATAGAGAATACAAAAAAAATATTTCTAAATAAAATGATTGCAATGAAAAAATTAGCGCTCTTCTTAATTCTCATTTCTACAACAATTCAAGCACAAATCCAACGCATTGAACCAGCCAATTGGTGGGTGGGAATGAAACTCAATCAAATCACTTTATTGGTCTACGGAAACCATATTCAAGATTTAGAACCTACAACAAAATACGAAGGAGTAAGTATTGTAAAAACAGAAAAAGTTGAGAATCCAAACTATCTTTTTGTGACAATCAATATTGCTCCCGATACTAAAGTTGGAAAAGCTAAAATTGACTTCAAGAAAAAGGGTAAAACTATCATTACTAAAGATTTTCCCTTATTGGCAAGAGAAAACAACAGCGCCAACAGAGAAAGTTTCTCTAACAAAGATGCTATACTCTTAATAATGCCTGATCGTTTTGCAAATGGTAATCCCAAAAACGATAATCTGCCCGGTAGTTTAGAAAAAGCCAATCGCGCTGACGAAAATGGAAGACACGGTGGTGACATTCAAGGAATTATTAACAACTTAGATTACATTCAATCGCTTGGGTATACTCAAATTTGGAATACGCCATTACTAGAAAACAATATGCCAAAGTATTCCTATCACGGTTATGCTGCTACCGATTTTTACAAAATCGATCCTCGCTATGGAACCAATGAAGATTTTAAGAAATTAGTTCAAGAAGCCAAAAAAAGAAACATAGGCTTGATTTGGGATGTTGTTTTAAATCATTGTGGTTTAGAATATTATTTTATCAAAGACATGCCAATGAAAGATTGGGTTAATTTTCCTGATACCAAAACAAGAACCAATCACTTGAAATCGACACTTTTGGACCCTTATGCCACAAAACAAGACAAAAAAGGCTATACCGATGGCTGGTTCGATACCACTATGCCCGATTTAAACCAAAAAAACCCATTGATGGCGAGTTATTTGACTCAAAACACCATTTGGTGGATAGAATATGCTGGACTTTCTGGATTTAGAGAAGACACCTTTTCGTATGCTGATAAAGATTTCTTGGCCAAATGGACCAAAACCATTCTAGAAGAATATCCCAACTTTAATATCGTAGGAGAAGAAATGACCCATGTCACAGAAATCGCTGCTTATTGGCAAAAAGACAAAAAAAATGTAGACGGATACCAATGTTATTTGCCTTCGTTAATGGACTTTGCTCTAACCGATAATTTGGTAAAAGCCTTGAACAATAAAAATGATTGGGAATCAACATGGAAAGAAGTATACAGAGGTATGGGGCAAGATTATCAATTTCCGAACCCCAATAATTTGCTGATTTTTCCAGACAATCACGATATGGACCGTATTTATACTAGATTACAACACAATCTGGACCATTGGAAATTAGCCATGACCTTATATGCAACTATGCGAGGAATTCCGCAAATGTATTATGGAACTGAATTATTGTACAGACAAGAAAAACCAGGTAATGATGGATTCAGAAGGGTCGATTTTTATGGCGGTTGGGAAGGAGATTCCAAAAATGCTGTCACTGGAAAAGGATTAACTAATGAAGAAGTAGAGGCGCAAAAATTCTTTACCCATCTTTTCAATTGGAGAAAAACAGCCACCGCTATTCACAATGGAAAATTCAAACATTATGCACCCGAAAAAAATGATGCTTACGTCTATTTCCGATACAACGACACTCAAAAAATAATGGTGATTTTGAATAAAAACGATAAAAAAATCACATTGGATATGAAAACCTATCAAGACATGATTCCTTCCAACTTCAAGGCAAAAGATGCGCTAAGTGGTAAAGAAATAAATATCAATGGAACACTAGAAGTTGCCCCAAAATCGGCTTTAATTTTAGAAATTAAATAAAGTAATACGAGTTTTAATTGAATTCAGATTTAGCTGGAGACAGTTTATATCTTATAAAAACCGAATTCAATTATCAAACCTTTGATTTCCTGCAAGGTTTTCAAAACCTTGTAGGTATGTTCCAAGATAGCAACAATACCTACGAGGTCAAAAAAACTCGCTAGAAATGGAAAGAAATACTAAACATAAACAAATGAAAATCAACTTAATCCTATTCTTTTCTATCCTTTTTATTCAATACTCCGTGGGGCAAGTAAAAGTAAGTTCAGGCAAAGTACAGCGTTTTGAAAATTTCAAATCAAAACTGATTGATGCCCGAAACATTGATGTTTGGTTGCCTGAAGGTTATTCTGAGAAAGAAAAATATGCCGTTTTGTATATGCACGATGGGCAAGCCTTATACGATGCGCAAAGCACTTGGAATAAACAAGCGTGGGAAATAGATGAAATGGCAGGGAAATTAATTGCCGAGGGAAAAACTCAAAAATTTATTGTTGTAGGCATTTGGAACAACGGCCCAAAACGCCATCCCGAATATTTTCCTCAAAAGCCTTTTGAAAGTTTGACTCAAATTCAAAGAGACACAGTTACAGCTCAATTACAAAAAGCCGGTAGAACCAAGGAAATCTTCAAACCGTATTCTGATTTGTACCTTCAGTTTTTGGTTACCGAATTAAAGCCATTTATTGATAAAAATTTCTCGACGAAGCCTAGTCAAAAGAACACATTTATAGCAGGTTCCAGTATGGGAGGACTTATTTCGATGTATGCTATTTGTGAATATCCAAAAGTTTTTGGAGGTGCCGCTTGTTTATCGACGCATTGGCCAGGCACTTTTTCTTCTGAAAATAATCCCATTCCAAATGCCTTTGTAGCATACCTTCAAAAGAAACTTCCTGATCCTAAAAATCATAAAATCTACTTTGATTATGGCGACCAAACCTTGGATGCCATGTACAAACCTTTTCAAGAAAAAGTAGATGTTGTGATGAAAGCCAAAGGTTTTACCAACAAAAATTGGGAAACCAAATTCTTCCCTGGTGAAAACCATTCAGAAGTAGCTTGGGCGAAGCGATTGGATATTCCTCTATTGTTTCTTTTAAAAAATTAAATATAAGATGTTAAAACTTTTATCACTATTATTTGGAATAAGCAGCCTAGCTTTTTCTCAAAACACAAGCCTTACTGTTACTGTCACTGGAATAAAAAACAATACTGGAAAGCTTACGGCAGAAGTCTACAACTCAAAAGGAAAGTTCTTAAAATCCGCTTATAAAACAACCTCAACAAGTATAAAAGCAAATACAGCAACAGTAATGTTTAGTGATTTACCCAAATCCGAATACACTGTTATGGTATATCACGACGAAAACAACAATGGAAAATTGGACAAAAACTTCATCGGGATGCCAAAAGAGGCTGTAGCTTGTTCGAACAATGCTAAAGGATTTATGGGACCACCAAAATATGAAGATGCAAAGTTTTCTCTTGTTGCTGACTCAAAAATTACAATTAAAATGAATGACAAGCTATAATTTCTGATGGTAGCAATATTGTGTTAGGGATAGCAGCGGCATCCTTTTTGGGGCTTTTTTCTAGCCCCAAAAAGATATAGCGGATAGCCCGGCTCGCCTTTTTCTGGCGGGAAACACCATAAAAAAAATCCCAAACTCCATTGCCTCTGGAATTTGGGATTTTAAGTATTGTATTTGAAAAGAATTAGATTTTATATCTTTTTCTATCTGTTTCAGACAAGTAAATCTTACGTAAACGTAATGATTTTGGAGTTACCTCAACATATTCATCTTTTTGGATGTACTCCAAAGCTTCTTCTAAAGAGAATTTAATCGCTGGGATAATTCTTGCTTTATCATCTGCACCTGAAGAACGTACGTTAGATAATTTTTTAGTTTTAGTAACGTTAACTGTCATATCATCGCTACGAGTGTTTTCACCAATTACCTGACCTTCGTAGATATCCTCGTTAGGGTCAACGAAGAATTTACCTCTGTCTTGTAATTTATCGATAGAATAAGGAATTGCTTTTCCGTTTTCCATAGAAATCAATGAACCGTTGTTACGTCCTGGAATTTCACCTTTAAAAGGTTCATAACCAATAAAACGGTGTGACATAATAGCTTCACCAGCAGTTGCAGTCAACAATTGGTTACGTAAACCTATGATACCACGAGAAGGAATGTTGAATTTTACAATCATACGCTCTCCTTTTCCTTCCATAGATAACATTTCACCTTTACGGATAGAAACAAACTCTACAGCTCTACCTGAAAGATTTTCTGGTAAATCGATAGTTAATTCTTCAACTGGTTCACATTTTACACCATCAATTTCTTTAATGATAACTTGTGGTTGACCAATTTGTAATTCGTATCCTTCTCTTCTCATCGTTTCGATTAACACTGACAAGTGCAATACACCACGACCAAAAACCATAAATTTATCTGCAGAATCAGTCTCACCTACTTTCATAGCCAAGTTTTTCTCTAATTCTTTTGTCAAACGTTCTCTAATATGTCTAGAAGTTACAAATTTTCCTTCTTTACCAAAGAATGGAGAATCATTAATCGTAAACAACATACTCATTGTTGGCTCATCAATTGCAATGGTTTGTAAAGCTTCTGGATTTTCAAAATCAGCGATGGTATCTCCAATTTCGAAACCTTCTACTCCAACAATAGCACAAATATCACCTGCAACAACTTGAGCCACTTTTTTACGTCCAAGACCTTCAAAAGTATGTAATTCTTTAATTCTTGATTTGATTACTTTACCATCTCTTTTTACCAAAGAAATAGGCATTCCTTCGTTCAAAACACCTCTTTCCAAACGACCAATCGCAATACGACCAGTAAATGAAGAGAAATCTAAAGAAGTAATCAACATTTGTGGTGTTCCTTCAGACACTTTTGGTGCAGGAACATTCTCAATTACCATATCCAACAAAGGCTCGATGTTTTCTGTTTGATTTTTCCAATCATCAGACATCCAGTTGTTTTTTGCAGAACCGTAAACCGTTGGGAAGTCTAATTGCCATTCTTGTGCACCCAATTCAAACATCAAGTCAAAAACTTTTTCGTGAACTTCTTCTGGAGTACAGTTTTCTTTATCAACTTTATTGATAACTACACATGGTTTTAATCCCAAATCGATTGCTTTTTGCAATACGAAACGAGTTTGAGGCATTGGTCCCTCAAAAGCATCTACTAGTAAACAAACACCGTCTGCCATGTTCAATACACGTTCTACTTCACCACCAAAATCCGCGTGACCAGGAGTATCAATAATATTGATTTTAGTTCCTTTATATTCAACTGATACGTTTTTTGATGTAATAGTAATCCCTCTTTCACGCTCTAAGTCGTTATTATCTAGAATTAAATCACCTGTATTTTCGTTGTCACGAAATAATTGACAGTGATACATAATTTTATCAACCAAAGTGGTTTTACCGTGATCGACGTGGGCAATAATTGCAATGTTTCTAATAGATTCCATCTGTGATTTTTTGTGGGTGCAAATGTACACTTTATTTTCATATAAAAAACTTTCGAACACGGTTTCCTAAAACAATGAATAACAAGCAGTTCATTATTTGTCATTTTTAAGAAACAAAGTTTTGTAACAGAAATTTAAAATTCTAACAAATAAATTATTTATATTTGATTAATGAGAAGTAAAACCAACCAAATAATTAGCATTTTCATTCTTTTCTCCATATTTATGGCCATAATTTGGTATAAATTTTCAAACAAAATCCATTTTGAAAACCCACTCTTCCACAACTTAATCAAAGACATAATTTTTATTTTATTTGTAGGATTGTTGTTTAGATACATTTTATCCAAAAACGACAATCGCAACATTAGAATTTTAGATAAAATAAGAACAAATACAAATGAAATAAAAGAATCGAACGAAAAGTACGACATTGTTTCAAAAGCAACTAGTGACACTATTTGGGATTGGAAAATACAAGAAGATTCTATCACCTGGAACAAAGGAATAGCATCCATTTTTGGGTATACCGAAGACCAAGTAGGCAATACCTCTGCATGGTGGTTTGATAAGATTCACCCGGAAGACAGCATAAAAATGTCTGTGAAATTATATTCTTTCATTGAACAAAAGTCTGAAAAATGGCAAGACCAATATCGCTTTAGATGCGCCGACAATACCTATAAATATGTACTTGACCGAGGTTTTCTTTTAAAAGACAAAGAAGGCAGAGCTTTACGGATGATTGGAGCCATTCAAGACATTACAAAACAAAAAGAAGAAGAACAAAACCTGAAATTATTAGAAACTGTAGTTACCCAAACAAAAGATGCAGTAGTAATTACCAAATCCGATTCAGAAAGTGCTTTGTTTCCGAATATCATTTATGTTAATGACGCCTTTTGCCTCATGACAGGGCATAAATCAAAAAACATTCTTTTAAAACCTTTCAATCCTTTCAACACAGACATTTTTGATCAAAATGAATATGAAAAATTCTGCTCTGCACTTGCCGAAAAAAGGGAATGTCAAATCGAAACTCTAACTAGAAAAAAAAACAAAGAAGAATATTGGGTTCGTTTTTCAATGATTCCCATTTACAATGCCGACAAAGAACTGTCCCATTGGATTTCAATTCAAAAAGATGTTACAACAGAAAGAAAACAAGAAAAAGAAAAAGAACAACTCATACGCGAATTGACGCAAAACAACAAAGACCTAAAGCAATTTTCTTACATCACTTCTCATAATTTAAGAGCACCATTATCAAACTTAATAGGCCTTTTGAATTTAATTGAAGACATAACAATTACTGATAGCGAATTGTTAGAAATAATAAACGGATTCAATAAATCTACCCATCTTTTAAACGATACTATTAATGATTTGGTCAAAATTATTGTAATAAAAGATCAAATTTCTATACAAAAAGAAAATGTTTCTATTTGTGAAGTTTTGGAACATGTTTTTAATCAACTTCAATTTCAAATTGAACAATCCGAACCCGTATTAAAAGTAAATATTGATCCAATTGAAACAATCTATACTAATAAAGCGTATCTTGAGAGTATTTTAATGAACTTGTTAACCAATTCCATTAAATATAAATCCGAATCTAATAGATTAAAAATTTCAATTTCAACGAAAAAAATCAACAATAAAACGGTATTAAAATTCAAAGATAATGGCATTGGAATTGATTTAAAACGAAACTCCGACCATGTCTTTGGTTTATATCAAAGATTCCATGATTACCCAGACAGCAAAGGCTTGGGACTCTACTTAGTCAAATCGCAAATAGAATCATTAGGCGGTAACATAAGTATAGAAAGCGAAGTAAACAAAGGCACTCAATTCACATTAACCTTTTAAATAAAAGCAGAATGTACAACACTATTTTTTGCATTGATGACGACCCAATATCATTGATGATTAGCAAAAAAATCATCTCAAAAACTGCCTTTGCAAAGGAAGTCATTACCGCTTTAAATGGAGAAGAAGCCATACGAATGTATGATGCCACTAAAAAAAACACCTCAACAAATCCAAATTCAATACCTGAATTAATCTTTTTAGACCTAAACATGCCCGTTATGGGAGGATGGAAATTTCTTGAATTGTTCACAAGTGATTGTTATTCAGAATTCAATAACATAAAAGTAATTATACTTTCATCAACTATTGACCCACAAGACCTCGCAAAAGCAAAAACGTTTAGTGTGGTTGCTGATTTTCTTCCAAAACCGATCACCGTAGGAATGCTAGATTATTTGAAAGAAAAATTTAAATAACAATAAGCATAAAAAAAACTCCTTAAAGGAGTTTTTTTTAGTATGCTATATAAAAAATATCGTATTACAATTTAGCAACATGCTTAGTTAACTTAGATTTCAAGTTAGAAGCTTTATTATCATGGATAATATTTTTCTTAGCTAACTTATCAATCATAGAAATAACAGCAGACAATTTAGCTGTAGCATCAGCTTTATCCGTAGCAATTCTTAATGCTTTAATAGCATTACGAGTAGTTTTGTGTTGGTATCTATTTAACACTCTTTTCTTTTCGTTACTTCTGATTCTCTTTAGAGCTGACTTATGATTTGCCATTGTATTATTTTTTTATCTTTATTATTTTTCTGTAGTCCGTAAGGGAATCGAACCCCTGTTACCAAGATGAAATCTTGGCGTCCTAACCCCTAGACGAACGGACCATTATTCTTCTAAGTTCGGGAATCAATTCAATAAAAATTCGTAGTCCGTGGGGGAATCGAACCCCCCTTACCAGGATGAAAACCTGGCGTCCTAACCGATAGACGAACGGACCAATATCCTGATTAAAGTCCAGGAAAACTATATTTAAAACAAAATTTGTAGTCCGTGGGGGAATCGAACCCCCCTTACCAGGATGAAAACCTGGCGTCCTAACCGATAGACGAACGGACCCTGCTTCTGTATTGCGGATGCAAAAATACAACTATTTTTGAGAAGCACAATAGCTGATGCAAAAAAAATTAAATTTTTTTAATATGCCTTTGCAAAAAGCACTCTTCCAACCGAAGGATTCCCAGTAAACACACAGCTTCCCGCCTCCTCTACTCTATCTAAAGGAATACATCTTATAGTTGCTTTTGTTAACTCTTTTATCTTTTCTTCAGTAGCCGCAGTACCATCCCAATGAGCCGAAATAAACCCTCCTTTTTCTTCTAAAATGGATTTAAATTCCTCAAAACTATTTACTTCCGTAATATGACTTTCTCTATAGGTTAGCGCATTACTAAATAAATCCGTTTGAATTTGAGAAAGTAAAGTAGCAATATAATTTTCAATTCCATCTGCAGCAACGACCTCTTTAGACAAATTATCTCGTCGAGCTACTTCAAAAGTTCCATTTTCTAAATCTTTTGGACCCACTGCAATTCGAACAGGAACACCTTTTAATTCCCACTCTGCAAATTTAAATCCTGGTTTCTGCGTGGTTCTATCATCATACTTAACACTAATATTAAGTTTGCGTAGCGCAGCTGAAACAATAGCAACAGCAGCAGAAATAGCTTGCAATTGTTCATCTGACTTATATATAGGCACAATCACCACTTGTATGGGTGCTAAATTTGGAGGCAAAACCAATCCTTTGTCATCAGAATGCGTCATTACTAGCGCACCCATCAATCGAGTCGAAACTCCCCAAGAAGTTCCCCAAACATATTCTTGCTTTCCTTCGGCATTGGCAAACTTAACATCAAAAGCTTTAGCAAAATTCTGACCTAAGAAATGAGATGTTCCAGCTTGTAAAGCCTTTCCATCTTGCATTAAAGCCTCTATACAATACGTTTCTTCGGCTCCTGCAAATCGTTCTGTTTCAGTTTTCAACCCTTTGATTACTGGAATCGCCATGAAGTTCTGAACAAAATCAGCATAAACATTCATCATTTTTTCAGATTCTTCTATCGCTTCTTTTCTTGTAGCATGAGCGGTATGACCTTCTTGCCACAAAAACTCAGCAGTTCTCAAAAACAAACGCGTTCTCATCTCCCATCTTACTACATTTGCCCACTGATTAATCAATAAAGGTAAATCTCTATAAGACTGAACCCATCCTCTATAGGTTGACCAGATAATCGCTTCACTTGTTGGACGCACAATTAGTTCCTCTTCTAATTTTGCATTTGGATCCACCATTAACTTCCCAGGTTTGTCTGGATCGTTTTTTAATCTATAATGGGTTACAATAGCACATTCTTTTGCAAACCCTTCAGCATTTTTCTCTTCTGCCTCAAACATGCTTTTGGGCACAAACAATGGGAAATAAGCATTTTGATGTCCTGTTTCCTTAAACATACGATCCAATTCTGCTTGCATTTTTTCCCAGATAGCATATCCGTAAGGTTTAATTACCATACAGCCTCTAACCCCTGAATTCTCGGCTAAATCAGCTTTTACAACTAGCTCATTATACCATTTAGAATAATCTTCTTCTCTTGTAGTAAGGTTCTTGCTCATATCAAATAGTTTGGCACAAATTTTGTTTTATTTTTTTTAACGTATAAGTTAGGCAAAACTAACTATTTTTGTATTGTTCAACAATAAAAATTCCTATAGATATGAAAACTACCGTTTTTCCCTCAAAAAATATTGTCCAATTTACTTTTGTTGGGCTTCTAAGTTTAGTAATAGTTTCGTGTGGTTCTTATCAAAATAGTTCTTACTACGAATCAGATGGTGTTTATGGATCAAATTCTCCAAGAATTGTTTATAATGAATCACAAAACACCGCAGGAAATCAATATCAAGAATATTTCAATTCGCTACAAAACACCAATTCATCAGCAGACATTTTTACTGATGTAGAAAGTTATAATAATTATGTAGATGTTAATGATAGCATTCAAGCTCCAAACACTGGCTTTGCTAGCTGGGGAAGCAACCCACAAAGTACCACTATATATTTTAACAACAACGGTTGGAACAATTGGTATGGAGCTGGATGGGGATGGGGCATGAACAACTGGTATGGCGGATGGGGATGGAATAACCCTTGGGGCTGGAATGATGGTTGGGGTTGGAATACCGGCTGGGGATGGAATATTGGCTGGGGTTATCCTGGCGGTGGCTGGTGGGGTTACCCTGGAGGACATTGGGGTTACCCAAGTTATAGATACAACAATTACGCCTACAACTCTAGTAGAAGAGGCTCGGGATACTCTAACGGAACCTATATCAACAGAACCTATAACAGCCGCAACAGTCAAAATATTACCAATTTCAACAGAAGAAGTAGTACTGACTCTAGACGAAATTCAAATTCTGATTACAGTTCTAACAATTCTTTAAATAGAAGAAATTCGAATTCCGATTACACCTCTAACAACTCTTTCAATAGAAGAAACAGTAGCTCCGATTACAGTTCTAACAGCTCTTTTACCAGAAGAAATAGCAGCTCTAACTCAAACAACTCTTCCTACAACCCGATGAGAACAAGTAGAGAAAGCAGTAATTACAACACAAACTCTAACTCCTCTTCAGTATCAAGAAATAATAGTTACACTCCTACTCGCTCCTATTCTCCAAGTTCTTCAAGTTCTTCAAGCGGAAGCATGCGCTCTTCTGGAGGCGGAGGGGGTGGATCAAGATCTTCTAGCGGCGGAGGAAGAGGCGGAAGAGGATAAAAACTTCTTTTTTACAACTATTCAATCAAAATAACCCAATCAATATGAAGAAACTCTTTATACTACTTGCTTTTGTGTTTACATCAGCAAATGCTCAAGAAATATCTGATGCGTTACGTTATTCTGTAGATGACCTAAATGGTACTGCACGATATAGAGCAATGAGTGGCGCTTTTGGAGCATTAGGTGGTGACTTATCGTCTATCAATGTAAATCCCGCAGGTTCTGCTGTGTTTAACAACAACCAATTAGGACTAACGATAAGCAATTATAGCACTAAAAATAATTCCAACTATTTTGGAACCCAAACTAGCGAAAGCGAAAATTCTTTTGATTTGAATCAAGCGGGAGGTGTTTTTGTTTTTAAAAACCATGATAAAAATGCCAAATGGACTAAAATAGCCTTTGCCGTTAACTATGAAAACACCAACAATTTTGACAACGCTAAATTTTCGGCGGGTGTAAATCCAACGAATTCAATTGCGAATTATTTTTTGAATTTTGCTAATGGAATCCCTTTAAATGTTTTAGAAAATGGAAATTATTCAGCATTAAATAACGCAGAACAACAGGCTTTTTTGGGCTATCAAGGATACATTATCAACCCAGTTTCGAATTCTACGAATAATACTGCCTATACTTCAAATGTTCGTGAGGGAGGCAATTACTTCCAAGAGAACGGTATTTATTCTAATGGATATAACGGAAAACTATCCTTTAATTTTTCTTCTTCCTATAAAGACAAACTTTATATAGGTATTAACCTTAACTCGCATTTTTCTAATTTTACGCAATCTTCTAGGTTTTACGAAGACAACGACAATACCTTAACAAACGTGGACCGCATTAACAGAATGCGCTTTAGCAATGATTTATACACTAACGGAACAGGATTCTCTTTTCAAATAGGCGCAATTGCAAAAATTACTGACGGGTTAAGATTGGGTGCAGCGTATGAATCTCCAACATGGATGAATTTGAGTGACGAATTGACACAACGACTGAGCTCCGTTAGAAGTAATACTTCTGGGGAATTACCTGCCGATGTAATTGATCCGCGTATTACTAACTATTATGCTCCGTATCGATTACAGACACCTAGTAAATTTACTGGAAGTGCGGCTTACGTATTTGGCAAAAAAGGATTAATAAGTATTGATTACGCTATAAAAGATTATAATAATGTCAAATTTAGACCTACAAGCGACGATTATTTTAGAGGATTGAATGCTGAAATGAATGCAACTCTTCATAATTCAAGTGAATTACGAATTGGAGCTGAATATAAAATTAAAGCATTGAGTTTGAGAGGCGGCTACCGTATGGAACAAAGTCCTTATAAAAACAAAACCACCATTGGAGACTTAACTGGCTATTCTGGAGGTTTAGGATACAATTTTGGAGCAACCCGAGTTGACTTGGCTTATTCTTATGCAAAACGAAATTACCAACAAGGCTTTTTTAGCACGGGACTTACCAACGCAGCAAGTATAGACGCTATCAATAACAATGTATCGCTAACGGTGTTGTTTGAATTATAAAAAGACATAATGAAAGAAGCCAAGTTCGGCTTCTTTTTTTTGCTGCTACTTTATCGAGCCTTCCTTTGAATGTTAGCAAAAAAGCCAAATTTTCCTTCTAGCCCCGGCAGGAGCATCCTTTGCCTTTTTCTTTCAAAAGGCAAAGATATAGCGGATGACGGGTCTTTGACTCCAAGAAAGCCTGCTTTTTCTGCTCCTAAAACAATTCAAAAATCTATCTACAATCCAATACATAATGGGACAACAACCCTAATTTATGCTTTTTCTGAAGAAAAAAAAGCGTAATTTTGCCAATTCCTAGAAGAAGGGGAATTTATATTATGAGAACAAAGTCAACAAAAAAGAATAAAATTAATGTCATCACTTTAGGGTGTTCTAAAAATGTATATGATAGCGAAGTCTTGATGGGACAGCTTCGTGCCAGCGGAAAAGAAGTTACTCATGAAGCAAAAGCCGAGGACGAAGGAAATATCATAGTAATTAACACTTGTGGTTTTATTGATAATGCTAAAGCAGAATCGGTTAACATGATTTTGGAATATGCGGATAAGAAAGAAAAAGGTTTGGTTGACAAAGTTTTTGTAACAGGTTGCCTTTCTGAAAGATACCGTCCTGATTTAGAAAAAGAAATTCCGAATGTAGATCAATACTTTGGAACTACTGAATTGCCTGGTTTATTAAAGGCTTTAGGCGCAGATTACAAGCATGAATTATTAGGTGAACGCTTAACTACAACCCCTAAAAACTATGCTTATTTGAAAATTTCGGAAGGTTGTGACCGACCTTGCAGTTTTTGTGCAATCCCTTTAATGAGAGGAAAAAATGTTTCTCAAACTATTGAAAAATTGGTAAAAGAAGCAGAAGGATTAGCCAAAGATGGGGTAAAAGAATTGATTTTAATTGCTCAAGACTTGACCTATTATGGTCTTGATTTATATAAAAAACGTGCCCTTGGCGATTTACTAGAAGCGTTGGTAAAAGTGGAAGGTATTGAATGGATTCGTTTGCATTATGCATTCCCTACTGGTTTCCCAATGGATGTATTGGAGATTATGAAGCGCGAACCAAAAATATGTAACTATATTGATATTCCGTTGCAACACATTTCGGACAGCATTCTTAAATCTATGCGTAGAGGAACAACTCAAGCAAAAACTACTCAATTGTTGAAAGATTTTAGAGCGGCTGTTCCAGGTATCACAATTCGTACTACCTTAATTGTAGGTTATCCTGGAGAAACTCAAGAAGATTTTGATACCTTGAAAGATTTTGTTCAAGAAATGAAATTTGATAGAATGGGTTGTTTTGCTTATTCGCACGAAGAAAACACACACGCTTATTTACTAGAAGACAATGTTCCAGACGAGGTAAAACAGGCTCGTGTAAACGAATTAATGGAACTACAATCTCAAATTTCATGGGATTTGAACCAAGAAAAAGTAGGCAAAACATTCAAATGTATTATTGATCGCAAAGAAGGAGCGCACTTTATTGGAAGAACCGAATTTGATAGTCCAGATGTTGATAACGAAGTATTAATTGATGCTTCAAAACATTATGTAAAAACTGGTGAATTCGTCATGATTAAAATTACAGAAGCAACTGAATTTGACTTATACGGAGAACCCGTTTAATTAGTATATTTGAATTTATAAATCAATCGCAATGCAAAAGATTCAATTTTTATTTATTTTAGGATGCACTTTGTTTTTCACTCAAACCCATTGGGCACAATTCAATAATGGATATGGCAATAATGGAAGAATGAGCCAAATGAATCAAATGGGATCTGGACCTACACAAAGTGCACCAAAGCCACCCTCTAATGAAGAAACGGCTAGCAAAGTAATGGAAAATCTTAAAACAGAACTCAATTTGGATGCACTGCAAGAGATTGCTATTAAAAATATTTTGGTTCAAAGTTTAAATGCCCAAGGCGTAATTATCAAAAAAGAAGGTTCTAACGAAAGTAAAAGCGAGGATATTAAGGTAATTTCCGAAAATACAGACCGTAAAATACTAGAGTTATTAAATCCCGATCAAAAAGATCTTTACAAAAAAATTATTGCAGGAGGATTTAAAAAGAAGAAAAAGAAATAAAAGCTAGCCACTCAACCAACTAACTAATTATCGATGTTTAGACAACTTATACTTAGTATCACTTTGGGTTTACTTATAAGTTCATGTGGAACTAATCCATACAAGGAAAGCAATAAAGTATACGAACAGCAATTAAAGGTGTTACAGCAAAAACTAGCTGAAAAAGAAGCAATAGCTCTAAAAAAAGTAGAGACAACCACCACTTCTTTGGACACACTTTACACGAAACAAATTAATACCCTAAAGGATTCTATCTCTAAATTTAACCCAACAGCGTTAGAAAATGTAACTACAGAATGGATTGGGACAGTAAACTTTAATCTAAGAAAACCAAATTTTGTAATTATACATCACACCGCACAAGATTCTTTAAAACAAACTTTAAAAACTTTCACATTAGCCAGTACCAAAGTGAGTGCACATTATGTAATAGCAGAAGATGGAAAAGTAGTGCAAATGCTAAATGACTATTTGAGAGGTTGGCATGCTGGCAATGGAACTTGGGGAAAAAATAGCGACATCAACTCTGCTTCTATTGGGATTGAACTTGACAACAATGGATTTGAACCCTTTTCAGAACCACAGATTAATAGTTTATTGGCTCTATTAACAAAATTGAAGAAAGACTATAACATTCCTACACAAAATTTCATAGGCCATTCTGATATTGCTCCAACCAGAAAAGTAGATCCTAGCGCTTTATTTCCGTGGCAATTATTAGCAGAAAAAGGGTTCGGAATCTGGCCAGACGCACAACTAGAAACCGCTCCTACAGATTTTAATGCAGAAATGGCTTTACGAATAATTGGGTATGACACTAAAAACTTGAATGCCGCCATCAAAGCATTTAAATTGCATTATATCAAAACAGAAATCGACTCAGTTTTAGATCAAAAAACACTAAATGTTATTTATGCCATTTATAAAAAACAACAATAATTAAGTAGAATAAACCGAATTAAAAAAGGCTTTTTGATACTATTTCAAAAAGCCTTTTATTGTTTAGAACTTAAACCAGGCATAAGGCTCATGTTCAAAATCTAAGGCTCTTGGTAAACCATCCCCAGGTGTAACTTTTAATTCTGACAATGTTGACGGATTAGATGGGTAAGTTTTTCCATTAAACTTCACAATATGGTATTTACTTCCGCTGTAAATAAACAAGTCTTTCCATCCGTTGGTTTTAGTTGTATCAATTACAACTGGATTACCCGATACCGAAAATTGCGTAACTACATTTCCTTGATCATCCAACAGCAGCAGAGTACAACCTCCAGTACCACAAAAATAACCTCCAGTTAATCCAACTAGAATCTCTTTTTTCCCATCTTCGTTTAAATCATATTCAAAGAAAATAAACCTTTTACTATTGTCATCAATAAAATTCTTTGCTAAGTCATCTTTATATAATTCTTTCAAAGTCAAACGGATCAAATCGGAGGTTTTACTACTTGACGAATTTATACCGTAGCTGCCTGCTGGAATGGTATCTGTTGGATCAGGATCTACCAAAGCTTCGGTTTTCGAAGAATCTACCGCAACAGTGGTTGTATCAGTGGTTGATTCTTCTGGTTTTACTTCTTTCTTGCAAGAAGATATTACCCAAAAAACAAAAAGGACAAGTACTACAATTACTTTTTTCATTTCATTTTAATATTAAAATAGTTACTAAAATTCTATTATACTCTAATTACGGATAAATATTTTTCTTTGACAAAAGGATGCATTTGATAACGAAAAAATTATTCTTTATCTAGATTTTCATCATTAGAATTAGAAACATTGGAACGAATATGAAGATCTTGTTGCGGAAATGGTATTTCTATTCCATTGACTTTAAAGGCAACATCTATAGCTATAATCAAATCATTTTTTACATCATTACCAAAGTTAAAATGAGGTACCCAATATTTTATGGCAAAGTCAATAGAACTATCATTGAACTTAGTTACCCAAACCATTGGTGCAGGATTTTTCAATACTAGCTCGTGCTGCATTAAAATGTCAATCAAAATTGTTTTTACCTCCTTTAAATCTGAGCCATACGCCACGCCCAAATCAATCTCAAATCTACGACGATTGCTTCCCATGGTCCAATTCACTAAATGTTGACTCAATAAATCACCATTTGGAATAATAACATCAGCCCCATCCCAAGTAGTAATAACACTGCTACGAATTCCGATTGATTTCATTTTTCCTGTCTGCCCTCCTACCTCGACAATATCATCCAAATTGATAGGTTTTTCAAATGCAATGATTAATCCGCTTACCAAATTGTTGATTACATTTTGCAAACCAAAACCAATACCCACACTTAAAGCACTAATCATCAACGCAATTTTATCCATTGGGATACCCACTGCAACAAAAGCGATTAAAACACCAATGGTGATTATGGCGATGCGTATCAACAATAACCAACTTCCTAAACCTGATTTTGGTTTTCCACTATTTGTTCCTTTACTATCGGTTGTTAAAAATGAAACTATTTTAGCACTTAATCCTGACATGAATAAAATAAAGAAAAACAAGAATATGGCATTGAATGAGAATTTGAATTCCCCAAATTGTTTTTCTTCATAAAAAGCCTCAGAAATTGGTTCTATAAAACTTTGAAAACTATAAGAATTTCTACTTATCAATATATACCAACCTATTGCAAATAAAACGTAAATAAAAGCAGGTACTTTAAAATTTTCCTCTTCTTTTTCTTCTTTTAACAGAACTTCCTCTTCAGATCGAGATAAGTATTTTGAAAAATTTAAAATATCTAAACTTAAGCCAAATGCCCAAATTAATTGATACGCGATTAAAATGGTAAAATATCCATTGGTCATGAAAATTTTGGCCAAATTATAACAATTTGCAATTGACAAAATCATAGCACATAATTCAAAAATCACAAAGACGAGCAGCGCAATTACAAAACTTTTTTCGTGAATCTCTTTCTCTTTATCCTTTCTATTCCAAAAAACATAAAACCCTAAAGCAAAACCAATAACGCTTAGAAACAAAACAAATCGAGACTCTGACACAGAAAATAGTAGTAATAAGTTATCTTGAAAGGCTAAATTATTACAAACAAAAAATGCCATCCAAATGAAGAACCAATATTTACTTACGGATTTGTACAAAATGCGAGTTAAAGCTAACCCTCCAATAATCCACAAAAATGCACTAAACACAAATGGCGGCGAAGGCAAGAAAAATTGAAATATGGAAATCATTATCAGCATAGAAGCTGCCAAAGGGTAATTCAAAACATGGCCCGGGTATTTTAAATTCTCATATAAATTCGCCTTCTTATATTTACTTCTAATGACTCTCAAATAAAGTGTGAGTCCTATGATAAAGAGAAGTAACAAGGATAAAATCCCTGCTTGATTAGCAAAATAAAACACAAACAATAAATATCCTTTTATAAAGGAGTGGATAAAATTCTCAGCTAATGTTAAGCCTATTTCTTTTTGATCAACAACATCTGGCGATATCGAATTTACTTTTTTACTTAACTTTTTCCTTACATTATTTACGATAGCCAAGTCTGACTCAAGACTAAATTTGAACATTTTCCCATTAACTTCTAACTTTTGGATGCTATCAATGGCATTTTTCAAGTTAGTATTGGCATTATTTAAATCTTTGACCATTAAAACCATCCTTTGGTAATAATTTTTTTTGGCTGATTCTTGAACAGGAATTTGATAAAAAATATTATCGGTTGCCAAGGAATCTATTCTACGCTGTATTCCGCTTAAAGACTTATTGTTTGACGAAATTCTGTCTAATTGATAATCGGTTCTCTTTAATAATTCTTTCAATAAAAGTGAAGTTGTCGTTAAATCTCTAACGGTTTGCATCTTGCTTACATTCTTCACAATGCCTTTTACTGATTTATCTTTCCATTCTACCAATAATGCCAGCTCTTTTGTAAATCCCTTATAATCAATACCTTCTTTTAATGTTGTATTAGCTCTTTGAATTTCTTCATTAATTAAATTAAAACTTGAATTTTGTCTATTGGTCAGCACATTAAATGCGTAGTTTGTTTTATTTTCCTTCAAACTTGCCGCATTTAATTGCTGCATTAGACTATCTAATCGTTTATTCTCTTTTGCTTTTGCATCGTTTTTTATCCCTTCTTTGGATTGACCATAAGTGATTAAAGTCATGGCAAAAAAGAGTACACTAACGCATCTTTTAAAATTTAAAACGAAAACATTTTGACGCACTCTTTTTGGACTGATTTTCATAAAAAATGGAATTATAATGAAATAAAAAACTGGTTTTGAAGCCACTGTTCAAACAAAAATCACAAAACTCATTATAAAAATAGTTAAAAAAACAGAACTAAAATTAATTATTCTGTATAACCCTTTGAATTTCTGAAACTAATCATTCGTTAATAAAATTCAAAAAGAATAAGAAATTAAAACAGATTGATTTAATTTTACTAGCTAATTCAGTATTTCGACATGGAGCAAAATTTGAAGAAATACTACTATTTTTAGCTAAAAAATGACGCTCACCCTCAACAATCTATTCACCAAAGAATTACCCGCAGACAATCTATCGGACAATACTCCTAGACCAGTATATCAAGCATGCTTTTCATTTGTTTCACCCAAAATACCTTCAAATCCATCCTTAATTCATTTGAGCATTGATGTAGCAAAGCAAATTGGCTTAGAACCAGAAGAATTAGAGGACGACGATTTCTTAGCTGTTTTTTCAGGAACAAAAATATATCCCAACACACAACCTTTTGCCATGTGTTATGCTGGGCATCAATTTGGAAATTGGGCAGGGCAATTGGGAGATGGAAGAGCCATTAATTTGATGGAAGTAACTCACGAGGGGAAAAACTTTACGTTACAATTAAAAGGTGCTGGACCCACGCCCTACTCCCGAACCGCAGATGGATTTGCCGTCCTGCGTTCGTCCATTCGTGAATATTTGTGTGCCGAAGCTATGCATCATTTAGGAGTACCCACAACCCGTTCTCTTTCATTGATTTCAACTGGAGACGAAGTACTTAGAGACATTATGTACAACGGGAATCCAGCTTACGAAAAAGGTGCTGTAGTTTGTAGAGTAGCACCAAGTTTTATTCGATTTGGAAATTTTGAAATTTTTGCCGCCAGACAAGATCACACGAATCTGAAACTATTGGCTGATTTTACCATTCAACATTATTTTCCATCCATAAATGAAACTGGCAAAGAAAAATACATTCAATTTTTTGAAGCAGTTTCTAAAAGCACACTAGAAATGATTCTTAACTGGCAAAGAGTAGGTTTTGTGCACGGAGTTATGAATACAGATAATATGTCAATTCACGGCATTACAATTGACTATGGCCCTTACGGTTGGTTAGAGGACTACAACCCAACTTGGACACCAAACACAACTGACAATCAACACAAAAGATATCGATTTAAAAATCAACCTCAAATTGGGTTATGGAATTTGTATCAATTGGCCAATGCCTTATATCCATTAATCGAAGAAACCCAAGGTCTCGAGGCAATTTTGGACGCTTACACCAAAGAATATGATGCCAAATATCTTCAAATGATGCAATCAAAATTAGGTTTACAAATACAACATATAGCAGATCGCAGCTTAATTCAAGAACTTATTGATTTGCTACAAGAAATAGAGACCGATATGACTATTTTCTTTCGAAACTTAAGTTTAGTGCTCAAAAATGATACTCCTGCAACTGCTTTATCAAAAATTGAATTTGCCTTTTATAAGGCTAATGATTGTAATGAAAGCATAACTCTAAAATGGCACAATTGGTTCTCTAAATATATCGACAGATTGCAATTAGAAATAGTATCTGATGCAGAAAGAAGCATTGCAATGAACCAAGTTAATCCAAAATACGTCCTTCGCAATTATATGGCGCAATTATGTATTGATGCCGCGGAACAAGAGGATTATTCGATACTAAAAGAATTGTTTGAACTTTTACAAAAGCCTTACGAAGAACAACCCGAATATGAAAAATGGTTTGCCAAACGCCCCGATTGGGCAAGAGTTAAAATTGGGTGTTCGATGCTAAGTTGTAGTTCTTAAAAACTTTCAGAACAAGAACCCTTTTTGAAACAATAGCTAACATTCATCCCGAATCTATTTCTGAACAAAGAAAAAAAACGCTTTTTTATACGCTATCAAAAATCAAATGGATAGTTTTGCATTTTATGGAACAAAATCAAAATCATTAAAATAAAATGCAGATGAATCAAGAGATTATCAATGCTTTTGAAGTTATAAAAAACGGAGGCATCATTCTTTATCCAACTGATACGGTTTGGGGAATAGGATGTGATGCGACGAATCCTGAAGCCGTGGCCAAAATATACCAACTCAAACAAAGAACCGAAAGCAAAAGTATGATTTGCCTTATGAATGGGGAAAAAATGATGTACAATGTATTCAAGGAAATTCCCGAAGTAGCTTGGCAAATTCTAGATTTATCTGAAAAACCCACAACTTTAATACTAGATAACCCAAGAAATGTGGCTCCAAACCTTATTGCCGAAGACCAATCCTTAGGAATTCGATTGGTAAAAGAGCCTTTTTGCTTTAAGCTATTGGAGCGTATGAAGAAACCGCTAGTTTCTACTTCTGCTAATATTTCTGGACAACCCACACCAAGTTCTTTCAAAGAAATTAGCCCTGAAATTATAAAAGGCGTAGACTATGTTGTAAATTTGCAGCACGAAAAAATTGCAGGAAAACCTTCAACCATAATAAAACTTACGAATGATTCGCAGGTAAAAGTGATTCGAAAATAATTTTTTTGCCGCAGATTCGCAGATTTTAAAAAAAGAAGAAATTAATATGATCTTATAATTTATGGCTCAATATTTATTTGAAAAAGAAACCTATAAAATAATAGGAATTCTATTTGAAGTTCATAAAAATCTAGGAAAAGGATTTTCTGAAATTGTATATAAAGATGCTTTAGAATATGAATTTAATACAGCTAACATTCCATTTGAAAGAGAAAAGGAATATGTCGTAAATTATAAAAACACCATTTTAAAACACAAATTCTATGCTGATTTTGTAGTTTTTGATAGTATTATTCTTGAAATAAAATCCTGTGAATCTTTTAATAACAGTCATATTTCTCAATGTTTAAATTATTTAAAAGTGTCGAAAACTAAATTAGCGCTTTTAGTAAATTTTAATAAAACATCTTTAGAACACAAACGAATAGTAATGTCGAAAAATTAGCTGAAAATCATAATTTTTAATACAAAATCAGCGAATCTGCGGTAAAAAATCGTGGTAAAAACAAGATATGAATTACAAATCAGCACTTAATAACACAATATTCGAAGTAATATCAAAAGCTTCCCAAGAACTAAACATAGAAAGTTATGTAATTGGTGGGTTCGTTAGGGATTTACTTTTAAAAAGAGGCACCAAAAAAGACATCGATGTGGTGGCTGTAGGCAGTGGCA
This sequence comes from Flavobacterium sp., assembly GCF_027531905.1. GTDB lineage: Bacteria > Bacteroidota > Bacteroidia > Flavobacteriales > Flavobacteriaceae > Flavobacterium. The sequence continues at coordinate 5,199 of NZ_JAPZSU010000043.1, read as the reverse complement.
TCGAATTGGCGCTCAAAGTTTCAGAACTTTTACCTAAAAAACCAAAGGTACAAGTGTTCAAAACTTACGGAACTGCTATGCTCCGTTTTGAAGATACCGATATTGAATTTGTAGGTGCCAGAAAAGAATCCTACACCCACGATAGCCGCAATCCAATCGTTGAAAACGGAACGCTACAAGATGATCAAAACCGCCGTGACTTCACCATAAACGCCTTGGCTTTGTCTTTGAATCCATCTAACTTCGGAGAACTCTTAGATCCCTTTGCTGGTATTTCTGATTTAGAATCTAAAACAATAAAAACGCCGCTTGACCCAGATATCACCTTTTCGGATGACCCGCTAAGAATGTTGAGAGGCATTCGTTTTGCGACGCAATTAGGTTTTGAAATACATCCAGAATCCTTAGCTTCTATTACCAAAAATGCAGAAAGAATACAAATAATTTCAGGAGAACGCATTGTTGAAGAGTTAAACAAAATTCTTCTAACTGAAAAACCTTCTTTGGGCTTTTTGTTGCTTTACAAAACGGGATTATTAGAACTGATTCTACCTGAATTAACCGCCTTGAATCAAGTAGAAGAGATAGAAGGACACACGCACAAAAACAACTTTTATCACACACTTGAAGTAGTCGATAACATTTGCCCGAATACAGACGATGTTTGGTTGCGATGGGCTGCTTTATTGCATGATATCGGAAAGGCTCCAACGAAACGCTTCAACAAAAAACAAGGGTGGACGTTTCACGGTCACGAGTTTTTGGGCGGTAAAATGGTTAAGAAAATCTTCGAAAGATTGCATATGCCCTTGAACCACAAAATGAAATTTGTACAAAAAATGGTAGTGATGAGTTCGAGACCAATTGTCTTGGCGCAAGACACTGTTACCGACTCAGCAGTACGTCGTTTGGTTTTTGATGCAGGAGAAGATGTAGAAAACTTAATGACCCTTTGTGAGGCCGATATCACCACTAAAAACCCAAACAAGTTCAAAAAATACCACAGTAATTTTGAAATTGTACGCAAAAAAATTGTAGAAGTTGAAGCACGTGACCACGTCCGTAATTTCCAACCTCCAATCAGTGGCGAGGAAATAATGGCGCTCTTCAACTTAAAACCGTCTAGAGAAATTGGCATCCTAAAAGAAGCCGTAAAAGAAGCTATTTTAGAAGGAGAAATACAAAATGAGTACCAAGCAGCTTATGAATTTATCTTAAAAAAAGGAGCCAAATTAGGCCTAAAGATTAACGATTGTTAGTCCTTTTTTTCTTTGATAAACCCATAAATTTGCATCTAAATAATTGATTTTTTATCACTAAAAAAAATGAATAAAACGAATAAACCTATTATCATTTGGCTGCTTTCTGGCTGCTTTCTTTTGTTTTTAATGGTTGTGGTTGGCGGAATTACCCGTTTGACTAATTCTGGACTCTCTATGACCGACTGGCATTTGATTACCGATACCTTCCCTCCTATGACAGAGGCGAAATGGAATCAAGCTTTTGAAGAATACAAAAAGTTTCCTGAGTATCAAAAAATCAACATCCATAATGATTTTAGCTTATCCGATTATAAATTTATTTACTTCTGGGAATGGTTTCACCGTTTTATTGGTCGAATCATCGGGATGGTGTTTTTAATTCCTTTCTTTTATTTTTTAGCCAAAAAAAGATTAGACAAATCTACTATCAAAAAATGCATTGTTCTTTTGTGTATGGGAGGATTCCAAGGCTTTTTGGGTTGGTTTATGGTAAAAAGCGGATTAATCGACAATCCAGATGTGAGCCATTTTAGATTGGCGTTACACCTTACTTTTGCTTTCATCACCTTTGCTTATACCCTCTGGGTGGCTTTGGATTTAATTTATCCTAACAAAGACAACTTTTATCCTCAGTTGAGAACTATTGCTCGATTTGCCTTTGTATTTTTGATTATTCAAATCATCTACGGAGGTTTTGTTGCAGGACTCAACGCTGGATTAATTCACAACCATTGGCCATTAATGAGCGATGGTCAATTCATTCACGATAGTGTATTTATCGAAAAAAACAGTTTTATCCTTAACTTGATTGAAGGAAAAAGCGGCGTGCAATTCGTACATCGTACTACCGCTTATCTGGTGGTGGCTTTGATGGTTTTGCTGTATTTCAAAAGCAAAAAATACTCTTTGTCAATTGCGCAACAAAATGGACTCAATGCGCTTGTCATACTTGTTTTTGTGCAATTTGCACTAGGCGTTTTGACTTTGTTGTATAGCGTACCCCTTTGGTTAGGATTGGCGCACCAAATCACAGCTTTCTTTTTATTGACAGCTATGACTTACACGCTACACCGTTTCACTAAATAAGAAAAAGAGATGGCTTAATACACCATCTCTTCTCTTTCAAAAGTAGGTAAAACAATGTGATTTATGTTTTGTTCCATCCATTGACTCACTAACAAATCTGCCCAAGCATTCATATATTTTACCGTATCTGACATCACATTTCTATTGAAAGAAGTCACACCAGCTTGGGCTAAAATCTCAGGATTGGACAAGTTTTCGAGTTGTCTCAAGTCAGAAGCTGTAAATCCAAACTCAATCATTCTGCCAATAATTAAATCCATAGGATAACCACTCGTTGGGCAATAATCTATAACTTGTTCCGACCAATCACCGCGTTTTTGCAAGGCAAATTGTTGAATTTCTGCTCTGGTAAACGAAGTTATATTTTGTGCCAAATGCCCACAATTACAACTTCCCATATGCCCCCATTCATAACGACCACTACTTGCAATTTGTTTCGCTGTTTCTCTAAGAGCTTGAATTACTTTTAAATTTGGTGCCGCCATAATACAATAAATTTGGTTTTTTAATATCATAAAAGTACTAAAACTCGAAACGCACTTTTTTTACTTTAACACAAAGTAAACTATTGTTTAGGCATTTATTTCTCTTAAATAGAGCTACTTTTGCCCCTCGACTATATTGTCCTTCCTTTTTTATCTACTATTAATGTCTAAACTTGCTGCACAAGATAAGTTCTTCGACCTCTCCGATTATGGTCGTCCATTTGGTAAATTCCTTGCACAACAATTAAAAGAAACCCGATTCACAGCTATTCACGTAACCCTACTTTTTGGCCTTTCTGGGTTAATTGCCATTTTTTGTATACTCACAAACCACTACTTTTTGGCTGCCTTTTTTATTGTATTAAAATCAGGAATTGATGCTGCAGATGGAGAATTAGCGAGACTAAAAAACAAACCTTCATACGTTGGTAGATACCTCGATAGTGTCTTTGATATCGTCTTAAATTTTATGATTATTATGGCCATTTGTTGGGTTTCAAAAACGACATTTTGGTATGCGTTTGCCGCTTTTTTTGGCATCCAATTACAAGGAACTTTGTACAATTATTACTATGTAATTTTGAGACATAAATCGGTTGGAGGAGACAGCACTAGTAAAATTTTTGAATACAAAACACCCAAAGCTTTACCTGGAGAAACACAAAAATCGGTGACTCTTTTGTTCCGAATTTATACAATCGTTTATGGACTTTTTGACAAAATAATTCACGCTCTAGATAAAGAAGCTTACAAAGTAAAAACGTTTCCAAATTGGTTTATGAGCTTGTTATCCATTTATGGTTTAGGGTTTCAATTGCTAATTATAGCCGTGATGTTACCTTTGCATCTTATTGAATATATAGCTCCGTTTTTTATTGCTTATACACTTATGGTTTTTGTTCTTATATCTATCAGAAAACGATTTATTTGCGAATAAAAGCCTCATAGATAAATCCTATAACAAATATCTAAACAACTAATAACCAGTATTTTTAACTGTTTTTATCTAAACTAAAAAATAAAGTCAATTCTTAACCAATCCAATTTTTGAAATCGGCTACTTTTTCTCGGCTAACTATCACCTCTTCTGCTTTATAAGTAGGTAAAATAATTTTCAAACGGGAGTTGCTGTACACCACAATCTCCTTTATAGCTTTTAGTGGAATGATAAATTTTCGGCTGATTCTGTAAAAAGCAGCAGGGTCTAATTCTTGCTCCAAAACCTCTAAAGTGGTCTCCAAAAGATAATCTCTGTTATCGAAAGTATGCAAATAGGTTCCTTTATTTTCGCTGTAAAAACATTCAATTTCATCCACTGAAATCACTTTCAAATGTTGCCCAATTTTTAGTGTAAATCGCTTTTTATAATTTTTCTCAAATGGGTTGGTCAGCATCTTTTTGATAGCTTCAAAATCTAACGCAAGAGAAGGATTTTCAGGTGCCTTTTCTGGCACTCGAGATTTGTATTTATTCACTGCAATTTCCAAGTCATCTTCATCGATGGGTTTGAGTAAATAATCAATACTGTTGAGTTTAAAAGCACGCAAAGCATATTCGTCATAAGCGGTGGTAAAAATGATAGCACTCTTAATTTCGACTGCTTCAAAAATGGCAAAAGACAAGCCATCCGATAATTGAATGTCCAAAAAAATAAGGTCAGGATGAGGATGGTTCGAAAACCATTCGATAGCCTCTTCTACCGAGTGCAACAACACGGTTACATTGATTTGTAATTTTTCGAGTTTACGTTGCAACAAACGCGCTGCTGGTTTTTCGTCTTCGATGATTAAAGTAGTCATTATTTGAGGTTAGAGGTTAGAAGTAAGAAGTAAGAAGGCAGATGTGAGAAGGCAGAAAACTGAAAACTCAGAACCGAAAACAGAAATCACTTCCACTGTTGTTGTTTTTCATCTTCTTCCTTTAAAAATTCCTCAATTTTTCTTTTCTCCCAATCTTTGCCTAAAAACAAATCTTTCCCAAAAACAGAAGCTCCGTGTGCTACCAATCCAATGCCCCAAAAGAAGGCGGTATTGAGTGTTTGCCAACTCCAAAAATTGGTATCTAATGAATCCAAATGCCTTGCTCTCATAGCGATTAATCCGATATTGACTAAAACATACACCATTAGATGCACATAAAATCCTTTTATTTTTTGCACTCTTTTAAATGCGATATCGTAACGCTCTTCTTGAGTTCTGTCTAAAAATGAATCGTATTGGTTTTGTTGTTTCTACTGGATATTTTGTGAAAAGGTTAAATTTACAAAATGGAATACGATATAAAAACGATACTAGAGAAAATTATTTTACCGATTCAAGACGGCTGGAAATTATCAAAATTAGAAATTGATGAAGAAAAACTAGAAG
>NZ_JAPZSU010000066.1 GCF_027531905.1 Flavobacterium sp. | reverse complement strand
TGTCCAGGGACTAGCTAAGGCTGGTGAAGTTTGGATCACTGATAGAATTTATTCTAATCTTAATGTTAGCAAGCTTCTCAAAGAAAAAAAAATAGCTACTGAAATGAGCAAGGCAACTCTTAAAGGTGTCGGTGAGGAAGCTATTGTTTACAAATTAACAGCTCTTGTCCAATAATTCCTTTATGTTTTGCAATCCTAATTGATAGTAAGAAGTATTAAAAAACTTTAGAGTTAGTCATTTTTTTATTGAATAATTTTGATTAATATGATTCGTTCAAACCTTCAAAAAGTCATTTTTTAGTTTACTACTTGCTTGAAACCCGAATTTCAACTCGTTTTATGAGGGTCAAAAAGTCAATTTTAGGGTTTTTGTAGTATCGCCAATAATCCCTCAACTGATGAAAATTGGGGGCTTTTTTTATTTATCCCAAACACAGCGAATGCTTGCAGCTGAGTCTGCTTGTAATTGGGGTTTCATTTTGTACTTAGCGGGTAGAGTGGTTATACTCAAATGCAAACCATTTTTTTTATTAGATGTCCAATATTTAGGCCATCTACTATCCTTTGAAATTGTTTCGTCATTCTCAAAAGCCTCCAAAAATTCTTTCACAGTTGGCAATCTTCCATTTAAATTCTTACAGTAGTTTTCAGCAATTATTCCATCTGTTACACACAATGTCTCTCCGTGCAATTCGGAATAACCAGGTTCAATTGGACAATCTTCCCAGGATGATGCTTTGCCCACTTGCCAATATAGCTTACCAATTTTCTTGCGATCATGGTTCGTACCATTGGCAGGATCAGACGTTACATTTTGGTGAGAATCTATCATCGTTATTATTTCATCAAAATAAATATCCACATAACCATTAATATCCTTAACACTACTCATGATTCGATTGTGCTCATCTTTAAAGGTTTGTGTTCTTTTATCTTTTGGATCTATAATTTTAATAGCTTCGTAAATAATAGACATTCCAAGATTGAATAAAATTGGTTTTGTTCTATTATCTAACGTAGTATCTAGCATAGATTCTCGAAGACTAGTGTGTCCCTTTTTTATTTCCAGTAATGATACTTCAAAGTTTTTGTATTTTACTTCTTCACTGAAAATATTTATGGCGCTCCTGCAAAAATTACAGATATGCGAATCTTAGAAATAAAAAGTTAAAGAATTGTTCTTCTAAATTAGAAACTACTTTTCTAAAATTCAAAGCAGTTCCTCTAAGTAGCATTCTCATTTTTACTTTTAACATA
>NZ_JAPZSU010000042.1 GCF_027531905.1 Flavobacterium sp. | reverse complement strand
ACATCGATCATTTACTAACTTTTTGTCTAATCTTATCGCTGGAATAATTGCTTATAATTTTCTGCCTAAAAAGCCTTCTTTGAAATACGAAACGGTTAAAACTAACCAATTAGCGGTCTTTTATTAATCGAGTTCAGGTTAAAGGTAAATTAGAGATTAAAACAAAAGAAGGAGAAGGAACAGCTTTAACTATTGAAGTACCCATTGAACATAAAAAGGAAACAAAATAATGAATACAATACCCAGCAATACCCTTTGCATCAAAAATATTTTCATCGCAGACGACCATCCATTCATTATTCAGGGGTACAAAAATGCAATAACTCGATATCGCCCTACCGAATATGAATTTCTGATTACGCAAGCTAAAGATTGTCAATCGGGATATGAAGTAATAACAAATCCTGAAACAAAACCTTTTGATATCGCTTTTCTAGATATTAGTATGCCGATTTACGAAGAAAAAGGAATCTTTTCTGGAGAAGATTTGGCAAAACTACTAATAGAACACATGCCAGATTGCAAAATTATCTTGCTAACAATGTACACCGAAATTTTAAAGATAAAAACAATTATCAAAACCATTAATCCCATTGGATTGGTGATAAAAAATGATTTAACTTTTGATGAATTACTGTTTGCAATTGATAAAGTCATTAAAAATCAAAAATATTATAGCCAGTCTGTGCTGGAAATGATTAGTAAATTGGAGCATGTAGCCATCGAAATTGATCAGTTTGATAAAAATATTTTATTTCAATTGTCAAAAGGAACCAAAATAGCCGATATCCCTCAATATGTACCAATTCCTTCTAGTGCGATTCAAAGAAGAATAGAAGACATGAAAGTACTTTTGAAGCTTAAAGATGCTACAGACGAAGAGCTTGTAAAAGAAGCTAAATCAAAAGGGTTATTATTATAAATTCTATTTTGTTATGCATAAAAAAAAGACACTTCACAGTGTCTTTTTTTATATTCTTATTCTTCTTTGTCATTCATTTTTCGTTCCAATTCGGCTTGGTATTCTTCCATAACTGGTTTCATAGTGCTTTCTGGAATATCTTCAATTCGAATGTAAATCAATCCATCAATTGCATTGTTAAAAAGAGGATCAACGTTAAAAGCTACCAATCTTGCGTTTTGTTTGATATACTTTTTGATTAATACAGGAAGACGCAATACACCTGGCTCCAATTCGTCAATAATTTTGTCAAATTTATTCAAGTCAGCATCGGTTTCATTAAAAACAAAATCCTTATCAGCATCCTTTAGTTTTACTTTATATTCTTTTTTCGGATGAACATATTGTGCGATGTAGGGATCGTAATAATGCGATTTCATGAACTCAATCATAAGTGATTTAGAAAAATCCGAAAATTGATTACTAATACTCACTCCACCAAGTAAGTATTTGTGCTCTGGATAATGCAAGGTCGTATGAATAATTCCACGCCATAACAAAAACAAAGGCATTGGTTTTTGTTGGTATTCTTTGATGATAAATGCACGCCCCATTTCGATTGACTTATGAAGCATTTCGTGTAATTCGGGTTCAAAGCGGAACAAACCATTCAAATAGAAACCGTCCATACCGTATTTTGGGTAAATCTCACAACCCAATCCCATTCGGTAGGCTCCTGCAATTTTGTTCGTTTCATCGTCCCATAAAAAAAGATGACGATAGTATTGATCGTATTTGTCTAAATCTATAGATTCGTTGGTTCCTTCTCCTACTTCTCGAAAAGTGATTTCTCTTAATCGACCAATTTCATGAAGAATATTTGGAATGTCTTTGGCTTTTGCAAAAAACACTTCGTAATTTTTACTTTGCAGAAGTCTACAATCTAATTTTCTCAGATTGTCTACCTCTCGAATCAATTTCTCACTATTGGCTGGAGTCACAATTTTCTTTGGACTTTTATTCCCTTTAAGTGGATTGGTATTCAAGAAATTATTGTCTTTTTCGAAAGGATTGGCCAGCATATAGGTTTTCTTTCTCAAAAACTCTGAATATTCTTCAATAGATTCGTACTCATTTTGCTCTGCCACCGATATCGGTTTACCAATACGAACTTTGATGACTCTTTTCTTCTGAGTTAACAATTCCGAAGGCAATTTAGCGGTTCTTAGTGTGTCGTTTATCTTCGACAAGAAGTAAAATAATTTACTGTTTTTAGCATGAAAATAAATGGGTACCACAGGTACTTGCGCTTTTCGAATCACTTTTAATGCGCCTTCTTCCCATGGTTTGTCTACCATTAATTTGCCATCTTTATAGGTAGAAACTTCACCAGCAGGAAACATTCCCAGTGGTTTTCCGTCTTTCAAGTGACGCAACGTTTCTTTGATTCCTACTACGCTAGACTTAGCATCTTTATGGTTTTCAAAAGGATTGACCGGCATGATATAAGGTTTCATAGGATCAATGCGGTGTAATAAAAAGTTGGCAATAATTTTAAAATTAGGCTCTTTTTCGAGCATTAATTTCAGAAGTAATATGCCATCAATTCCACCTAAAGGATGATTCGAAACCGTAATATATGCCCCGTCCTTTGGTAATCTTTTAAAGTCTTCTTTAGGAATTTCAAATTTAATTTGAAACTCGTCCAATATAGCATTTAAGAATTCAACATCACTCAAATGTTTATTCCTGTCGTAGATTTTGTTTAATGTAGAGATTTTAAGAACTTTCATCAGCAACCAACCCGAGAAAGTACCAAAAACGCCGTACTTATCCGTATTTATTGCTTTTGCAACTTCTTTTGCGGTAACTAAACCCATTTCTTTATTGTTTTAAAGCAAGACGCAAAGATAGAAAAAAAGGCTAATTTATTCGGGTTTATTCAAACAATCTTCTACTTTTTTACTACTTTTGAAATCCGCAAAAATCTTACTTTTTTATTTTGAAATAAGATAAAATGTAAGCAAAAACCATCTTTTTGTTCATTTTTTTATAAAGAAATTTAATACATCCCGTATGAAAATCATCTCTTACAACGTCAACGGAATTCGCGCTGCCATCACCAAAGGGTTCTTAGAATGGTTACAACAAGCCAACCCCGATGTTATTTGCCTTCAAGAAATAAAAGCCAACGAAGATCAAATACCCGTTGCCGAAATCGAAAAAGCAGGTTATCCGTATCAATACTATTTCTCAGCTACCAAAAAAGGGTATTCTGGCGTAGCTATTTTATCCAAAATCAAACCAAATGCGGTGACTTACGGAACCGGAATCGAGCACATGGACTTCGAAGGGCGCAACCTCAGAGTAGATTTTGATGATTGTTCTGTGATGAGTCTCTACTTGCCTTCAGGAACCAATATCGAGCGATTAGACCACAAATTCAAGTACATGGATGATTTTCACGATTACATCAACGAACTAAAAAAAGACATCCCTAATCTTATTATCTGTGGTGATTACAACATTTGCCATAAACCCATCGATATTCACGATCCTATTCGCAACAAAAACGTTTCGGGTTTCCTTCCAGAGGAGCGCGCTTGGTTGGATAAATTTATTAATTCAGGGTTCATCGACAGTTTCCGTCATTTCAATCAAGAACCCCATCAGTATTCGTGGTGGAGTTACAGAGCAGGAGCGCGTGGCAATAACAAAGGCTGGCGTATCGATTACAACTTGGTGAGCGACTCTCTACAACATAAACTCAAAAGAGCCGTTATTCTACCAGATGCCATGCACTCCGATCATTGCCCCATTTTAGTTGAACTAGAATAATTTTAAGGAGCTAATCCTGCTGTCCACTATATCTTGCTGGGCGAACCCCGCCCAGCAAGGATGCCGTTCCCATCAGGGCTAGGCATAGGACATCAAACAATCATCTTACATAAAATTAATATAGTTTAAATTCAACCCCATGATTAAAAAAACCTTCCTTGGACTAACACTGCTGCTCTTAGCCAGTTCCTGCGTGTCCAAAAAAATCTACAACGAGCTAGAAAACAAATTAGCCAATCTTCAAAAAGAACACGCCGATTTAACCAACGAAAATGGCGAATTACAAAAAGCAAAAACACAATTAGAATCCGAAAAAGAAGGATTGACCGCTGAGTTAAATAAAACCAAATCCGATTTAGAAAAGCTAAAAGCAGACTATGCCGCAGCACAAAACAAATACAAAGTACTTCAAGATTCGTATGCTGCACTAGAGAAAAATAGTGGAGAAGCTTTGCAAGCCAACTTGAAGAAAAATCATGAACTTCTTGCCGAGCTTGATGCCAAAAGTAAAGCCTTGGCTATTGAAAAAGAGCGTTTGAGCAAAAGCGCTCAGCGTTTGCAAGAATTAGAAGACTTGATTGCAGCCAAAGAAGCCGCTATGAAAAAACTAAAAGATACACTTTCCAAAGCCTTGAATGGTTTTGAAGGAAAAGGCCTGACCGTTGAGCAAAAAAACGGAAAAGTTTACGTTTCAATGGAGAACAAATTATTGTTCAATTCTGGTAGTTGGGCTGTAGGTTCCGAAGGGAAAAAAGCAGTGGTAGAAGTTGCCAAAGTATTGGGCGACAATCCAGATATTGCTGTTTTAATCGAAGGGCATACAGATGATGACGGTTTCAAAGGGTCAGGACCAATCGCGGATAACTGGGATTTGTCTACCAAAAGAGCCACAGCTATAGTGGCTATTTTGAGCGAAAACAAAAAAGTAAACAAGCAAAACCTAACAGCAGCTGGTCGTAGCGAATATGCTCCCTTACTGAGCAACGCCACCGCCGAAGGAAAAGCCAAAAACCGTAGAATCGAAATTATTCTGACACCACGTTTGGACGAAATCTCAAAAATGTTAAACGAGTTTTAGAAAAAAACTCATCTAAAATTTATTTACAAAAGGCTCATCAATTTATGGTGAGCCTTTTGTGTTAAACCGATTTGTTGTTCAAGGCACGTTTAATGTAATAACTCATAATGCCTAAAATAGGGAATGAGATTATGATAAAGAGCCAAAAAGGCAGGCCATATTTTTTCTCTTTCTTTACGATTTGTGATGCAGTGAATAACAATACTAAACCATATAGTACTATTGCTATAGTAATTTCAAAAGAACTTATTTTCCCCATGTGATTATATTAATGAAGTAAATTTAATGTTTTATAATAAATGGATTAAGAAAAAACATCATTCAGGTTTAAATCCTTTTGTGTTAAAATTAACGAATGTCCAACTTTTATCGGAAAACTAATTTTTACCTTTGGCTTCTTAGTTTTCTAAATTTTCAAAATCAATGAAATATACCACTTTACCCAATACCGATATTCAAGTCAGTAAAATTTGTTTAGGCACTATGACTTTTGGTCAACAAAATACAGAAGCCGAAGGACACGCTCAAATGGACTATGCTTTAGAACAAGGCGTTAACTTTTTCGATACGGCCGAGATGTACTCAGTACCAGCGCGTCAAGAAACCTATGGCAGCACCGAACGCATTTTAGGAACTTGGTTCCAAAAAACAGGCAATAGAGACAAAGTGGTTTTGGCTACAAAAATTGCGGGGCCAAATCCTAACTTTACCTATATGCGTGAAAAGAATGATTTTTCTCCAGCGAGTATTCAATATGCTTTAGACAAAAGTTTAGAGCGTTTACAAACAGATTATATCGATTTGTACCAATTGCATTGGCCAGAACGTAAAACCAATTTTTTTGGACAACGCGGTTTTAAAGTACAAGACGATGCTTGGGAAGACAACATTCACGCAGTTTTAGAAACATTGAACGGTTTTATCCAACAAGGAAAAATAAAACATATCGGATTGTCGAATGAAACGCCGTGGGGAATCATGCGCTTTTTGGAAGAAAGCAAATACCATAATTTGCCAAGAATCAAAACGGTTCAAAATCCCTATTCGTTGTTGAATCGTTTATACGAAAATGGTTCGGCAGAGATTGGAATTAGAGAAAATGTGGGACTTTTGGCCTATTCGCCAATGGCATTTGGGGTGTTGTCGGGTAAATTTTTAACAGGAGAAGCACATCCTAACGCAAGAATCAATTTGTTTCCTCAATTTTCAAGATACAACAGCGAACAATCGGCTGCGGCTACGCGTTTGTACCACGAAATTGCACAGCAAAACGGATTGACGCTAACACAATTGGCCTTAGCTTTTATCGAGCAACAACCTTTTGTAACTAGTACTATTATTGGCGCAACAACAATGGATCAATTAAGGGAAAACATCGATACAATCAACGTAACATTAAGCGAAGAACTACTTCAAGCGATTGATGGAGTTCAGGCAAAAATTCCAGACCCAGCGCCTTAAAAACAAGAAAATAAACTGTTACCAAAAGTAATTTTGCGAAGAAAATTTTGGAAATACAAAGAACCAAATAGGCTATGCTTTTGGCAGACTTCATCAAAGGAAACAGGGCATGAAAAATCAAAAAGGTTTGTTGAACAAAGACATAAAGCTGTTCGAAAAGGACAGCTTTATTTATATAGATTGTTCAAAAGCTATAAAATGTGTATGCTCCCCTTTTTTATTAAAAATAGGATAACTTCTAATTAAACAATCGTAGGTTTTTCCATTCTTTTTGTAATTAATAACCCTGGATTCAAAAGGCAATTTTTGATCAATTTTTTCACGAATCTGCCTTGAAATGAATTGATTTGTTTTCGCGCCATGAAACATTTTGGGGCTATTCCCTAAAACTTCTTTTTCTGTATAGCCATTCATTTTTGATAAATTATTAGACGCAAAAACAATTTTTAAATTAACATCAGTTACTACAACTACTTCGTCTAAAAGGGAATTCCTTAAATTTTCGTTGTTTAATTCAGAAGTATTTTGAGGCAAAATAGTATGTAATCGATTAAAATCATTAAAAGATTTTTTAACATTTCCCAAAAATTCTTCGTGAAAACTCATCGATAAAATCGAGGTAGTTTTTAAAGCTAAAGTGTTAAAATACTTGGCTTTAGCATTTTCATAGTCACTAATATTCAACATTTTCAAGTAATTTAATTTGTCAAATGTAACTGATTTAAAAAATCTACCGATACAATTTTTATCATTTAACTGTTGTTGAACGTCATCAAATTTTAAAAATCAAATTGAAGTTGAATTACTACCGTTTTTTTTTGTTCTGTATTTAAATTACTCAGCGCGATCCCCAATAACCGCACTGACTCTTTTAATCGTTCCTGATAGAGTAGCTCTTTGACTATCTCAAAAATTAAATTTCTATCCGAGACAAAATAAGGCATCGTTTTACTCCTTGTTTGCTGCGAAAAATCGCTGTATTTAATCTTTAAGGTGATAGTTTTGCCAGAAATAGCATGTTTTTGTACTCTTTTTTCTAAATGGCCAGCAATACTTTCTAATTGTTCGAGCATAAAAATTTCAGAAGACAAATTCACATCAAAAGTATGCTCTGCTGCAACCGATTTAGTAGTTCTTTTGGGCTGAACTGGACTATTATGAATTCCTCTTACCACATTGTAGTAATAACTCCCTGATTTACCAAAATGCTGTTCTAAAAATTGGAGATCTTTACGTTTTAAATCTAATCCGGTAAAAATACCCAATTGATACATTTTTTCGGTAGTGACCTTGCCTACTCCATAAAACTTTTGAATGGGTAAATTTTCAAGAAACGGAATAATATCATCACCACTAACGGTTGTTTGCCCATTGGGTTTGTTGAAATCACTTGCTACTTTGGCAATGAATTTATTTACAGAAATTCCAGCAGAAGCGGTAAGCCCTACTTCATTCAAAATACGCGTTCGGATTTCTTTTGCTAACAAAGTCGCACTAGGATTTCCTTTTTTATTTTGAGTTACATCCAAATAAGCTTCATCCAAAGAAAGAGGTTCCACAAGATCTGTATACTCATAAAATATGCGCTGAATTTGTCTTGAAATTTCTTTATATCGATCAAATCGAGGTCGCACAAAAATCAATTCAGGGCAGTATTTTTTGGCTAAAACCCCACTTAAGGCACTTCGAACCCCAAACTTTCTGGCTTCATAACTAGCTGCTGAAACTACCCCTCTATTTTCATTCCCACCAACTGCAATTGGTTTACCTTTCAAAGAAGGATTATCCATTTGCTCTACAGACGCATAAAAAGCATCCATATCAATATGAATAATTTTTCGTTGAAAAGTAGTAGCATCCATAGGTCAAATATATTCAAAAACAGTAAAAAAAAAGCTCAATATAGATCATAAAAAAACCTAGAACTATAAAAATTCTAGGCTTTAATTTAGGAAGGGCAATACTTTATTATTTGTGATTTGCCCTTACATATGTTAATCTTGGTTTATACTAATGCTGTTATCTTTTTACAATTGTTTCTATCGTTACTTTCATTGAACCTGATCCTTTAGAAGATGCAATAGCCATGAATGCTTTTTTAGATAAATCAATTTCTCTTGATCTTACAAAGGGTCCTCTGTCATTAACCTCCACAATTACGGATTTTCCATTGGCTTCATTAGTTACTCTAATTTTTGATCCAAATGGAAGCTTCTTGTGAGCTGCTGTCATTTTATGCATGTCAAAACGCTGACCACTTGCTGTCTTTCTCCCATGAAACTTATCAGCATAATAGGAGGCATGACCATTTTTTTTATAGAGGACATATTTTACATTAGGTTCAAAAACGGTATCTTTTATCGTTGTTGAAGGCAAAAGATTGGTTTTATCTTTTTTTATTGTGTCCTTGCTAATGGTTCCTTTTTCTTTTACAGCAGAAGGCTCTTGACTATATATCAATCCAATGACTGTCAATAAAAAAAGCATCGCTAATAACTTTTTCATGCAAACTTTTTTAAATTAATATTGTTTTAAAACTTACTGTATAAATACCAGTAGTTTTAAAAATTAAAGCCATAGTGACCAAGGAATTCTGCTCAAAATAAGAAGCAATCCAATACCGTAAAAAACAGCAAAGGTTTTGAATTTAGCTGAAGAATCGGTTAATTTTTTATGTTTTGACCAACCTACAGTAATTAAGACAATTGCAATAACATTAATTAAAGGATGCTCTAATGAAGTTAAACGCAAAGCTTTATCAGACATCTGTCCGAATGAAGCTAACCCTAATGGAGAAACAAAATACGTTATCAAACCAATAACGAGTTGAAGGTGAGTGAAAATCAAAGCAAACAAGCCTATTTTACGATCTTTTGCAGTAAATTCTTTTTTGGAAGTAAAGCCTAGTAGCGCATTTACCACTGCTATTACTAAAATCAACAAAACTAAGTAGGCCCAGCCTGAGTGAAATTTTTGTATAAATTCGTACATATTCTATCTGTTTTAGAATTTCAAATATATGAAAAAAAGAGGTAAAAAAAACCCTCATGTCATTTTGAATGAGGGTTTTTATGAATTTAAAAATCAGACACTAGTTAAAAGTATAACGAACACCTGTTTGAATCTGCCATCTAGAAGAGTTAAGTCCTACATCATCAACTTGGTTAATATTGTTAGCAACTGATGGATTATAATTAAAAGTTGGTGTACTTGTACCAGTAACAAATCCAACTTGTTGCAATAACAACACTTGATCATTGCTTACAAAATAACGTTTCCCCCAATTTTTATTTAACAAGTTTGTAAAATTAAATATATCAGCAGTAAATGATAAAGTATGTTTCTTTTTACCAACATTTATAGTAAAATCTTGTGCAATTTTTAAATCCACAATATGGCTCGTTTTTAAACGATCACCATTTCTTTCAACATAATTCCCTTTTCTACTTCTAAGATATTTATCACCCTCAATGAAGGCACTTAAAGCTTCCCATTGTTGATCTGGCGTTAACGTATTTCCAGAAACGGTCACCAAATTAATCTCGCTTTTATTTGCAGGCACATAAATTAAAGCTGAATTTTGGAATGTGTCTTGCAATAAACGACCATTGTCATTATATACATAACTAAATGGAGTACCTTGAGCACCTTCATAAAATGCACCTATAGTAGTTTTGGTAAAATTAGACCATTTAAATGTCGCAGTTCCATTAACCACTACTCTTCTACCTTGATCGAAATCAGATCTTGAAACGGTTGGATAGTTAGCTCCGTTAACAGTTTCTGTAAAATTCCATTGTGAACTGTTTTGAGAAGAAGTTGCATCAACTAAAACTGTTGATTTACCATAAGAATAAGTACCTGAAATACTTCCATCTATAAAATCAGATCTGAAATTTTTAGCCAAAGTAAATGAATAATTGTAAGCACTACCCTCGCTTGTATTAGAAGCTAAAAATACTCCCAAATAAGTATTATCTACTCTACTATTGCCGTTATAACGAGGTCTTGTATCCGGTCCAGTTAAATTACTAGACGCTGATCTTATATTTAAATTTTCATACTTAATTGCATAAATATTAGCATTGTAAGTAATTTCAGAGCTTAAAACAAAACCAAAAGGAAGTTTTTGATCAACTGCAAAACTTGATTTAAAAACTTGTGGTAATCTAAAATCTTTTGCAAAAAGATCTATATTTCCCCCTTTTCCACCACTACCTGGACGAGGTACAGATGCTGGAAGTCCAGTCATTTGACTATCAACAGTTGGATTAGGGTTAAATGTCGGTACTGTAGCTGCTGTAGTTAATTGTACTGAACCTTGTGTAATTCCATTATTATTGTAAGTTCCTCCAGGCCAAACAAGTGGTAATCTCGAAGTAAATACCCCTAATCCTCCTCTAATCTGCGTTGATTTATTACCATTTACATCATAGTTGAATCCTAAACGTGGCGCAACATGCACCGTATTTGCAATTGCTTGCCCAACTCGTGCACCTTTTAGGTCTTTCCCTGCAGCTTGCAACAACCCAACTGTACGATTATTAAAATCATCATTTACTAAACCATTTTCCCAAACTGGCATATCAAGTCTAAGTCCAAATGTAAGCCTGAAATTATCTGACACTTTCATTTCATTTTGAACATACACTCCAAATTGTTTGGCTCCAAATTCTGCTGCACCTTGAGAATTATCACCATCACCACCTATCAATGAATAATTCAAAAGGTATCTATTAGCCTTTCTATCATTCATAAAATCGTCGAAGTTACTAAATCTATATGATCCAAAATTATTATTAAAAAAAACATTCTTGGACTTAGAAAATTCATTATGTGTACCTATAGTAATTGTATTAATACCTGATTGTATTTCAAAATTATCAGTAATTGTCAACACATCTTGGTTTAACAAGTTGGCTGTAGAGGCACCTTCCGCTCCAAAGAAAATACTTCCTGGACCATCTACTATCTGAACCGTAGGGAAAGGAGAACCTGATGCATCACGATTGTCACGAACTCCGGTGTAAGCCACAACTAAATTATTTGAAAATTTATTACCAAATTTGGAGCTTAACTCTAGGGAGGTTGAATTTGTAGTTGAGTTAAAAAGCTGACTACCATTTATAAAGCTAATCGCAGTAGCAGAAGATCTATTAGGAGAAAAGTTTTCAGCTTTAACATAACTATGTTTAAGGGACAGTTTATGGTTGTCATTAATATTCCAGTCTAATTTTGCAATTAACTTATCGCTTACCAAAGTTCTCACATTATTCTCGTATGAACCCGGATCATAACCATATGTAGCTAGCTTTGTTCTTAATTGCTCAATTCTTGTTAAAGCAGTTTGAGGATTAAATGGAGTTCCACCAATACTTCCTGTATACGTTGCAATATCAAAAGGTTGTGGCGTTTCGTTATCTTGTCTTTCATAGTTAACAAAATAAAACAACTTGTCTTTCAAAATTGCACCACCTGCACGAACTCCATAAGTTTGCGCAGAAAAATCTGCTAATTTTTGTCTTCCATTTGTTCCTGCCAATGACGGTGGTGTTTTTGCTGCTAAATTCTCATCTCTATTCAAGAAATAAGCCGAACCTTCAAAATTATTTGTACCAGATCTTGTAATTGCACTAATAGCTCCACCTGCAAATCCAGATAGTTTAACATCAAATGGAGAAACACTTACTTGAAACTGCTCAATTGCATCAATTGAAATAGGACTTACTCCTGTTTGTCCTCCATTGGTTCCATTTGCAGCCAAACCAAAAACATCATTACTTACTGCACCATCAATATAGATTGCATTAAATCTATTATTTTGTCCTCCAATAGAAAGTACATCATCACCTCTTAATTGAGCTTGTGGTGTCAATCTAGCAAAATCAGAAATATTTCTAGAAAGCGATGGCAAAGCATTAATTTTTCTAGAATCAACAACTGTTTGAGAACCTGTTCTTTTAGAATTAAAAGTATTATCTTTCGAAGACTTAACTACTACTTCCTTTAATTCATTAGAGTCACTCACTAAAGATACCTTGATACTTTTTGACTCTCCTAATTGAAGATTTATATCATTATCTTTATATGGTTTAAAACCTACATAAGAAATCGTGATTTCATAAGGTCCCCCAACTCTCATATTTGAGATTCTATAATTCCCTGTAAAATCAGTAGTTGTACTGTAACGAGTTCCTGAAGGTGTATGTACCGCCAAAATTGTTGCCCCCGGCAATGGTTGTGGATTCTTTTCATCATCAAAGACTACACCATTAATCGAAGAGGTAGTATTTCCTTGTCCATAAACATTTGGATTTGTAAATACAAAAAATGCAAATAATAAAAATAACTTGAATAGATTTCTCATGCTTTTTGGTTTGATTAATATTCTTCGCAAAATTCTAACTTTTAAGACAATCTTATGTTAACTTAATGTTAATAAGAATCGACTAAGCCTTCATTTATAAACAATTAACACATTAAGTGGTTTTATGTTAAAAAAATGAAAAAACATTATGAATGCATAGTATTTTTAAAATTATGTGCTTTTTGAATCATTTTTATTTGATTTAACACTTAAAAATTGCTAGTTGTTCTATCCTTTGACAAACTAAATCTAAAAAAAAACCTCGAATAAGTTACTATTCAAGGTTTCTTCTTAACATAATATTTTAGTGCTATTTTTTCTTATTCTTAAGAAAATGATTCAATAAAAAAGATGTTGAACTGTCGTGGTTTTTCACTTGTTCTGTTTCTATTTCTTCTAAAATAGAATTAGCCAATTGTTTTCCTAATTCCACTCCCCATTGGTCAAAACTAAAAATGTTCCAAACAACTCCTTGTACAAAAATTTTGTGCTCATACATTGCAATCAAGGCACCCAAAGATCTTGGAGTAAGCTTTTGAATCAAAATAGTATTGGTTGGTTTGTTTCCAGTAAAAACTTTAAAAGGTAAAAGATAAGAAGCTCTATCGGCAGCAAGTCCTTGCTTATCAAATTCTGCTTGTACCTGAGCTTGGGTTTTACCATGTAATAATGCTTCGGTTTGAGCAAAGAAATTAGACATTAATTTGTCATGATGATTCCAATCGCCATACAAAGGTTCTACAAAACCAATAAAATCAGAAGGAATCAATTTAGTTCCTTGATGAATTAATTGAAAGAAAGCATGTTGTGCATTGGTCCCTGGTTCTCCCCAAATTATGGTACCTGTTTGGTAATTCACTGGTTTACCATCTCGCCCTACACTTTTACCGTTACTTTCCATCGTTCCTTGTTGTAAGTAAGGTGCTAATTTTTGTAAATATTGCGTATACGGAATCAATGCTTCGCTTTCTGCACCAAAGAAATTATTATACCAAACACTCAACAGCCCTAAAATAACAGGGATATTTTTTTCGAAAGTAGTGGTTTTAAAATGTTCATCCATTTCATTGGCTCCACCTAATAAAGCTTCATAATTGTCATAACCAACTGCCAAGCTAATAGACAATCCTACAGCACTCCATAACGAAAATCTTCCTCCAACCCAATCCCACATTGGGAATACATTATCAGGATTGATACCAAATTCAGTAACTTTTTGAAGGTTTGTAGATACCGCCACAAAATGTTTCGCAACATCTTCTTGTGTAGCCGATTGTAAAAACCATTTTCTGATGGTTTCAGAATTCGTCAACGTTTCTTGTGTAGTAAATGTTTTAGAAACAATTACAAACAAAGTCGTTTCTGGATTTAATTTTTTAATAATCTCATTAGCGTGATCCCCATCCACATTCGAAACAAAATGAACGTTCAAATGATTTTTATAGAATTGTAAGGCTTCAACTGCCATCACAGGCCCTAAATCCGAACCTCCAATTCCTATATTTACAATATCTGTAAAAGCTTTTCCGGTGTACCCTTTACGGATTCCTGAAACCACCTCGTTGGTAAACGTTTTTATTTTCGCTTTTACTTCATAAACTTCAGGAATCACATTTACACCTTCAACATTTATAACTGCATCTGCTTTGGCTCTAAGTGCTGTGTGCAAAACTGCACGATTTTCTGTTTGATTGATTAATGCCCCTTCAAAATAATCTGAAATAGCCGATTGCAAACCACATTCATTAGCCAATTCGACTAATAACTGAATAGTCTCTTTATCTATATTATTTTTGGAATAATCTACTAAAAAGTCTTCCCAAATGATGTTGAATTGCTCTGCTCTGTTAGTCTCTTTCTGAAACAACTCTTGCAATGTAACTGATTTTAATTCAGCAAAATACTTTTGTAATTTTTCCCAAGCTATAGTTTGGGTTGGATTGATTGTATGTAAGGCCATGTGCTTAAATTTAATGCATTTTTAATAGATGCAAAATTAAGCAATTAACTTTAAATTGATGGTTATCCTTAGTTTAAACAAACAACAATCTACGAAAACGATATAATAAAAATGAAGGTAGTTTATAAATTGGCTACACTATCCAATTCAAACTTTAAGGGCCTTATTTGTTTGAAAAAACGTTCTTTGGCCACTCCGCTTAAAGGCTCTCCATTGGGCAACTTCAAACGCAAAGGATCTACTTGCACTCCATTCTTCCAAAAGCGATAGCACACGTGTGGTCCTGTTGCTAATCCTGTACTTCCAACAAGTCCAATTGGCTGTCCTTGGGTTACTCGTTGTCCTCTTCGCACTAGAATTCTAGACATATGTAGATATTGTGTAGCGTATGTACCGTTATGTCTAACTTTTACAAAATTACCATTCCCAGCAGTATACCCAGTTTGCTCAACCACTCCAGAAGCTGTTGTTGTAATTGGTGTTCCATGAGGGGCGGCATAATCAGTTCCTTTGTGGGCTTTCCACGTAAGTTGAACAGGATGAAATCGATTTGCTGAAAAACGAGAAGACAATCTGCTAAATTTAATAGGTGTTTTCAAAAAGAAATTTTTCAAGCCTTTCCCCTCTTCGTCATAATACTCAATTCTATTAGAAGAAGGATTGGCTACAAATGGAAAAGCATAAATAATTTTCCCTTTGTATTCAAAAAATGAAGCTTCTAAGCTATCAACACCATCATAAATTGAGTCATTAATGTAACGCTCTGTGAATGTTATCGCAAAACGATCCCCTCTTTTTAATTTAAAAAAATCAATAGACCAAGCATAAATTTTTGCAATTCTGCTAGCCAAACCGCCTTCAACTTTGGCACTTTCTAGCGTTTCAGAAAGGGAACTTTTCAAAACACCACCTATGGTTCTTCTTTTGATGGTGATGGGTTTTGTTTTTTTGTAAGCTTTTGCTATTGAATCTCTAAAATCAACCACATAATAATGAAGAGCATCGGGCTGATATACAAAAACAAGTAAATCTTTAGTTTTATTTTTAGAACGTAAAAGTGTGTAGGGCTTATTGTTTCGTATGGTTCTTACATCAAATGAATCCTTGATTTGTTCTACTAATTCAAATACTTTTTTGTTACCAATATTTTGTTTTTGAATAATACTTCCAAATGTATCGCCACTTTTTAATGTATCATGCACCACATTAAAATCAGAATAAGTAAATCCGAACTCTTTCTTTTTAGAAACGGGTTTTGTTTTGACTTCACTCCAAACTTCTTCATTTTTGGTACATGAAAAAAAAACCAAGGAACATAACAAAAGGATTGCGAAACGTTTCAATATAATGCTTATTTATTCAATTATTTTAATTCATTTAGTTGAGGCGATTTGATCAAATCAAAAATCTATTCCTTATAAATGCAAGATTATTGTTCAACTCCCCAATTGGCCAACTCGTCTGCACTCCATAATTCAGGAAAAAATATACGTCTTTGATATTTTGGATGCATGTATTTTTTCCAATCGCTTCCACCTGTCGCTTCTCCATCTCCCAAGCCACTTGACTCTATATATTTTTTGGCTGTATTCAAATGTTGCATTACCCAAGTAACATTTACCGTATAATCATACTCTCTCATGGCTTGCACAAGTTCTGGATTTTGCTGGTCTTGATCTGGTAGCTGCTTGAATTTTTGCCAAAGATTAATCGTATTATACTCTTTCATTTGAGTAAGAAATGAAGCTTTATATTTTCGTTCAAATTCTTGCAATAAGTACGATTTCCCTCCCGTTTCGTGATCTTTACCAGCCGCCTGCCAATACAAATGTTCAAAAGCGTGTTCAAAAGGAGTATTACGATCAATGGTTGCTCTAAATCTAGCATCAATCAAGTTGATTAAATCGGTTGAAGCAAATTCAATCATTCGGTATTGCGCACTTTGAAAACCACTTGCAGGCGTCAGAGTATTTCTAAATTTCATGTATTGCTCTACTTCCATTCCGTCTCCCATAATATCGAATGAAGTAGTCAGCATCGTAAAATAACGACTCACTCGCATTAGTCTTTCGGTAAAAAAAGCCGTCTGAATTTGTTCGCAATAAGAGATTTGCTGCATTTCCCAAAGAATCATTTTGAACAACAATTCATTGACTTGATGGTACATAATAAATACCATTTCGTCAGGCAAAGTAGTGCGTTGTATTTGCAAATTCAACAGCGCATCCGTTTGAATATAATCCCAATAGGTGATTGGTTTAGACCAAAGTAAACCTTCCAAATGTGTCTCTGTTTTTTGATGGATTCCTTTGAATTTTTGGTCAATATCTTCTAAAATGGAAGCGGTGTTTTCTGAAATAGTCATTCTTTTAATTTACTTTTATCTTAAACGGATGTTTTAGTCCTTTATAGGCATCTAAATCGGCTTTTATAGCACCAACAGCTAACTCGGCTTTAATTCGTAAAGGGATTTTGTTTTCATCATTTGAAATCCAAACCGTCAAACTCTCTTTCTCTTTAAAGACACGGCCAGATTGCACCAAGGGGCGAAATATCATCGCTGAAATCACGCCAAATTTAGTTGTAATATCTTCACGACCTAAGAATTTTAACTTAAACTTTGTAGTTTCATCGTCAAAAAACATATCAATCGCCACAGACTCCCCTACTTTCAATTTGTCGATAGTAGGATAATTTCTGAGATAATAAAAAGTAGAAACGATGTCTTGAGTGCCTCTGGGAAAAGAAAATGTTTTTTCATTTTTATTTTTATAATCTTTCACCACAATTTTATTGGTAGCTTGATTAAAAAAACCTTCTTGATTTTTGGTATACCCGCCTTCGTCTATTTTTCGAACAAATTGGTAGGGATATCCAGTCGTTTTATCGAAATAGCTTTCGTATAAATCATCCACTTTAAAAAAGAAACGAGACATCCCAGTAGTATATCCTTTACCCACAACATGGTAAACGGATTTTTGATTAATTACCGCATCTTTGACTTCTAATGTGGCAAACCCGGCGTTTATAAAACCATAATGTATCCTGAATTTGAACCATTCCCCCGAATCGAAAGCAGATGAATCCTGAGAATCGAAGCTGACTGTAATGACCAACAAAAAGAGTAATAGTAGTTTTCTCATTCGTTAAATTTTGAGCTTTATAGAGATTCTCTTGGCAAAAATGATTCCAAATGTATTAAAACAAAAAAACCCAGTCAAATTAATGACTGAGTTTTTATGCTATTAACTAACCAAAAAACTATAAATTATGAAATTTATAATACCCATGAAAGGAAACCACCCCTTTCATTTGTGAGTACAAAGATAAAACACAAATCCATATTTTTTGGGCTAAAAATTGAGTTTAACACAACATTTGCAAAAAATTAGCTTTTGTTTTGGTTATTTTTTTTGATTATGCAAAAAAAATGGATTTTTACAGCGTTCCTCGCAATTGTTGCTCTCTTTCGATGGATTCGAATAAAGCTTTAAAGTTACCTGCACCAAATCCTTTGGCACCCATTCGCTGAATAATTTCAAAAAACAAAGTAGGACGGTCTTCAACAGGTTTGGTAAAGATTTGTAATAAATACCCATCTTCATCAGCATCCACCATAATGGCTAGCTTTTCGATAACCGCTAAATCTTCTTTCATCATGCTCATGTGTTCGCCCAAACGTTCTGGAATGGCTTGGTAATACGCATGAGGTGGCGCTGATAAAAATTCTACACCACGAGCTCTAAGTTCAGTAACAGTGGTAATAATATCATCAGTAGCAATGGCAATGTGCTGCACACCTGCTCCTTCATAAAAATCTAAATACTCTTCTATTTGTGAACGCTTGTTTCCTTTGGCCGGTTCGTTGATTGGGAATTTAATTCTTCCGTTACCATTACTCATTACTTTACTCATCAAAGCAGAATACTCGGTATGGATTTGTTTGTCATCAAAAGAAAGGAAATTCACAAATCCCATCACTTCTTCGTACCAATTTACCCAAACATTCATTTGGTTCCAACCCACATTTCCTACCATATGGTCGATGTATTTTAGTCCAACAGAAGTTGGGTTATAATCCGATTTCCATTCTACAAAACCTGGAAGAAAAGCACCAGTGTAATTTTTACGCTCTACAAACATATGAACGGTCTCGCCATAAGTATAGATTCCAGCGCGAACTACTTCTCCGAATTCGTCTTTCTCAACCGTAGGTTCCATATAGACTTTTGCGCCACGTTTGGTGGTTTCTTCAAAAGATTTACGAGCATCTTCTACCCAAAGCGCGACGATTTTAACTCCGTCACCGTGTTTTTTTACGTGTTCTCCAATTGGAGATTCGCTAGTTAAAGCAGTGGTCAAGACCAAACGGATTTTGTCTTGTTTTAACACATAAGAAACTTTGTCTCTTGAACCTGTTTCTAAACCGCAATACGCGTGCGATTGAAATCCGAAAGCGGTTTTATAAAAATGAGCCGCTTGTTTGGCGTTACCCACATAAAATTCTACGTAGTCGGTTCCCATTAAAGGAAGGAAATCTTGTGCTCCTTCAAATATTTTTTCTAGTCCGTATTCTACTGATTGTACTTCTTTTGCCATAATTAAGCCCCCTAACCCCCAAAGGGGGAATTCCTATTAGGGGTAAATAGGATTTATAGTTAAATTGATTTAAAAATTTTATTTTGGAATAATTGATATTATCCCCCTTTGGGCAATGTCATTAAGTTAAGAGATTTTAGATTGAAGATTAACGGTTCTTGATTTTAGATTTTGGAGCGAATGAATAAAATCATACGATTTTCTGTGTTTTATATATCAGCAATCAAAAATCGTTAATCCTTTTTGCATTTATTCCTTAACTTTATGACATTCCCCCATTGGGGGCTAGGGGGCTTCCACCCAAGATTTGTAGTACTGTCCGTCATCAAGACCCATTGCTTCTTCGGTAACCATTAAAGGGCGAAACGTATCGACCATAACGGCTAATTCTTGTGTGATGGTTTGACCGATGCTTCGCTCCATAGCTCCTGGCGCTGGTCCGTGAGGAATGCCTTTTGGATGCAAAGTGATATGACCTTGTTCGATATTATTACGACTCATAAAATCGCCATCTACGTAATACAGAACCTCATCGCTATCGATGTTGCTGTGATTGTAAGGCGCAGGAATAGATTTTGGATGGTAATCGTACAAACGAGGCACGAAAGAACACACTACAAAAGTAGCCGTCTCGAAAGTTTGGTGTACTGGTGGCGGTTGGTGCACACGACCAGTTATAGGCTCGAAGTTGTGAATGCTAAAGCCATAAGGAAAGTTATAGCCGTCCCAACCAATAACGTCGAAAGGATGCGTGGCATAAACCACTTCGTGCATCATCCCTTCTTTTTTGATTTTGATTAAGAAATCGCCTTTTTCGTCGTGCGTTTCTAATTCGGTTGGCAATTTGAAATCGCGTTCACAAAAAGGAGCGTGTTCTAAATGCTGACCCGATTCGTTTTTGTATCGTTTTGGTGTATAGAAAGGCGCGAAAGATTCTACATAAAACAAGCGATTCTCGGTAGTATCAAAATCGATTTGATAAATCATTCCACGAGGGATGATAAGATAATCTCCATACTCGAAAGGAATGTTACCCATCATCGTTCTTAGCGTTCCACTTCCTTTGTGGATGAAAATCATTTCATCGGCATCGGCATTTTTATAAAAATAAGAGCGCAAGGATTCTTTTGGAGCGGCCAAACCAATGGTACAATCTTTATTGACCAACATGGGTTTGCGACTTTCTAAGAAATCATTTTCGGGTAACAATTCAAACCCTTTTAGCAATAACGATTTGATGTTTTTACCGATAGCAATTTTGGGTTCTACCGAATAAGAATTTAGTATTTCTTTGACCTGAGTAGGTCTGTGTACATGATATAATAGTGACGAATGACCGTGAAAACCTTCGGTACCGAATAATTGCTCGTAATACAATCCACCATCAGGTTTCTCGAATTGTACGTGGCGTTTTTGAGGAAAATCTCCTAGTTTATGATATATTGGCATTTTTTAAAAAATTTAGATTCAACCTAATTGTATTCCTTAAAAAATAGTGCAATCATTCTGGATTTCTCTTAATAAGAAATTGCAGATAATCTAATAAACCTTGCCATGTTGTTTTCATAAAAGCAAATGTCGTAATTTTTTTGATATAATTTACGATTAAAAAACATATCCTATACTGAACCACGCAAATCCTTTAGGATCCTCAGGAGACCAAGAATACTTAACCTTAATAGGGCCTAAGATTGTTTCTAAGCCATAGCCCACTGCATATCCTGAATATTTAGGAATAGAAAACCAATCTAAAGAACTAAAAATTTCTTCTCCAACATTGGCAAAATTTGCCGAAAAATTAAAGTGATTTTTTTTATAGAATTCATAATCTAAAGTCCCTAATGTTTTAATAAAACTATCTCCTCCAATACTCAAAAAGTCATAACCGTAAAAGGGTTTAAAGTTATTTACTGGCGTAAAACCATATCCACCGAGAACAAAATCAAAAAAAGGAATGCTTTTTTTTCCAATAGCCATTCCAGCATCAGTTTGAAATTTAAAAACTAATTTAGGTAGAACTTTGAATGCGACGGCAAAATCTGCTTTTAAAATAGTGAAAGGATTAAATTTGTCGGTTTGATTAGAAGACATTAAATAAGAATGAATATCTCCTGTAAAAGTCCATCCTTTTGTTGGGAAATATTTATTATCAAATGCATCATATTTTAAGTACCCAAAAGCACTGAAATAAGTACTATTATCTAAATCAGGCGTATTTTTAGCAATGGTTATGGGAATAATTCTTAAATACTTGTATTCGAGACCTGCACCGATTAAGAATTTTTGCACAAACACAGATTGAAAATAGGCTTGATTATTCCAGTCTTTGAAATCAATGTTTATTAGTGATAAATCACTGTCACCATTTGCATTGGTTTGAATCGTATTGGACACATTTCTATTAAATTGACTAAAAGTAGATTTAAATCCAAAACTAATATTAAAGCCATTATCTACATAGTAATCTAGATTGTACCGTAAATTATCCCCAATAATTAAATCCAACGAAGCATTATCATTTTTGAAGAAAAGATTTTTCTGGGTAATGTTAGCCAAAACAGCGCTTTTGTA
This sequence comes from Flavobacterium sp., assembly GCF_027531905.1. GTDB lineage: Bacteria > Bacteroidota > Bacteroidia > Flavobacteriales > Flavobacteriaceae > Flavobacterium. Next base: position 79,085 of record NZ_JAPZSU010000042.1, on the reverse strand, counting down.
CAATCCATCATAGTGCAGGCCAAATTTCAACAATGTTTTGGTTTCATTTTCTTTAAGATTCAACACCAACGTTTCTCCGTAACCACCGGGCTCAAGAGCGTAATTAATTGAATTAAAATTTTGCGTAGCGTTTATGGTGTTTATTCCACTTTGTAATTTGTCATACGTAATTACTGTACCTGGCTTGAATCGAAGCTTTCCTTTAACATAAGCGCTGGTAAAATTAGCAAGCTCATTTACTTTAATATCGTCGACAAAAATACTGTCTGAACTCACTTTCATTTTTGGCTTTTGATAGGGTGGGTTTTCAGTAGCCAAAGCTTTCAATTTTTCGTAAACTGCAAAAGTAGCCTCCTCCCCTTTAACAATAATTTCTTTGCCTTTATCAAATGAAACTACGCTAAAATCTTTGATGTCTGGCTTAATGTAGATCGTTGTTTTCTTAACATTGTCCTTCATACGCTCGATCATGTTCAAATTACTAATCTGAACCAAAATTTTTGTCGCGTTTTTTAGGGCCGTTCGATCTTTCAATCCGTCTTGAACATCTACCCCAATGATAATATCGGCTCCCAAATCTTGTACCTCTTTGATTGGATAATTATTTACAACACCTCCATCAATCAAAATTCTTCCGTCTATTTCTACTGGCGAAAACAAAGAAGGAAAAGCCGAACTAGCCAGCATAGCTTGCGCTAAATTCCCTTTATTTAGCAATACTTGTTCTCCATTTTCAATATCTGTAGCAATACAGAAAAATGGAATGGGAAGTTGATTAAAATCCTTAATATCTTTCACATTTCGGGTGAGTCGTGTCAATAAATTAAAATTGTATATCCCTTTAGAAAGCGCCTCAGGAATACCAAATCTGAATTTATTAAACGGCAAAACAATGGCATACAACTCATCGTTTCTTTTTACGTAGAAATTTTTCGTTCCTCTTGGAATGTAATCGTTGATGAGTTCATCAAAGTTAGTAGTATGAAAAATTGAATCTATTTGAGAAGCGGTATAGCCCGAGGCATAAAGACCTCCTATCACTGCCCCCATACTGGTCCCTCCAATATAATCAATCTTGATTCCTGCTTCCTCAATAACTTTTAGCACCCCAATATGCGCAAACCCTTTCGCGCCACCACCACTTAATACCAAACCTATTTTTGGTTTTTTGTCTGGGTTTTGCGCAAAAAATGAGAAACTACTAAGTAATACGATAAGAATGATTGAGAGTTTCTTCATAAATCGAGAGAATTACATCGTTATTTTGTCTTGTAAAAGTCGGAAATTTTTTTGGCTTTCGACACTCCTATAACCTCAGAAATTTCTTTTTCTGATGCCAATTGCAATCTTTTTACACTTTTAAAATGTTGAATTAATGTAGTCATTGTTTTTTCTCCTATACCTGGAATGCTTTCGATCGATGAATTTAAGGCGGCTTTGCTTCGTTTGTCACGATGATGTGTGATTCCGAATCGGTGCGCTTCGTTTCGCAATTGCTGAATCACCTTTAGTGTTTCGGATTTTTTATCCAAATACAAAGGGATGGAATCTCCGGGAAAAAAGAGTTCTTCCAATCGTTTGGCGATGCCAATGATGGTGATTTTCCCTCTCAATCCAAGTTCATCAATACTTTTTAAAGCAGCAGATAATTGTCCTTTTCCCCCATCAATGATTATCAATTGTGGTAAAGGTTCGTTTTCTTCCAACAATCTTTTGTATCTTCTGTAAACCACCTCCGTCATCGAAGCAAAATCATCGGGTCCTTCGACAGTTTTGATATTAAAATGACGGTAATCTTTCTTGCTAGGTTTCCCATCTTTAAAAACCACACAAGCCGAGACAGGATTCGTTCCTTGAATATTTGAATTATCAAAACACTCAATATGTCTTGGCTCAACAGGCAATCGCAAGTCTTTTTGCATTTGCGCCATAATGCGATTGGTGTGACGGTCTGGGTCTACAATCTGCAATTGTTTGAGTTGTTCGATGCGATAAAACTTGGCATTACGAATAGACAAATCCAATATCTGTTTTTTATCGCCCAATTGAGGCACTGTTATTTTGATGTTTTCCCCCAAATCTATAGCGAAAGGAACAATCACTTCTCTGGACAATAAATGAAAGCGTTCTCTAAGTTCTACAATCGCTAATTCTAACAACTCTTCATCGGTTTCTGCTAACTTCTTCTTGATTTCCATCGTGTGTGAACGAATAATCGAACCGTGAGAAATTTGCAAGAAATTGACAAAAGCGGCGCTTTCATCCGAAACAATCGAAAACACATCTATATTCGTGATTTTCGGATTGACAATCGTAGAACGGGATTGATAGTTCTCTAAAACCTCTATTTTTTCCTTTATTTTCTGAGCTTCTTCAAACTTCATTTCGCTGGCTAAATCGACCATCATTCGTTTAAAGTCTTTTAAACTTTCTTTGAAATTCCCTTTAAGGATTTCGCGTATGGCGTCTACTTGTTTTTGGTAATGTTCCAAGCTTTCGTGACCTTCACAAGGGCCTTTGCAATTGCCGATATGGTATTCTAAACACACTTTAAATTTCCCACTATTGATATTGTTTTGGCTCAAATCAAAATTACAAGTGCGGAGTGGATACAACTCTTTGATTAATTCCAAAATCGTATTTACGGTCTTGAAACTCGTGTAAGGACCAAAATATTCAGAACCGTCTTTAATCATTCTACGAGTAGAAAAAATACGTGAAAAAGGTTCTTTTTTAATGCACAACCAAGGATAACTTTTGTCATCGCGAAGCAAGACATTATAACGAGGCTGAAGCGTTTTAATTAAATTATTTTCTAACAACAACGCATCGGATTCTGTTGGAACTACAATGTGCTTTATGGTCACAATTTTTTTGACCAACACATTGGTTTTGGCCGTATCGTGAATTTTGTTAAAATAAGAGGACACCCTTTTTTTTAGGTTTTTGGCTTTGCCTACATATAAAATTTTACCTTCCTTATCATAATATTGATACACTCCTGGATTATCAGGAAGGGTTTGTATTTGAAGGGCTATTGAAGGTTGCGTCATTGTAGTTTTAGAAAATTCGCCATCGCTTGTTATTCTGAACAAATTTAGTAATTCTATTTTTCTAAAACTTCTGCGTTGGCTTTTTCTTTCTTAAGACAAAAATGATGCAAAGCGATTCGTAAAATAAAACCTTTTAATGCTTAATAATTTTTATATTTAGCCAATTAAAGTTGGCTATGAGAAGTTTAAAACCAATAACGATTTTTGGCGAAAGCATTTTACCAGGAGAAAACAAAACCATCAACGTAGAGATGGCGAGACTTCACACGACTACAAAACTCAATATCCCCATTATTGTTCGTCGGTCTAAACTTGATGGCCCCGTTGTGCTTTTCTCTGCCGGTATTCACGGAGATGAAATCAACGGCATCGAAATTGTGCGACAACTCATTAGCAAAAAAATAAACAAACCCAAACGCGGCACTATTATTTGCATTCCTATCATTAATATGTATGGATTTGTGAATCGTTCCCGAGAATTTCCTGATGGTCGTGATTTGAATCGTTCTTTTCCAGGAAGCAAAAAAGGGTCTTTGGCGAGTAGATTTGCCTTTCATATTCTAAACGAAGTTATGCCCGAAGTGCATTATGCCATTGATTTTCACGCAGGAGGTGCGAGTAGATTCAATGCGCCACAAATTCGCTTAGCCGAAAACGACCCCGAATTAAAACTATTGGCCGATACCTTCAATGCGCCGTTTACTTTGTATTCCAAAAATATTGGAGGTTCTTTCCGAAACTCGAGTACCAAAATGAATATAAAAATGCTCCTTTTCGAGGGTGGAAAATCATTAGACATTAATAAAGAAGTGGCCAATGAAGGGATTAATGGTGTGAAACGAGTCCTAGCCTACCTAGATATGTTAGACCCCAAACACACTGTCGAAATTCCAGAAAACAAAACCATTTACATCGAAAAATCGAATTGGGTTAGAGCCAAATGTTCTGGAATGCTTCACGACTATAATACTATAGGTACGTTTGTAAAAAAAGGAACTGTTCTCGCGACCATAACCGACCCCTTTGGGAAATTTGAACGCAAAATCAAAGCGCCTAATGATGGGTACGTAATCAATAGCAATCAATCGCCTATAGTTTACGAAGGCGATGCCATTTTTCATTTGTCTACTTCCTTGGTTACTGAAAAAAACAAAAATGTTTTGCACTAGAAAAAATTAGTAATATTATCATTCATGCTCAAAATGCTCAGGGCATTCCGTATTTCTGTAAACCTTTTATAAACATCGTAACGCTCAAAGCGAAAAACATTAACCATACTTTAGCAGAAAAATTTGATTTGGCACCCAACAACTCAACGCTGAACACAAATGCTACAAAATAGTGCTTATGGATCATGTAGAAGTCGAACATTTGACTACTTTTATAGCCCAATTAAAAGCAACTATGCATGTTGAAAAAGGAATTACGGCTTAAATACAAAGCACTCAGAAAAACACTTAGTGAAAATGACATAGAATCGATGAGCTTGGAAATCGCCAATCAAGCTTTATCGCTTCCTATTTGGGACAAAACCTATTTTCATATCTTTTTACCTATTGAGCCGCAAAAGGAAATCAATACCGAATATCTTTTACACATTTTAGCTGGAAAAGACAAAGAAATCATCCTGTCGAAAAGTGATTTCGAGACCCGAAAAATGACGCATTTTTTATTGACAGAAAACACCAAAATCGTTAAAAACGACTATCAAATTCCAGAACCCGTTTCTGGTATTGCAGTTCCATCACAACAAATAGAAGTGGTATTTGTACCTTTATTGGCCTATGACAAATTGGGCAACCGAGTAGGCTATGGCAAAGGGTTTTATGACCAATTTCTCTCCGAATGTTCTCCCGAAACTTTAAAAATTGGACTATCCTTCTTTGAACCCGAAGAACAAATAAACGATGTTTTTGAGAATGATATACAATTGGATTATTGTGTAAGTCCGCACACCATTTTTAAATTTATCTTAACATAAAATGAGATACTTTTGTACCCAAGTGAAACCCCAAATATGAGAATAAACAAACAAAAACTGCTTTTGGCAGCCAAAATACTTTTAGCAGTCCTCCTACTATTGGTGGGCGGTTTTATCTTTTTTAGAGACTCGCTTTTAAACCAAGCGTTAGATAAAGTTTCGACCAAAATGACGCAGCAGTACAACAGTAACTTTACTGTAAAAAAAGCCTCTTTTGATGGTATGAACGGCGTCGATTTATACGATGTGGTTTTAGCTCCCAAAAACGCCGACACTCTATTGAATATTAAAAAATTAAAAACGAGTATTAGCTTCTGGAATCTTTTTATAGGAGACATTCAATTGCAATCTTTGGAACTAAAAGAAGGATACATTCAATTGGTAAAAAAAGGAAAGGTCAAAAATTTTGATGCTTTTTTGAAAAAAGATGAAGAACTCAATCTAGAAAACTCCGATAGCAAAACCGATTATGCTGCGACCGCTTACCGAATGATTTCGAGGCTTCTTAACTTGGTTCCAACGGACATGAGTATCGAAAAATTAGCTTTCAAGATTGACGATAATGGCAAAAAAGCAATTATCGATATCGAAAAACTAACTTTAGACAATCAAGAACTCAACTCCTTAATCTCGGTAGAAACGGGTACTTTCAAACAACATCTGAGTATGAAAGGCTTGGCCGACCCAAGAAACAGAAAAGCCGATATTCGCATTTTCAATAAAGATACTGGCGCCATTCGTTTGCCTTATGTAGATGAGCGTTACAACCTCAAATCGAGTTTTGATTCGATTCGTTTGAATGTTGACAACATCGAAAAAACGATGGGCGAATTCCATTTAGATGGCTTTGCAACCATAACCAATTTGCACGTAAATCATCCCAAAATTGCCAACAAGGATGTAGTCATCAAAAAAGCGCGTTTTGACTACCGTTTTCTTCTGGGCTCTGACTTTATTTCTATTGATAAAAGCTCAACCTTGCAACTCAATAAAATAAAATTGAATCCGTATATGGCTTACGAAACCGAATCGGATACCATCTATAAACTGCAAGTGAGCATTCCAAAAATGAAGGCACAAGACTTTATCGTTTCCCTTCCTGATGGTTTATTTACCAACTTCCAAGGGATGGAAGCCCAAGGAAATTTTGAATACAACTTGGATTTTAAATTCAATAAAAACAAACCGTATCAACTGGTTTTTGACAGCAAATTAAACAAAGAAAACCTCCGAATTACAAAATACGGCAAAGCCAATTTAACGAAACTCAATGGCGAATTCGTGTATCGAGCTATCATCAAAAACGTATTGCAACGTCCTATTGTAGTAGGAACAGAAAATCCAGATTACACCCCTTTGGACCAAATTTCTCCCTATCTACAAAAATGTGTGCTCACTACCGAGGACCCTTCTTTTTTTCGTCACAGAGGTTTCATCAACGAAGCTTTCAAACAATCGATTATCAAAAACATTCGCACCAAAAAGTTCGCTCGTGGCGCGAGTACCATCAGTATGCAATTGGTCAAAAATGTATTCTTGACCCGCGAAAAAACCTTGTCCCGCAAATTAGAAGAAATTTTATTGGTATACATCCTCGAAAACAACCGCGTAGTAAGCAAAGAGCGCATGCTCGAAGTCTATTTCAATATCATCGAATGGGGGCCAGATGTATACGGAATTGGCGAAGCAAGCCGTTTTTATTTCCAAAAAACACCCGCCGAATTAGACTTGAACGAATGTTTGTACTTGGCTAGAATCATCCCAAGTCCACGCAAATTTATGTACCAATTCAATGACGAAGGTAACCTGAAAGACTATGCCGCAAAACAACAGCTGTACCTGACTAATCTAATGAACAGACGAGGGCTACTTGCGCCAGAGGATTCCATTTACAAATCGAAACCTTTCTTCATTACTGGTCAAGCCAAATCATTCATCAAATTGCGAGTGCCAGACAGCACCAAAATTTCGGTTGATTCTTTGGCGACAGAACTCCCGTTTGAATTTTAGCGTAAAAGCTTGTTTTTACCCAATAAAAAAGAGGCGGTCTAGATGTATACTTTATTACTAGACCGCCTCATTTATATTGGATTTGGAAGATTAAAACCACCCTCTTTTGCCCACTTGGTACGTTTGATAAAACTCTTCGTCCGATTTGGTCAAATAGATAATGCCTTCAATTAATCCGATTATGGAACCAATTCCACATAGTCCAATTAGCAATTGTATGATTCCTTCTTGAGTGTAGCCTAAAATAAACTTATGAATTCCTAACCCACCTAAAACGATGGCCAAAATTCCAGCAATTATTTTTTTGTTTTCGGGTTGGGCTTTAGGATAAGAGGTATTCCATGCTTCGTGTTTAGTTTCTTCCATGATGGTAAAATTTCGTTATTGATTTAGTTAGTTGTAAATCTATAAAAAAAGTTACACATTTTTCATAACCAACAGCTTATCATTTAGTATAAAGTAGCTTTATTTTGTCTACAATCACTTGAGCCAGTCGTTCATGACTTTCAAAAGTCCAACCTGCAATATGTGGCGAAAGTAAAACTTTAGGGCTTTTCAGTAAGTAATCAAAAGCTTCGGGCGTGTTTTTGTCTTGGAATAAAGTTTCAAAAGACAATTTCTCATACTCCAAAACATCCAATCCTGCACCCAAAATTTTTCCAGATTCTAGCGCTTGAACTAAATCGGCAGTAACTACATTTTTGCCTCTAGAAGTATTAATCAACCAAAATGGGTTGGAAAATGAAGCGATAAAATCAGCATTTACCATTTTGTCCGTTTCAGGTGTCCAAGGAATATGTAGACTCAGCACATCGGCTTTTTGTTGTAATTCTTCTAGTGTAACTTGTTTGGCGTTGGCATCACCTACATTGGGTAAGATATCGTGACAGATTACCTCAACCTCAAAGCCTCGCAGTTTTTTGGCAAAAGCCTTTCCCATATTTCCGTAGCCAATAATCCCAACAGTCTTTCCGTCTAGTTCATGACCGCGATTACTTTCTCTATTCCATTGCCCTTTTCTAATTTCGTTATCGGCTCGGTTGAGTTTGTTAAAAAGCGACAAAATCATTCCTAAAGAATGCTCTGCCACCGCATTTCGATTGCCTTCTGGAGCGGCTATTAGTGCAATGTTTTTTGCTAGTGCATAATCACAATCGATACTTTCGAGACCAGCTCCTACTCGAGCAATAAACTGTAAATTAGTGGCTTTGTCGATGAAATTTTTATCGATTTTGAATCGGCTACGAATCACGATACCATGATAGTCTTTAATTTTATCTTCAATGGCTTCTTTAGAAGAAGTAAAGTCGGCTTCATTGTGAAAACCCGCTTCTTGTAATTGTTCCCACAGCAAAGGATTGTTGCTGTCTATATGAAGGATTTTGATGTCCATAACTACTATTTTTTATCCTTCAAATTAACGAAAAAAATACGGTTTTTACTTTCTGGAAAGTAGTTCCTTTAAAAATGCTTAAATTAGCCATACGTATAAAAACACATTACAAGCAATGAAATTGACGAAAACATTTAAAGCCTTCTTTGAAAGTGAAAAATCCGGTGGTCTATTACTTCTTTTTGTAACAATCCTCTCGCTACTTATGGCCAATTCGAGCCTGCAAACCGATTATATTGCCTTTTGGAAAACTCCATTAGGGCATCATACAATCACCGATTGGATTAACGACGGCTTGATGGCCATTTTCTTTTTAATGATTGGATTAGAGTTAGAGCGCGAAATTTATGATGGAGAACTAGCTAACATCAAAAATGCGGCTTTACCTATTTTTGGAGCGTTGGGTGGAATGGTTGTTCCTGCTGGGATTTTTTTAGCGCTAAATTTTGGAACGATTACCCAAAACGGAGCGGGTATTCCTATGGCTACTGATATTGCTTTTGCGATTGGAATTTTGTCTTTGTTGGGGAATCGGGTGCCAGCTTCTTTAAAAATATTTTTAACGGCATTGGCAGTTATTGATGATTTGGGAGCCATTATCGTCATTGCTGTTTTTTATACCGATTCTATTGCGTTTCTCAATTTATTTTATGCTTTAGCGATTTGGGGTTTCCTATTTATTTTGAACCGACGAAAAGTGCACAACTTGATTCCGTACTTGTTAGGTGGAATAGCAATGTGGTATTTTATGTTGAATTCAGGAATTCATGCCACGATTACAGGCGTTATTTTGGCCTTTGTTATTCCGTTTGGGGATGGTGGACCACAAAGTGCTTCTTACCGTTTGCAACACTTTTTACACAATCCTGTGGCCTTTTTTATTCTGCCTTTATTCGCAATTGCCAATACTGGAATTGCTATCGACAGCAATTGGCATGAAGGATTATTGCATGAAAACACCATTGGGATTATTGCAGGATTAGTTATTGGTAAGCCTTTGGGCATTTGGTTGTTTTCGTTTTTGGCAGTGACTTTTGGCGTTTGTGCTTTGCCGAAAGAGCTGCGTTGGAAAGATATTATTGGTGCTGGAATGTTGGGCGGAATAGGATTTACGATGTCCATTTTTATCACCTTATTGGCCTTTAAAAACGACGGGGAGGAAATCATCAATTATTCTAAAATTGCGATTCTAATTGCTTCGTTTTTGGCAGGAACCCTTGGTTTTATTTGGCTCAAAATCAATTTAAAAGCAAAGAAAACTAAAAAGAAAAAAGCGGTGTCATAACCGCTTTTTCTTTTTTATAATTTTTACAAACTCGCTTTACGCCAGTTAAATAATAATAATCTTCTTCTATCATCAATGTCATTCACACGGACTTCGGTTACATCTTCAACCTTAAAAATTGCATTGCCTAAATCTTCTCCATTTTTACCAACACAATGCAATATAAAATCCTCTTCGGAGAAATCAATTACAAAACCGGTAAAATATTCTGAACCATTTACTTCAAAACTGCTTATTTGATTTTTTACATTGCAGAGTTGTTTTACAGCCTCAAATTGCCAATATCCCGAATGATTTAGTGTGATTTCAAAATCTGAAGGTTGGTCTATTATTGATGAATATTCAATTAAACATTCCATTACTTTGGTATAGTCGTCATTGAAATCGATAGTTTTTATATTGGCAACTTTTATAAATACAATTCCATCAGGTTTTCCAAATCGAGTATAGTGCCTAAAACCAATATATTCTTCATTAATTTCTGTAACATAGCCTACAAATGAACTTCTATCTGAATTGTATTGCCATATAGAAATCAATTCACGATTTTCTTGAGATTTGAGAAGAATATTGTTGAGCAGGGAACTATTCATAGTTTTATTTGATTGTAATGAATTATCGTTTTTAGACTGATTAAACCAATTGGAAAAAAAATTAATCATTTTAGGATATTTATGTTATCCAAATATATAGATTTTTCTTTCAAAATAAAATAAAAAATAAGATGACTATCAAGGTGGTTTCCGCGTGAGGGATAGGAGTAATCCGCCATTGCGGAGCGGATAGCCCGACAGCCTAAAGGAAAGGGGCCGACTCACGACTAGCATGAGTTGGCCCCTTTGCTTTAGGGTGGCACGCCCAAATGATTTATCCTTTTATTTGTTTTAAGGACGTTTTGATGCCTCGAATGAGTGAAGAACTGAAACCGTGCATTTCCATTTCGTTGAGTCCTGCGATGGTACAGCCTTGTGGGGTAGTTACGCGGTCGATTAATTGTTCTGGATGGCCTTTTTCTTCAAGGAGCATTTCGGCGGCACCTTTTACGGTTTGTGCTGAAATGGCCAGAGCCGTTTGCCAATCGAATCCAATTTCGATACCGGCTTGCATAGACGCACGGATATAACGTAGGGCAAAAGCCGTTCCGCTGGCTGCCAAAACGGTGGCGGCATCCATTAGTTTTTCGTCGATAATTGGCGCGGTTCCTAAGTCTTGAAACAATTGTACTACCGGTTGAGCGGCTTCTTTGTTTTTTTCGTTGAAGGCGATACAAGTCGCTGAAGCTCCAAATTGAGCAGCGATGTTGGGCATAATTCGGATAGCGCTGTGTGAAGGGCCTATTTTGTTTTGTAAATTTTCGATAGATAAACCACTAACGGCTGAGGCAATGGTTTTGTTCGTAATTACTGGAAGGATTTCGGTCAATACCGTATCTACTTGATAAGGTTTGATGGTCAAGATAATCAAGTCGGCTTCTTGAATAGCTAAGGTATTGTCTGTTGCAACGGTGATTCCGAGTTCTTGCAAATATAAAATACTAGCCGTGTTGCGTCGTGTGATGGTGATTTGATGGCCTTGTGAAAACTTGGCTAAACCTAAGGCAATAGAAACGCCAAGGTTTCCTCCTCCGATGATGTGTACTTTCATGGTTTGGTTTTTTCCTCCCCCCAGCCCCCTCCAAAAGAGGGGGAGCCGATATGGGAATGTATTATTTTTATTACTTACCTTTTGTCGAAATTATTATTTACCACATAGAATATATAGTTTTTAAGAGAAATAAATAGACGTTTTACTATTCACATAGCTCTTCTATTGTGAGAAATAGTGCTATTTCTTTTTTTCTCTGTTGATTTGCTATTAATCTATCGCTCTATGTGGTTACGTTTTTATTTTTTTGAATTTCACCCAATAGATTTACTTATTAAAACCCTAGCACTAATTTGGCAATAGAAAAATAAATCAAAATTCCGCAAATGTCGTTACTAGTGGTAATAAATGGCCCTGTTGCTAATGCTGGGTCAATACCAAATTTGTCCAATAACAACGGGATAAAAGTACCAATTAATGAGGCAATAATTATCACGGAAACCAATGCAATTGTTACAATTACGCCAATAATTACCTCTACATTCAGCAGAAAATGGCTTCCGAAAAACAAGATACTGGCTAAGATTAATCCGTTCAAAAGACTTAGTGAAATTTCTTTTACCAAACGATTGAACAGCGAACCGCTTAAGGTATTATTTGCCAAACCTTGAACGATGATTGCTGAGGATTGTACTCCAACATTTCCAGCCATCGCAGCGATTAATGGAGTGAAAAAGAATAATTTTCCGTGTTCGAGCATGGCGCCTTCAAACAAACCAAGCACGCGAACGGTGATAAACCCACCTAATAGCGCCAAAACCAACCAAGGCAAACGCGCTTTGGTCAATTCCATAATGCTATCATCGGCCTCTACGTCTTGAGAGATACCCGCTGCTAACTGGTAATCTTTGTCGGCTTCGTCCTTGATTACGTCAACGATATCATCGATGGTGATTCTACCCACTAAACGACCTAATTCATCCACTACAGGAATGGCTTCTAAGTCGTATTTTTGCATGATACGTGCTACCTCAACATCTTCGGTATCTACGTTTACAAAATTTAATTTTCTTATGTACACATCGCTGATTGCAGTTCGTGTAGAAGTGGTTAACAAGTCTTTGAGCGACAAACGTCCTTTTAGTCTTCCGTCATCATCTACTACATAAATGGAGTGTACGCGTGATATATTTTCGGCTTGAATTCGCATTTCTTTGACACAAGTGAGTACGTTCCAGTTTTCGTTGACTTTCACTAACTCTTTGTGCATGATTCCCCCAGCAGTATCTTCGTCATAGCGCAACAATTCGACAATGTCTTTAGCGTGCTCTACGTCTTGCAATTCTGATATTACTTCGGCTTTGATGTCTTGCGATAATTCGGCAATAATGTCTGCCGCATCATTGGTTTCTAATTCATCAAGCTCTTCAGCGATTTCTTTTGGGGAAAGACGGCTCAAGATGTTTTCTCTCAAATCGTCTTCTAGTTCTAGAAGGATTTCGGCTGTTTTTTCGCTATCTAAAACTTTAAAAATATAGGTAGCTTCATCAAATTCTAGCTCGTCTAGAATTTCGGCAATATCAGCATGGTGCATGTCATTCAATAACAACTCCAATTTTACATCGTTCTTGCTTTGAATGAGTTGCTCTAACTCTTGAATGAGTTCTTTGCTGATTTTAAACTCCATCGGCTTCTATTTTTTGGGTCAAGGCAATAAATTCTTCAACACTTAATTGCTCTGGACGAATATCAAATACTGGGTCTTCTCTTAGTTTATCGGACAAATTTAAGGTTTTTAAACTGTTGCGCAAGGTTTTTCTACGCTGTTGAAAGGCCGTTTTAACAACGGTAAACAAGAGTTTTTCGCTGCAAGGTAAAGTATAATTTTCTTTACGTCGCATGCGCATCACACCCGATTTTACTTTTGGCGGCGGATTGAATACGTGTTCGTCAACCGTAAACAAATATTCGGTATCGTAGAATGCTTGCGCCAAAACCGAAAGTATGCCGTAGGTTTTACTTCCTTTTTTCTCGCAAATGCGTTCGGCAACTTCTTTTTGAAACATCCCTGAAAACTCGGGAATTTGGTCTCTAAACTCCAAAGTTCTGAATACAATTTGCGTTGAAATATTATATGGGAAATTGCCAATAATAGCAAATTGTTTCCCTTCGAAAACGGAATTGATATTGTATTTTAAGAAATCTTCAGATATGATTTTATCCTTTAATTTTGGATAATTGGCATCCAAATAAGCCACCGATTCCGTATCGATTTCTATAACATAGGTGTCGATAGGTTTTTCTAGCAAATATTTGGTCAACACTCCCATTCCTGGTCCAATTTCTAAGACATCGTTGTAGCCTTCTAAACTCAAGGTATCGGCAATGGCTTTGGCAATGCTTTCATCTTTTAGAAAGTGTTGTCCGAGATGTTTTTTGGCTTTTACTTTTTCCATAATCATTTTTTTAACCGCAAAGGCAGGAAGGCGTTAGCGTATTTATGCGTTCTTAAATTCTTTTTTCTACAACATTGTTAGCGGATTTAATCCGTTATTACAATATTATTGGCACCAATGGAGCTATCGTTTTTAATGCTCCGAAATCACTTCTAATTCGGTTCTGAAAGCTAGCATTTTATCGCCGAATAATTTAAGTCCTTCTTCACGCAAAGCGGGCGCATCTTCTTGATAGTATTTTTGTAATGTTTCTCTGCTATCTGTGGTGTATTGAACAGAATAAGTAAGTCCTCCCATTTCTTCTTCGACCAAAACGCGAACCATTCTTGCATTTGAAAATTTGCCTGTCGCTAATATTTCTGGAATGTGCTTGTGCTGCATCCAAATCATCCATTTGTCGTGTACACTTTCGTGAATATTGATGGTAACGTTGTATATAATCATTGTTTAAAAAGTATTAAGATTGGAGTATTAAGTAGTAAGACTTTGAAAGAACAAACTATTTATATTTACTATTGAAATTACCATTTTTAAAGATTTTTATCGCCTCTTAACTGTCTGAATTTTTTCCTTGCCTCAACAAAATAAATACTGTCTTGATGGTTAAAAATCATTTTTTCATAAAGTGGTTTTGCTTTTTCGGGGTCGTTTAAGTATTTCACATAGAGTTCCGCTGCAAAAAACAAGCCTTCATCGATGTATATGCCATCACTATGTTGAGCAATTATTGCCTGATATTGTTGCAATGCCAAAGTATAATTACCAGTCGTCTCATACAATTTTCCTAATCGTAAAAGAGTCACCGCTTCAATCTCTTGTCCTTTGAATTGCTGTAGCATCTTTTGGAAATGAGCAATAGCTTCATCGTTGCGTTTTTGATACATCAAATAGTCTCCTTTGGCAAATTGCTTCAAAGCCGTTTGGGTCGAATCGGCAACAGTATTATCATTGATTAATAAAAAATACTCCAAAGCATCATTGGCAATCAATTGCGTATTGGCAGATTTCAATTCTTTAAATTGCTTCAAAGCCCAATCAAAATCGGTTTTAAAATAACTCGTTTTTGCTGCTTTTAAACTGGCTTCATGCGCCATTACATCGTTCTTCAAATCCAATTCAATTTGGGAATAGTACAGCAAAGCTTGGTTGTATTTTTCTTCAAATAAAAAAATATCGGCCAATTCCATTTTGGCATTGGCAATTTGGTAATCGTTTAACGGTAGTGCCAATGCTTTAGTAATAATTGCTTTTGCTTCTTCTGGTTTTTTTAAACTAAAAGCCGTAAAATGTGCTTGAATTAATTGCAATTTCAATGTAAACGGATTGATTTCAAATTGCTGCAATAAGGACTTAAGCTGCGTATCAATGGCAATAAAATCAGCGGGTTTTGCTTTGGCCAATTTCATTTCTATCAAGTACGTATTGGCTTGTATCAATGTTTCTAGATTCTTAGTGTTTTCTAAAACATAACCTAGTATTTCGGTTGCCGCTTCGGTTTGGTCTTCCTCAATTGCCATTTGTCCTAAACTTACGATTTCAGCCAAGGATTCTGGATTGCGTTTATAAATGGCTTTTTCTTGAATGAATGCTTTGCCAAACTCTTTTTGTTGTACATAAAACCAACTCAAATACTGATTCCAGAAGATATCTTGGTCTTTTTGTGTGCGTAAAATCAAAGCCTTTTTTAAAGAATCAGAAAATGAAGTATCGCTCTCGTCCGACATATAACGAGACAATTGATGCTGAATCAAATTCGAATTTTGCGGATTAATAAAGGCTTCATCCAAAAATGTGGTAATCATCAAATCGGTTTTGCCTAATTGCCCATAAAGCAAGGCCATTTGATAATTAAAATTAAAAGTCGCGTCTAATTCAGCCGCGGTTTGATAGGCTTTTACGGCGTATTCTAAAATCACTTTTTTTTCAAAAGCATTGGCTACACCATAGACTTCGTTAGGATTTTTACGAATGCTTTCGAGCGCTTGTTCGTAATAACTTTTGGCTTTGGCTTCGTTTTTTTGCAACTGCCAATTGTAGCCCATTTCGACTAATAAAAAAGCTTGTTTGTATTTAGAATAACGCGTTTGTATGGTTTTTTCGGCCAAATCATATTGTTGCAATTGTTGATAGCAATCAATTGTTCTGAGAAAATATTGAGAGTTTTGCGGGATACTTTTGAGTAATTCTTCGTACCCTAATTTGGCTTTTTCAAAATCTCCTTTTTCATAAAAATATTGAGCCAATTGTTCGTTTTGAGAAAAACAAATCCATGAAAAAAACAGCGCGATATGTAGAAAGAGTTTTTTCATGAGTTGCGAAATTATTTAACCATGTAAGACATTTAAGAACATAAAGAATCCTATTGCTACTCAAAATTTAAGCTTTGGGCTTAAAAAGTTGAATCATAAAAATTCTTTAATGCCTGAAAAATTATTTTAATCATTAAAACTTAAATGACCTTAAATGACCTTAAATGCCTTATATGGTAATTTATTTTAGTCAATGATATCAAAACCACAATACGGACGTAATACTTCTGGGATTACGATTCCTTCTGGAGTTTGGTAGTTTTCTAAAATTCCAGCCAAAACTCTAGGCAAAGCCAAAGAACTTCCGTTCAAGGTATGCGCTAATTGATTTTTGCCGTCTTTGTCTTTGAAACGTAATTTCAAACGGTTGGCTTGGAAGGTTTCAAAGTTAGACACCGATGAAATTTCTAACCAACGGTCTTGAGCAGTTGAAAACACTTCAAAATCATACGTCAATGCAGATGTGAATCCCATATCTCCTCCGCACAAACGCAAAATTCGGTACGGTAATTTTAGCTCCTTCAAAAAATTTTTCACATGTTCTACCATACCATCCAAAGCTTCGTATGATTTCTCTGGATGTTCGATACGAACAATTTCTACTTTATCAAATTGATGCAAACGGTTTAATCCGCGTACATGTGCTCCATAAGAACCCGCTTCACGACGGAAACAAGGAGTGTAAGCAGTACATAAAATTGGCAATTCGTTTTCACTTACAATAACATCTCTAAACAAATTGGTTACAGGAACCTCAGCCGTTGGAATCAAATACAAATCATCAACAGTAGCGTGGTACATTTGCCCTTCTTTGTCTGGCAACTGACCTGTTCCGTAACCTGAAGCTTCGTTTACCAAATGTGGCACTTGCATTTCCTTGTAACCTGCAGCTGTATTTTTATCTAAAAAATAATTGATTAAAGCACGTTGTAAGCGAGCTCCTTTTCCTTTGTAAACAGGGAATCCCGCACCGGTTATTTTTACACCCAATTCAAAATCGATGATGTCGTATTTTTTTACCAATTCCCAATGTGGCAAAGCGCCTTCGTGCAACTTGGGAATGTCACCTTCTTGAAAAACATTTAGGTTGTCGTCTGCCGATTTTCCGTTTGGTACAATATCCGCTGGAAGGTTAGGCAAAGTATATAATTTTTGAGTCAATTCTTCGGCCAAAGCATCTGCTTTTTCTGCCAATTCCTTGCTTTTTTCTTTTAAAGAAACTGTTTTTTCTTTAAGAATAGCAGCTTTTGCTTTCTCGCCACTTTTCATCAAATCACCAATATCTTTGGACAATTTATTAGATTCAGATAAAGTGTTGTCTAAAGCCACTTGAGTAGCGCGACGTTGTTCGTCTAGTTGTACCACTTCGTTTACAATGCTGTTAGCATCAATGTTTCTTTTGGCTAAAGCGTTGATTACTTTTTCTTGATTCTCTCTAATAAATGCGATTTGTAACATAGTTTTGTTTTTAACTCTTATATTTAAGGCTATTTGCGCCCACAAATTTAAGGAAATGTTTGGTAAGTAGGAGACAAAGTTTTAGGAAAAGGTTTTTCGATTTGGATTAATAAAAAAACCTTCTTCGAATTATGTCCAAAGAAGGTTTTTTATAAGGAATTGAAAGGAATTTAATTTTTAATTTTCTGTTCTAGAATGATTTCTTTTTGAGGCGGAATTCGTTTTTTTAGAAACAAAATTTGACCTAAGTGACTCGATTGATGCTCCATTACATGAAACCAGCAATAATGGTTAGTCACTTCTTCTTTCATCACTTGTTGGTTGAACCAAGCATCATCTCTTTTCTTTAATTCTTCTATGGTTTTATTTCGTACCTCGTTATAAATGTCTAGATAATATTTAATCTCATGTCCTTTCCATTCGTCTCGACCTCCTTTGTCTAAGTCTAAGGCGGTCCCCCACTTAGCTTTTTCTTCGGGTGTAAAGTCTCTATTCTCAAAAGTAAGCACTTGATAGTATTTTTCGGCAGCGGCCAAATGCATAATTAGTGAACCAATTCTATTGGCCTTTTCATCATGTAAATAATCGGTTTCGTATTGGTTCATGTTTTTCACAGTGCGTTCTACTCTGTCTTTCAAATCCTCAAGCATAGAAATCATGGCGCCTATTTGAGGTGAAGCTCCTTCAACATTTCCTATTTTACCAGTTTCTTTTACTACAATTCCAGTACCTTCAAGAAGTAAACTCGAATTTCCTGCTACTGCACTTTTATCCATAAAAACGGCATATTCTTTCACTTTTCTAACCTTTCCTTTTTCAACTCCAAATTCCCATTTTTGAATTTCTCCGTTTTTAAGCGGCATTTCAAAACCTGCATTCATGATTCCATAAGGTTCTAATACGCCTTTGGCATTTTCTATAAAAAGTTCGAATTTGTCAAAATAGAATTTACCGTTGTAAGAACAGATTCCTCCAAAATTTAAGGCTTTTGAATTTTCATCAATGGTTCCTTCTACCGTGTAGGCTTGCCAAGAATTGGATTTAATAGGTCTATCCCCCATGTTATCAAAAAAACCTACTCCTTCCGTTTTATTATCAACTCTTGACCAAATTGCAGCCCAAGCTTTTGGCTCGGTACTTTCGACTTTGACCGATGCCACCACTTTGAATTTCTTTTTTACTTTGGTTTGAATATCAATGGTTTGACGGAATGCCACCCAGTCATTAGATATTACTCTTTGATCTTGTGCATTCGTAGTGACCACACAAAACAAGAGGAATAAGTAGAACACTTTTTTCATTCGTATGTATTTCAAAATTAATATGATGATTTTTAATTGTTTAAAAAGAGTAAGAGCAATTTCCAGTGGCCCAAATTTATTTATTTTTTAATCTTGATTAAACAAAATTAGTAGCTCCTTACCTATTCCCTTTTAATCTCATGCCCTACAAATTCTTCTAAAACAGCAAACATTTCGTCTACCGAAAGCACTTCGAAATCTGGGTGGGATTTCAAAAAATTGGCGTTCAAAGTCAATAAGTTTTCCTCAATCTCAAAAAAAGCATCGGTGTTGAGTGCGTCTCGAACAGGATTAACGCCTTCCAATTTTCCTTTCAGAAATTTATTGAGTTTCACGCTACTCATCAGTTTTACCTTTTTGGCTTGTTGCTGAAATAATTCCAAGTGTTTTTGGGCACCAATCAAGGCCAAACCTTCTTCAATTAACTCATTCAACTCTGCATTCCAACCTGAATGATGCACGAATTGCGCAAAATTTCCTGTCAAATGTTGGGTGTAATAAAAATCTAAATAATAGCTTGTTAAAGCATCTTCGTGAATGAGTTCATCATCAACTCCTTCCTCGCGCATTAAGTTGATTACAGAAATGTTAGAATGAATAACATCCTGAAGATTCTCACTATTAAAAGCTGTTTCTGAAACGATAATTCTACCGAATTCCATAGTTGTGTATTTGAAAGTTTACCGCAAATTTCGAATAAAAAATCGAGTTCCCTTTGTTTTGAACAAAATTGCGTCCTAGCTTAGGGTATTCGAATCCGAATCGTTGGCTTTTTTTTGAGCATTCATTTTGGCTACCAAAGCTTTCATTCGGATGGCTTTTTCTCTTTTTTCTTCTTGGAGTTTTGCTTTCTTCCGATTGAGCAATTTGGTATGCAATGCCTTATTTTTGGTGTTTTTTTCAGGTCCTTTAGCCATAACCTTTAGGTATTTATGAATCTAATTTTTCTTCATTGGAGGTAAATCAAATGCTTTAGATTCGCCTTCAAAATTATTGCGGTGGGAACCGTCACAAAAAGGTTTATTCGAAGACAATCCACATCGGCATAAACCTAAAGCAGTTCTTCCTTCTAGTCCGTAGACATTTCCGTCTTGATCTACTATTTCAAAATCGCCTTCAATTTTTATAGATCCGTTTTTGTTGATGGTTAGTTTCGTCTTGCTCATAATTTGTTTTGTTTTGGCTTCAAAGGTCATAAAATTTAAATTGATATTTCGGTTTTCAAATCTTCTTTTTTATAGAAGTACGGACAAGTCGTGACTTGTCCCTGTGTCCCTATCATAAAAAATCTTATTTTTGCAGGCAATAAAACAGAATAAAGATGCAGAATCCAAAAAGATATACCATTACAGCAGCATTACCTTATACCAACGGACCCATTCATATTGGGCATTTGGCGGGAGTTTACGTGCCTTCGGACATTTATTCTCGCTATTTGCGTTTGCAAGGAAGGGATGTGGTGTTTGTTTGTGGAAGTGATGAACATGGAGTGGCTATTTCGATGAAAGCCAAAAAAGAAGGCATTACACCTCAAGAAGTAATTGATAAATACGATGGAATCATTAGGAAATCATTTGCTGATTTCGGAATTTCATTTGATAATTATTCTAGAACTTCGGCTGAAATTCATCACAAAACGGCTTCTGATTTCTTCAAAAAATTATACGACAAAGGTGATTTTATCGAAGAAATTACCGAACAATTATACGATGCCAAAGCCAATCAGTTTTTGGCTGATCGTTTTGTAGTAGGTACTTGTCCAAAATGTGGTAACGAGGAAGCCTACGGAGATCAATGCGAAAAATGTGGTTCTACATTAAACGCTACGGACTTAATCAATCCTAAATCAACCATCACGGGAGAAACGCCTGTTTTGAAATCTACCAAACACTGGTTCTTGCCTCTGGATCGTTACGATGCCTTCTTGAGAGAATGGATTTTGGAAGGTCATAAAAATGATTGGAAACCTAATGTGTACGGTCAAGTAAAATCTTGGATTGATGGCGGATTAGAGCCTCGTGCAGTAACTCGTGACTTAGACTGGGGAATTGATGTTCCTGTAGAAGGTGCCGAAGGAAAAAAATTATACGTTTGGTTTGATGCTCCAATTGGTTACATTTCGTCTACCAAAGAATGGGCAACCAGAGAAGGTAAAGATTGGGAACCTTACTGGAAAGACAAAGACACCAAATTGGTACATTTTATCGGAAAAGACAATATCGTTTTTCACTGTGTGATTTTCCCAGCAATGTTAAAAGCGGAAGGTAGTTTTATCTTACCCGATAATGTTCCAGCAAACGAATTCCTGAACTTAGAAGGGAATAAATTATCGACTTCTAAAAACTGGGCCGTTTGGTTGCACGAATATTTAGAAGAATTTCCAAATCAGCAGGATGTGTTGCGCTATGCCTTGACATCGAATGCGCCAGAGACCAAAGACAACGATTTTACTTGGAAAGATTTTCAAGCTAGAAATAACAACGAATTGGTGGCTATTTTTGGAAATTTCATCAATCGTGTGGTGGTTTTGACGAATAAATATTACAACGGAATTGTTCCATCCCCCCAACCCCCAAAGGGGGAGCAACCAGAAGGTGGAATTCCTAACTTTACCGATTATGATAATGAAGTTTTAACGGAATTGAAAGCTTATCCAGCGGTGATTTCGAGTTCTATCGAAAGATACCGATTTAGAGAAGCCTTGGGCGAAATGATGAATGTAGCGCGATTAGGAAATAAATATTTGGCCGACGAAGAGCCTTGGAAAATGGTCAAAACCGATCCCGAGCGTACCAAAACCCAAATGTATGTAGCCTTACAAATCGCGGCTGCATTGAGTTCGCTTTGTGAGCCATTCTTACCGTTTACGTCCCAAAAATTGTTACGAATGCTGAACATCGATGTCAATAAATGGAATTTAGAGTTTGATAATTGGAATTTATTACCAGCAGGTCACCAAATTGGAGAAGCCGAATTGCTTTTCTCTAAAATTGAAGACGAAGCGATTCAAAAACAAATCGACAAACTAGAAGCTACAAAAACGGCTAATAGTGCTGAAAACAAAAAAGCAGAGCCACAGAAAGAATCGATTCAGTTTGAAGATTTTGCCAAAATGGATATTCGCGTGGGAACTATTTTGGAAGCCGAAAAAATGCCAAAAGCCAATAAATTATTGATTCTGAAAATAGATACTGGAATTGACGTGCGTACGATCGTTTCGGGTATTGCGGAGAGTTTTAAACCCGAAGATATCATTGGAAAACGCGTAACTGTTTTGGTAAACTTAGCACCAAGAAATTTGCGTGGCGTAGAAAGCCAAGGTATGATTTTGATGACTACTAACACCGAAGGGAAATTGGTTTTCGTGAATCCAGATGCAGAGGGTGTAAGTAATGGTGAAACGATAAATTAAACCTTACCTTTACATAATGTATTATAGAAGAAAAATAATATTATCTGTCCTTCAAGTTTTTGGTGGTGAATTGGAAAAAATTCAACTACAAAAATTACTTTTCCTTTTCACAAGATTCCAAAAAGATAAAAAATCATTCGATTTTGTACCATATAAGTTTGGTTGTTTTTCATTTCAAGCAAATGCAGATTTGTCAACTTTGAAAAAATATGGAATCGTCAGTGAATCAGATAAGTTTTGGAAAAAAGAAGATGAAATTGATTATTTAAATGAATTAAAAAATGATGACAAGAAGACAATTAATGACTTCAAAATAATTTATTCAAACAAAAGTAGTGATGATTTAATAAAGCTTACGTATAAAAGGTATCCATATTATTCAATCAATAGTACAGTAGCAGAAAAATATTTATCAGACGAAGAGCTTAAAAATCTTGATAATTACAGATCTTTTGATGATGAAATAGTTCTATTTACAATTGGATATGAGGGGATTACACTAGAAACATATTTAAATAAATTAATAAAAAATAATATTAAGGTTCTTTGTGATGTTCGTAAAAATGCCTTAAGCATGAAATATGGCTTTAGTAAAAGTCAATTAAAAAACGCTTGTAATGGTGTAGGCATAGAATACATTCATATCCCAGAAGTAGGTATAGATTCCGAACAAAGACAAGAATTAAATACTCAAATAGACTACGATTCTTTATTTCAAATATATAAAGAAAAAAACTTAAAAGAATCTATTGACAGTCAAACAAAAATACTAAATTTACTTACAAATAATAAAAGGATTGCCTTAACTTGCTTCGAAGCAGATATTTGTCAATGCCACAGAAAACATTTGTCAGAAGCAATAACAAACTTAAAAGATTTTAAATATAAACTTGAGCATTTGTAGTCTATGCCTAAAAAGAAAATTCTAATATCTGTTACTACATATCCATTACCATCAAGAAGTTATGATGAATTGGTTTGTACTGCTGGATTTTTAGAAGATGGAAGTTGGATAAGAATATATCCTGTTCCTTTAAGTTTTCTAAAGGAAGTTAAAAAAAACACAAGTTTTAAAAAATACACTTGGATTGAACTTGATGTTAAAAGACGAAACGATGATTTCCGACCAGAAAGTCATTCTCCAAATAATTATGACATAAGGATAATAAACACTTTGAATACTGATAATTTTTGGCAAGAACGAAAAGATATTTGTCTCAAAAATGTTTACACAAATAAATCAAAATTATTAGAGGATTCAAAAGCACCAAAAAACGTCTCTTTAGTTACTTTTAAACCATCAAAAATAACAGATTTTATAATTGAAGATGATGAAAAAGAATGGAAAGATGAATGGAAAGAGATTAGAAAACAAACTGATTTATTTGCAGAAATCGAAACGGATCCAGAAAAATTAATTCCAAAAGTTCCTTATAAATTTTATTATGTATTTGAAGATGATGAAGGTGCATCAAGCAGATTAATGATTGAAGATTGGGAAATATTTCAACTATATTTAAATTGTTTGAAAGACAATAACAATAATAAAGAAATTGCAATTCAAAAAGTACGAGAAAGGTATTTTGATGAATTTACAAAAAAAAAAGGATATTTATCTTTTCTTAGGAACAACAATGCAATGGCACAGAAGAAGATCAAATAATCCGTTTGTAATAATTGGTGTTTTTTATCCAAAAATCAAAACACAATATAGTCTATTCTAAAATATCAACCCGAGAGAATTTTTGCCCTATTTTAAAAATGTTTTTAAATTTGAGAATACAAGTCTATACTTGAAAACTATATAGACCATCATAAAAGCAATGCTAAACTATAACAAAACTTTATAATTCGTTCTTATAATTTTTTGGCAAACTTTGTAACTTTGCGCCTTAATTCAGTTAACTAAAAATAAAAAATATGTATCCACAAGATATGGTTTTACCAATGCAAGCAGAATTAACTGCTGCTGGTTTCCAAGATTTACATAATGCAGCAGAAGTAGATGCTGCTATAAAAGCAGAAGGAACAACATTAGTAGTTGTGAATTCTGTATGCGGATGTGCTGCAAGAAATGCACGTCCAGGAGCAAAAATGAGTTTAGATGGTGCTAAAAAACCAGACCATTTAATTACTGTTTTCGCTGGTGTTGACAAAGAAGCTGTTGATGCTGCTAGACAACATATGTTTCCTTTTCCTCCATCATCGCCTTCTATGGCTTTATTCAAAAACGGAGAATTAGTGCATATGTTAGAACGTCATCATATTGAAGGTCGTCCTGCAGAAATGATTGCAGACAACTTGAAAGATGCTTTTAACGAATATTGCTAATCGTATCATTTTATAGAGCATAAAAAAACATCCCTATTCGGATGTTTTTTTATGCTCTATATTTTTTAATTCCAACCTCCGCCTAAGGCTTTGTATAATTGAACCATAGCTGCCAATTGTCGTTGTGATAATTGTGACAAACTAATTTCTGCATCAAATAACGAACGTTGTACATCCAATACTTCTAAATACGAAACATAACCATTGTAATAACGTGCATAGGATAATTCATAATTCTTTTTTGCAGCAGCGACCTGACGGCTTCTTGCTTCATATTCCTCTTTTAAAGTGGAAGCGTTTTGAATCGCATTTTCGACTTCGGCAATAGCAACTAAATACGTTTTCTCATAACTAATTTTAGATTGTTCTGCCAATTGTCTATTGATTTCTACACGTCTTTTATTTTTTCCAAATTGAAACAATGGCCCAGTTATACCAACAGAAGCATTATCTCTATAAGAACCATCATTAAACAAATCTCCAATTTTTGGAGTCGCTAATCCTGCGAAAGCTGCAATATTAAAAGATGGAAAACGCATCGCTTGCGCCACTCCAATTCTTTCGTGAGCCGCAATGTATTGCAATTCTGCTCTTTTTACATCGGGACGATTTTGCAGCAACGACGAAGGAATGGCAGTGGGCAAATCGGTCACCATCAATTGATCTTTATTCATCTTACCTCGCGCAATCGGGCCCGGTATTTGACCAATTAAAATAGAGATGGTGTTTTCTAAAACCGTGATTTGTCTTTTGATATTAGGTAAAGCCGCCTCAGCAATGGCTACTTGTTGCTCGATTTGCACTTTATCTAATTCAGAAGTGTACCCGCTCTTGAAACGATCTGAAATGATTACGTAAGAATCCTGACGTGTTTTTAGCGTTTGTTTTGTGATTTCTAACTGATTGTCTAAATCTCTTAATTGAAAATAAGCGGTGGCAATATCGCTAACAATTCCAGCCATGACTGTTTTACGTGCTTCTTCAGTAGCTAACAATTCATTTTGAACGGCTCTATTTTCGTGGCGTAATTTGCCCCAGAAATCAATTTCCCAAGACATATTTCCAATTAATGATGAATTTTGAATGAAATTTTGAGCCGTATTAGCTCCAGCACTGTACTGAAAAGATGGAAAAACATTGGCCTTAGTAAATCCTAAATTGGCTTTGGCTTGCTCTAAACGAGAAATTGCTATTTTTAAATCAAAATTGTTTTCAATGCCTTTGTTGATCAATCCTTTCAGTACCTCATCATTAAAGATCTCAAACCATTTTACATTTAAAATAGTCTTGGTAGTATCTGCGTTTTTTGCATATTGAAATTTGCTTACTGCATTTTCCTGAAATTCGGGAGCTTTATATTTCGGACCCACCAAACAACTAGTAGGCAATAATGCCAATACCACAAGTAGAGCGCCATATTTTAATTTATTCTTCATGACTGATAGATTTTGTAGATTCAACCGCATTTTCTTGATGTTTCTTTTTTCCAATTCTTTCCACAAAAACGAAAAGCACCGGAATAAAACATACTCCCATTATGGTAGCCACTAGCATTCCACTAAACACCGTCATTCCCATTACTTTTCGCGCTTGAGCTCCCGCTCCAGAAGCTGTCAACAAAGGAACAACACCTAAAATAAAAGCAAAAGCCGTCATCAAAATGGGTCGAAATCGCAACTTAGCAGCGGTCAAAGCAGCTTCCACCAATGGTACTCCTTTTTCGTATTCGGCTTTGGCAAATTCAACAATAAGAATTGCGTTTTTGGCCGCTAATCCAATAAGCATTACCAATCCAATCTGAGCAAAAACATTGTTCACATAATCAGGACTAAATAACTTACAAAGATATAATCCCAAAAAGGCGCCAAAAACAGCAAAAGGCGTTCCTAACAATACACTAAAGGGTAATTTCCAACTTTCGTATTGGGCTGCTAATATTAAGAAAACAAATAAAATGGCCATAATAAAAACGGTAGCACCTTTACCTTCAGCTTGTTTTTCTTGATAACTCATAGCCGACCATTGATAGCCCATATCAGTAGGTAATACTTTTAAAGCCGTTTCTTCTAGCGCTACTCTAGCCTCAGAAGAGGTGTATCCTGGAGCAGGTGATCCACCAATTTCTGCCGAACGATACAAGTTAAAACGAGTCGTAAACTCAGGGCCACTCTCCTTTTTGATGGTAGCAATACTCGAAATAGGGATCATAATATTGTCTTTACTTCGAACAAATATTTTATTAATATCTTCGGGATTTAGTGTAAAACTTGGAGCTGCTTGAATCAATACAATATATTGACGCCCAAATCGGTTGAACTCATTGACATATTGCCCTCCTAAACTGGCTCCAATAGCTAAATTAACCTCTGAAAGAGATAAATTCAATTCGGTTACTTTGTCCCGATCAATATCCAAACTAATTTGAGGAACATAAGGATTAAAGGTCGTTCTCACGCTTCCAATTTCAGGTCGTTTTCGAGCTTCGGCCATAAAACGTTGGGCATTTTCAAACAAATACTGTGGTGTTTTCCCTGCTCTGTCTTGCAACATCATCGAAAAGCCAGCTGCATTTCCGATACCACTAATTGGTGGTGGTCCAAATGCAAAAGCAGTCGCTTCTGGAACGGCATAAACCAACTTACCATTTATTTCTTGAATAATTTTAAAGACATCCTTGTCTCTTTTTTTCCATTCTTTTAAGGAAATGAAAAAGAAGCCGTTATTAGTAGCCATCGAATTTTTCAACAAACTATAGCCTGATACCGTAGTGTAATATTCGATCCCCTCAATTGAACCTAAAATGCCTTCTATTTTTTTACAAACCGCTTCAGTTCTATGTAAAGAAGAGGCACCTGGCAATTCAACATTAACAAACAAATAGCCTTGATCTTCTTCGGGTACAAATCCTGCTGGAATTTTACTACCCAATATTGCAATAGCTCCTATGATTATTCCAATAAAAATAAAACTACGAACCGTTTTTTTGATCAAAAATGCGGTAAATCCAGTATATTTATTGGTAAATGATTCGAATTTTTGGTTGAATGCTTTAAAGAATTTTCCAAGCCAACCTTTAGGCTCTTGATTTGGTTTTAATAAAATAGAACACAAGGCGGGACTAAGCGTAAGTGCACTTATCGCAGAAAAGATTACTGAAATAGCAATTGTAATGGCAAATTGTTGGTACAAACGCCCGGTAATCCCAGGAGTCATGGCAACAGGAATAAATACCGCGGTCAAAACTACTGCAATAGCAATTACTGGACCTGAAACTTCTTTCATTGCTTTGTTGGTGGCTTCACGTGGTGAGAGTCCATGCTCAATATGATGCATTACAGCTTCTACCACAACAATAGCATCATCGACCACAATTCCAATAGCCAAAACCAAGCCTAAAAGTGACAATACGTTTACTGAGAAACCTAACAAAGGAAACAACATAAATACTCCAATTAACGACACAGGTACCGTAAGTAATGGAATAATAGTTGCTCTCCAATTTTGCAAAAAGATAAACACCACGATAATTACCAAAACGATAGCTTCCAAAAGGGTGTGCATAATTTCACTAATTCCCTCTGTAATCGCCAAAGTAGTATCCAATGAAGTGTGGTAAGTTAAATCTTGAGGGAATTTTTTACTCAATTCCTCCATTGTTTTCTTTGCCTCGGCAGCTACTTCAAGTGCATTAGATCCTGGCATTTGTTTGATACCAATAGTTCCCGCTGGCTTCCCATTTAAAGCGCCTTTTGAGGCATAACTTTCGGTTCCCAAAGCCACTGTTGCAACATCTTTTAATCGCACTTGTTGGTTACCAATATTTGATTTTAAAATAATATTTTCAAAATCTTTAATGTCAACCAAACGATCTTTTAGTGTTACGTTGTAGGTAAACTCGTTCCCATCTTCTGCAGGTGGCGCCCCAAATTTTCCTCCAGGAGCAATCGAGTTTTGATCCTTAATCGCACTCATAATATCCGGGATGGTCAATTTGTATTTGGCCAAAATATCTGGTTTAACCCAAATACGCATCGCATAATTACTTCCTCCAAAAATCACTACTTCACCCACCCCTTTAATTCTAGATAAAGCATCTACAATATTGATATTGGCATAATTCGTTAAAAAGTCGGAACTATAGGTGTTATTAGGAGAAGAAAGTGAGAACAGAAGTAACGGCATCGACAGTGACTTTTTGGTCGTAACTCCCGTATTTTTAACATCAACTGGCAAGGTTGAAGTGGCCGATGCTACACGGTTTTGCGTTAACATCGTGGCATTATCCAAATCGGTTCCCATATCAAAGGTTACCGACAAAGACATACTCCCATCTCCTGTGTTGGTAGACTGCATGTACAACATATTTTCCACCCCATTTACTTTTTGTTCAATTGGAGTAGCAACGGCTTGTTCTACGTTTAACGCGTTAGCACCTCGATAACTGGTTTGAATTTGAACTACTGGCGGTGCAATTTCAGGATATTGAGCAATAGGAGTATTTAGTATAGATAAACCCCCTATGATTACCATAAATATGGATAAAACTATGGCTACAATAGGTCTTCTTACAAAAAAATTATCCATAACTATTTCGCTTTTTTATTTTCGGTTACATAAGGAACAGGATTTACTACAGCGCCAGGTTGAATAAACATACTTCCTGTTATAGCTACTCTATCTCCTACATTGATACCTTTAGTAATGACCCAGTCTTCTCCTACTTTGGCCCCTACTTCAACAATACGAACTTGAATTTTATTTTCTTTATCAATAACTAATACTTGATAAATTCCTTGTAATTCGGTCACTGCTTTTTGTGGTATAGCAATGGCGTTTCGTTGGTTTTCTATTAAGGCTCTTACTTTTGAAAATTGTCCAGAACGCAAGTTATTTTCTGGATTAGAGAACGTCGTTTCGATAGTCATGGTTCCTGTTGTAGGATCGATTTTGGCATCCGAAAAATTCAGGACTCCTTTATAAGGATGCACACTTCCGTCTGAAAGCAATAGCTCAATATCATTGGTTGTATTATCTTTACTTAAACTTTTCTTCTTACGATATTCTAAATATTCTGCTTCACTAATCGTGAATCGCACTCTAACTTTATCTAAAAGAGAAACTGTATTTAATTTAGAAGAATTTCCTATTCTAGAAATATAATCTCCAACTCTAGCATTACTTATTCCTATGACTCCATTAATAGGCGACATTATATTACAATAACTACGCTCTAACTTTTGATTACGTAATGTGGCTTGCGTACTTTCATAGTTAGAACGAGCTGCTTTAGCTTTAGCAACTGCTGCATCCAATTCGCGTTGGCTAACCGCATTCATATCAGCTAAAGGACGAATCCTTTTCAATTCTTCCTCAGCATTAACAAGATTACTTTGCGATACTGCCACTTGTCCTTTTACCTGATCTACTTTAGTATCATATTCTAAGGGATCTATAGTATACAGTAACTGCCCTTTTTTCACCTTCTGCCCTTCAATAAAGTGAATCCCCGTCAAAATACCATCCACTCTAGCCGTCAAATCGATATCCAAATCTCCAAACGTTTGTGCTGCAAATTCTTTATAAATAGGAACATCTTTGGCTTCAACTGTTATAAAAGGAGCAGGGATTGGAGGTGGTGCCTGACTTTCTTTTTTATTACATGAAACAAGAAAAACAAATGAAAAAAACAGTACAATACTCTTCTTATAATTCTCAACTAAGCCCATTTGATGTTTTTTTAGGTTGATAGTAAATACAATTCCATCAAATTTAACTAAAAAACACACACTAAACATGGCGAAATAGTTAATTTGAAAAAAATTATGTGTCATTTATGTAAATTTTATGAAGGAACACCAAGCCTTCTTTTACCTTATTCTAAACCCAATATATTTTTAAATCACTGAGACAATACAGGTTAATAAAACCTCAATTTCAGGGTTTTACCAAATTTTCATTTTTATTTCCCTCAAAAAAAGTCTTTTTAATTTGACTTTTTTACCATTTATTTAAAACATTTATGTTTTGTGTTATGTAAAAAAAATTGTATTAACACCCATGACATGAATGAGTAAGAATAGCTCTGGTTTCATTTTTATTTTAAATACTAGTATTCTTATTATCGTCATTTAACATTCTAAATCATTAGCTTCAAGAGGATTTTTATCACTTTAATTTAAAAAAAGCAATACCTTTGCACCCGAATTCTTCCAATTAGAGTTCCTAATTTATTTCTCACTTAACGTTTATAGCATGCAACTGTATAACACCTTAAGCGCAGAAGAAAGAGCCGAGCTTATTGATCAAGCCGGAAAACAACGCCTCACGTTGTCTTTCTATGCGTATGCCAAAATTGAAGATCCCAAAAAATTTCGCGACGATTTATTTATCGAATGGAATAAACTCGATGCACTAGGTAGAACCTATGTAGCCAAAGAAGGAATCAACGCCCAAATGTCTGTCCCTGCCGAAAATTTAGAAGCTTTTCGCGAAACGCTAGAAGCTTATGAATTTATGCGCAACATTCGTTTGAATGTAGCCGTAGAGCACGATGATCATTCGTTTTTGAAACTCACTGTAAAAGTGCGCGACAAAATTGTGGCCGACGGATTAAACGACGAAACCTTTGATGTAACCAATATTGGAGTACACCTCAAAGCCAAGGAATTCAACGAAATATTAGAAGATCCCAACACGATTGTAGTTGATTTTAGAAACCATTACGAAAGTGAAATAGGTCATTTTAAAGGCGCTATTACTCCTGATGTGGAAACGTTTCGGGAATCATTGCCTATCATCAACGAACAATTACAAGACTTTAAAGAAGATAAAAATCTGGTGATGTATTGCACTGGAGGAATTCGCTGCGAAAAAGCTTCGGCTTACTTCAAACACCAAGGTTTTAAAAATGTTTTCCAGTTAGAAGGAGGCATCATCAACTACGCCAAGCAAATCAAAGAAGAAAATCTGGAGAGTAAATTTATCGGAAAGAATTTCGTTTTTGACCATCGTTTGGGTGAGCGCATCACAGACGATATCGTTTCGCAATGCCACCAATGCGGAAAACCTTGCGACAACCATACCAATTGCGAAAATGTAGGCTGCCATTTGTTGTTCATTCAATGTGACGAATGCAAAGAAGCCATGCAAAATTGTTGTTCTAACGAATGTTTAGACATCATCAACTTACCATTAGTTGAGCAAGTAAAATTGAGAAAAGGAAAACAAGTCGGCAACAAAGTCTTCCGAAAAGGAAAATCAGATAAATTACCCTTCAAGCATTCTGGCGAGCTTTCGGATACACCATTGGCAGTCGCCACGACTCCAACCAAAATTCGTCAAAGAATCAAAATCAAAAAAGCTCTTTTAGGTAAAGCCGAACATTATTTTGTAAAAGCGCAAGTTGCTCTTTTCGTCATTGAAAATAATGAACTACAATTAGGCGATACCATTTTAATTTCGGGTCCAACTACAGGAAACGAACAACTTGTACTCGAAAAAATATTAGTCAACGGCATCGAAAAAACGGTCGCACAACCTGGCGACAAAGTAACTTTTGAAGTGCCTTTCAGAGTACGTTTATCTGATAAATTGTATAAGATTTTAAAATAGTTTTTCGAAACTTTTACCCATCACCTTTGTCAAAGCTCTAAACTTTGACAAAGGTTCACTCTATAAAATAAATTAAACAAAGATTTCACAAATTAATCTGTGAAATCTGTGTCAAAACAATACACAATGACAACAAACAACAAAATAGAATTAATGGCGCCTGCTGGGAATTTCGAATCCTTGCAAGCCGCTTTAGATAATGGTTGCGACTCTGTATATTTTGGAGTAGAACAACTCAATATGCGTGCCCGCGCCTCGGTCAACTTCACTATGGATGATTTGGCCGAAATCGCAAAACGCTGTGAAGCCAAAAACGTACGCAGTTACTTGACCTTAAACACCATCATTTATGACCACGACTTATCTGTGGTCAAAACCTTAATCAATAAAGCCAAAGAAGCCAACATCACTGCGGTGATTGCTTCCGACCAAGCCGTAATTGCAATGGCTAGAAGCGTGGGAATGGAAATTCACATTTCTACTCAATTGAATGTGACCAATATCGAAACCATCAAATTCTACAGCCTTTTTGCCGATACTATGGTATTGAGTCGTGAATTGAGTTTGCGTCAAGTAAAAAAAATCACCGAACAAATCGAAAAAGAACAAATCAAAGGGCCTAACGGGAATTTGGTCGAGATTGAAATCTTTGGTCATGGAGCATTGTGTATGGCCGTTTCGGGTAAATGTTATTTGAGTCTGCATTCGCATAACTCCTCAGCCAACCGTGGTGCTTGCAAACAAAACTGTCGTAAAAAATATACCGTAATCGACCAAGAAACCGGTTTCGAAATCGAATTGGACAACGAATATATGATGTCGCCCAAAGATTTATGCACCCTAGATTTCCTAGACCAAGTTATCGATTCGGGCATTCAAGTCCTCAAAATCGAAGGTCGCGGTCGTGCTCCAGAATACGTAGCCACCGTAATCAAAACCTACCGCGAAGCCATTGATGCCTACTATGACGGCACGTTCTCCAAAGAAAAAATTGCAACGTGGATGGAGGCTTTGAACACCGTGTACAACCGCGGATTCTGGTCGGGATATTATTTAGGACAAGAATTGGGCGAATGGAGCGATGTTTCAGGTTCCGTAGCTACGCAGAAGAAAGTGTATGTCGGCAAAGGCACCCATTTCTTCCCCAAAGCTGAAATTGGCCAATTCAAAATCGAAGCCTACGACATCAAAGTGGGCGATAAAATTTTGGTGACGGGTCCAAGCACTGGCGCACAAGAAATGATTATCGAGGAAATGTTTGTCAACGATACTTCGGCAGAGCGTGCTACCAAAGGAGACGATTGCACCCTCAAACTGCCGTTTAGAATCCGTATGTCCGACAAATTATATAAAATAGTAGAAGCCTAATGGTCATCATCACCCTGCAAAGAGACAAATGCATCGGTTGCAATTACTGCGTAGAAATGGCACCCGTGCAGTTTCAAATGTCCAAAAAAGACGGTAAATCGGTACTCATCAAAAGTGTCAATTCCAAAGGTTTTTACACCCTAAAATCACCCGACCATACCATCGTAGAAAGTTGCGAACTCGCTGCAAAGGCTTGTCCCGTAAAAATCATTTCGGTCAAAGAAACCTAGCTTCTAGCTGATTTTTAGGAGCAGAAAGAATAGGCTTTTTTAAGGAACAATGGTCCCGCTATCCGCTGCAATCTTTTTTTTACACCTGACAGGTTTTTAAAAACCTGTCAGGTGTAAAAAAAAGGATTTTCACTACTATCGGGGCTAAAGAGCCACAATTTGCTTCTTTATCAACAATCATAAAATGAAAAGAAATAAACTAAACCATCACAATCCTTTTTGTGATGGTTTTTATTTTACCCCAAACTTATAGGTCCTTAAATACCTTAAATGGTTCAAAAACATAATCATTTTGGAATTGATTCCAAAAAAAACATAATAATTTTGGAATAAATTCCAAAAAAAACATAATTATTTTGGAATAGAAACTAAAACAACTACCTTTGACTTCTTAAAATCAATACTTTATGGTAACAAGAGAGCAAGCCATATATGCCAAAGCCCGTTTATTCAAAGGGAAAGCCTTACTTATTTTTGGTCCAAGACAAGTGGGCAAGACAACCTTTGTTCAACATCTAATTGCAGACCTAAACAAAAAAACACTTTTCTTAAACGGAGACGAATCGGATGTGCTTACTTTATTCGAAAATCCTAATGTAACCAAACTCAAAAATATAATTGGCGACAACGAAATTTTAGTGATTGACGAAGCGCAGCGAGTAACAAACATTGGCATTGTACTCAAAATAATCGTCGATCAAATCAAAACCGTACAAGTCATTGCAACTGGATCCTCCAGTTTTGAATTAGCTAACAAACTCAACGAACCCCTAACAGGCAGAAAATATGAAATGTATTTATTCCCTATTGCCTTCTCGGAAATGGTTACCCACAAAGGACTCTTAGAAGAAAAGAGAAATATAGAACAACGTCTTATTTACGGTAATTACCCAGAAATAATTAGTAATCCAGTTGATGCTAAAGAGCACATCAAACTCATCGCTAATAGCTATTTATACAAAGATTTATTTCTATTGGAGCAAATAGCAAAACCTGTCGTGCTGCAGAAAATAGTAAAAGCATTGGCACTACAAGTAGGCAGCGAAGTGAATTACAATGAATTGAGCAAACTCATACAAATAGATAATAAAACCGTTGAAAAATATATTGATTTATTAGAAAAAGCTTTTGTGATATTCAAACTACCCGCATTTTCAAACAATGTTCGAAATGAAATTAAAAAAGGGAAGAAAATATACTTTTATGACAATGGAATTATCAATGCCGTTACGGGGAATTTCAATACCATAAACCAAAGAAACGACATAGGAAACTTGTGGGAGAACTATATCATTAGCGAGCGAATAAAATATTTAAACATCCAACAAGAAGAGGCAGATTGTCATTTTTGGAGAACTACGCAACAACAAGAAATTGATTATGTCGAAAAAAGAAATGACCAAATTTTAGCTTGTGAAATCAAATGGAATAGGGCTGCGAAATATAAAATTCCTACTACGTTTTTAGACAATTATAACAATGTAACAACAACAATAGTCACTCCAGCAAACTACGAAGAATTTTTATTAGCCAAGTGACAAACTAAAATTAACCAATCTCAATCAAAAAAAGATTAGTATCAAACCCCAATTATTTTAGTATAATTTTAAGACGCATCCTTATTTTTTACCGTTGTAACATACAATTAAAAAATACTATCTTTACCGATTAAATTTAAGTAAGAACTCAAGTTGCTTTTTTGGCAACATCACAATATAATTATGGCTTGTACAAGTTGTTCAACTTCCGATGGTGGCGCACCAAAGGGGTGTAAAAATAATGGGACTTGCGGCACCGATAGCTGCAACAAATTAACCGTTTTTGATTGGCTTTCGAACATGAGTTTACCCAATGGCGAAGCGCCTTTTGACTGTGTCGAAGTACGTTTCAAAAACGGCAGAAAAGAATTTTACCGCAATACCGAAAAACTAACCTTAAGCATGGGAGACATCGTGGCAACGGTAGCTTCACCTGGTCACGATATCGGAATTGTGACGCTAACGGGTGAGTTGGTAAAAATTCAAATGAAGAAAAAAGGAGTCAATCCAAACGGAACCGAAATTCCAAAAATCTATCGAAAAGCCTCTCAAAAAGACATCGATATTTGGTCTGCCGCTAGAGATAAAGAAGAACCAATGAAAGTTCGTGCACGTGAATTGGCGATTCAGCACAAATTAGAAATGAAAATTTCGGATATTGAATTTCAAGGTGACGGTTCTAAAGCAACTTTCTACTATACCGCCAACGACCGCGTCGATTTTAGAATGTTGATTAAGGATTTTGCCAAAGAATTCAGTACAAGAGTCGAGATGAAACAAGTAGGTTTCCGTCAAGAAGCCGCTCGTTTAGGAGGAATCGGTTCTTGCGGAAGAGAGCTATGTTGCTCGACGTGGTTGACCGATTTTAGAAGTGTGAATACTTCAGCAGCACGTTACCAACAATTGTCTTTGAATCCACAAAAACTAGCAGGACAATGCGGAAAACTAAAATGTTGTTTGAATTATGAGCTAGACACCTACATGGATGCTTTGAAACATTTTCCAAATTTCGACACCAAATTAGTGACCGAAAAAGGAGATGCTATCTGCCAAAAACAAGATATTTTCAAAGGCTTAATGTGGTTTGCTTACACGAACAATTTTGCCAATTGGCACGTGCTTAAAATTGAACAAGTTCACGAAATCATTGCCGAAAATAAACTAAAAAACAAAGTTTCGTCCTTAGAAGACTATGCTATAGAAGTGGTAGCTGAACCAGAGAAGAACTTTAATAACGCTATGGGACAAGAGAGTTTAACTCGTTTTGACCAGCCCAAAGCCAAGAAAAGACCTTCGAAAAAACGCAAACCAAATGCTGGAACAACGGCAAATGTAGCTGCCGCACCAGCTATAGCACCTAACAAACCTGCTGCTCAAAATGGCAACAAAAAAAGACCTCACAACAACAAAAATAGAGGCAATGCTAATGACAAAAAGCCTAACCCTAATACACCCAATGAACCTAGAAAACCTATAATTATTACTAAAAATGGGGATAAAAAATAGTTGCATCTTATTTGCTGTAGTCTTGCTCTTTTTGGCCTGCGACAAAAAAAGAGTTTTTGACGAATACAAAACAGTAGGCAGCGGTTGGAACAAAGACAGCATTGTTTCCTTCGATTTGCCTGTATTGGACTCCACAAAACAATACAATTTGTTTGTGAATTTGAGAGCCAATGACGATTATAAATTCAATAATATCTTTTTGATTGTGGCTATGGAACAAAAAAATGGCTTCACCAAAGTAGATACTTTAGAATACCAAATGGCCAATCCTGACGGGACTTTGTTAGGCAATGGCTTTACGGATTTAAAAGAAAGCAAACTTTTTTACAAAGAAAAAATTCAATTTAAAGGACAATTCAAAGTATACATCAAACAAGCCTTGAGAGAAAACGGCAAAGTACCTGGTGTAGCTGTTTTGGACGGAATTACGGACGTAGGTTTTAGAATAGAAAATATAGAATAAAATTATGGCAATTAGAAAAAATAACACATCGTCTAAAGCAATTGATAAAGACATCAATTACTATAAAAAGAAGTTTTGGAAAATCTACTTTTATGGTTTGGGCATTTTGGCTCTTTTCTTCCTTTTTGCCTCTTGGGGACTGTTTGGTTCAATGCCTTCTTTTGAAGATTTAGAAAATCCAGACTCAAATTTGGCTACCGAAATCATTTCCTCTGATGGCGTGGTTTTGGGAAAATATTTCCAAAAGAATCGTTCGCAATTGAAGTACTCGGATTTACCAAAAAACTTGGTAGATGCTTTAGTAGCTACTGAAGATGCCCGTTTTTATGAACATTCAGGAATTGACGGTAGAGGAACTTTGAGAGCGATTTTGAGCTTAGGAACCAGCGGAGGCGCCAGTACTTTATCACAACAATTAGCTAAACAATTATTTCACGGAGAAGGTTCTAAATTTTTGCCTTTCCGTATCGTTCAAAAAATGAAAGAATGGATTATCGCCATTCGTTTGGAACGTCAATACACCAAAAACGAAATTATTGCCATGTACTGTAATGTCTATGATTTTGGAAACAACTCCGTAGGCGTTAGCTCGGCAGCAAAAACCTATTTCTCCAAAGCCCCAAAAGATTTAACCATAGACGAGTCGGCTATTTTGGTGGGAATGTTTAAAAACTCAGGACTTTACAATCCAATTCGCAATCCAGAAGGAGTAAAAAACCGCCGAAATGTAGTGTTGCACCAAATGGAAAAAGCGAAGATTATCACCGAGCAACAAAAATTACAATTACAAAGTTTACCCATAAAACTTAACTTCAAACTAGAAACTCACAAAGATGGTATTGCTACTTATTTTAGAGAATACCTAAGAGATTACATGAAAAAATGGGTAGAGGAAAACAAAAAACCAGACGGAACGGATTATGATATCTATAAAGATGGTTTAAAAATCTACACTACCATCGATTCCAGAATGCAAACCTATGCAGAGGAAGCGGTTAACGCACATATGACTAACATGCAAGAAGAATTCTTTTTGCAACAAAAAGACAACAAAAATGCGCCTTTCGTAAACATTACCGAAGCTGAAACGCAACGTATCATGAACCAAGCCATGAAATCCTCTAACCGATGGAATGTCATGAAAGCTATGGAAAAAAGTGAAGACGAAATCATTGCTTCTTTCAAAGTAAAAACAAAAATGAAGATTTTCTCTTGGAAAGGAGAAATTGATACCGTAATGACTCCAATGGATTCTATTCGTTATTACAAACACTTTTTGCAATCAGGTTTAATGGCAATGGAGCCTCAAACTGGAAACATTAAGGCTTGGGTAGGCGGCATCAACTACAAATATTTTCAATACGATCACGTAGGTCAAGGAGCGCGACAAGTGGGATCTACCTTCAAGCCCTTTGTATATGCTACAGTTATCGAACAGCTCAACATGTCGCCTTGTGATTCTATCATTGATTCTCCTTTTATGATTCATAAAGGACGTCATCACGTTACCGAAGATTGGGAGCCAAGAAACTCTGATAACAAATACCGTGGAATGGTTACGTTGAAACAAGCTTTGGCACATTCTATCAACACTATTTCGGCTAAATTGATTGACAAAGTAGGGCCAGAAGCAGTTATTGAATTAACCCATAAATTAGGGGTAAAATCAGAAATCATTAATCAACCTTCTATTGCCTTAGGAGCTGTAGAAATCACGGTGGAAGATATGGTGGCTGCTTACAGTACATTTGCAAATCAAGGCGTCTATGTCAAACCGCAATTTTTGACCAAAATCGAAGACAAAAGCGGAGTGGTTATTTACGAACCAATCCCCGAATCTCATGATGTTTTGAATAAAGACATTGCTTTTGCAGTCATTAAATTATTAGAAGGAGTAACCGAAAGTGGTTCTGGAGCAAGATTAAGAACAGAAGGAGGAGGAGCCGGAGACCATCGATGGACAGGCTATCCGTATATGTTTAGAAATCCAATTGCAGGAAAAACAGGAACTTCACAAAATCAATCCGATGGATGGTTTATGGGTATGGTACCAAATCTAGTTACCGGAGTTTGGGTAGGTTGCGAAGATCGTTCTGCTCGATTCAAAAGTTTAACCTACGGACAAGGGGCTGCCTCAGCATTACCTGTTTGGGGTTATTTTATGAAAAAATGTTATGAAGATCCCACTTTGCAAGTCTCCAAAGAACCTTTTGAGCGACCCGCAAACCTTAAGATTAAAGTAGACTGTTACACGCCCCGAAAAGCAACAGTTGTCGACACTACTGCGGTAGAAAACCAACAAACAACGGACGAATTCGAACAATAAAAACTACAACGGCAGTTCTTCAGCGGAACTGTCGTTTTTGTATTTAACAACTGGATCGCAAATCTGTAAAAAATGCTATCTAAATTTTTTTTCGAAATCGATTTCGAACTACATTTGCCTGAAAAAAAAATTCTAAAATAGAACTCCATGATAAATAAAACCGTTTCAACTGTTGATGATGCGCTACAAGGCATCGAAAACGGAATGACGCTGATGTTAGGTGGCTTTGGCCTTTGTGGAATACCTGAAAACTCCATCACAGCTTTAGTTCAAAAAGGCGTAAATGAATTAACTTGTATTTCAAACAACGCTGGTGTAGATGATTTTGGACTTGGTTTGCTTTTACAAAAAAAACAAATCAAAAAAATGATTTCTTCTTATGTAGGAGAAAATGCTGAGTTTGAACGCCAAATGCTTTCTGGCGAACTCGAAGTAGATTTGATTCCTCAGGGTACTTTAGCTGAACGTTGTCGTGCGGCTCAAGCTGGAATTCCTGCTTTTTTCACACCTGCGGGTTATGGAACTGAAGTAGCCAAAGGCAAAGAAGTACGCGAATTCAATGGAAAAATGCACATTATGGAAGAAGCTTTCAAAGCTGATTTTGCGATTGTAAAAGCTTGGAAAGGCGACACCGCAGGGAATTTAATCTTCAAAGGTACGGCTAGAAATTTTAATCCGTGTATGTGTGGTGCCGCAAAAATCACCATTGCCGAAGTAGAAGAATTAGTCGAAGCTGGAACTTTGGATCCGAATCAAATTCACATTCCTGGAATTTTAGTACAACGTATTTTTCAAGGAGAGAAATATGAAAAACGAATAGAGCAAAGAACGGTTAGGAAAAGATAGTGGTCAGTGGTCAGTTTTTTAGTATTCATCCTGAAGCTAAAACTTAAATGACCTTAATTGCCATATATGGTTTTAAAAAATATCTAAGATTCAGTTAAAAATAACTTATATGTTTCAAAAAAGAAAAGTATGTTAACAAAAGAAGATATCGCTAAACGCATTGCAAAAGAAGTACAAGACGGTTACTTTGTGAACCTTGGCATCGGGATTCCAACCTTGGTAGCCAATTATGTAAGAGAAGATATTTCGGTTGAATTTCAAAGCGAAAACGGTGTTTTAGGTATGGGTCCCTTTCCTTTTGAAGGCGAAGAAGATGCCGATTTAATCAATGCCGGCAAACAAACCATTACAACGCTTCCAGGAGCTAGTTTTTTTGACTCTGCCACCAGTTTTGGAATGATTCGCGGTCAACATGTAGACTTGACTATCCTCGGTGCCATGGAAGTAGCCGAAAACGGCGATATTGCCAACTGGAAAATTCCAGGAAAAATGGTCAAAGGAATGGGTGGTGCCATGGATTTAGTAGCATCGGCAGATAATATTATCGTGGCCATGATGCACGTAAACAAAGCTGGAGAAAGTAAAATATTGAAGAAATGTACCTTACCTTTAACTGGCGTTGGCTGTGTAAAAAAAGTCGTAACCGAATTGGCCGTTATGGAAATCACTCCCAAAGGATTTAAACTTCTGGAAAGAGCTCCAGGCGTATCGGTAGAGCATATCATCGCTTCTACGGAGGCCGACTTACTCATTGAAGGTGAAATTCCAGAAATGGTGATTGACTAGAAAAAACAAGAAACCCACATCAGTATCATTACTTCTGTGGGTTTTTTCATAAAAATTCATAACCTGAATCATAAATTGAAATAACTACAAACTTGTGCTAACAAATGAATTTGAGTTTTAGCTCTTATTAAATTTTGTTGTTCATAAGATGTAGTATAATAGCGGTCGTTATCTAAGTAGTCTGCGAGAAAACGGCAAGCTTGTTCAAAAAGTAATAAAGGTAAGCTTAGATGAATCGCTTCGGCCTCTTTGGGTGTCATAAAAGAAAGCGCTTCCTGTGTGTATCCTTTCATAAAAGCTTCGTAGATTTTGGTATCAAAATTTACTTTGTTCAGCTCTTTTTCTTCCTCAGTGGCGGTATTCGTTCCTGTTCTTAAAGCATCGCCCACATCATGAAGAATACTTCCTGGCATGATCGTATCATAATCAATAATGCAGATAATATTACCCTTTTCATCAAAAAGCATATTGCCAATTTTGGTGTCATTATGCACAACACGCAACGGAATTATGCCTTCTTGAATAGCTAAAGCCACTGGTGCAACTTTAGCATAATAAAAGTTGAGTTGTTCTATTTCATTACTCGCATTCAACAAACGTTCTTTTGAAGCACTAGTTCCCTTATCCTTAAAATCATTATATCTTTTGGGCGTATTATGAAAATCTGGAAGGGTATATTCCAATTCAGCAATTGGAAAATCTAGCAAGGCTTTATGAAATTGCGCCAAAAAAAGTCCTGCTTTTTCGGCAGTAATAGGGGATTCTATTTTTTCCTTAACGATAGAAGGAACATAAATTGACAATTGCCAAATATCTTCTCCTTCTTGGGTATAAAACAAACCTTCTTGAGTAGAAAGAAAAGTTATAGTAGGAAAACTAATTTGTTGTAAATACTTAGTAATCTTTATCTTATTATTCAAAAGAGCATGAATCTTAGGAAAAACGGTTTGATTCATTTTTTGCAAAACAAAATCGCCCTTTGCAGTCACAACTTTATATGTACTATTGATTAAGCCACTTTGTAGCACCACTACATCTTGAATAGCTACGGTTCCTAAAAAATCACCTACTACTTTTGCAATTACTTCCATAATTCTTCGCTATACACTCCTAAATTGTGTAGTTTTTTTATCTGCTCTGCCGCTTTCTGCTTATCTTCTTTATATGTAATACCAATCCATTCTTCATTGGTAGGAATCACAGAAATTTGATAAATACCAGCTTCAATCATAGCGGTAACCACATTAGGTAACTGATATTCAATCCCCGGATTGGCTTGCCATTTTTGAATAAAAGCATCCAAATCCTTTTCTAAGAAATCAAAAATAGCTGGTGTAAAGCCCCACATATTCATAGAAACCAAAGTATTTTCTGCTAATGCTTCCTGTTCTCCATTTGGAGTGGGATAAAAAATACCCTCTTGGGTTTTGCTAATTTTTTCTCTTTCGATAGAATCTTTAAGCAACCCATTTTCAACGTGAACTTCGGCTCGATTTACAGTGCCATTTTCGGATAAGGTTTTCAAAATTGGGAACACGATGGCACACGGATTTTCATATTGAGATAAATGAGTGTAAGCTAAAGCAAAGGAATTTTGGCCATA
This sequence comes from Flavobacterium sp., assembly GCF_027531905.1. GTDB lineage: Bacteria > Bacteroidota > Bacteroidia > Flavobacteriales > Flavobacteriaceae > Flavobacterium. The sequence continues at coordinate 36,235 of NZ_JAPZSU010000042.1, read as the reverse complement.
AAAATCATCGGCATTAATCAACAAAAAATTACACTGAATAGCATTTTTAGCACACCATAAAGCATGAGCTGTTCCCCAAGGTTTGGGATTTTCGTGAACTATATTGTTTCTTTCAATTTTTTTATCCTGAATCACAAAAGAAACGGGTAATTGTTGTTGCACCAAATAGCGCTCCGTAAGTACCGGAATCATAGGTTCTTGAACTATTAAAACCACGTTCCCAAAGCCTGCTTTTAAAGCATCATGAATGGAATAGTCCATAATGATTTGCCCCTGAGGCCCTAATCCGTCTAATTGTTTTAGTCCTCCATAACGAGAACCTAAACCTGCTGCTAATACTAATAATGTTGGTTTCAAATAAAAATAGGATTACTAAAAAGACTGTCTCACTAGCGACAGTCTTTTTCAAATGATTATAAAATTATAAATTTTCAAAAAAGTCATTGCCTTTATCATCAGTAATAATAAAAGCAGGGAAATCTTTGATGGTGATTTTACGAACGGCTTCCATTCCTAATTCTTCAAAATCCACTACCTCAACGGAAAGGATATTTTCTTTGGCCAAAATAGCTGCTGGTCCACCAATAGAACCCAAATAGAATCCTCCATAAGTTTTACAAGCGTTCATTACGTCTTTGGTTCGGTTACCTTTGGCTAACATCACCATACTTCCGCCATTTTTTTGGAACTCCTCAACGTACACGTCCATACGACCTGCAGTTGTTGGTCCAAAACTTCCTGAAGGCATTCCTTCTGGTGTTTTAGCTGGTCCAGCATAATAAATAGGGTGATTTTTAAAGTATTCGGGCATCGGTTTTCCTGCATCCAATAACTCTTTGATTTTGGCATGTGCAATATCGCGAGCTACAATCAAGGTGCCGTTAAGTTTTAATCGCGTTTTGATAGGATATTTAGACAACTCCGCCAAAATTTCTGGCATGGGTCTGTTCAAATCAATCTCGATAGCCGCTTCCAAATGAGGAGGTGTTTCTGGCAACAATCGTTTTGGATTTACTTCCAATTGTTCTACAAAAATACCGTCTTTCGTAATTTTTCCTTTGATGTTTCTATCTGCGGAACAAGAAACTCCTAATCCCACTGGACAAGAAGCAGCGTGACGTGGTAAACGAATTACACGAACATCGTGTGTGAAATATTTACCTCCAAATTGCGCTCCAATTTGGCTTTCTTGGCAAATGATTTGTACTCTCTTTTCCCACTCCAAATCACGAAATGCTTGACCTGCCATATTTCCTGAAGTAGGCAAATGGTCAAAATAACCTGCAGAAGCTTTTTTTACAGCTGCCAAATTAGCTTCGGCTGAAGTTCCTCCAATCACCAAAGCCAAGTGGTATGGTGGGCAAGCGGATGTCCCTAAATCCATAATCTTTGCACGAATAAAAGCATCTAACGATTTCTCATTTAATAATGACTTCGTTTGTTGGTATAAATAGGTTTTATTGGCTGAGCCTCCACCCTTTGCTAAAAATAAAAATTCATAAGAAGCACCTTTTTTAGCATAAATATCTATTTGAGCCGGAAGGTTTGACCCTGAATTTTTTTCTTCAAACATACTAATTGGCACAATTTGAGAATAACGGAGGTTCTTTTCTTGGTAAGTATTAAAAATTCCTCTAGACAAATACTCTGCATCATCAACGCCGGTGTATACATTTTCTCCTTTTTTGGCCATCACAATTGCCGTTCCTGTATCTTGACAAGAAGGCAATTCGCCATCGATAGCTACTACGGCATTTTGCAATAAATTATACGCTACAAAACGATCATTGTCGGTCGCTTCTGGGTCATCCAAAATGGCTCTTAATTTTTCTAAATGCGAAGTACGTAGCATAAAAGAAACGTCTCTCATAGCTTCTTGAGCCAATAATTCTAACCCTTTTGGGTCGATGGTTAAAATCTCACGTTCGCCTAATTGCTCGACTTTTACAAAGTCTGAAGTAATTTTTCGGTATTGGGTTTCGTCTTTTAAAATAGGATAAGGATCCTGGTATATAAAGTCCATATTGTATTGTTTTTTTTTGAAAGGTAAAGATAAGAATTGTTGAAAGAATGAAAATCCATTTCTCATAACTTATCTTTTAGAATTGGTATAAATTAACCATCAGACACAAGAATTGTTTTTATGGGCTTTCATTTATTTATTCAACAAAGGATTAAATATGCTATTATAAATACGTCCAGCCAACGAATAAATATTATGATGAAATCTTGACATTCGACCAACGGATTTTAATCCGTTGATGGTGTATGTTCGTTTTGTAACAACGGATTTCAATCCGTTGATCGGTTAGTTATATTTTTAATCACACAGATATCAAATCAATTCTTCAAAAACATAGCGTTCCTCAAAAGGGACGTTGAATTTATCTAAAAACTCTAAATATTCTTGCTTGAAGGTTTGTTTCTTATGATGTTGTTCTTGATTGGCGACATATTTATAAACGGAACCTACTTGTGATTGACTGTATGAAAAAGCGCCATAGCCTTCTTGCCATTCAAATCTAAAGATAGTTAATTTTTGATCGTTGATGTACTTCGATGATTTTGCTTTTACCGTTTTCATTAATTCCGAAATGGAAACGGTGGGTTTTAATCCTAAGAAACAATGAACATGATCTTCAACACCGTTTACAATGATTGTTTTACAACCAGTTTCATTAATCAAATTACCAATTACACCAAATAATGTAGCTTTCCAATCATCAGCAATAACCGCTTCACGATATTTCACCGCAAAAACTACTTGAATATATATTTGATGATAGGTGTTGGCCATATATATATTTATTTTAATTACATATCCATCAACGGATTTTAATCCGTTGAACGTGTGTTTTTATTTTATTGCAATAATCTAAAAAAACCAGCTAGCCACGAAAATAGCCGTAATTACACAAATCACGTCTACCAACAACATTGTTCCTAAAGCATAACGGGTATTTTTGATATTTACCGAACCAAAATAAACGGCAATCACATAAAAAGTACTTTCGGCGCTGCATTGAAAAATACTGCTGAGTCTTCCGGTCATCGAATCGGCTCCAAAAGTATTCATCGAATCAATCAAAAAGCCGCGTGATCCTGCCGAGCTAAACGGTCTAAGCAAGGCTACTGGCAATGCATCGGTGATTTGTTTGTTAACTCCCATATTAGAAAATGCAAAAGCGACCCAATTGCTCACAATTTCGAATAAACCACTATTTCGGAACAAAGAAATAGCGACCAACATACCCAAAACGTAGGGAAAAATTGTTACTCCTGTTTTCACTCCATTATTGGCTCCCGTTACAAACGCTTCGTAAACGGTAGTGCCTGCCTCTGTAAATTTCTTTTCTTTTACAAAAGATAGAATCAGCGTAAAAGCAATAATGGCCACTAATATCAAAGCCGAAAGATTAGAAGTAAAATAATTTTTACCTATTAAATCCAAGTGATTCACATACATCAATAAACCTACGATAGCGGCAATTAAAACCATTAAACCTAACACTAATGAAGCACTTTTAAAATTGATTTTTTGTTTTACCCCCACAATCAAGAACGCCGCTATGGTTCCGATGAAAGAAGTAATAATACAAGGCAACATTACATCGGCTGGATTGCTAGCACCTGCTGCGGCACGGTATCCAATGATAGAAGTAGCAATCAATGTAAGTCCCGAAGCGTGCAAACACATGAACATGATCTGCGCATCACTGGCTTTATCTTTTTCGGGATTGATGGTTTGCAAGCTTTCCATCGCTTTTAATCCAAATGGCGTGGCTGCCGAATCTAACCCTAAGAAATTAGCAGCAAAATTCAATGTCATATAGGAAATCGAAGGGTGATTTTTAGGAATACTAGGAAATACTTTTACGAACACTGGACTCAATACTTTCGCAAGTTTTTCGGAAGCTCCTGAAATGATTAACAATTCCATCAGTCCACAGAAAAAAGCTAGGTAAGCCATCAATGGCAAGATCAAATCGAGCAACGTACTTTTACATGTTGGCAAAAGCCCATCGGATTTTTGAACACCGCTAAATACTTTTACCACTTTGTTTTTATACACATAAGTAGTGTCGGCGTTTAGCGTATCTCGGTTGATGACCATAGTTTGGTCGGGTGCCTTTTTAAGACTGTCTTTGATAAAAACAGGCATTTGTTCAAGATAGTGTTCCGATAGTAAAATAGGATCGTCTTTTTTGCCATTCAAAACATGATCAATCGTATAACTATTGCCCGAAAACAAACTCACTACTACAAAAAGGATGGAAGAAATAAATATCACCAACCAAAATCTACTCAATACCATTTTTTTTATGTTTAAATTTCAAAAATCAAAAGTCAAAAATCAAAAGTCAAATTCAAAAGTCAAATTCAAAAATTTGACCTTTGATTTACAAACTATTTTTTATTAATTATTATTTTAGATATAATTGCTATTAATTCTTCAACTTCAATTAAAAGAAGGGCTCTAAAATCTTGACTACCTTCATTTATATAATTTAATATTTTTAAAGAATTACGAGATTCTTTTAGCTCTTTTACAACTAATGCTAGCTTGAAGATTAAATCTTTATCGGTTACAGTTCCTTGCGATTCGCCAAAGTTTAAAGATGAACTCCCCGATGAACGGATAAGTTGATTCTTGTACTATTCGTTTTCATAGCTTTTTTCCAATTTTCGTGTAAAGAAAATACATTCTCCCGCAAAACGAACTAATCTGTCGTCTAAATTAAAAATTTTCTCTTTAAAAGGATTTGATTCCAGCATTATAAATTGACTTTTGATTTTAACCTTTGATTTTTGATTTTTGAATTTGATTTTTGAATTTGATTTTTGAAATTGATTTTTGAAATTGAAATTGTTTACACATGAATAATCTCTTCATCAATCAGCAAATCTTCTCTGCGAAGACGAAGGAAAATCTGTGCCACGGCAATGGTATCTTTTTCGCAATAGGTCACGATGCGATCGATGTCTTTCTCAACATAAAAAACATGTCCGACTTGGCTGCCGTCGATATCACCTTTGGAAGAAGGAATTCCAAGTACTTTACAAAGTAACTTCAAGGAAGTAAAATGCTTATAATCGCCAAATTTCCATAATTCCAAGGTGTCCAGATGTGGAATCTCCCATGGTTTTTTACCAAATAAATTGAGTTTATCGGGAATAGGCATTTGGTTGATGATCATTCTTCTTGCTAAAAACGGAATGTCAAATTCTTTGGCATTATGACCACATAACAGCTGCTGCGGCTGATTAAAATGATTGTTGATTAGATTACTGAAATCCTTCAATAACTGTTTTTCTTCTCCAAAAAAAGAGGTCACTCTAAAATTACGAATGTCCCCTTTAATGATAAAATAACCTACCGAAATACACACAATTTTTCCAAACTCGGCCCAAATTCCAGCGCGATCATAAAATTCTCCAGGTGTAAAATCGTCTTTGCGTTGGTATAGTGTTTTGTGATCCCAAAGGGCTTTCATTTCGTCATCCAAAGCATTGAAATCAGCAACTTCAGGAACGGTTTCTATGTCTAGAAAAAGAATGTTATTGAGGTTAATTTTTTCGATCATTTGTAAGTGATTTATTCACGAATTTAAATAATTGAAAATAAAATTCGGCAATTTGTAGCTATAATTTCAGAAAAGTGTTTGTTGACTTGATGGACTTTCGTGTTCAAGCAGCCATTTTTTTCGCCACAATCCGCCAGCATAGCCAGTTAGTGAGCCATCGGTTCCAATGACTCTGTGACAGGGCACAACTATCCATAGTGGATTTTTTCCATTGGCCGAAGCGACTGCTCGAATGGCTTTGACATCGCCAAGTTTTTTGGACAAATCCATATAACTACAGGTTTTTCCGAAGGGAATTTCGAGTAATGCTTGCCACACTTTTTGTTGAAATTCGGTTCCTTTGGGATTAAGTTTGAAATCAAAATGGGTGCGATTGCCTTGAAAATAGTCGTTAAGTTGGGTAACGGCTTCTTGCAAAACAGTTGGAATTTCAACGGAAACCTCACCCTCATCGATAACGATAATTTGAGCAATGCCGTTGGCATCGCCTATAATTTGGGCGATTCCTAGTGGTGTATTGATAGCAACGGTTTCCATAAGTTGGTGTGAATTGAACCGCAAAGTACTAAAAGTTTTTGGATGAATGGCGGTGATTCTGCTGCGGATGAAACGAATTTATTTGTCTTAAATGGTTTGAAATTTTTAGTAGTGTTTAAAAAAGGTAACCGCAAGGGGCGCAAAGATTTACGCAAGGGTCACAAAAAAAAACTTAAATGAACTTTTATGGTTTAAGAAAAAAAAAGTAACCGCAAATTTTCGCAAATTGTTTTTGGTCAAAATTGCAGTGATTGAGCCACGAATTGAACAGATGAAACGGATTTAAAAAATAACTTAAATGACCTTAAATGGTTGAAAAAGTTAACCGCAAGGGGCGCAAAGATTTACGCAAAGAAATAACTTAAATGAACTTTTATGGTTTAAGAAAAAAGTAACCGCAAATTTTCGCAAATTGTTTTTGGTCAAAATTGCAGTGATTGAGCCACGGATTGAACTGATAAAACGGATTTTAAAAAAACTTAAATGACCTTATATGCCTTAAATGGTTTTAAAATTCACAGTACTAAACTGAATTCAAAAAAAAGAACCATTCGCTTGTACAAATGGTTCTTGTGTGGTGTAGCCCTGATCGTAACGGCATCCTTTGCCGCCGGGGTTCGGCGGGAAAGATATAGTGTAGAGCAGGAAACAGCTCCTAATCCTTCGACTTAGCTTTGGATTATTCTTATTTCAGATTAGAATAGATGTAGGCTTCTATTGCTTTTAATTCTTCCTCAGACATGGCTTTGGTGATGGCTAGGTTTGCTTTCATCACTTCATATTGAGTTGGATCCATAATGGGTTTTGCCTCTTCTTTTAGGAAAGCGATGATGTTTCCGTTTTGTTCTTTATAGGTTTTTGCCATTTCTTGAACGCTTGGCCCAATTAACTTGGCATCTACTCTATGGCAGGCAATGCAGGCTCCTTTATTTTCAAATAGCTCTTTTCCTAATGCCTCGGGCGTTAGAGTTGCTTCTGATTTTTTATCGGTAGTTGTTGGAGTACCAAAGGGTTCGGCGCTTTCTTTTTTACAAGAAAAAACAAGAAAAGCGATGGCAATTAGGGCTAATTTTTTCATGCTTTATTGATTTAAAAGTATGGCAGCTTCTTTGGCAAAATAAGTCGAGATTAAACTCGCTCCTGCTCGCTTGATACACATTAATTGTTCCATCATAATTTTGTCATGATCGAGCCAACCTCTCTCTGCTGCGGCTTTAATCATAGCATATTCGCCCGAAACATGGAAAACTGTAACGGGTACATTCACGGCATTTTTAACCTCACGCACGATATCCAAATAGGCTATTCCAGGTTTTACCATTACCATATCGGCGCCTTCTTCTACATCCGACAAGGCCTCTTTGATGGCTTCTATGCGATTGGCATAATCCATTTGGTAGGTCTTTTTGTCTTTTGGTACTTCGACAAGCTCAGTATCGATTTCGGCTTCTCTTGGAGCACTGTCTAGCGCATCGCGAAACGGGCCATAAAATGCAGAAGCATACTTGGCCGAATAACTCATAATCCCCACATGATGATAGCCTGCGGCATCCAATCCTTGACGTAAACGCAATACACGTCCGTCCATCATATCGCTTGGCGCTACAAAATCGGCACCTGCCTCCGCGTGTGAAACGGCCATTTTTACCAAAGCGTCGTTGGTAGCGTCATTTTCTACATCGCCATTGGCAATGATTCCGTCGTGACCATAAATAGAATAAGGATCTAAAGCCACATCGGGCATGACAATCATTTCTGGGCAAGCTGCTTTGATGGCGCGAATGGCTTGTTGCATTAATCCGTTGGGATTCCAAGCTTCTTTACCGGTATTGTCTTTTAACTCTTCGCTTACTTTTACATAAATATTGACCGCACGAATGCCTAAAGCATAGATTTCTTTGACCTCAGCAACGGTTAAATCAATGGAACGTCGGTAGATTCCTGGCATAGAAGGAATTTCGACTTGTATCTTTTCGCCCTCTGCAATAAACATCGGAAACATAAAATCGGTGGGACTTAAGGTGGTTTCTCTAACTAAGCTTCGGATGGATTCGTTCACTCGTAAGCGACGGTTTCGGTGTAATGGAAACATGTAGGTGTGTTTTATATTTTGCTCACAATTCAACTTTTTGAATCGGAAGCGTAAAATTACGGAAAATAGGCGAAAATAAAGAACGCTAAGGCACTATAAATAGTAGTTTTTTCACCTTTCAGGACGTGAATTTATCTCATTTGTTTTAACAAAACATATTATAGCACTATTTATTTCGTTTAAATTTGCGAAATGAAGAAAATTCTTGTCTTATGTTGCTGTTGGCTCTTAACTAGTTGTTTTGAAATTACAGAAAAAATAAAACACCACGACAATCAAAGTGGTGACTATACGCTTATTGTAGATTTTTCTAAATCTTGGTTCAAAACTAAATCGGCTATGTGGTTAGAAGAAGTCGATGGCGTCAAAATTCCAAATGAAGAGGAGATTACTCAAAAGTTACTCGACTTTAAACGAACCGCATCAAAAATTGAAGGCATTGCTAACCTAAGTACGAAAACTGATTTTGACCACTACATTTTTACAATTCAATTCACTTATCAAAACCTCAAAGCCTTGAATACAGTGATGAATGTAATTAATAAACAAAAAAATCAAGTTCATTTTAACAGCAATGGCAAAACCTTCGAGCGTATTGCTTCTTATCCTGTTCCTGAAAAACTGGTCAAAGATCCCCAAAAAAAAACCGACTTAGAACAGGCCAATATAATCTCCGTTTACACTTTTGACAAAGACATAACAAGTGCAACAAACGGCAGCAGTAAAATCGCCAAAAACAAAAAAACTGTTTTCTTGAAACAAAGTATGTATAACGTACTCAAGAAATCTTCATTAATGAACAATACTATTCTACTCAATCACTAAATCCAAAATTCTCACATGAAAACGTTATTGATCTACCTCTTTTTATTGATAAGCTCCTTTGGCTTTTGTCAACAACCCTCCAAAAATTATGACTATTTTGTACAATACAACGGAGCACAGTTCACCAAAAAAGTAAAAATAGAACAACTAACCAATCATCCGCTATTGAACAAGTTGCAAAAGGAAAATGCTGACTTTGATACGAATGAGTTTACCTCTCTTTTTGATTTAGAAAAAAACGCAAGTGTAGTGGGTAATTTTACAGACAGTATCGCCTACTATCAAGCCACAATTCCGATTAGAAACAAAGAAAAATTAAAAGCTTTTTTGACCAAAAGAAATGAAAAAAAAGCGCTTTCTGATTCGATTGCCAAATTTGAAATTCAGGACTTTGGCACCTATTCTATGCTAAATTCGAGTGACCAAAAATTCACCATGGCATGGAATGATTCCTACTTGGTATTTTTTGAATTGACCAAAAAATATAGTGATATTGCTCCAAAACGGGACGTAGTTGTAGATTCGGTTGCTGCGCCAACAGTAACTGGTGAAACCTATGGCGACCCAGCCGAAACCACTCCCATAGAAGAAGTACAAGAAGATGTTGTGGTTGATGTTGATCCTCCTGCTGATGCTCCTACTTCATACGAAACCAGCGATGCTACAACAGAAGACGACTATACCAACGATACTTACTACGCAGCCTACGAAACCCAAAGAATTGCTTTTGATAGCATTCAAAAAATAAAACAAATCAATTTTACAAAATCACTTTTCGAGAAAGGTTTTATTGCTCCTTCTTCGTCCAAAATAAATCCAACCGCCGATATTTCATCGTGGGTAAATTATGGCGGGTTCCTAACCAATTTAAGTTCTTCCTTTTCTACTTTAACTCAGTTAGGTGCCTACGGTAAATATTTGCCTATGCAAAAAGGAATTGATACGTTTATTAAAGGGATTAATTTTGATTTTTATTTTGATAATGACAACGCTCGTATAGAAGAAACCATCGAATACTCAAAAGCGATTGCGGATATGATGGGAAAGATAAACGACCGAAAAATCAACAAAAAAATCTTTGCTTACTTTCCTGAACAAGAACCTTTGGGCTATTTTTCGTATCATTTTAATTCAAAAGCATTGCTTGAAAATATGCCTCTAATGATTGGTGAAATTTTTTCGAACACTGTCTTTTTGAACGAAGATTTTAGTTTTGTAACCGATTTGATTACCACCTTAGTTGATGAAAAAGCAACCGCCACCTTATTTGATGGTGACATTAGTTTGTTTCTTCACGAAGTGAAATCGAAGGAAGTAAAAACCAAAACGTTTGAATACGACGAAAACTACGAATCAATTGAAGTTGAAAAAATGGTAACCAAAACGATTCCTGAGTTTACCATGATTTTTACCGCTACCCATGCTACATTTTATGACAAATTGATTGATTTGGGAGTTCGCAAAAAAATGTTGTTGCCTAAAAACGGTTTTTATGAAATAGTTGGCACCAACGAATTTGGCACCGTTTATATCGTAAAAAATCACGATGTTATTGTTATAACCAACCTTTTGGAACAAACCCAACCCAACGAAGGGAATTTTAAAAATGGTATTCAAAAAAGTCTAAAACAAAACACCATTTCGGCTGCATTTGATATTCAGAAAATGGCAGATACTTATTTGAAAACCAAAAAAAATAACACAAAAGATCAAAAGTACTTGAACGCTTTTGCTTCAAAATTCAAAACCATTAGCATGGAATCTCCTAAAAAACTATCAGATAATAAAGTAAAAGTTGACGTTCGATTGAATACAGTAAAAGGAGACAAAAACATTATGATCCAAACGCTAGACCTGATTGATGAAATCAGTCAGAAATAACAAAAAAAGGCGGTTTCTACCATTGAAATCGCCTTTTTTTATAACCCAATAGCCTTAGCGCCTTTATCGTATAGTTGTTTTACTTTTTTTGGCGGATCAAATCGATAGCCAGCGGTCACTCTTAAAGTGCTAATATCTTCATTAAAATTAAAAAGACTATCATTATCTTGAACGAAGACAGAATAATTAAGAGTTACGAAGGAAAAAAAAGAATCAGAATTGTACCCGAGTTTGAAATTCAACGTAGATTCTAGTACACTTGAAAAATCTCCATCAATTATATTAAAACCAGCACCAAGTGCAATCCCAGACGATACCAAAACACGATTGCTAATTACCCAATTGTAGTAATAAGAGGGTGCTAAAGTGGCCAACCAAATATTGCTTTTATTATCACCATTCCCATCATTCAAATTAAGAGAGGTATTATAAATCGACAAGGTTGGTATAAAACTACCCGAACTCTTGGTTTGCCATTGGTTTTGATTGGCAATGGTTTTGAAAGAAAATTTGGGATTAAAAATATACGACGTGGTTCCTCCTATTTTGACAGAACGCATTTTCGGAAAGGAGGACTTAAATTCACTATCTTCTGCATAAAATCCTTTTTGATTGGAATATAACAGCGTCTGCATCCATTGTTTGACGATAAAGCGTGTCCCAAAATTGACCAAACTAGAATTGGAATTGTCTTTATTTACATCAAAAAAACGCGGAGAAATACCGTAACTAATATCTATAAGTTTATAACTCAAACTTAATCCAATTTGCTCTCTCCTATTGGGAATCAAATTCAAATAATTAGTCTCTCCATCAATCGTTGAAGCAAATTGAAAACTATTAGAAGTATCAAAATAATAAACACTCGTAATTACTTTATCATCATACGATTTAAAATAATCATGTTGCTCAGATGGCTCTTGTGCTTTACAAGACAAAAGTCCAACGAGCCAGAAAAGTACTATTTTTTTTAAATCCATTCTTTTGGTTGTTTTAAAGTGGTTAATAATTTTTCTTCCTCGCTACCCGCAACTGGATGATGGTCGTACACCCATTGCACGTGCGGTGGTAAAGACATCAAAATACTCTCAATTCTTCCATTGGTTTTCAAGCCAAATAAAGTGCCTTTGTCGTGTACTAAATTGAATTCAACATAACGTCCACGGCGAATTTCCTGCCAAGTGCGTTGTTCTTGATTGTACGACAAATTTTTTCTTCTTTCCACAATGGGAACGTAAGCTTGAAGGAAACTATTCCCTACTTCGGTAACGAAATTGTACCAATCTTCCATACTCATCGTTTCAGAAGCTTTGCAATAATCAAAGAATAAACCTCCAATTCCTCGCGCTTCGTTGCGATGTGCATTCCAGAAATAGGCGTCGCATTGCTTTTTATATTTTGGATAAAACTCAGGATTGTGCTTGTCACAAGCGGTTTTGCAGGTTTGATGAAAATGAACAGCATCTTCTTCAAACAGATAATATGGCGTTAAATCTTGTCCGCCTCCAAACCATTGCTGAATTACGTTTCCGTTGTCATCATACATTTCAAAATAACGCCAATTGGCGTGTACTGTGGGAACCATTGGATTTTTGGGATGCAACACCAAACTCAATCCACAAGCAAAAAAATCGGCTTCACCAACTTTGAATAATTGCTGCATACTGTCTGGTAGTTTACCGTGTACTGCCGAAATATTGACCCCGCCTTTTTCGAAAACAGCGCCGTTCTCGATTACGCGTGTTCTTCCGCCTCCACCTTCTGGGCGATTCCAAAGGTCTTCTTTGAATTTGGCCTGACCATCAACCGCTTCTAATCCTGCTACGATTTGGTCTTGAAGGTTTTGTATGTAAGTGTAAAATTTGTTTTTCATAAGCCTCACCCCTAACCCCTCCCCAAAGGAAAGGGGAACTAGGAATTTATTTTGTGTTAGTATTGATGTCAGTTAAAGCTGCTATTTTAGCATTGATTCCAAACGAAAACACTTTACTTTCTTTTTGAATAAAACGATAAATAGCAAGTGCTTTTTCAGAAAAAGAAAAGGGACTTGCTGCAGAAAACGCCATTAAAAAATCGGCAAAGGATTCCATTTGGTTCCAATCGAAATGAAGGCGTTGCAAATGAAGAATCAAATCCTCTGGTGTAAAATCATTCAGACTTTCCAAATCCATTGCGAAGTCTTTCAGCTCCACTTCGAATGCCTCTTTTCGGTCTAGACTCCAATCCAAAGGCGGCAATACTAGAGAGTGCAACTGCTTTAGACAATTGTCTATTCGGGTACTTTCTTTATCTCGCAATCCTTTGCTTAGCATTTTATTTATTTTATGTTATCCTGCAAGGTCTAGAAAAAGACCTTACAGGAGAAGATATGAGCTAACTATTTCTTTCTATATTCCTTTACCGCATCGACAAACGCTTTGGCGTGGTCTACAGGGATGTTTGGTAAAATTCCGTGTCCTAAATTGGCGATGTATTTGTCGGTTCCAAATTCGTCAATCATTTCGTGTACCATTTTCTTGATGGTTGGAATAGGTGACAATAATCTTGAAGGGTCGAAATTTCCTTGCAAAGTAATGTTTCCACCGGATAAATAACGGGCATTTCTAGGTGTACACGTCCAATCTACTCCAAGAGCAGAAGCCTTGCTTTTACCCATTTCGTTCAAAGCAAACCAGCATCCTTTTCCGAAAACAATTACTGGTGTTACCTCAGCCAAAGCCTCAACGATTTGGTTGATGTATTTCCAAGAGAATTCTTGGTAATCCACAGGTGACAACATTCCACCCCAAGAATCAAAAATTTGAACGGCGTTTACTCCAGCTTTTACTTTTTCTTTCAAGTATAAAATAGTGGTGTCGGTGATTTTTTGCAATAAGGTATGCGCCGCAACTGGGTTAGAGAAGCAAAAACCTTTGGCCGTATCAAAACTTTTAGAACCTTTTCCTTCTACGGCATAGCAGAAAATTGTCCAAGGTGAACCTGCAAAACCAATTAAAGGTACCTCATCATTTAGCATTTCTTTGGTGAGTTTCACCGCATCCATTACGTACCCTAAAGTTTCTTCGATATTGGGAACAATCACTTGATTGACTTGCTCCATAGTACGAATTGGATTTGGAATAATCGGCCCTAAATTGTCTTTTAATTCTACATGAATTCCCATAGCACGTGGCACTACCAAAATATCCGAAAACAAAATCGCTGCATCTGGTCCTACAATACGAATAGGTTGTACGGTAATTTCTGCAGCTAATTCTGGAGTTTCGCAACGCGTGAAAAAATCGTATTTATCACGCAAAGCACGAAATTCTGGTAAATATCTTCCGGCTTGACGCATCATCCAAACTGGTGGACGTTCTACGGTTTCTCCTCGTAATGCTTTTAAAAATAGGTCGTTCTTTAACATAGTAATCAGTGTTCAGTATTTTAGTGTTCAGTCTGAACACCGTAAATTGTTATTTTTTTTGTTCTCTTTTTAAATTTACCTCCTTAGGGATGGTATTCTTGGAGTACATCATCTATCACGTCTTCTATAGAAGGGTGTTGCGCCACAATGATGTTCTTGATTTTATATTTTTCTAAAGCCTCGGCGGTGGTTTCGCCTATGCAAAAGCAAATTTCGTTTTTTATTTTGTTATTTTTCAAATAACTCGTAACAGCAGATGGACTAAAAAATAGAATGCCATCTACTTTTTCTTGAATTGTTTGGGGAGACAAAGTGGTCATATAAACCTGAATCTCGTTGAGAACAATACCCGCACTTTGTAAAGCCTCCGGCAAAGTGTTTCTGCGAAGGTTTCCGCTAAAAAAAGTGTAGCTCGCCTTGCCATAAATTAACGCAATAATCTCTGCCAAATCTTCGGCATAGCCGGTGTAAGCAACTACTTCATAGCCTGCTTCGGTGAGCATTATTTTGGTTTTTAAACCAACGCAAAAGACTTTTTTATGCTTAAATTCAGTTGCTTTGGGATGTTTCAAGAAATTTTTCACGGCATTTTGACTAGTAAAAATCAAATGCTCGTTTACCGAATCTAAAGAAAAATCCGTGGCGGTAGTTTGGATAAAATTGGTTTCGATTACTTCAAAATGAGCGTCCAGCAAGACTTGCTTTTGATTAGGCAAAAGTGTTTTTGTAGATAATATGTGGATGGATTGACTCATTTTAGTTTTGTTTTTTGGCTGAAATAATAATCCTTTGAAATTCTTCTGCGGTTGGTAGTTTTCCTATCCACTCTTCTGGGAGTTGCTTACTCAAAATGTATTCAGAAACTCCTATTGGTTTATTTGCATTCCGTAAAGTATATTCTACTTCTAAATGGTCTTTGTTAGGAACTAGCAAAATGCCAATACTTGGTTTGTCGTCCTCTTGCTTTAATTGTTCGTCTAATAATTGTAAATAAAAATCAAGTTTGCCAACAAATTCGGGTTCAAATTCGACCACTTTCAATTCTACTGCCACCAAACATTTGATGATTCTGTGATAAAAAAGCAAATCGATATAATACTCTTTTTCGCCCAACGAAAGTCGGTATTGGTTGCCAATAAAACAAAAGCCATAACCCAATTCTAGCATTAAACGTTTGATGTTTCCAATCATTGTTTTTTCTAACGCTTTCTCTGTAACCGGCTTATTGATATCAAGAAAATCAAGACTATACACGCTTTTTATGCTTTCTCTGGCTTGTTCTTGAAAATGTTCAGGCAAGGCTTTTGCAAAATTATGTTGTGTTGGTTTTGAGATAAAATACTCATAAGCACCCGCCTTTATTTGATGCAATAAAACCGTATTACTGTATCGATTTTTGATGGTTTGCTCTAAATAAAATATACGTGCTTTAGGGTCTTTAACTTTTTGAATAATTAAAATGTTATGCTTCCAAGGCGTTGCTAAAACCAATTTTTTAACATATTCCAAATGTGAAGCAGGCTGCTTCACCTTTGCATTTTCTAAATGTGAAACCGGTGGTTTCACATTTGAATATTCGGCAACCAATTGCTTCATAAACTGAAGATTTCGGGGAGACCAACTCACACCTTCTCCAATTAATTGTGGTAAATCTTGACTCAACAATAAAATTACAGATTTACCCCACCCAAATTCTTCTTGCTTTTTGATAATGAGTTCACCAATTGTCCAATAAAGCTGATTCGAGATTGTTTGTACGGATTGGATGGCTTGCACTCTATGTTCTTGTACGGCAGTTGCTACATCCGAAAGAAATTCGTTGTAAGCATCTGACGAAATGTTGTGGTGCAATTGACTCATTTTTATGTTTTTTTCTGAAAAAGCCTTTTGTTATTCTCTAGCCCCGATGGGAGGGAATATCCTTTTTTGTTCCGATTTTTTTCGGGACAAAAAAGATAGGAAGGACAGCGGGAACCCATACTGGCAAAAAAGCCTTTTGTTTCGCTCCTAAACAGTCTCTTATTTTTTCAAGGTTTCTTTTATCGTTTTCATCAACTCGGTACCGCCATTGTTGAGGATTTCTTCGGCTGAATGGTAGCCTAGGTTTTTCCACTCCTCGATGGGTACGACTTTGTTGATGGCAATTTTTTGTTGACCGTCGATGGAAAAGAGAACGCCTTCGAAATGAATGGTGTCTTCGTCTTCGTTATATGTTGCCAAAGCTCCGATGGGCGCGGTACAACCTCCTTCGAGACGGCGTAAAAATTGGCGCTCGATGTGGGTGCACACCTCGGTTTCGATATCGTTCAACTCGGATACGGCTTCGCGACAAAACTCGTCTTCGGCCATGGCAACCACTACCATTGCTCCTTGCGCTGGTGCGGGAATCATCCAATCCAAATTGATAAAATCAGTTGGTTTTAAATTAATGCGTTCTAAGCCTGCGGCGGCAAAAACGGCTCCATTCCAGTCACTGTCTTGCAATTTTTGCATACGGGTGTTGACATTACCTCGCAAATCGACCACTTTATGATTGGGATATTTGTGTAACCATTGGGCTTGGCGACGCAAACTTCCGGTGGCGATGGTGCCATTTCCTTGAAGAAAATCAAGATTGCCTTTGTGTACCAAAATATCTAGGGTGTTCGCACGCTCTAAAACGGCAGCTTGCACGATGCCTTGTGGCAAGGCGGTGGGCACATCTTTCATGGAATGCACGGCAATATCGACTTGACCGCTAATCATGGCGACATCAAGGGTTTTGGTAAAAATTCCGGTGATTCCTAATTCGTATAAAGGTTTGTCCAAAATGATATCGCCTTCTGATTTTACGGCGATAATCTCTGTTTTGTATCCTAAGTCGTTTAGTTTTTTCTCGACCGTGTGGGCTTGCCAAAGCGCGAGTTCGCTATCGCGGGTTCCAATACGAATAGCCCCCCTAGCCTCCGAAGGGGGAGCTATTGGAGCGGAATTTGATTTCTTGTTCATTAATTTATACTGTTATTCGACAACGTTTGTTGCTCCCCTTTTGGTGGCTAGGGGGCTGGATTTATTTGAAATACTTTTTCGATCCATTCGATGCTTTCATCTACCATGGTGTCTTCATCTTTGAGGTGATTGGCAAAATGGGTCGTAATTTTTTGAATGATACGGTTGCTGATGATTTCGGCTTGTTCTTCGTTGAAATCGGCTAACTTTTTACTTTGAAAATTTAGCTCAGCCGTTTTGATAGCATTTAACTTTTCTTTTAAAGCATGAATCGTTGGGGCAAATTTTCTTGATTTTGTCCAAACCAAAAATTCATTTTTAATGGTTTCAATAATTTCTTCTGCTGCGGGAATATGCAACTTCCTATTCTCTAAGGTTTCATCAGTCATTTGCGACAAGTGATCCAAATGAATCAACGTCACGCCTTCTATTTCGGTAACATTTTCATGTACATTTTTAGGAATAGATAAATCTAGAATCAGCATGGGTTTTTTCAGATTCAAAATGGCTTTGTCAACCGTAGGTTTTTGAGCGCCTGTTGCCACTACGACTACATCGGCTTTTTGTAATTCGAGATGCAATTCGGAATGATCTTTTACAATCAAATTGAGTTTGCCTGCTAATTTTTCTGCTTTATCTTTGGTTCTATTAATCAATGTAATGTGCTCGTTTTTGGTATGTTTTACCAAATTTTCGCAAGTATTACGGCCAATTTTACCCGTACCAAAAAGTAAAATATTCTTGTTCCCGATGTCTGGAACGTTTTTCATGATGTATTGTACAGAGGCAAAAGAAACGGATGTGGCTCCAGAACTTATCTCAGTATCGGTCTTAATTTTTTTACTGGCCTGAATCACAGAATTAATCAATCGCTCCATAAAAGCATTGGTTAATTCCATCGCTTTCGACTCGATAAAGCCATTTTTAAGCTGGCTGATGATTTCGAAATCGCCTAAAATTTGACTATCTAATCCCGTTCCTACTCTAAAAATATGATTAATGGCGTCTTGATTTTTATAAACGTACGCTACTTTTTGAAAGTCTTCAACGGTACCTTGACTGTTTTCACACAACAATTTGATGAGTTGAAAAGGGTGCTCCGCGTAGCCGTAAATTTCGGTACGGTTGCAGGTAGAAGTAACGATTAAAGCTGGAATTCCCTCGTTTTTTGCTTGTTGAAGCAAATTGGTTTTGGCCAATGCATCCAAACTAAATTTACCCCTAATAGCAGCATCGGCTTTTTTATAGCTTAAGCCAACTGAGTAAAAATAGTGGTGCTTAGCGCCTTGATTTTTTTCCATAAATACAGTTCCTGTAAAAGTGAAACAAAGCTAGAACTATAGCTTGTATAAAAACAACGCTAAAAGTTCTTTTTGTGTCGCTCAATGTTTTTTTGGATTTATTTCGTTATTTAATACCAAAATCGTTTATTTTTGTAGCAAATACAAGGCTTAATGATTGAATTATTTAGAGTGATTCTAAATAAATAACATTCATGAGAATCTTTTTTTTATTAAAAAAATGTCGCTATGGGTTCACAAGAAATTATAAAAATAGAAGAAGATTTCACCTTATTGCGTTTTCAAAATGATGGCATAACTCCTTTTCACACGCATCATGAAGTAAGCAATGGATTGATTCAATTTCATTTTGGATTAAAAGGAAAAGCAAAATTTTTATTCAATCAAGGCAACTACACCTTAGAAATGAATGAAGAAAAATCCTATTTGTTCTACAATCCTCAAAAAGAATTGCCGCTTAATCTAGAATTAGCTCCCAACACTTGGGTGATTACTATTTTGATTTCGATACAAAAATTTCATGGACTATTTTCTAATGAAGCCAGTCACATTCCATTTTTGAGCGATGAAAACAAGGATAAAAAATATTATAAAGAAGGCGACATTAGTCCTTCTATGGCCATTGTATTAACCCAGTTATTTCATTACAATTTAAATCCTTCGATTAAAAATTTGTACTACAAAGGCAAAGGCTATGAGCTATTGAGCTTGTACTTCAACCGTTCCGAAGACCCAAATGCTGAGCAATGTCCTTTTTTGATTGATGAAGACAATGTGATGAAAATCAAAAAAGCGAAAGAAATTATCATTGCCAATATGGCTGAACCACCAGGCTTACAAGAACTAGCCGATACCATTGGATTAAACTTGAAAAAGCTAAAAATGGGGTTCAAACAAATTTATGGCGACACCGTCTATGGCTTTTTATTTGATTACAAAATGGATTATGCCCGACAATTGCTTGATAGTGGCTCTTATAATGTTAATGAAGTGGGGCTCAAAATTGGATACAGCACCGGAAGTCATTTTATAGCTGCTTTCAAGAAAAAATTTGGAACAACACCTAAAAAATATTTAATGGCTATCAATACAACGATGTCATAAAACCATCAGTTTTACCTATCCCAACAATAAAAAAAAGAATACATAAGATACTAGATAAAGACTGAGTTTATTTACTTTTGACCTCAAATTTCAATGAAATTTTCCCTCTTTGTCACTCAAAAACAATAAAAAAAATAGCATGAAAGGTGTATTATTAGTCAACTTAGGTTCTCCAGAAAGTCCAACTGCAAAGGACGTTAAACCATATTTAGACGAATTTTTAATGGATAAATATGTAATAGATGTTCCTTATTTATTGCGTGCGTTACTAGTTCGAGGCATTATTTTACAAACCCGACCAAAAAAATCGGCTGAAGCTTATGCCAGAATTTGGACTAGTGAAGGCTCTCCTTTGATTGTGATTTCGAAAAAAATGCATCAAAAAGTGAAACAATTGGTAGACATTCCAGTTGCTTTAGCAATGCGTTATGGAACGATGACCATTCAAAAAGGCTTGCAAGAACTCAAAGACCAAGGCGTAACCGAAGTGATGCTTTTGCCTTTGTATCCGCAACATGCCATGGCTTCAACCACTACTATTGTGGTTTTGGCTGAAGAACTACGTCAAAAGTATTTCCCAGAAATGACCTTTACGAATGTTCCTGCTTTCTACAATAAACCCGATTATATTCAAGCACTTTCAAATTCCATCAAAAAACACTTGGAAGGATTTGACTATGATCATTTATTGTTCTCGTATCACGGTATTCCAAAACGTCACATTCGCAAAACCGATGTAACCAATTCGCATTGTAAAATTGATGGTTCTTGCTGTAACACGCCTTCGCCTGCCCACGAGTTTTGCTACCGTCATCAATGTTATGAAACGACCAAGCAAGTAGTAAAACTATTAGGAATTCCAGAAGGTAAATATAGCCAAACCTTCCAATCTCGATTAGCAGGAGACAAATGGCTTACTCCTTACACCGATGTAGAAATCAATAAAATGCCTGAACAAGGAATTAAAAAACTAGCGGTTGTAACTCCAGCATTTGTAGCTGATTGTTTAGAAACACTAGAAGAAATTGCCATGGAAGCCAATGAGCAGTTCCTACATCATGGTGGGGAAGAATTTATGGCTGTACCCTGTATGAATGACGAGGACGAATGGTGTGGTGTGGTAGCGAATTGGATTAACGAATTCAAAAAAGTTTAAATTTGTTTAAGGTTTGAAGTGGCGATAATGCCTTCAAACCTTGAACTTGAAATCAGAAATAAATGGAACTCTACAACTACCTCAAATCCTTGCACATTATCTTTGTAGTAACTTGGTTTGCGGGACTTTTTTATATTGTACGCTTGTTTGTGTACCAAATTGAAGCCGCCGATAAACCCTCGCCAGATAAAGAAATTCTGCAAGAGCAATTCAAAATAATGTCGTATCGATTGTGGTACATTATCACTTGGCCATCAGCTATTTTGGCTAGTTTTTTTGCCTTTTGGATGTTATTTTTTACCGATTTAGGCAAAAGCTGGCTGCAAATGCCTTGGATGCATCTCAAACTTGGCTTTGTTTTTTTGCTCTATTTGTACCACGCAAAATGCCAACAAATATTTAATCAATTGCAACGCCATGAAGTAAAATATACTAGTAATTATATGCGTCTTTGGAATGAAGGAGCAACACTTATTTTATTTGCCGTCGTTTTTTTGGTCGTGCTCAAAAATGCCTTCAACTGGGTGTATGGCGTGATTGGTATTTTTTTATTTTCAATTATTATTATGTTGGGTTTTCGTTTTTACAAGAGAATAAGAGAAAGGAAATAGTGGTCAGAGGTCAGTTTTTAGTGATCAGTTTCCAATCTTTGCCTATTTGTAAGTTTAAACACCGAGTTATACGTTTGCAAAATAACTGAATACTAAAAATCTGAACACTGAACACTGAAAAAACTATGCTAAACAACTTCAACATATCGATGCTTTCCTTGCGCACTAGGATTTTCCTATCAATGATTGTTGTTATTGTTGTTTCTAGCGTTTTGCTGGCTTCTATCTCTATTTTACAATTCAAGAGTGAAGCTCGAGATTACCATCAAGAACGATTAGAGCGAAAAGAAACAGCAATTAAAGAACATATTAATTATGTGCTGTCAACTACCACATATCCGTTGACACCGAAAAATTTAGATTTAATTTTTAAAGATAAAATTCACGAATTATCACAAATTCACAACATCGAAATCAATGTTTATAGCCTAGACGGGCATCTTTTAAAATCATCCAAAGAGTCATTTTCTATTGATAAAATGGCTCCGCCTATTCCAAAATACATTCTTAAACTGGTTCGCTCCTCGATTGATAAACGGTTTGTAGACATCAAAACCATCGACGGAGTCAAAAATCGTTCGTCGTACAGCCAAATCAAAGATGATAAATTCAAACCGCTTGGTGTATTGAATTTGCCTTATGTTGAAGATGATAGTTTTTATCAAAAAGAACTGAATAGTTTCTTGATAAGATTAGGACAAGTCTATTCCTTCATGCTCATCGTAGCTTTTGCCTTGGCCTATTTCTTGGCTACTTACATTACCAAATCGTTGAAAACCATCGCCGACAAAATGAGCGAAACGAATATTGAGCAGAAAAACGAGAAAATTGTTTTGGATGCCAATAGTCTGGAAATTAATTTATTGATTCGTTCTTACAACGAAATGGTCGATAAATTAGAGAAAAGTGCCCTAAAACTCGCGCAAAGCGAAAGAGAAGAAGCTTGGCGAGAAATGGCCAAGCAAGTAGCCCACGAAATCAAAAACCCATTAACGCCCATGCGATTAACGGTGCAAAGTTTTCAAAGAAAATTTGACCCTTCTGCTGAGAATGTCAAACAAAAACTTAACGAATATTCCGAAACTTTAATTCAGCAAATTGATATTATGAGCGCTGTAGCTTCGGCTTTTTCGAACTTTGCCTCTATGCCTGCCCAACAAAACGAAACACTGAATGTGGTTGAAGTAGTCGAACTGGCTTTGGATATTTTCAATGAAGATTATATTGTTTTTGAGAGTCAATACCCTTCCATTATTTCGAGTATGGACCGCTCACAACTCATTCGTGTGATTACCAATTTGGTCAAAAATGCCATACAAGCCATTCCAGAAAATCAAGAAAAAAAAGCCATCAAAGTAGTCGTAAAAAGAGAACAAAACCAAGTCATCATTTTGGTACAAGATAACGGACTAGGCATCACACAGCAAACAGTGTCCAAAATATTCGAACCTAAATTTACTACCAAAACAAGCGGTATGGGGCTCGGTCTAGGAATTATCAAAAACATTATAGAAAATTACAACGGAACAATTACCTTTGATACACAATTAGGAAAAGGCACTACTTTTAAAGTGACTTTGCCTATTATCCAATCTTAAATAACAAAACAATGAACTACGAAAATATTTTAATTGAACTAGAGAATAACATCGCAACCCTTACCATTAACAGCCCTTCGAAGTTAAATGCTTTGAATATTGACACGATAAACGACCTGCACAAAGCCATAAAAACATTGGGAAAAAACAAGGAAATTCAAGTTATCCTTTTAACAGGAAGTGGTGAAAAAGCATTTGTAGCAGGTGCCGATATTTCTGAATTTGCTCATTTTACCATTGAAGAAGGTGCCCAACTGGCTAGCGAAGGACAAGAAAAATTATTCGATTTAATCGAAAATTTAAAAACACCGGTAATCGCTGCTATTAACGGTTTTGCCTTGGGCGGTGGATTAGAATTGGCTATGTCTTGTCATTTTAGAGTTGCCTCAGACAATGCCAAAATGGGACTTCCAGAAGTTTCCTTAGGAGTAATTCCAGGATACGGAGGGACACAACGTTTACCACAACTCATTGGAAAAGGCCGCGCTATGGAATTGATTATGACCGCCAGTATGATCGACGCCGAAACAGCTAAATCATACGGATTAGTTAATCATGTAGTGCCTCAAGCAGAATTGTTGGATTTTACCAAAGGAATTGCTCAAAAAATCATGAAAAACTCTCCTTTTGCCATTGGTCGAGCTATAAAAGCCATCAACGCCAATTATAAAGACGGCAAAAATGGTTTCGAAATCGAAATCAAAAACTTTGGAAAATGCTTCGGAACAGCTGATTTTAAAGAAGGAACGACCGCTTTCTTAGAAAAAAGAAAAGCCAATTTTACAGGGAAGTAAATAAGTTAGCAGTGTTCAGTTATTAGTGATCAGTTTTCTAAAACAGGATCTTTTTAATATTCAAAATATCATATTATTATATTTTTTTGACATTCAAATATCATATTATTGTATTTTTTTGATATTTGAATGTCAAATTATGATATATTTGTACCTTCAAAAGGATTGATAAATGATACAAAGAAGCCAACAACCTGCCATTGATACTTTACTTTTCAAAGGAAAAGCCATAGTAGTATTTGGGGCAAGGCAAGTAGGCAAAACCTCTTTGATCAAAAACACGGTTAAAAATCATTCTTATTTATGGCTAAATGGCGATGAACCCGATACCCAATTGCTATTAGAAAACATCACCTCCGACCGACTAAAAGCATTGATAGGAAATAACACTATGCTAATAATTGACGAGGCTCAAATGATTCACAATATTGGGCTTTTGATTAAAAGAATGGTGGATAATTTTCCAGAAATTCAAGTCATCGCTTCGGGCAGTAGTGCTTTTGAACTCGCTGACAAAACCAAAGAATCTATGATGGGAAGAAAAGAGGAACTGCAACTCTTCCCATTAAACTTTGCTGAATTGGTAAAGCACACTAATTTTATTGAAGAAACCCGTTTAGTACCTCATCGATTAGTATTTGGTTATTATCCTGAAGTAGTAAATCATCCTGGTCAGGAAGAAAAGATACTCAATGATTTAGTTGATGGTTTTTTATACAAAGATATTTTGAACTTAGATGGCATAAAAAAATCAGCCACCTTACAACGTTTAGTTCAAATGTTAGCGTATAGAATTGGCAGCGAAATTAATTACAGTTCTTTGGCAAATGAATTAGGAATAAGTCGCCTGACCGTTGAAAAATACATTGATATTTTAGAAAAAAATTTCATTGTTTTTAGCTTACCTGCTTTCAGCAAAAACCAAGATAATGAGCTTAAAAAAGGAAGAAAAGTCTATTTTTGGGACAATGGGCTTCGCAATCGAATCATCAAAAATTTCAATCCTATTGAACTTCGTGACGATATCGGTGCCCTTTGGGAAAACTTTATAATTAGCGAAAGAAAGAAAAAGTTAATCTATGAAAATCAGTTCAAAGACACTTATTTTTGGCGCAATACACAACAAGCCGAAATCGATTATTTGGAACTAAAAAATACCGAAATTGAAGCTTTTGAAATTAAATACAATCCCAATCAAAAAGTACGATTTACCAAATCCTTCACCGAAAAGTATCATCCAAAAACAACAGCAGTCATTCACAGTCAAAATTTTTGGGATTATATCCTTTAATCTATAAAACACTACAACCTATGTCCTTCCAACCTATATTTACTGAATTTTGGCAAAAAGTAATCGCGAGTATCGAAGATCGTACTTTTGCTAAATTGACTTTGGCCAAAACCATTGGGGATACCGAGTTAAAAAACATTTATGCTCGACCTATTATAACCGCCCAAAACACCTTAGAGTTTTCAATAATTGCGCGTTACAAAACCGAAGAAATAGAAAGTTTCCATTCGTTAGAAGAAGCCTTTTTCGTGTTGAGTCCGTACATGAATAATCCCTTTTTGACCGCCTTACTTTTTACTTCAGAAATGGATTTGACATTCAAATTGAACAAAAAAAGAGCAGGAAGTTTGACAGAAAGCGAGCCTACTTTTAAAAATGCATCGGATGTTATACTGGAATTAAAAGCCAGCGAAAATAAGTAATATGTGCTGTTCTTTGGTTTTACCTTATTGCTGTACTTTAGCCACTGAACACTAATAACTGCCAACTGAGCACTAGATTTCACCTTCCCACTCGGCATAAAACTGAGACAAGAAGTTTTCCATATATTTATGTCTTTTCGCTGCTAATGCTGCACCGGTTTTCGTATTCATTTTATCAGCGAGCAACAATAATTTCTCGTAAAAATGATTGATGGTTGGCGCTTGACTGTTTTTATATTCTTCCTTAGTCATCTGCAAATTGGGAGCTATCTCAGGATTGTACAATGCTCTGTTTTTGAATCCTCCGTAATTAAACGCTCTGGCAATTCCAATAGCACCAATAGCATCCAAACGATCAGCATCTTGTACAATATCCAGTTCTATAGAAGAGAACTTGCGCTTGGTTTTGCCGCCTTTAAATGAAATATTTTCAATGATTTGCACTACATGCACAATTACTTCTTCGGCTACGTGTTGCGATTCCAAAAAATTCCTCGCCGTTCTTGGACCTATGGTTTCGTCGCCTCCATGAAATTTACTATCGGCAATATCATGCAGTAAAGCACCTAACTGAACAACTAGTGTATCACAAGACTCCGATTTGGCTATGAGTAAAGCATTTTTATACACCCTTTCTATATGAAACCAATCGTGTCCTCCCTCTGCATCGGCAAGGGTTTGTTTTACAAAAAGAATCGTATCGTGAATTAGTTTAGCGGTATTCATTTGGGGTGTTTTTTTATAAAAAAACTGATTTTTAAAGGTTGTATCCTCAAAAATCAGTTCTCTTTATGATCTTATTTTCAATCTAAAATAGTTCAAAATTAAGGATTACAATCTTGCAGGTTCTACCCATTTAAAGATATAAGACTCTGCTGGAATTACCAATCGTTCAGAAATTTTAGCCATACGGGAAGGTAATTTCATCAAATAATCTCTTGCTTTTTCGGCTTCGTCTGTCAATCCTCCTATTTTATCAATTTCCCACTTCTCAATTAATTTTTGCATAATCTCCACATAATCTGTGGCAGTATAGACACCAATTCGCTGAGCTGAATCAGAAAATTGTTCAAAAGCTGAGCTGATTTTTTGACCAGATTCTCTTAAAAAATGAGCTGGCATTACAATTTTTTGCTTCATCATGTATTGAAAAGCTAACATCATCTCGCTAGGATCTACTTTAAAAATTTGATCTACAAATTCACTGTAAGCCAAATGATGACGCATTTCGTCACCAGCAATCATTTTGCATAATTTAGACAATTTTTTATCTCCAAAATTTTTAGCCAATTGCGACACGCGATTGTGCGAAACATAAGTAGCTAACTCTTGAAAACTTGTGTACACAAAGTTCTTATACGGATCAGTACCTGTTCCTATATCAAATCCGTCGTTGATTAAATGCTGTGTAGTAACCTCAACCTCGCGCATGTTTACACGCCCTGATAGATACAAATACTTGTTCAATAAATCTCCATGACGGTTCTCTTCCCCTGTCCATTGACGAATCCATTTGGACCAGCCATTGCGCTCTTGATTATCTACTCCTTCCACTTCCATCAACCAAGATTCATAAGTTGGTAAAGCTTCTTCGGTAATGGTATCGCCTACTAAAGCAACCCAAAAATCATAAGGTAAATCTTTGGCAATCTCTCTTAATTCTTTTACTTCTTCCAAGAAAGTATTGCTCTCAGAATTTGGCAAAAAATCAGAAGGTTGCCATATTTTTTCTACCGGAATTAGAAATTGATCCACAAAACTATCGACGTTTTTTTCTAAAAACTGCATCACTTCTAATCGGATGTTTTTTATTGACATGCTATTTATTTATTAAAATTGAATTTTACTTACAACTGCGGCTTCTGTTTTCTGAATTAATTCT
This sequence comes from Flavobacterium sp., assembly GCF_027531905.1. GTDB lineage: Bacteria > Bacteroidota > Bacteroidia > Flavobacteriales > Flavobacteriaceae > Flavobacterium. The sequence goes on along the minus strand of NZ_JAPZSU010000042.1, from coordinate 8,762 downwards.
TCAAAAGCATAGTCTTTGACCGCCATGGGCTCATGAATGGTAAACGTTAAACGATTTCCTAAACCCATCGGAAAAGCACCAAAACGCACCATCTTCCAGGAATTATTTATTGTAATAGGCACCACATAAGCGGAAGGTGCATACTTACATAATATTTTTAATCCGCTTTGCGCAAACTCTTTGGGCTTACCTGTTTTACTTCGGGTTCCTTCAGGGAAAATTACGGCTGATCGAGTATTTTTTTCTATGTATTCAGACAAGCCTTTAATCGTTGGAATGGCTTGTTTCGGATCTTTTCTATCAATTAAAACCGATCCACCATGACGTAAATTATATGACACACTTGGAATTCCGCTACCCAATTCTTTTTTACTAACAAACTTGCAATGATAACGACGCATGTACCATATAATTGCTATAATGTCATACATGCTTTGATGATTGGCTACAACAATCAGAGGAACATTTTTAGGTATGCTATTCAAATTCTCAAATCGGTAAGTAGTGCCCAAGATATTAGTACATTTTACCAAAAAGAAGTTCAAATAATCGACACTTTTTTTGTGGGCTTGGTAACCAAATACATTAAAACAAATCCATTGAATAGGATGAAAAATTACCAAACAAAGCCCAAAACACAAATAGTAAATAACGGATAAGGGGTACGAAATTATTTTTTGCATGTTAGTGTAATAAAAGGTCAAAAGTACGAATTAAATTTTTTTAATACGATTTAAATCCTAAACAATAATCCATTTGGGGTTTAATTGTACCTTTGCTCGCTAAGATTACCCCACTTTTTCGAATGCAATGAATTTTAATTACCCAAAAGAAGAAAAACTAAAAAGCAAAATCACCATCGGATTATTATTCACCGAAGGTAAATCGGTATCGAAATATCCTTTGCGATTGGTATATTGCCAAGAGAAAAAAGAAACCACACAGCAAATAAAAATGGGTGTTTCGGTTTCTAAAAAATACTTCAAGAAAGCCGTAGATCGCAATTACTTCAAACGCGTACTGAGAGAAACTTATCGATTAAACAAGCATTTACTGATTCCGCATTTGGATGAACCCTTTGCTTTTATGTTTTTTTACCAAACCAAAGAGCGTTTGTCTTTCGATGAAATCAATACTAAAACGATTCAATTGTTTGAAAAATTTGTAGCACAACAAGCTCAAAAAAAAGCTAACGGAGCTAAAGTTACCGATTCGTCTAGCACCGAATTGTCCTAAAAAAACGTATTCCCTTAATTATTCCTGTTTTATTACTAATTTAGAGGTCTATTTATAAACCAACGCTTTCCTTATGAACGCATTTTTCCAAAAAAAATACATCATTCCAGTTTTGGCTTCTGCCTTTTTGTTTGTTGGGGTAAGTTTCAAGAATGATTTCTTTGAAATTGCCAAGCAAATAGAAATATTTACGACTCTTTTTAAAGAAGTCAACTCTAATTATGTAGATGAGACTAATCCAGGTGATTTGATGGATAAGGCTATTAAAGGAATGTTGGCGAGTTTGGACCCCTACACCAACTACTTTAATGAAGCAGATGTGGTGAAATTCAAAATCAATAATACGGGTGAATATACCGGAATTGGTGCGTTAATCAGTCGCAAGGAAGACCAATTGATTATCAAAGAACCCTATAAAAATTTCCCTGCGGACAAAGCGGGTCTTAAAGCTGGAGATGCTATCATTCAAATTGGCGATGTCGTGCTGAAAGACTTCAAAGACGATGCGTCACAATTGCTCAAAGGTTCTAAAAACACAAAGATTGACATTAAATATATTCGTCAAGGAAAAACACTTAGCACCCAATTGGTTTTGGACGAAGTGGAAATCAAATCGGTGCCTTTTTTCGGGAAAATTGATGCAAAAACGGGTTATATTGTATTGACTCATTTCACCAAAAAAGCCTCCACAGAAGTAAAAGATGCTTTGGAACAACTCAAAAAAGAAGGCGCCGAACATATCGTTTTAGACTTAAGAGACAATCCGGGTGGACTGCTGAATGAAGCGGTAAATATTTGCAATTTGTTTGTGCCAAAAAACGAAACTATAGTAACTACCAAATCGAAAGTAGAAAAATACAACAACACCTATAAAACAACTCGCGAACCAGTAGATTTAAACATTCCATTGGTCATCATTGTCAACGGAAAAAGTGCTTCGGCTTCTGAAATTGTGGCAGGAGCGTTACAAGATTTGGATCGTGCGGTAGTTTTAGGCAGTCGCAGTTTTGGAAAAGGATTGGTACAGCGTCCTATCGATATGTCTTTTGGAACACAGGTAAAAGTAACTATTTCTCGTTACTACACGCCTTCTGGACGTTGCATCCAAGCTTTAGATTATACACGAAAAGATAAAAATGGAGTAGCTACGCGTACAGAAGAAAAAAATTATAATGCGTTTAAAACCAGAAAGGGAAGAACCGTATACGACGGAGGAGGCATTCAGCCTGATATTGAATTAGCAGAAACGCAAGTAAGCGCCGTGGCCAATGCAGTCCTGAGAAACGAGGCTATATTTGATTTTGCAACCACTTATTATTACAAAAATCCAAATTTAGGCAACACTATCCCCACCATCACCGATGCGGATTACACTGATTTCAAACAATTTTTGAAAACCAAAAAATTCAATTTGGATACGGAAACTGAGTTGAATTTAAAAAAGACTTTGGCTGCTGCCAAAAAAGAAAAAATAGACGAAACCATTACTGCGGAATACCAACAATTATTGAATGCTATTCAAAAAAGTGAATGGAATGCTTTGGACAAAAATCAAAAAGAAATTAAAAATTTATTGCTAGACGAAATTATCAAACGCTACCAATACCAAGAAGGATTGTACCAATACTACATCAAAAGCAATCCCGAAATCAAAAAAGCAGTAAGCCTGTTGAATGCTTCGGCGGAGTACAATAGCATTTTGAAGTTGTAAAAAGAAATACCCAATAAAAATTAGCATCTATTCTTAAACATATTAGACATATAATATTTAAGTCAATGTCTAAAATTTTGAACCATATAAGAAATTTAAAGTCCTATAAGTTGGTTTTAACCCATTAATTTTTTCTCTTAATGTTTAAAAAACAAAACTCTAGTTTAAAAACAAGTCTAATGTCAGTTTGAGTGCAGTGGATAACCATTACCGCTTCTCGACTGACCTTGGTATACCAAAAAACAGCAATCGTTTAAAGCAGGTAATGTTTCAAAATTTATATTATCACCCCCTTTTCATCTCAATATGCGGAATGTCATCTTCTAAATACATCTCGCTAATGGGTACAAAACCATGACTTTCGTAGAACTTTTTCAAGTACAATTGAGCGCCAATCGTAATCACTGTTTCGTTAAAGTGAGTTGCAATTCCTGCAATAGCATTTTGCATCAATTCATGACCCCATTTTTTATCGCGATAATTGGAATCGACCACTACTCGACCAATTGAGGCTTCGGGAAAGCTAATCCCTGGAGAGAGTAATCGAGCATGAGCTACAACTTTATCCTCATAAATTCCAAAAAGGTGTAGGGCTTTTTTATCTTTTCCGTCCAAATCCAAATAGACACAATTTTGCTCTACTACAAAAATTTCGCTTCTCAATTTTAAAATATCATACAACTCATCAACAGTCAATGCTGCAAACGGTTTTATTTCCCAATGTACTTCCATATCAATTCTTATGTTTTCTTTTACTTATTTTAACTGATTTAATAATCGATTCTAACGCAAACATCACCTCTCTTTTTTCGTCAGCGGGTGAATAACAAAAGCCTTCTAACACCATGATTCGGTTATACTCCTTATCAAAAATAACATAATTGATAAAGGGACCAGACATGAAGTCATTTTTTAATTCCCAAGTCCCTTTAGTTTCAAAGGTGGGGCGATGATCTAATTTTATAGTAAACCAATACGGAGCATACCCCTCGCCTGTAATCATGGGCGTTTGTTCTTCTCTCCCTTTGATATATAACTTCCCGATGGAATCTCGCATTCGGATAATAGAAGTAATGGGGTTTGGGGTTTGGATGGTATTCAAAGGAACCTGATACAGCAACAAACTCATACTTCCACTCACAATTTCTTTTTTTAACCAAATAAATCGAGGTTTTTGTAATGCATATTCAAAATCTGAGGGAACATCCAAGCGAATATGGAATTTGTTCTCTATTATTTTGGGATCCAATAACGATTCACGGTTACTTTTTTGATTGGCTTGGATTTCGCCTTTTTTAATTAACCGAATCATTTCTGCGCTGTGCTTTTCTAATAAATACAAAAGCGTATCATTCGTAGTTCCTGTGAGATGAAAAACGGTTTGCGGGGTAGCATATTGATTTTTTTTGATTTCAAAACTGGTCGTTACGCCTTTTTTAACCACTACAATGGTACGACTATCGGTGACAAATCCTTCTACTAATTTATCCGGATATTGATTAATGGTAAATAAGGGTTCCTCCTGAGGCAGTCCGAAAACTGGAGCCGCAAGTTTGTTTCTAAGCGAATCTCCCACTTCTCCATTCCATAAAGCATCGTTCATAATCACGGCAATCGTATTGATTTTACCAACCGATTCACGTAATAATGGCGCTTGCTTCTTATTGCAAGAAAACAAAACTAACGAAACTAAAAGGCATAAAAAATGGGCTTTATTCATAATTTTTATCTTATAAATCAAAACCCAAATGTAACTAATTTATAGTATTATCCGTTTATTTTCAACTTCATTCCAGGTTTTAAATCATTACCGGTTATACCATTCCACTTCTCTAAATCAGAAATAGTAACGCCAGGATATTTTTTAGAGATGCTATAAAGAGAATCTCCTTTTTTTACATAGTAATCATTCGAGACGTTTTTCGCTTTTGTTGTCGGAAACAATTCTTTCTTTTTAAAAGAATTGGCAGTAGCGTTATTGGTGATAATAGCAATCTCATTTTTTGCAACAATCAAAGCGGTTCCCACCTGCAATTTATTTTTAGAAATAGTATTCCATGCTATTAAATTTGCCGATGTTGTTCCAAATTTCTTGGCAATAGTTCCTAAATTATCACCCTCAACCACTGTATAAGTGATGTCTTTTAACTCTGGTTTTATTCCATCTTGTACGGCAACGGCAGTAGCAGTTCCTACCTGAAAACTCATTCCTGGTTTCAAATTGCTGGCTGTCGTTGGATTCCAAGAACGCAAATCTTCTACTGAAACATTGTATTTACGAGCGATGCTATTCAAATTATCCCCTTTCTGGACGACATATTGAGTTGCATTTGGAGAAACTAACAACGAGTCTAATTGCGTTTCCTTTACTTTTTCTGCCGATTTAACTCCAGCAACGGCAGTACTAGCAACAGCTATCGGATTGGTTTCTACTCCAGGACGTACTGTTTTAATTTTTAATATTTTACCTAAAGGAACCGAATTCCCTTTGATTCCATTCCAACGTTTAAGGTCAGCAACGGCAACCTTATAATCAGCTGCAACGCTATTCAAATTATCTCCTTTTTTGATTTTATACCATTCATTGATAGTAGCCACGTCCGAAGAATCTGTCGCTTTTCCTCTAGCTGCCAAAGCAGATTTTGACCATTGTAATGGTTGTCTACGCTGACTATTATCATGAGCAACATAGGCATATATTTTATCTTCATTAGAAGTAAAAATGGCAATCTTGTTTTGTGGCAATCGCAAATAATTGGCTTGATCGCCATAAACAGGAATAACATTCATTTTATAGGAAGGATTCAACAATTGCAATTCAACTACAGGAATATCAATTAAATCAGCAATTTGCTTGAAAGAGATTTCTTTTTGAATACGAATTGTATCCGTTTCGAAGTGTTTGAAAGTCGCACGTTCCGGTTTAATGCCATGTTCTTTATGGTATTCATACAGGTACATCGTAGCTAAAAAAGCGGGAACATAGCCTTGAGTTTCTTGTGGCAAATGTTTTTTAATGTCCCAAAACGTTTGTTGACCGCCCGATCGCCGTATCGCCTTAGTCACATTTCCTGGCCCTGAATTGTAAGAGGCCAACACCAAATCCCAGTCATTAAATAAAGGGTACATATTGGCCATATATTGTGCCGCTGCCTCGGAGGATTTCAAAGGATCCGACCGCTCATCAACGTAGGAATCAATCCGTAAGTTATATTGTTTACCTGTATGGTACATAAACTGCCAAAGCCCTGTTGCACCAACTCTAGAAACCGCTTTTGGATTTAAGGCAGATTCTACTATGGCTAAATATTTTATTTCTAAAGGAATATTTTTCTTGGCTAATGCTTCTTCAAAAATAGGAAAGTAATATTCAGAAGTCGCCATTAATCTTGCAAATGCTTTTTTCCTCTTTTTCAAAAAGCTTTTGATTAAATTTTCTAATCCTTGATTGTATTCAATATGAAAAGGCGACTTAGCATCCATTGCCGCTAAACGCTGTTTTAATAATTCGGTAGGCAATTCAAAATCGACACTTTGATCTGTATTTAGGGTTTGAATATCTTTAGTTAAGTCTTCATAAATGTCAAGATTTGTCAACTCTTTCATCCATAAACTATCGACTTGTTCTGTGATAGAATGTCGGACAAAAGTTTGCTTGATAGAATCTAAATAAGAAAGTGGTGTCGGAGCAGCTTGGATGGGTTTTATATCATCAACTTGCTGCGAAAAAACAGCAGAGGAAATTAGAAACAATAAGCTTAGTGTGGCATTTTTAAGACTCATAAAATTTGATTTCAATGTGTTTAATTTCAGCAGGTTAACCAATCGATTTTACAAAAATAATTGGTTACAGCTAAAAAAAACCATAAATATTGTTAAATATACAATATTTATGGTTTTATGATCCTTTTTTATACAAAAAAATATGTTAAAGTAGGATTAATCAAATAGTAATGCAATTTTTGAAAGGCTTTCTTGTAGCTTATTCCAAAATAGCAGCAATTCCTGGTAAGGATCTTCCTTCTAACATTTCTAACATGGCGCCACCACCAGTAGAAACATAACTTACTTTGTGTTCGAAGCCAAATTGTTTTACAGCAGCCACTGAATCGCCACCACCTACTAATGAAAAAGCACCATTAGCAGTAGCCTCAGCAATGTAATCGCCTAAAGCAATCGTTCCTTTGGCAAAAGTAGGCATCTCAAAAACTCCTAAGGGGCCATTCCAAAGAATCGTTTTGGACTCCAAAATAACTTTCTTGAAATTTTCTAATGATTTTGGACCTGCATCCAAACCTTGCCATCCATCAGGAATTTCTCTAACATCTACAATTTGTGTAGCAGCTGTATTAGAGAAAGCATCGGCTGCCACCACATCTACAGGAATGTGAATTTGTACTCCCTTTTCTTTCGCTAAACGCAAAATCTCCAATGCCAATTCTTGTTTGTCATCTTCACAAATAGAATCTCCAACAGTACCACCCAAGGCTTTCACAAAAGTAAAGGTCATCCCACCACCAATAATCATGTGGTCCACTTTATCTAAAATATTTTCGATAACTGTGATTTTAGAAGACACCTTAGAGCCTCCCAATACGGCCGTTACTGGCTTCTCACTGTTCTTTAATACTTTGTTCAAACTTTCAATTTCTTTAGCCAATAACATTCCAAAACATTTACTAGTTGGAAAAAATTGAGCTATGATTGTAGTCGAAGCATGAGCACGGTGAGCGGTTCCAAAAGCATCATTTACGTAGATGTCTCCCAAATCAGCTAATTTTTTAGCGAAATCAACATCGCCCGCTTCTTCTTCTTTGTAAAAGCGTAAATTCTCTAACAATAGCACTTGCCCTGGTTGTAAAGCAGCCGCTGCACTTGTAGCAGGTTCTCCAATACAATCGGTTGCAAATTGAACCGGAACGCCCAAAATTTCCGTGGCCTTAGCCACAATATGGCGCAACGAATAGTTGTCCTCTGCCCCTTTTGGTCTTCCTAAGTGAGACATTAAAATAACACTTCCACCGTCGGCTAAGATTTTATCAATCGTAGGTTTTGCAGCTTCAATTCGAGTAACATCTGTGACATTAAAATTGTCGTCTAGAGGCACATTAAAATCGACACGAATAATTGCTTTTTTATCTTTGAAATTGAAATCGTTTAAAGTTTTCATTATAGTTGTATTTAATTTAAAAATTACTAAAGTCCCACAAAGATACGCTATTTTGCAATTTTGATTTCTAGTGCTTCCCATTAAAAAATAACTAATTAATAACGAAATCGATGTAAATCTAAAAATTACACAATTAAATTGTTAATCGGTTATAGGAAGTGGGGTTGGGTATTGAGTGATGGGTGTTGGGTGATGGGTGTTGGGTGATGGGTATTGGGTGATGGGTATTGGGTGTTGGGGGTTGGATGTTAGGTGTTGGGTGTTGGGTTTTAGGTGTTGGGTTTTAGGCGGATTATACGATTAAACAGTTCAACAATTAAACAATTAAACGATTAAACCAAATAAAAAAGCCCTCTCCAAAAAACGAAAAGGGCTCAATAGTAAGGTTATAACTTTAATTAGTCATGAACGGGATTTTGGGTACACGGACAATTACTAACGCCTTGTAAAAAGTCTAACCCTAAAGTAACCATGTGGGTTCCTGAGTTGTATCCCGAAAATTCATTTAAGGTAAGTTGATAGGAATACCCAAAATAAAAATTAGATTTTTTGAATCCAGCCATGGGACCAATATTTAATGGCTTACCAATTTGGTCGTTCAAAAAACGATAAGAAGCTCCCACCCAAAAATAGTCATCATAACTA
>NZ_JAPZSU010000050.1 GCF_027531905.1 Flavobacterium sp. | reverse complement strand
CCGATTTCAGCCCAACCATCAAACCAACGTTCAATAGTTCTGCGACTGACTTTAAAAATACAAGCCAAGTCTTTAATCTTGTGTCTTTGATGTGATAAAACAAGGCACTGGCTACGTTTTCTAACTGTATTATTAGGGCTTTTTTGATGAAGGTGTTCTAACACTTCAATCTCTTCTTTTTTTAGGGTTACATATCTCATAATGAGATAAATATACAAATTTAACTACATATAAACAATAAAATACGACATTATTTTATTCTGATTACTTAGCTGTAAATAAAAAGTCCCAACTTTATTAAAGTTGGGACTTTTGTTTGATAGTACAAGAGTAAAATCAATAGTTTATTACCCTAAAGCAGCTCTTTTGAAACCAGTTACAATAAGATCTTTATCTAAAGATTTAGCATAAGCAGCAACGCTTAATTTGCTGTCTTTAATATAATCTTGGTTTACTAAAGTATTGTCTTTAAAGAAACGAGCTAATTTACCTTTAGCGATATTGTCTAACATTGCTTCTGGCTTACCTTCTTGACGTAATAAGTCTTTTGCAATTTCAATTTCTTTAGCGATAGTTTCAGCATCAACACCGTCTTCATTAAGAGCGATAGGTGCCATTGCAGCTGCTTGCATAGAAATGTTTTTAGCCACTTCATCAGCTCCTTCAATGTTTTTAGATAAAGCAGTTAAAGTAGCAATTTTGTTACCAGCGTGGATGTAAGAACCGATGAAAGCACCTTCTAATCTTTCGAAAGCACCAATTTCGATTTTCTCTCCTATAACTCCTGTTTGCTCAATTAATTTTTCAGCAACAGTAATTCCGTTGAAATCAGCAGCTAATAATTCTTCTTTAGTGTTGAAGTTTAATGCTAAAGCAGCTAAATCTTGCGCTAATTTTACGAAAGATTCGTTTTTACCTACGAAGTCAGTTTCACAGTTCAATGAAACTACAACACCAGCAGTTTTTTCAGCATTTACAACAGCAATAACAGCTCCTTCTGTAGATTCTCTATCAGAACGGTTAGCCGCTACTTTTTGTCCTTTTTTACGTAAGTTTTCGATAGCTAAATCAAAATCTCCTTCTGCTTCAACCAAGGCTTTTTTGCAGTCCATCATACCTGCACCTGTGATTGTTCTTAATTTATTTACGTCTGCAGCAGTAATTGTTGCCATAATATTTTGTATTTAAATGTTAAAAGTAAAAATTCCAATTCTCAAATCCCAAATTCCAACTTTATCAGAAAGTTAATTTTCTGATTTTGGATTTTGGAATTTAAGTTTTGGAATTTAAAATTTGATTTATTCTTCAGTTGCTGGAGCTTCAGGAGCTACTTCTTCGGTAGCAGGAGCAGCTTCAACTTCTTTCTCAGCACCTCTATCAGAAAGGCCTTCGATTACAGCAGTAGTAACTAAAGATAAAATTTTGTCAATTGATTTAGAAGCATCATCATTTGCAGGGATAACATAATCTACTTCACGTGGATCAGAGTTTGTATCAACCATTGCAAAAACTGGAATGTTTAATTTTTGAGCTTCTTTTATTGCGATGTGTTCCGCTTTGATATCTACTACGAACAATGCTGCAGGTAGTCTAGACATATCAGCGATTGAACCTAAGTTTTTCTCTAATTTAGCACGAAGACGATCTACTTGCAAACGCTCTTTTTTAGAAAGTGTGTTAAAAGTTCCGTCTTTTTTCATCTTGTCGATAGAAGACATTTTTTTAACCGCTTTACGGATAGTAACAAAGTTTGTTAACATTCCACCAGGCCATCTTTCAGTGATGTAAGGCATGTTTGCAGCTTTTGCTTTTTCAGCTACGATGTCTTTTGCTTGTTTTTTGGTAGCAACAAATAATATTTTTCTACCTGATGCAGCGATTTTTTTCAATGCTTCATTAGCCTCTTCAATTTTTGCTGCAGTTTTATATAGATTGATAATGTGGATTCCATTACGCTCCATATAAATATAAGGAGCCATATTTGGATCCCATTTTCTAGTCATGTGTCCAAAATGAACACCTGCTTCTAGTAATTCTTTTACTTCTACTTTGTTTGACATTTTTTGTACTAGTTTACGTTCTGTTGATTAGCAATGTACGAATGGCGATAAATCGGCTACTTACATTTAGATGCTAAACTAATTTCCCGACGCATCGGGACAACAACAACATTGTTTTTAAATTCAATAAATAAACGAAGTCTTGTACGTATTGCACAAGACAGGCAATATTAACGTTTAGAGAATTGGAATCTCTTACGAGCTTTCTTCTGACCGAATTTCTTACGTTCAACCATTCTTGGGTCTCTTGTTAATAAACCTTCTGGTTTCAATACTCCTCTGTTTTCAGCATTTACTTCACACATTGCGCGAGCAATTGCCATTCTTACAGCTTCTGCTTGACCAGTTACACCACCTCCATAAACGTTTACTTTTACGTCAAAGTTTGATGCATTTTCTGTCATAGACATTGGTTGCATTACTTTGTACTGTAAAGTAGCAGTTGGGAAGTAAGTTGCGAATTCTTTTTTGTTTACAGTGATTACTCCTGTTCCTTCTGAAACATAAACACGTGCAACAGCGGTTTTTCTTCTACCGATTTTGTGAATAACTCCCATTACTTAAGATCGTTAAGGTTAACAGTTCTAGGTTTTTGAGCACCTTGTTTATGCTCAGCTCCTACAACAACATTTAAATTTCTGAAAAGTTCAGCTCCTAATTTATTTTTAGGTAACATCCCTTTTACTGCTTTCTCCACTAATAACGCTGGGTTTTTAGATTGTAAAACTTTAGCAGTTAAAGTTCTTTGCCCTCCTGGGTAACCTGTATGACGCATGTAAATTTTGTCATCCATTTTGTTCCCTGTAAGGTTAATTTTTTCTGCGTTGATAACAATTACGTTATCTCCACAGTCCACGTGTGGTGTATAACTTGGTTTGTACTTACCTCTCAAAATCATAGCGACTTTTGAAGCAAGACGTCCTAAGTTATGACCGTCTGCATCTACAACGATCCATTCTTTAGTAGAATTGGCTTTTGTTGTTGAGATTGTCTTGTAGCTTAATGCGTTCACAATAATAAATTTTAATTAAACATTCCATCCCCAATAAAGGGGTTGCAAAAGTACAATTAATTATTTTAAATACAAATACCTTAAATGATTATTTTTCAAAGCTTTCTGCATTGATTATCAATCGTATATTCATTTTAAGATAATATTCTACTTTAATTTTTAAGAAGCTACTCATTAAAATATAAATGGTTGAAAATCTTTTTTTTTGCAAAAAATCAAGTGTTTTAAGTACAAAAAAAACAAAAATAATGACTATCTTCGCTTGTTTAATGCGTATAATTGATAATTATGCTTCTTTTCCATAATTATTCAAAAACTTGAAACTATTTTCTATCCTATGAAAGCAAAAGCTACACTAAAACAAATTGCCAAAGAACTGAATGTTTCTGTTTCCACCGTATCAAAAGCACTTAATGATAGTCCTGAAATTAGTGAACAAACTAAGATAAAAATCAAAGAATACGCCAAGTTAAAAAACTACAAGCCTAATGTAATTGGGTTAAATCTTAAAAATCGTAAGACAAAAACTATTGGCGTTATTATCCCCAATATATTAAATTCCTTTTTCGCCAAAGTCTTTAGTGGTATTGAGAAAGTTGCCGATAACAACGGATACAATGTGATTATGTGCATCTCTAATGAATCTTTAGAAAAAGAAGCTCATACTTTAGAAATGCTAAGCAATGGAACAATTGACGGTTTTGTTTTGTCTATTTCTGAGGAAGCACAAAAAGAACATGAATACAATCATTTTAAAGAAATTATTAGTGAAGGTACACCAATCGTTCTTTTTGATAGAACAACAGACGAATTGGATTGCGACAAAGTTATTGTAGACGATTTTGACTCAGCTCTTGATTCTACTCAATATCTTATCAATTCAGGATGTAAAAATATCGCACTCATTTCAACAATTGATAATTTAAGCATTGGCAAACTACGCCTTGAAGGGTATTTACAAGCCCTAAAGAACAACAACTTACCTATCAATGAGAATATCATTTTGAGAACTGATTCTAGCGATGGTCTTAATGAAAAAGTAGAAGCGATTTATGCCAATAATACTATTGATGGTGTTTTTGCTTTAGCCGAAGACGACTCTGTTGCTGCTTTGAAATTTGGTTTGAAGAAGGGATTAAGCATCCCAGACGAATTATCCATCATTGGTTTTGCTGACGGAATTCTTGCTTCAAGACGTTTATCACCAAGCTTGACAACAGTAAGTCAGCATGGCGTTGAAATCGGAGAAGTGGCGGCTCAATTATTGATTGATCGTCTAGAATCTAAGGAAGAAAATTTGCCTTATCAAACCAAAGTAATTAAAACTAAATTAAAAGAAAGAGAATCTACCAGATAATTAACATGACAAAAGGCCTGCAAAATTTTGAGATTGTCTTTTTTTGGCCTTGTATTTATCTGAACACAACCACTTACGGGACCTACGCCTCATAAGACAAGAAGCCTTTCTCTTGATGTTATGTGTTATTTTGGGATTTACTTTTTTTTAAGCGAAAGCGTTACCAATCCTTTTGATTAAACATCCTTTTTTGAATTAATTGAGAAAGTACTTTTACATAAAATTCGCAAATTATTAAAGAAAAAACACCTTCAATAATACATTTGACCCAAACTTCACATTATAAATCTCGTTCCATTACACTATAAAATAATTCAAAATCAAAAGGTTACAAATAAAAACAATGGTTCTACTGGGTTTTGTGTGAATATCCATTTAAGTCACCGTGAAAAAAAAGAATAGCTGTTCTAAAATTTTGCTTGTTTCTATATCCTCTACCGATTCGTTTTAGCTCTTCAATTGCACCGTTAATTCTTTCTGCTCTG
>NZ_JAPZSU010000039.1 GCF_027531905.1 Flavobacterium sp. | reverse complement strand
GCTAATTGGTGTATTTATCGAGGCAGTATTGGTGGTTGGTGCTCCATCCAAACCCACCCATTGCGTGCGATGTAAGGCAAAAATACTCATGACACCACGGCTACCTGCGTAAGCGGGGTTGATATTAATGGTATTGTACATGTACTGCGTAAATTGCGCATCTTGCTGACCATAACTCACCACAGTTAGTAACATTATAATGAAAGTGATACTTTTTGTTTTCATTCTTTATTTTTTTTTAGCATTTGAATTCTTTTGAATCCAGTTGGTAATAGGTTTTTGTTATATGGTGTTAATTATTAGTAAATTATGGGTTTATTTTGATAAATACAAATATCCATCTTTTTTATTTTCAACAGCATTTCCATTTGAGTCAAAAGAGGTATAGTTCAAGATATAAAAATAAGTACCTGTCGGCAATCCAGAACCTTGCATAATTGTTGTTCTTCCTCTTGAAACACCATCAAAATTATTAGTAGAATTATTGTAATTTTTAGTTTCAAACACCAGTACCCCCCAACGATTATATACTTCTAGAGTATTTTCAGGATAACATATCGTGTCGTCAATATTTTCAATTTTGAAGATTTCATTTAATCCATCTCCATTTGGAGTAAAGGCATTATGAATAATTACTGTTCCACAGCCCAATACTTTGCAATCATTGTTAACGTTCATATTGATTACAACACGATTGGGACAATCTCCATTTGTAATTTTATACTCCAATTGATAATCACCAACAGCAAGTTCATATGCTGAAAATAAATTGCCTTTTAAGGCTGATGAATTATTTGAGTCTATCCAAGTACCACCAGCAGGTATATTGGTTGGTAACAATGTATTTAAATCTATCACTGAAGTATCAGCATTACATGCAGAACTATTGATGGCAATGGCAGGAATTGGAGTAATCTCTATCGAAACAGTTGCTGTATCACAATCGTTTGGATATTTGGTGTTGCATATTTGATAGGTAAATACATATTTTCCGGTAGAAATTCCACTTAAAATTGATAGATTACCCGTACTGTCAAATGTTATGAATGGATTAGAACCAGTTATTATTTTAAAGTTAATATCAGTAGGAGTCACTTTTATTCCGTTTAACAAATCATTGTTTGTTATTACATTTCCTATTAGACCAGTTTGACTACATTGTACTAAGTTATATGTATCATCAATAGCATCTACTCCTGTAAAGGTTTTGCAACTAATTCCAAAATCAATATCAAGATTTACACGTTTTTGGTCTGTTAGTGTGGCAAAAAGGACATTATTTGTTGTTGTACCACAATCGATATAACTACTTGTTTTATATGATTTTGTTGTAATTGCTTTGCCTCCCTTTGTTGGTAACACTTTTACAAGACCTGTGGCAGCAATAGCTTGTGATGCAGCTTCTAATAAAGGCTCTTCTTTGATTTCGATTCTGTACTCACCATAGGCGCCAGCTGCCGGTCTTGTTCTCCAGTAGCCAAGAATTCCCATAGTAACAGTTCTTGAGAAACCATTTGGACCAGTGATATAAATGTTAGGAACATTAGTTGTTCCGTTTCCAAAACCAGCAGCATTTAATTCTCCTATATTTTGAATCCCTTTGTAACTTCCATCACCGTTGAAATCAATCCATTCCCATTTGCTGTAGTCAATTACACCATTAGCGTCAGGAATGTTTTGAGTAACCAAATTATCATTATTAGCATCATACCATTCATCTTGTTTACCATTATTATTCAAATCATACCAGACAAAGTCTCCTAGTACTGGAAGATCTGTTTTGCCGTAACCAAAGTCGCTTTTTGAGTAATTACATTTTTCAACTTTAATAATCAAGAAACTAGGAGTTGTGTTGAATAACTCATAGGCACTATTTAAGTTGGCATCTTGAACTTGTAAAACATACTCTCCAGCCACCATATTATCAAAAGAGTATGAACCGTCTGCTTTAGTAACTCTGAAAAGTACTGGTCCAGGAGTTCCGTTTAATGGTTTTAAAGTGATTGGTACATTAGACAATGGAGTATTGGTATCTACATTAGTAATTTTGCCATAAACTTTGGTAAAATCATTACACATTACGGTCACAGTGACTGTAGCTGTATCACAATTTGTTGGTTTACCGATTTCACAAATTTGATACACAAAAGTGTAAGTTCCTGCTGGAGTACCGGCTTTTACATCTATAGTACCATCAAGGTTTAAAGTTAGACTTCCTGTTGGGTCTGGAGTAACAAGGGTTAAAGTAACAGTATTTAGCGTTGGTGTTTTTTTATCTAAAACATCATTGGTAAAAATATTAAGAATTTTTGTAGCGCCAATAGCACCATTTACATTCTTTACTAAATCATCCTCTGCGAAAATTGGAATTGGAGGTGCAGCTGGAGGTGTATTTATAACAGTAACAGTTACTACAGCCGTATCACAATTAGAAGCATCTGCTTTTTCGCAAATTTGATAGGTTATTTGATAGGTTCCGGAAGGTGTATTTGGTTTAACATCCACAAATCCATTACTATTTAAAGTCAATAAACCATTAGAGCTGTTTGTTATTTCTTTTAAATTTACCTCTTTTGGATTTACAGCAACTGTATTTAATGTATCATTGGTGAAAACATTTAAAATATTAGATTCTCCATAGAAACCATTTATTGGCCCAGCTGTATCATCAACGGCATCAATTTTAAATGTTGGTCTTGAAGTACAGAATGGATCGGAAGGAGGATAATTTAAAATAACAGTTACTTCAGGATTTAAAGCAAAAGTCACAGACGCTGTTGGTCTTATGTTTTCAAATCCATCCGCTGCTTGTATCCATTTATTATCAACCAGCAACCAACCAGGCCAGTCTGTTCCTATACCATTTGCATCAACGGTAGCACCAGGCCATAAAACTTGTCCGCTCAATGGTAAATTAGTCATTGTACTAACGATTTTATTAGTATTGTCCATCCATGTTAAAGTAACACCGTTTGTAGGAGTAAAGTTTACGGCTGTTGCACTGTATTTTAAATAAGGTACATCATTGATACAAATAGGTTCAGTCGTAACTGTCATAACTGGTTTTACAATTGTAATGGTAACAGTTGCAGTATCACAATTAGATGTGTTCAATTTTTCACATAGCTGATAATTTAGTATCAAAGTCCCTTCCGGTGCATTTGCTAAAACATCAACAGAGCCATCTTCGTTTAAATGTAAATATGGGTTAGAATTGTCTGTTGTAAGTATCACATCATTTGGCTTTACAGCAGTTCCGTTTAATGTGTCATTTGTGAAAACATTAATTACGTTAGTTGTAATTTGATTTACTCCTACGATTGGTCCAGCTGTATCATTTACAGCGTCAATTGGAGTTTCTTTTTCGCTAACTATTTCGCTATCCTCATCAGAAACAGTATTTCCTTTAGGATCTTTGCCAGAAGCAGAGGCAATATTTAGCACAGAACCTTTGTTCAAATCTTCTTGTGTTACCATATAGCTTTGAGGAAACTCTCGAGTTTCACCTGTAGCTAATATTTCAATGGTTGCATTTAAACCTGTTAATGGGTCTTTAACCATTACTTGATTCAAACTAACGTTTCCATTATTTTTAACTGTAATTACATAATTGATTATATCTCCAACTTTAGCAAAACTTGTTGTAATTGCTGTTTTTACCACCTCAATACTTGGATTTTGATTCAATTCTGTAATAGTACAATCCGCACACTCTGGATTTTTAGGACAAGTGGCACAAGGCGTTGGGTCTGAAGAAGTATCAGTTACTGGTTTGTCATTTGGATCTTTGGCAGTAGCCAAAGCTAAGTTATAAACGTATCCTTTGTTGATGTCTTCTTGGGTAATCACATGAGTTCCTGAGAATGTAGTGCTGTCAGACGCTCCAACAGCAAGTGATGCAATTGGCCCACCATTTATCATAGCATTATTGTCAGTAACGGTTACATTAGTCAATGTTACATTTCCTGTGTTTTTGATTACAAAGTTGTAAAAAACAATATCACCTACATTTGTTTTTCCATCATTGTTGCTATCTACATAAACACCGTCTTTTGTGATGTCGATGGAGCAATTATTATTATGCAATATTATGGTGTCCTCTGTACTACAATTGCCATTGACAATTTTCCACTTTAAAACGGTTGAAGTTCCAATTGGAATATTTAAAATTTCTGTTGAAGCCGAATTGATATCAGCAATACTTCCTGATCCACTTTCTATTGTCCATGTCCCAATACCTACTGTTGCAATATTTGCTGAAACTGTAAAATTTCCATTCCCACATTGCGTTTGATCTATTCCTGCATTGGCAGTTGAAGGATTTTTGTATCTAGTAATGGTAACCTCATCAGAAGTAGCAGCACATGTTCCATTACTAATTGTCCAACGGAATACATTTGCTCCATAACCAAGTCCTGTGATTTCAGAAGTTGCAGAAGAAGGTGATGTTATGGATCCGGTTCCACTTACTAAAGTCCAAGTTCCAGTTCCTACAACAGGCGTGTTTCCAGTAAGTGTTGCAGTAGCAGTTTCACATTGCGTATGATCTATTCCAGCACTGGCAGCTGAAGGATTTTTGTATCTAGTAATGGTAACCTCATCAGAAGTAGCAGCACATGTTCCATTGCTAATTGTCCAACGGAATACATTTGCTCCATAGCCAAGTCCTGTGATTTCAGAAGTTGCAGAAGAAGGCGATGTAATGGATCCGGTTCCACTTACCAAAGTCCAAGTTCCAGTTCCTACGGCAGACGTGTTTCCAGCAAGTGTTGCAGTAGCAGTTTCACATTGCGTTTGATCTATTCCAGCGTTGGCAGTTGAAGGATTTTTGTATCTAGTAATGGTAACCTCATCAGAAGTAGCAGCACATGTTCCATTGCTAATTGTCCAACGGAATACATTTGCTCCATAGCCAAGGCCAGTGATTCCGGAAGTTGCAGAAGAAGGCGATGTAATGGATCCAGCTCCACTTACTAAAGTCCAAGTTCCAGTTCCTACAACAGGCGTGTTTCCAGTAAGTGTTGCAGTAGCAGTTTCACATTGCGTTTGATCTATTCCTGCGTTGGCAGTTGAAGGATTTTTATATCTAGTAATAGTAACCTCATCAGATGAAGCAGTACATGTTCCATTGCTAATTGTCCAACGGAATACATTTGCTCCATAGCCAAGTCCTGTTATTTCAGAAGTTGCAGAAGAAGGTGATGTAATGGATCCGGTTCCACTTACTAAAGTCCAAGTTCCAGTTCCTACAGCAGGCGTGTTTCCAGCAAGTGTTGCAGTAGCAGTTTCACATTGCGTTTGATCTATTCCTGCGTTGGCAGTTGAAGGATTTTTATATCTAGTAATGGTAACCTCATCAGAAGTAGCAGTACACGTTCCATTGCTAATTGTCCAACGGAATACATTTGCTCCATAGCCAAGGCCAGTGATTCCGGAAGTTGCAGAAGAAGGCGATGTAATGGATCCAGCTCCACTTACTAAAGTCCAAGTTCCAGTTCCTACGGCAGGCGTGTTTCCAGCAAGTGTTGCAGTAGCAGTTTCACATTGCGTTTGATTTATTCCTGCGTTGGTAGTTGAAGGATTTTTATATCTAGTAATAGTAACCTCATCAGATGAAGCAGTACATGTTCCATTGCTAATTGTCCAACGGAATACATTTGCTCCATAGCCAAGTCCTGTTATTTCAGAAGTTGCAGAAGAAGGCGATGTAATGGATCCAGCTCCACTTACCAAAGTCCAAGTTCCAGTTCCTACAGCAGGCGTGTTTCCAGAAAGTGTTGCAGTAGCAGTTTCACATTGCGTTTGATCTATTCCTGCGTTGGCAATTATTGTCTTATACACGGTATTACTAGTAGTAGATTTGACCGATATTGATTGTGGATCTTTGGCAGTAACTTCTGCTGTATTAACTATACTTAGACTATTTAAATCATTAGCTGTTACCGTATAATTTGCTTTAAATATCCAAGTTTCGTTTATATCTAAAATGTTATTTGAATTAGTATCACCTGAGGAGTATACTGGTGTTGATGTTTTCGGATCGGTAACAACAACTGTATTAAGTGGTGCATTTCCATCATTTTTGACATCAAATTGATATGTTAATTGACTGCCAATAGTTGAATAACAACCTGGAGTACAGGTTTTAGTCATTTTAATTCCAGGTAAATAGGCGTCAGAAGAGGTTGTTAAGCAATAAATAACGTAAGTATCTTGTACAGAACCATATCGGAATGTTGCAGAAGTTTGTTCGTTTTTAATTACTGAATTATTTACATTCGGAATTGTAAACATACTAACATCTACTCCTGTGTTGTTTTTTAAATCAGGAATTCTAGTCCCTCTAGGGTACACCGAGCTATTGAAGAAATTTGAAGTGGAATTATCTAGATGGCTTAAACTTATCCAGTCATTGCTTTGGTTCTTTATTTCAAAATAATCTCCTGGAATATCAACATCACCTTCACCAGTCATTAAACCTATTTTCATATTTACAGCACCTGACTTTAGCGTATTAATTCCTGTAACATCTAAGGTAAAGTTAGTTTTTTCAGAACCGTCTATAAATGCGTATCCATCAAAAACGGAAATATCTCTTAGATTCATTTTTGGATTGTCATATACAACTATCATTCCCCAACCTCCATAATATCCAATAGATCCACCATCTCCAGTGCTAACTGCAATGTCAGCTACCGTATAGGATCCATTACGTTTGGACTGTACTAAACTAGTGACATCAACAAATCCAACATACATGTTTTCGGTTCCAGGATATCTAATTTCAGAAGCGGTATAATTTACATAGCCTCCAGTTGGTCCTTTAATTTTTATTTGTTTTTTACGAGCATCAGTAACGTCTTCGTCAGTTCGACCTGACCAATACAAACCAGCAAATAAAATGGTTGTTTGATTGATATCAGCACCATTTTCTGTGGAAAAATTTAAGGTTGCAGAAGAAGAATTTGTTGTTGAATTATCACCATCAATGTCAACTACCTTCATATCATTATTACTATTGTTGGTATTATCTGAGTAGCTAACTAATGTAAGATTGGTGTTTCCAATCATCTGGAAATCCCCATTTATTGTTCTAGAAACACCTCGTTTTGCAAAACTAACGTTTTGTGCATTTACTTGATCCATACTGCCAATGAGTAACATCATTAAACAGCTTAACGTGCTTAAAATAGTATTTAAGTATTTTTTTTTCATGTCAATGGTTTTTGGAATTTTATCTAGGTGTTTTTATGAGGGAATAGAAATTGAATACAAAAACTTTATTGTTGTGTTTTTATACTTAACAAGGTTTTCAATTTGTGAGAAAGTACAATTGTAGGTACAGAGGAAATAGACATATTTTAGTTTAGGGAACTGATTAATGATTGACTCGTCTATTGAAATGGATAGATCTTCAGGTTTTTCAATTCTAATAATAAGAAGTTCTACGTTGTTAAAATATGTAGTAGATGAAGGGATTTTATTTATAGAATAGGAATCAATAACCGCTCTAATAAATGGTGCATTTGAATAGGTATTCAAATTTCCTTTTTTAATAATTACAGAAGAATTCAAATCAGAAATTAAGTCATTTAAGTGTTTGGATTCTGCAACTGTTGATGGGTTTACTGATAATTTTGACTGACTTATATATTTTTTTAATTCAATAATTTCTTGTCCATAGTTACTTAAGGAAAAAAGAAGAGTAATTGAAACTAAGATGGAAAATGAGGTTTTTTTGAAGTTTGAATTCTTTGGGGTAATAGGTTGGTTTATTTTTCTTTTAGGCATGATTAGTTTCATTGTAAATTATTTTTTTATAGAAGTTTTATGTATTGATTAACCGTATCAAAATTAGATACAAAGAAAATATTCCCTTTTTTTTCTCTATCAACAACCTAAAAAATCGTTGAAGCGCATTTTTTTGTCATAATTATTTGATTTTTTGCTACTGTTTTGATTTTTTAATAAATTAATACCTACGTATAATTTCTTATTTAATTCAAAATCAAGTAGATAGAAATTTAATTAAATTTTCATTTTTTTGATTCGAATTCATCTATTTATGAGTTCTTATCAAATAAAAATTAAACAATTGTTAATTTATATTTGAATCATTGAGGACTAAAAGAAAATAGTCGTAAATTAATGCTCTAAAATGTTCTTTGATGGTTATTAATATTAAAAAAACCTCAAACGAAAGAGAAGTAGAACTAAATAAACCTAAATACCATGAAAAATTTAATCTTAGTTCGTCATGCAAAATCAAGTTGGGAAGCTCCATTGAATGATAGAGATAGACCTTTGTCTAAAAACGGTCTGCAAGCGGCACATTTAGTGTCTAGTTATGTTTCAAAATATTTGCCTAAAACATATTTATTTTGGAGTAGTGTGGCTGAACGTGCTTCACAAACAGCGTTGATTTTTGCTCAAAATTTATCGTATCCTATTGAAAGTATTATTTACAAAGAAGATTTGTATACTTTCGATGAAAACCAATTGGCTAAAGTTATCAAATCATGTAAAAATGATTTTGATAATGTAATTCTTTTTGGACATAATGGTGCAATTACAAATTTTGTTAATAAATTTGGGGATGTTTTTATTGAAAATGTCCCTACATCTGGATTTGTTTCTTTGCAATTTGACGTAGAGGATTGGGGGGCAATACAAAAAGGTAAAACATTAAAAATTATAGTCCCTAAAGATTTAAAATAAATAAATAAAATTTTGATACAAAGATATATTGATAGAGAAAAAAGTTGGCTAGCCTTTAATGCCCGAGTATTGCAAGAAGCAGCCGATGATTCGGTTCCTTTATTAGATAGACTTCGTTTTTTAGGTATTTTTTCGAATAATTTAGATGAATTTTTTAGAGTACGCTTTGCAGCCATTCGTAGATTAAGCCTTTCTGGTATTTCTGGCGAGAAATATTTGGGCGGTGTTTCGGCACAACAATTAGTCAAAGAAATTACCGAAATTGTAATTGAACATCAATCAGAAAGTTTGAATATTTTGAATGATATTGAAAATCAATTACAAAAAGAGAACATCTATATTATCAACGAGAATGATTTAGATAAGGATCAGGAAAACTACTTGAAAGATTTTTTCATTCAAAGAGTAAGTCCTGAATTAGTGACCATTATTTTGAATGACCTAGCCGAATTCCCTTTGTTAAAAGATACTTATGGTTATTTGGCGGTAAAATTAGTCATGAAAAAAGAAAATGAAGTACGTTATGCCGTCATCGAAATTCCAAAAACAATCAACCGATTTGTAGTATTGCCGTCAAATATCGAAAAAAAATATGTTATTCTCTTAGATGATGTCATTCGTCAAAATTTAAGTAGCATTTTTAATATTTTCGATTATCAAAGCATTTCGGCGCACATGATCAAAATTACTAGAGACGCATCTTTAGATATAGATAGCGATTTGAGTAAAAGTATGATCGAGAAAATTGCTTTGAGTGTAAAAGACAGACGAATTGGTGAACCCGTTCGTTTTATTTACGACCAAGAAATCGAAGAGGACACACTTACTTTCTTTTTAGATAAAATGCATATTGTTTCTACAGATAGTATTATTCCTGGAGGACGCTATCATAATAGAAGAGACTATATGGATTTTCCAAATTTAGGGCGATTTGATTTATTGTATCAATCTAACGTTCCGTTGCCTATTCCAGGATTGAGCCTCGAAGGAAGCATGCTTGAAAAAATAAGTGAAAAAGATTATTTGTTGAACGCGCCCTATCAATCGTTTTCTTATTTGACAAAGTTTTTAAGAGAAGCAGCATTGGACCCAAAAGTGCTTTCCATCAAGATCACTTTATATCGCTTAGCAAAGAATTCTCAAATCATTAGCTCTTTGATAAATGCAGCTAAAAATGGAAAAAAAGTTACCGTTCAAATCGAGTTGCAAGCTAGATTTGATGAGGCTTCTAATATCTCGTATGCCGAGCAAATGAAAACAGAAGGCATAGAATTAATATTTGGTATCAAAGGTTTAAAAGTGCATAGCAAAATTTGTGTGATAGAAAGACAAGAAAAAGATAAGGTAAAAAGATATGGTTTTGTTTCAACAGGAAACTTTAATGAATCGACAGCCAAAGTGTACACAGATGTTACACTTTTTACCAGTCATCAACAAATTCTAAAAGACATCAATAAAATTTTTGATTTCTTTGATGTGAATTACAGGGTTCATCGTTACAAGCACTTGATTGTTTCGCCTCACTACACTAGAAGTCGATTTGTCAAATTAATTGATCGCGAAATCACACATGCTTTAGCTGGAAGAAAGACTTATATTAAATTAAAAATGAATAGTTTATCTGACTTTGAAATGATTGATAAACTCTATCAAGCCAGCAAAGCCGGTGTCAAAATTCAATTAGAAGTAAGAGGTATTTGTTCTTTAATTCCGGGAATTCCCGGACTGAGTGAAAATATTGAAGCAATAAGTATTGTAGATAATTATTTGGAACATTCTAGAGTCTATATTTTTGGTAACGCAGGAATTCCAGAAGTTTATATTTCTTCGGCTGATTTTATGACTCGAAATCTCGATGCAAGGGTAGAAGTAACGTGTCCTATTTATGATCAAGATATTAAAAATGAATTAATGGATCATTTTGATTTGGGATGGAAAGGAAATGTTAAAGCGCGTTTTCATTCGCAAGAATTGGACAATCAATACCGAAAACCAAATGGAGCGCCTCAATTTAGAGCTCAAATAGAAACCTATAAATATTATCAAAACAAACTTGAAGTAATTACTGAAGAAGCATAATTTTTTGAATTGTGTTGGTACAAATGAATGAAGGAAGATATGATTAAAATAAAAAAATATGCAGCTATTGATATCGGATCGAATGCGATGCGTTTATTGATTGCTAATATTGTTGAGCAAGAAGGAAAAGAAACACAATTCAGTAAGAGTTCCTTGGTTCGTGTTCCTATTCGTTTAGGGCAAGACGCTTTTACTGTTGGGGAAATTTCTCCCGAGAATATAGAGCGTATGTGCGATGCTATGAAGGCATTTAATCTTTTAATGAAGGTGCACAAAGTAGAATGTTATAAAGCTTTTGCTACTTCGGCCATGCGTGAGGCCTATAACGCCAAAGAAGTAGTGGCATTGATCAAGAAAAAATCCGATATTAAAATAGAAATCATTGATGGCAAAAAAGAAGCCGCTATTATTGCTTCAACAGATTTACATCATTTATTAAAAACCGAAGAAACCTATCTTTTTGTAGATGTTGGCGGTGGAAGTACCGAATTTACTTTATTTTCTAATGGAAAAATGGTCAATTCGCGTTCATTCAAAGCAGGGACAGTTCGTTTACTCAATGAAATGGTTCATGATGTAGTTTGGGAAGAAATTGAGAAATGGATTAAAGTCAACACGGCTGATTATGATGAAGTTACTTTGATTGGTTCTGGCGGAAACATCAATAAGTTGTTCAAAATGTCTGGTAAACAACAAGATAAACCGTTGTCTTATATCTATATTAACTCTCAATATGCCTATTTGAGTGCTTTAACTTACGAACAACGTATTTCCCAATTGGGTTTGAATCCAGACCGCGCCGACGTAATTGTACCTGCAACACGTATTTATTTGAATGCCATGAAATGGAGTGGGGCAAGACAAATTTATGTGCCAAAAATTGGACTTTCAGATGGTATTGTTAAAGCCATGTATTACGGTAAAATCTAAATAAAAAAAGCAAAGAATGTACCCTTTGCTTTTTTCATTTTAATAACTTCTATTTTCTAGACATTTACTTTTTGTTTTTGACCGTTAAGTCTTTGAATGCATTTCCTAATTCAGTCATATCCGAATCTACTTCTCGTTAAAAAGAATCCCAATCCGTTTGATTGTTTTCGTAATTTTTGATTTTCATTTTCAAAGAAGTATTTCTATCTTCTAAAGATTGAATGCTTTTAGAATAGTTGGCATCAAAAGTTTTGCCTGGTTTTTTCAAAGCGGCTTTCAATTCAGCAATGCGAACTTCGTTGGCAGCAACGCTAGTATTTACTTCTTCTTTGTACGTTTGCCACTCCATATCGTTGGCTTTTTTTGCTTCGTCATCATTGATGTCTTCGTTAACAGCATCTAAGTTTTCATTAGCATCAATTACTTTTTCGGTTGCATCTGCCTCTTTTTCTGTATTCGATTTGCATGCAGTGAAAAGAATTCCTGATAAGCAGATTGCTATGGCTAAAGTATAAATGGAATTTTTCAGGTTTGATTTTTTTGTCTTAAAAAAAAATAGATTTTTATTGCTTACATTTGAGTATAAAAACAAAAAAGATGACAACAAACACTGTTCAGCTACATCGTGTTTTTGCGGCCCCAGTAGCAAAAGTATTTCGAGCATTTGTCGAGGCAGATGCAATGGCTTCTTGGTTACCTCCTTATGGTTTTGTCTGCAAAGTCAATCATTTGGAAGCCAAAGTTGGAGGAACTTATCGAATGTCGTTTACCAATTTTACGACAGGCAGTAGTCATTCGTTTGGAGGAGAATACCTAGAAATATTACCTAATGAACGATTGAAATATACCGATGTCTTTGATGATCCCAATTTACCAGGACAAATAATTACTACAATTCAGTTTGAAACGGTTTTATGCGGTACACAACTTTGGATTACGCAAGAAGGGATTCCTGAGGCCATTCCGACAGAAATGTGTTATTTAGGTTGGCAAGAATCGCTAGAGAAACTAAAACGGTTGGTAAAACCTAATATTCCCGATGCTTAATTCAAATACTCACTTTTTAAACCTGTAAACATGGCAAAAATAAATCCTTATATTCATTTTAACGGCAATGCCGAAGCCGCTTTTTTGTTTTATCAATCGATTTTTGGTGGTGCATTTACCAATTTAACGCGTTTCAAAGACATTGCTTCTGAAGAAAATCCCATAGCAGATTATGAAGCGCATAAAATTATGCATATCGCATTACCAATTGGTGACTCGAATTTGCTCATGGGAAGTGATGTTCCAGAGGTTTTGGGACAAGTAAATGAAAACGAAAATCGAAGTAAAATTATGATTAGTGCCGCTAGTAAAGAAGAAGCATATCATATTTTCAACGGACTTTCAGCAGGAGGAAAGGTTGAAGTGCCAATGGATGAAAGTCCATGGGGAATACTTTTCGGTATGTTTCGTGGCCAATTCGGAATTGAATGGATGATAGATTTTAATCCTAAATAAAGATTAGAGTTACCAACTTTTTTACAGAAGAACAGATGAACGAAAATTGGCTTTATATTAAAACTCCAGATGATTACGGGAAATCGGAAATTATTCAGATTGATGAAGATGTCATTGATCATTTTTTTGTTGAAAAAATGGATAAAATCTGTCTAGTTAAAAGCGTATACAGAAATGAAAAGCTGAGTGAAATAAAATATGAATTTATAAATCAAAATCGGATTAGAATATTTAGAATTGGAAAAATTCACAATTTTTTTAGCGACGAAAAGTCTACAACTGAAGATTGTATCTTCGAAAATGATTACGAAAAACTTATAGCAACAGAAACTGAATTATCAGAAACTGAAATTCAGAATTTAAAGTTTGAGTTTAATTGGAATGGAGAAAAAATGAATCTTAAGTTCAATGAGGTTTTGGATTCACCATCTATACAAGAATTAAATAAACGTTTGAATAAAGAAGGAAGTAAAATTGTACTTGAAAAACTAAATGAAACGCTATTTGTTTCACTTTATACAGACAGTTATCTTGACAAACTAGTTCCCATAAAATATGTAGACAAACAAAAGATGATTTTATATGGTTTCCCAGAAGAGCCCTATGAAATTACCTGTGCAATTGTAGAATAAAAATACTAACAGTTGTACTGCAACAGATGGTTGCGATTGCTTAAAGTGAAAATTGGGCTGCTTTTTGTTGAATTTGATGAACCATAATTAAGTTCCTAATCGCGTGTTGAATCACTACTATAATTCTCATAAATGTCCTGAGAAAATTATTTATTTTTCGATTTGGGACTATATACATATCCAAAACTCAGTTCAGAAAAATCAGCTTGTCCTAAGTTTGCATTGATGTTGGCGGCAATAAATACATTGTGTTGAGGTGCTTTTTTGGCAGTAATAGCATAATAGCGTAAGCCTAAACGTGAAGAAATGTATTTTTTTATTTTTGCTTGGGTGCCAAACTCTTCAGCAATGTAGCCTGATTCGGTAAAACTTCCGTTGTTTACATACCAATCTAATTTGTAAGCTGGTTTGTAAAGATTGATTCCTAATGCTGCTTCAACACTGAAATGATTTATTAAAATTTCACAATTGCTAAATATTCCAAAAGCAGTTGCGTTTTGATAAGGATGGTTTGCCAATTTTGGGAAATGAGTCGTTATTATGCTATCTTTTTCTTTGATGTAGTCATAGTAATCTTCATAAAATCTATAATAAAAGCTTAGCCCATATTTGAACGTTCTGTTCTTTATGCGACCTATTCCAAAAGAAGCGGTATACACATTTTTAAGGGAATTGTAATTTCTATATAATGTTTTTTGTCCAAAACCAAATCGAGTAGTATAGTAGGTTTGTGTCTCAGACGAACCAATTTCAGTAGTTTCTTCTGGTAAGGGCAAAGTATTTTTGGTAAAATTAAATTCGGTTTTGATAGTAGCTAAATAGGAATTTAAGCCCAGATTAGGCCAGCGGGTGTGACCATTAGAAAAGTGGGTAAGTCCAGTACCAATTTTAAGATTGAAGTCTTTGCGATGTACCAAATCATAGTATAAAAAGGAGCGAAAAGCCCAAGTAAAGTGCGTAGAGATGGCATGGTTGCCAGGATTGTTCACTTTATCATAGATGAGATTATTGTAGGAACCGCCCAAACCTACTTGAAAGCGGATTCTATTAGTGACTTTATTCAGAATGCCAAAATCGAAGAAAGGCATTAGCGTAATGCCATAACCAACTTTTTCTTGATTTCCAAAATCTGCATAGGAAAGCAAAATACCCGTTTTTGGATAGTTCAGTAGTTTGGCCCAACTGTCTTTTTCAAAGGTTGTCGTGCCCAATGTTATGTCTATACCTTGTTGATTTTTTGTTTCTGGATAAATACTTAGTGGACGCATAGTTTGACCAATGGTATAACCCACGCCAATAAAGTTATAGTTGTTTTTAGTGGTTGAAATATTTTCTTGGGCTACTGTTATTGAACTAACTAATATGATTAGAAGTGCCGTTGTTTTTTTTAAGATCATGCTATGGAATCTATAATTTGATTCAGTGACCAATCAAATTTGATGTAAGTGTTGCTGATGAATTGTGTCCCACAAAAATAAGAACTAGAGTCGATTTAAAAAATTATTCAAACAAATCTGACGACAAATAACGATCGCCACGATCACAGATAATCGCCACGATAACCCCAGAATCCAATGTCTCAGCAATTTTTACAGCAGCAGCTACTGAACCACCGCTGCTCATTCCAGCAAAAATGCCTTCTTCTTTGGCTAAACGTTGAGTCATAGCTCTAGCTTCTTTTTCTGTTACTTCTATAACGGTATCGACTTTTGAAGCATCAAAAATTTTAGGCAAATATTCTTGTGGCCATTTGCGAATACCTGGAATTTGAGAGCCATCACTAGGTTGTGCACCAACAATTTGAATCGAAGGATTTTTTTCTTTCAAATAGGTCGAAGTACCAATAATAGTTCCCGTTGTCCCCATTGCAGATACAAAATGAGTTACGGATCCTTCTGTATCTTCCCAGATTTCTGGCCCTGTGGTTTTGTAATGGGCTTTCCAGTTGTCGTCATTGGCGAATTGGTTAAGCATGATATAACCGCCTTCGGCTACTTTTTTGTCGGCATAATCTCTTGAACCAATGATGCCAGTACTTGCAGGAGTCAAAATTACAGTGGCTCCATAAGCTCTCATGGTTTGTGTGCGTTCTATGGTAGAATCTTCAGGTAAAACCAATTCTATTTCGATGTTGAATAATTGTGCAATCATCGCCAATGCAATGCCTGTGTTTCCACTAGTAGCTTCGATTAATTTATCGCCTTTTTTGATATCGCCTCGTTCAATTGCCGATTTAATCATATTATAGGCTGCACGGTCTTTTACACTTCCTCCAGGATTGTTTCCTTCGAGTTTTAGCAGCAATTTTACATTAGGATTTTGAACTAGATGTTGACTGATTACTAATGGAGTGTTTCCAATAAGATCGACTAACTTTTGTGGTTTCATTATCGTTTTTCTTTTATCTTAACCTCAGTTGTTGTTGTGTTTAATACAGTAGAATCGGCAGGAATGGATTTGGTAACCCATGAATTTCCTCCGACTATGCTATTTTCTCCAATAATCGTTTCGCCTCCAAGAATAGTGGCATTAGCATAAATGCAGACGTTTTTTTCAACCGTTGGATGGCGTTTGGCATTTTTCATTTCCTTACTCACACTTAGTGCCCCCAAAGTAACTCCTTGGTATATTTTGACATTTTCTTCGATAACTGTGGTTTCACCAATTACAATTCCGGTGGCGTGATCAATAAAAAAAGGTGAAGCTATCGTTGCGCCAGCATGAATGTCTGTACCCGTGATTCGATGCGCATATTCACTCATTAATCTTGAAAAAAGCAATAAATCCAGTAAATATAATTCGTGACTTAATCGATAAATGGCAATGGCATAGAAGCCAGGGTAAGCTAAATATACTTCTTCAATACTGTTCGAAGCAGGATCATTTTTAAGGATATAGGCTGCATCTTGAATGAGCTGTTCTAGTACCAAAGGTAATTTTTCAAGAAAATTATCCCAAGCACATTCACATAGATCTTCTGTTTTCTTGCAGGCAATTTTAGCAATTTCTTTGAATTGAAGTTCTAATTCATCAATGCTTTGGTCTAAAGGGGCATTCGAATCAAAAAGGGTGTAAAAAAGCTTTTCAGTAAAAGCCTCCGTTTTTGTTTTTATGCTATAATTGATGGTCAAATGACTCTTGTGTGAACGTATATTTTGAATGATTTGATTTTTGGACACAATACTAAAATTATAAAATGAATTCGAAGCCGTAAAAGTAAGGTGTTTTTTAGAGATAGCCTTATTTTTGAAAACAATAAATGTAACTTTAGTCTATTTTTTTGATAGATTGTATAGGGAAGTTGTTTTTTTGTTTTTAAAGAAGTTACTTCAACTAATCTTGTAAATTTGCTTTGAACAAAACGAGTTACAATCAATCAGAATCATGAAAAATCATCCTACTTTCAAAAGCGATCTCTCCAATATTGAGTTTTCTCTCAACGAACGCATTTCAGGTCATGCTATACAAAATCCCATTTTAGGTCTTATAAAAGCGGATCATCCGGATTTTTCAAGTGAACAATATATCGCAATTTCTGAATTAAATTTTTATAGAGAAAAATACATTTCAAATTATCTTTTGGCTGAAATTGGAGAATTGAATCATTTGGAGCAACATGTTATTGGTTCTCTCAAGGAAGATACTTCTTTGGTGTCTGAAGTGGAAGACGAGATTGAAACGAGAACTTTTGGTCAGATTGTAGCAGATAAAGTGGCTACTTTTGGAGGAAGTTGGACTTTTATTATCTGTTTTGGAATTTTTATTTTGCTTTGGATTTGTCTTAATACATTTATTTACCTTAATAAAGGGTTTGATCCTTATCCGTTTATTTTATTGAATTTAATCTTGTCTTGTTTGGCTGCTTTGCAAGCTCCTGTGATTATGATGAGTCAGAATCGTCAAGAAGAAAAAGATCGAGAGCGTGCCAAAAAAGACTACATGATCAATCTAAAATCTGAATTAGAAGTCAGAATGCTACATGATAAATTAGACCATCTAATCCAGCATCAACAACATGAGTTAATCGAAATTCAAAAAGTGCAAATCGAAATGATGAATGATATTTTGAGCCGAATAAAGATGTAATTCGGTATTAAAAATGCTTATAGATATAGCCGCCAATCACAAAAACAAGATTAATGGTGATTAGAATTGTCAATATATTTTTGGTTGTTACTGTTTTTTTTGTGGTGTAAAATAAAAGAATACCAAAAAACATTACAAGCATAGAGTATACCGCAGGGTACATTACAAAAGCAGCACTCCATTCTCCTTTTAGTAGTAAAAGTAAAGCGCGTTGAAACCCACAGCCCAAACATTCTACACCAAAAAGTGTTTTACTCAAACAAGGAATCATATATTTTTCTAGATGCATTGCTTTTAATTTGATACAATTTTACAAAAAAAGCTGATTCCTTTTTTAATAATCGGTCCACCCGTTTTTTATTTCTTATTTTTGGAACTTGAAATTTTTTGAAATGAAGCAATTGATGATTTTGATTATGGCAATAGCCATTGGAATAGCCTTATATGAACAAAGTAAACCAGAGAAAAATGTGTATTTGATGGTTATGGCTTTGATTGTTTTCATGTACGGCATGATGCGATTAAGTGCCAAAACGCCAAGTAAAAATCAAGATAAAGAAGAAAAGGATGTGGAATAAAGGAGATAAAGTGTCTGTTTTAGACGATGATATTAATGGTGTTGTTGTAGCAGTAAATGGTACCCAAATCACAATTGAAACCGAAGATGGTTTTGTAATGAATTTTGGAGCAAATGAATTGCTTAAAATTAATGAAACCAGCAACTTAATGGATGCTATTAGAAGAATCAATGTAGATGAAATTATCAAAGAAAAAACGATTCCAGCTCCTAGAAGTTTTGTAAAAGAACGCAAAGAAAAAAAGGAAGTTGGCGTCCCTGAATTTGATTTACATATTGAAAAATTAGTCCCTAACAAACGCGGCATGTCTAATTATGACATTCTGACTTTGCAAGCAGATACAGCCAAGCGCCATATCGAATTTGCTATTAGAAATAGAATCCCAAAAATCGTTTTCATTCACGGTGTTGGAGAAGGAGTCCTCAAAGCCGAGTTGGATTTTCTATTAGGACGTTATGATAATGTCTCGTTTCAAGATGCCAATTATCAAAAATATGGTTTAGGTGCTACCGAAGTTTATTTTAAACAGAATAGTAAATAACTAAAAAACACAAAAAAGGTCAATTCCACTAGAATTGACCTTTTTTGTGTTTGAAAAAATGAAGGATTAATTTGTGATTAATTCTCCATAGATATAATTGTCTCCCAATAAAAAATCATCACTTCCTCTTACCATTTTTGCTTTTTTAAGGACAATGGTATGTTTGAATCCAGTACCAAAAGTTGTGGTAGTCACTTCGATTATTCCTTCACTATTAGCTACACCAGCAGCGGCTTTCCATTCTTGAAAAAGTGTTGGTGTTACGGGTGTAGGGGTAGTACAAAAATAATTTTCTGACAAAAGACCAGTATACGATCTATAAATAAGTGAATTAGTTGTACTACCAATCAAGGCTGTTCTTGGCGCATTTAGTGGTGTTATTTCATTTTTAATCAATCCTGCTTCGAGGTTGTTTAAGGTTAACGCCTCACTATTGATGAAATTATATACTTGTTTAGACGTAGCACACTGCCCTAAAGTTTTGGTAAATGCAAATGGAATTGTATTTGCAGTTGTCTTATAATCACCAAAACGAAACTCATCATATACTTGTGTGCCATTTGTTTTTTGAAAAGTGATGTTTTTAAGCACAATATTATGGTTGTAACCCGTGATTTTAGTACTGTTAGTTGTGGCATCTGTACTTTTTATTGGAGTACTAGTAATTATAATTTTTCCACCAGCATTCGCAGTCCATTGGTCAACTACAATTGGTGTGGCTGGCGGAATGGTTTCACAAATGTTATCCGTATTTACGGTTCCGTTAAAAAAACGATAGACAACTCTAATGCTTCCTCCAATAGTAATTTCTTGTGTTTTGGTTTCACTAGGAAAAATAACTCCTGGAAGTTCTAACAATAAAGCTTCCTTTTCATTTAGTTTGTATATAATATCATTTTTGGAACATTTAGCTACTGTTGCTTTGTCAAAATTAATATCTTCCAAAAAAAGATCGCCATCGTCGCAACTACTAATCATTACTATTAAAAATAGTATTCCTAAAAATCGTTTCATTTCTTTATTTTATTTTAAGCAAAAATAGAATTTTTAATTGGTATCCGTTTCATTCTCTATTTTAAAATCTTGTTAATGTAGCCAATTTGTTTTTGATGGAAAAACAAGCCAAATGAAATTAGTACCTTTGCGGTCCTATTTAAACCAAATGAAACAAACTAAATTTTATCTTGCTGCATTTTCTGCTTTTTTTATATGGGGATTTTTCAGCTTGGCACTGAAACCTATTGCCGATTTTCCTTCTTTGGACATTCTTTTTTACCGTGTTTTTTTGAGTGTTGTACTTTTGACGCTTTTGAATGTTGTTTTTAGAAAAAGCGTGATTCGAGAGAATTGGGCTCTTTTTCAAAATTTTGAGCCAAAAGTTAAGAAAACCATTTTGTGGTTGACATTAGGAGGAAGTTTGATATTGGCTTCGAATTGGTTTATTTTTATTTTTGTTGTCAATCACGTTAGTGTGAAGGCAGGTTCCTTGGCTTACTTGATTTGCCCGATATTGACGACCGTTTTTGCCTTTTTTCTTTTAAAGGAGACACTTTCAAAGACGCAATGGTTTGCTGTTTCATTGAGTGTTGTGAGTTGTTTGTTGTTGTCAATGAATGATTTACATGATATTTTTTATAGCCTAGTGGTTGCGGCAACTTATGCGCTCTATTTGGTAAGTCAACGAAAAAATAATCAAATGGATAAACTATTGGCGCTCAATGTGCAGTTGCTTTTTATTGCGCTGTTGATACTGCCATTTTATCCAATTTATAGCGGTCCACTGCCTACAACACCTTTGTTTTATGGTTGTTTGTTATGTATTGTGGTCTTTTTTACGATTATTCCTTTATTTTTAAATTTGTTTGCATTAAAAGGAATTTCCTCTGCGACAGTTGGAATTTTGATGTATATCAATCCAATGATTAATTTTGCAATTGCTTTGTTGTATTTCAAAGAGAAAATAAATGGAATTCAGCTCTTTTCGTATGTACTGATTTTGATTTCTGTTGTGATTTTTAATAAGAAAGTGATTTTGGAACTATTGAAAAAATCGAAAGAAAAACGATTGGTTGCCTAAAGAACGTTTGGTTTTGCAGGGTTTACGTGAGGGTAGAAGTGGAGCTCTTTTTTAGAGACTTTTTTGGCTCTAAAAAAAGCGGGAACGGATGCCCGACCCGACTACTGAGCTTGTCGAAGTATCTGGCGGGGCACGCCCAAATAAAAATGAATAGTATTTAATTATGAAAAAAGTATATCTCGACAATGCTTCTACAACTGCGATGCGTCCCGAAGTGATTCAGGTGATGGTGGATTATATGGCGCAAGATTACGGAAATCCGTCGTCTACGCATAGTTTGGGGCGTCACGCCAAAAGTATTTTGGAACTGTCTAGAAAGAGCATTGCCAAGGCTTTGAATGCTACGGCGCAAGAGATTTTGTTTACATCGGGTGGGACAGAGGCCAATAATTGGATTTTGCGTTCTGCAGTGAAGGATTTGAAAGTGAGGCGATTTATTTCGAGCAAAATGGAACATCATGCGGTTTTGTATCCTATTTTGGAATTGCAAAAGGAGTTTGGTCT
Organism: Flavobacterium sp.; assembly: GCF_027531905.1. Classification (GTDB taxonomy): domain Bacteria; phylum Bacteroidota; class Bacteroidia; order Flavobacteriales; family Flavobacteriaceae; genus Flavobacterium. The sequence goes on along the minus strand of NZ_JAPZSU010000039.1, from coordinate 44,127 downwards.
TCAAGTGGAATATGTAGAAAATTCGGCTGATGGTGTTCTTGATTTGACGCATTTAGTGAGTTTACTTTCTGAATCTACGGAGAAAACACTCGTGAGCTTGATGCATGTGAACAACGAAACGGGTGTGGTTTTGGATTTGGAACGCGTGTCACAAATTTGTCAAGAGCATAATGCGTTGTTTCACTCGGACACGGTGCAATCTGTAGGAAAAGCGATTTTGGATTTGCAAAAAGTGCCTGTAGATTTTATAGTGAGCAGTGCCCATAAATTTCATGGACCGAAAGGCGTTGGTTTTGCTTTTATTCGAAAAAATTCGGGTTTGCAGCCTTTGTTTTTTGGTGGAGAACAAGAAAAAGGACTGCGTTCTGGAACGGAAGCAATTCATCAAATTGCTGGAATGGCAAAGGCTTTGGAAATTTCTTATACTAATTTAGAAGCAGAACAGCAGCAAATCAGTGCTCTAAAACAGTATTGTTTGGGACAATTAGCGCTGCATTTTCCTGGAGTTAAAGAAAATGGAGTTGCTACTTTTTATCCGATTTTGAATGTACAATTGCCTTTTTCAGCGGATAAAACAGCCATGATTTTGTTTTATTTGGATATGAAAGGGATTTTTGTTTCAAGAGGAAGTGCTTGCCAGTCGGGAAGTGTGAAGCCGTCGCATGTATTGGCTGAAATGCTCTCTGAAGATGATTTGAAAAAACCAAGTTTGCGAATATCGTTCAGTCATTTATCCACTCAAGAAGATTTAGATTTGTTGATTGAGGCGTTGAAAGGCGTTTAAGGTTCTCTCTTCTAAAATACAAAACCTGACAATTGTGAAGTTGTCAGGTTTTTTGTTTTATATAATTTTATCTTATTCGAACAAGCCTTCGATGCTCAAATAACGTTCGCCAGTATCATAGCAAAAAGTGAGAACGGTTGCGCCTTTTGGGATTTCGTTTAGTTTTTTAGCTACAGCGGCTAAAGAGGCACCAGATGAAATACCTAAAAGGATTCCTTCTTCTTTAGCGGCTCTTTGTGCATAAGCAAATGCCTCATCTTTGCTAACTTGTATGGTGCCGTCAAGTAATTCGGTTTGTAAATTGATGGGTATAAAACCAGCACCAATCCCTTGAATTGGATGTGGACTTGGAGCACCTCCACTAATTACAGGAGAAGCTTCTGGTTCTACCGCAAATACTTTTAGGTTAGGAAAGTGTTGTTTTAGGATTTCTGTACAACCTGTAATATGTCCACCAGTGCCCACTCCAGTGATGAGGTAGTCAATTCCGTTTGGAAAGGCGTTGATAATTTCTTGGGCTGTTTTTTGCTTGTGCACCTCAATATTTGCTGGGTTTTCAAATTGTAGTGGTGACCAAGAGTTTGGGATTTCGTTTACTAGTTCTTGCGCTTTTTCGATGGCGCCTTTCATTCCTTTTTCGCGTGGTGTCAATACAAATTCTGCACCATAGATACTCATTAAGCGACGTCTTTCTATGGACATGGATTCTGGCATAACCAAAATAAGTCGGTATCCTTTTACTGCGGCAACCATAGCCAAGCCAATTCCTGTATTACCAGAAGTAGCCTCGATGATGGTGCTGCCTTTTTGTAAAATTCCTTTTGCTTCTGCATCTTCAATCATGGCTAAAGCAATACGGTCTTTGATACTAGCCCCAGGATTGGCGCGTTCTAATTTTATCCAAACGGATGCTTTATCTCCAAAAAGTTTGTTGATTTTTACTTGAGGCGTGTTGCCAATCGTTTCGAGTATGTTGTTATAATTCATAGTTGTATTTTTAAATTTTAAATCCTAGTAAATTTATAGAATAAATTGTATTTAACAAATAGCTAACCGTTAATTCTATGATAAAATGAAATTAAATAAAAAAATCCGTTTTGTTCAATACAAAACGGATTCTATATTTATCTCTAATCTACTTAAGAAGATTTAAAACAAAATGTTACAAGTGAATTACTTCGCCATAAGCATCAGCAACAGCTTCCATAACTGCTTCACTCATAGTTGGGTGAGGGTGGATAGCTTTTAAGATTTCGTGTCCTGTAGTTTCTAGTTTACGAGCTACAACTGCTTCAGCAATCATATCCGTAACACCAGCTCCAATCATATGGCATCCTAACCATTCGCCGTATTTAGCATCGAAAATTACTTTCACAAAACCATCTGCAGCTCCAGAAGCTTTTGCTTTTCCAGAAGCAGAGAATGGGAATTTACCAATTTTCAATTCATATCCTTTTTCTTTGGCTTGTTTTTCTGTCAAACCAACAGAAGCAATTTCAGGCGTTGCATAAGTACAACCTGGTACATTTCCGTAATCGATTGGTTCTACGTGAAGACCTGCAATTTTTTCAACACAGTTGATTCCTTCAGCAGAAGCAACGTGTGCCAAAGCTTGGCCAGGAGTTACATCTCCAATAGCGTAGTAACCAGGAATGTTAGTAGCATTGTAAGCGTTCACTAAAATTTTATCTCTATCAGTAGCAATACCTACTTCTTCCAATCCAATATTTTCGATGTTGGTTTTGATTCCAACAGCTGATAATAAAATATCTGCTTCTAAAACTTCTTCACCTTTAGCCGTTTTTACATAGGCTTTTACACCAGCACCAGCAGTATCGATTCTCTCTACAGAAGAGTTAGTCATGATTTTTACTCCTGCTTTTTTCATAGAACGTTCCATTTGTTTAGAAATGTCTTCGTCTTCTACAGGAACAATATTTGGCATAAATTCTACAATAGTAACCTCTGTTCCCATTGAGTTGTAGAAATGTGCAAACTCTACTCCAATTGCTCCAGAACCTACAATAATCATAGATTTAGGCTGAGTTGGTAAAGTCATCGCTTGTCTGTAACCAATTACTTTTACACCATCTTGTGGTAAGTTAGGTAATTCACGAGAACGAGCACCTGTAGCAATGATAATATGGTCAGCGCTATATTCAGTTACTTTTCCATCTTTATCAGTAACATCAAGTTTTTTTCCAGCTTTCAGCTTTCCAAATCCGTCAATAACGTCAATTTTATTTTTTTTCATTAAGAACTGAACTCCTTTGCTCATTCCGTCAGCTACACTACGGCTACGGTTAACTACAGCACCAAAATCTTTGTCAAATTCTTTTACAGTTAATCCATAGTCAGAAGCATGTTTTAAATAATCAAAAACTTGTGCTGATTTTAGTAAGGCTTTGGTTGGGATACATCCCCAGTTCAAGCAAACGCCACCAAGGTTTTCTTTTTCTACAACAGCAACTTTAAAACCTAATTGTGAAGCTCTAATGGCTGTAACATAACCTCCAGGACCACTTCCTAAAACTATAATATCGTATTTCATTGTATTGTTTTCTTAATTGATTTATTGCAGCAAAATTAAGGATTTATTTTAAAAAAAATTAACCGTTTTATAAGTTTATTAGCAATGGTGTTTGCACCAGCTCAATCATTTCATTTTTAAATAGGCTTCAACATAATTTGTGGTCGAAAAATACTCGTCTCTAAGTTTTTTTAAATGTTTGGTAACAATTGCTTGTTCGGGATAATTTGGGTCGAGACAGTCCTTGATTTCTTTATCCCTAACCGAAATAACGATGTACCAAAACCCTTTTCTAGAAGTGTAATTGTCCTCAAAGAGGGGATTATTCCCTTTGCTTTGTAAACCGGCATCAACGGCAATTGGAATTAAATTCAGCGTTTTTGAGACTCTTTCTCTTTCAAAAAAAGACATATAAAAAGTCTTGTTGTCAATGACAATTGGAACATTTGAATCTACATTGCTGTGCTTTAAATTGTATTTGGTATTGATAAAGTTGTAAAATTCATCAGCCTTTTTTTTGTCTTCAAAAATAAACCCGTAGCAATTTGGAAGGTCTTTTTTGAATTTTTTGGCTTGTACAATTTTATCACCCTCAATTTTTGGGGCAGTTCGCATTGGGATGCAGGAATAGAATAATAGCATCATGAAACCAAGTCCGAGTTTTTTCATTTAACTATATTAGAATTAATTATGTGAATATAATAATTAATTCGCTATCGAAAACTGCGAATCGTATAGGTTTTTATAAAAGCCTTTTTCCTGATTGATTAATTCCTGATGGGTTCCTTGTTCTACAATTAAGCCTTTGTCCATAACCACAATTTTGTCAGCGTTTACAATCGTAGCCAAACGGTGCGCAATCACAATTGAAGTTCTGCCTTGTGTAATGGTTTCGGTGGCGCGCTGAATTAATTCTTCAGAATAGGTATCGATAGAAGAAGTGGCTTCATCCAAAATCAAAATACTTGGATTTGACACAAAAGCACGTAAAAAAGCAATCAATTGACGCTGACCAGACGAAAGCATAACCCCGCGTTCTTTTACATCAAAATCGTAATCATCAGGCAAACTCATTATAAAGTCATGTACTCCAATTTTTTTGGCAGCAGCTATTACTTCCTCTCTTGTAATTTCTGGATTATTAAGGGTAATGTTGTTGTAAATAGTATCGGCGAACAAAAACACATCCTGAAGCACTACCGCTATTTGTTTACGCAGTGAACTTAAAGTATAATTTTCAATATTGTGATGGTCTATGTAAATGAAACCGCTGTTAATCTCATAAAAACGATTCAATAAATTAATTATAGTCGATTTTCCTGCGCCTGTAGACCCCACAATGGCAATGGTTTGTCCTGCACTAACTTCTAAATCAATGCCTTTGATTACTTCTTCATCCGGAATGTAACCAAAACGAACGTCTTTGAAAAGGATGTTTCCTTCAAAAATAGGAGCTTCTACGGTTCCAGTATCCTGAATTTGGTCTTCGGTATCCAAAATATCAAACACACGATTGGCTGCAATCATTCCCAATTGCATTTCGTTGAATTTATCCGCGATTTGGCGCAAGGGATTGAATAGCATTCCGATAAACATAGTGTAAGAAAACAAATCTCCAAATGTGGTAAAGTTGTCACCATTCAATATTTTGATTCCACCATACAAAACGATAAATCCCAAAGTCAACGACGAGATAATATCAGCAATAGGGAAGAAAATGGAGTTGTATAAAATTGTTTTTATCCAAGCTTTTCTATGTTTGTCGTTAATGTTTTTGAATTTATCAAACTCAATATCTTCACGATTGAACAACTGAACGATTTTCATTCCCGTTACGCGTTCTTGAACGAAAGTATTCATATTCGCAATTTGGGTTCGTACTTCCTCAAAAGCCACTTGCATTTTCTTTTGAAAAATACGCGTGAAAAAGACCAAAACCGGCATGGCTACAATGACAATCCAAGTGAGTTTCCAGTTCATATAGAACATAAAAATAAGCACCACAAGCATTTTCATCAAATCACTAATAATCATGAAAAGTCCTTGACTAAAAATACGTGCGATGGCTTCAATATCCGATACACAACGGGTTACGACTTGTCCAACAGGAACCAAATCAAAGTATTTCATCCTAAAACTGAGCAAATGTGCAAACAATTTAATTCGGATGTCTTTCACAATATCTTGTCCCAACCAATTGGCCCAAAACACAAAATAGAATTGCGAGAAAACTTCTAGAAGCAATACAATTCCCATCAAAGAAACATACAAAAGTAAACCTTGTTGGTCATGGGTTTTGATGTATCCATCGACTGTTTGCTTTAACAAATACGGACGTAAAGCTGCAAAAACCGATAAGGAAATGGCAAAGGCAATGACCCCATTAAATCGTAATTGATAGGGTTTTGTATATTTTAAAATTCTTTTGAATAATCGAGTATCGAATGCTTTTGCTTTCATGTTTAGGAGCTATTTCCCGCTATTCGCTGCAATCTTTTTTGTTTTTAAAGGAAAAACAAAAAAGGATTTCCACTACTATCGGGGCTATTTTAGGTATTCATAAGTAATTTCGGTTAAGTACAAACCATGTGCTGGAACCGAAAAACCTGCTTTTTCTCTGTTTTTGCTTTTTATGATGTTTTCAAAATCAACCAAAGTGATTTTATGCAATCCCACATTGACTAATGTTCCTACAATAGAACGCACCATGTTTCTCAAAAAACGATTGGCCGAAATGGTAAAAATCAAACTATCTTTTTCCTTTCTCCAAACTGCGTCAAATATAGTGCAATCAAATGTATTTACGTCGGTATTGACTTTCGAAAAGCACTGAAAGTCGGTATGATTTAACAATAATTTAGCAGCTTCATTCATTAAGGCTACATCCAAATCTTGGTGGTAATACCAACTCAATCCTTCTAGAAAAGGATTTTTTATAGTATTGATATGGTATTCGTAAGTGCGTTTGGTAGCATCAAATCGGGAATGCGCTTCATCGCTTACGGGGATAATGTCAAATATGGCGATATCTTTTGGTAAATATGAATTGAGTTTGTGTACCAAGGTTTCTGTGTCAAGTTCTTTTTCACTATCAAAATGAGCATACATTTGGCTGGCATGTACGCCAGTATCAGTCCTACCAGCACCCATAATATTGACTGTAGTATTCAAAAGCACCGAAAGGGCTTTGTTCAGCGTTTCTTGTACAGAACTGGCGTTGGGTTGGTATTGCCAACCGTGATAAGCAGTTCCGTTATAGGCTAATTGTATAAAGTACCTCAAGATGTTTTGTGATTTTGGGTTGTAATCGTTTTAATTCGCTACAAAGGTATGGTAACGATTGCTTGTTTTATTGGCTGCAAATTTACAATCTTTAGAGTGATTTTTTTGTTTTTATATCATTTTTGTAATTGCCTGAATAAATGCCGAATGTTTGATGCTAGCCCTGATGGGAGGGAATATCCTTTTTTTTATACCTGTCAGGTTTTTAAAACCTGACAGGTATAAAAAAAAGATAGGAAGGACAGCGGGAACCCATGTTTATTTTTTGTCTTTTGTTTGGCTCCAAAAAAAAGAACTTCAAATTTTGGCTAGAATGGGAGAGAAGCGCTTATTTTTGCTGTCTTTTATTTTAATTTTTCATAGTATGACCAGAATTCTTTTGCTTTCGGATACGCACAGCCACATCGATGAGGCGATTTTGAAACATGTTGATTGGGCTGATGAAGTTTGGCATGCAGGAGATATTGGAGATTTGAATGTGACCGATACGCTAAAAAAACACAAGCCTTTGCGAGCAGTGTATGGTAATATTGATGGGAATGAAGCTAGAGTTGAATTTCCGTTACACAATCGGTTTGTGTGTGAGCAAGTTTCGGTTTGGATTACACATATTGGCGGTTATCCTGGGAAATACAATCCTGCTGTTAGAGATGAAATGGCGACGAATCCGCCTAAATTATTTATTTGTGGGCACTCTCATATTTTGAAAGTTCAGTTTGATAAGAAAAATAATTTGTTGCACATGAATCCTGGCGCTGCCGGAAAAAGTGGTTTTCATCAGGTGCGTACACTGCTGCGCTTTGTGATTGAGGGTGATAAAATTAAAGACTTGGAGATTGTAGAAATGAAAAAATAATTATTCAACAGGAACATTAAGTTTTATGGTTGTACCTTGATTTTTTCTGGACTTGATTACGAACTCTCCTTTCATGTTGTTAATTCGTGCTTTGATTCTGTTGATGCCGTAGCCGTCTGTACTGTTTTGTTGAAGGTCGTCAAATCCTTTTCCGTTGTCTTTTATTTTGACGAATAGTTGATTGTTTTCAAGGCTTGTTTCTAGTTTTGCCCTATTGGCTCCACTGTGTTTTAGTATATTGTTTAATAACTCAGAAACAATAAAAAATAGTTTCATCTCGAAAGCTTCTTCAAATCGAGTGTGTGTCTCGATGGTGTTGTGATAATCAAATTTAATTTTCGAGTTAGAGTTTTTTTCGCACAAATCATCCAAGGCATATAATAGACCAAATCGGACTAAAAGTGAAGGCATCAATTCATGTGACAAATCTCTTACTTTATGATGAGCTTCTTCTAGAATGTATTTTGTTTTTATGATTTCGTCAGATTGATTTTGATTCATTGCACTAAATACATTGAGATGCATTCCAGCAGATGAAAGTAAGGCACTGATGTTATCATGCAGAAAAGCGGCAATTTTTTTGCGTTCGGACTCTTGTCCATCTATAGTGGCATTGATTACGTTTTGTTGTACTTTGCTTTGGATTTCTTTTAATCTATTGTATTGTTTTAATTTTTCGTTTTGGGAAAAAGCGTAAAAAATTACGAATACTAAGAGCGAAAGCGTAAGCACCAAAATCACAATTTTTTTGTTACGCGATTGTTGCTCGATCCAATAAGTTTCCTTTGACTTGTAGGTGTTGGATATTTTATTTATTTCTCTTTTGTTTTCTTCAACTTCTAAATTAATTCCTATGTTTTTTGCGGTTTTAATTTTACTATCGTTTTGAATTTGGTTGTTTAAATCCTCATACTTTTTGCTATACTTATAGGCTTCTTCAAATTTTTTGATTTTGGCTAAGAATAAGGAGTACTTGTTGTAAGTTATGGATAAATCAAATTTTTCGTTACTTTTTTCACCGTACTGAATTGCTTTTTTATAAAAAACATCTGCTTTTATGGGATCATTCTTGTATTCTGCATACAAGCCATTTAGCATATTTAATATGATTAAAGTGGATTCATCAGCAAATTTGCTTTTGTGTTTATTCAAATAATCAAGATAAGGCTTAGCAGTTTTGTATTGATTTTCTTGAAAATAAGCCCAAGTGATATTTAGTTTTCTTAAGAATATTTTAGTTGTATCAGCAATTTTTTTGGTGTGAACTAATGATTTTTTATAATACTCTATGCCTTTTTTGAAATCCTTTTTCTCAAAAAAATAAATGTTGGCCAAATTGTTGTAAATTTTTCCTTTTAAAGTGTCGTCAGTTGTTTTGTTCGCATGTTTTAAGCTCTTTTCGTAATAAAAAAAAGCTTTGTCAAGCATAAAAAGGTCATCAAAATTAACTCCAATAGTATTGTATGATTTGGCAATCAAGTAATTGTTTTTATAAAGTAAAGCTTGTTTAAGTGCTAAATTAGCTTGCTTTAAAGAAGTTTCATAACGGTCATTTTTCCAGTTTTCAATCGCTTTGTTGAGTAATATGCTAGTGTTATTACTATTTATGCTATCAACTTTTTTATTATTTTGTGAAAACACTATAAACGGAATTATAATAAACCAATAAATTAAAATATATTTCATGATTTTTTTTAAATTTTAATATAAAATTAGTACTATTGTTCTGTTTAATTTAAAAAAGTAAAAATAATGAAAAAGTTTTTTTTAACTACAATTTGTTTTATTTCTATGGCTTCAGTTTTAACATCATGTACAAATGATGAAGATATATTGCCTGCAGAACAGACAAAAATTAAAGGAGATTCTATACAAAAAGGAATTAATGCAGATGATTTGGGTGAGGAAGAAGCAAGAAAGGGTAAGGTAGCAGCTCAAGTTGTTGTTCTTTAAATTTTTATTTGAAAAAGGATTTATTTTTAAATCCTTTTTCTGTTTTTAAGGCTTAATCAATTTGTGTTTTAAGGCATATTTCACAATGCTTATGGTGTTTTTGGCTTTAATTTTTTTCATAATATTTTTACGGTGGGTTTCAACCGTATTAGTACTGATGAATAATTGTTCACTGATTTCTTTTCCACTATACTCAAGTGAAATTAATATAATGATTTCTAATTCTCTTTCAGTCAATGTTGCCGGAATTGCTTTTGGTATCGCCTTTAGTTTTGGATTGTTTTTTGTTGCCGTATTAAAGATTTTATTCTGAACAGTTTTACAGAAATATTCCTGTCCCATAGTAATTACCTGAATAGCTTCTATGATACTTTCGCTTGCACACTGCTTGGTAAGATAACCACTAGCACCAAGTTTCATAACCTCTTTTACGATTTTTAAATCATCATAGCTTGATAAAATAATTACTTTGCAAGGGAATCCTTTTTTAGTAAATTCTTTTAATACCTGTATGCCATCTTTTTCAGGCATACTAATGTCTAAAACTAATACATCAGCATTGTTTTCAATGACTTCTTCGTAAATACAGGTTCCGTTTAATGAAGTACCAACGATAGAAAATCCTGGAACGGTATTTAAAAGGGTTTTAATTCCGTCAATAAGTATTTGATGGTCGTCAGCCAAATGAATATTAATTGTTTGCATATAGTAGGTATTGCTGTTTCCAAATGTATTATTTTTAATTAAAAACAAGCAGTATTTTTCAATAAAAAAACCCGAATTTAAATTCGGGTTTCCTTCGCACAAATAAACTAAGTTTATAGGTTTATCTCAATCTGTCCACAGATTTTACAAGATCTTCATCCTTCTTGATGGCTTTATTAGCTAAAACTAATAACACGATAGCCAAGACAGGCACAAACATCCCAATACCTTTCTCAGAAACCAAAGGGGTTTCTCCAGATAAATTTAGTGAACGATATACAAACAATCCTAATAAAATTAAATTTAATATCATATTCAATCTGCCTAGTACAAATTGATTTTGTCTCTTTTTAAATGAAAAAATGCTTACCAAAGATAACGTAGTGTTTAATCCTAAAAGAGCTACATAAATTGGGTTTTGCATAAAATAAAAGTCTTTTGTGTCATTTGTTGTCCATAATGGAAAAACAAAGGGTACAACCAAAGTAACCAAAAAGGCTAAAAACAAATAGATAGTCTGAATTCTCTGTATCATGTTACTAATATTCTAACGCAAAAATATATTTTCTTTTTTATAAATACTATTGTATGATTGATTTTTATTCGTATTATTGCAATATAAATCCGTAAGCACTTCATCCTGCGGTTGATTCAAGAAAAAAAAATCCATTCAATTTCTTCACACGGTTTCCCAAAATAAATAATCTAATAGAACATTCATGTTTGATATTTCTGCATTAAAAGAATTGAAGCTTACTGAGCTTCAAGAAATTGCTAAAACAGCAAAAACAATAAAGTTTAATGGTGTAAAAAAAGAAACTTTAATTGGCCTTATTTTAGAGCATCAAGAAGCAACTTCCAAAACGGTTGAAAACAGTGCTTCCAAAGCGACAATTGAAAGCGAAAAAACCAAACGAGCACGAATTGTACCAGTAAAAAAATCAAAAAAATCAGAAGATAATTCTAATACGTTATTTGAACAAAAAGAGCCCGAAGCACAAGTTGTTTCGTCTAGTAGCAAAACGGTAGCGCCAAATGCTTCAGACTTAATTGTTGAAGAAAAACAAAAAGATGAACCGGTTTTAGAAAGAAAAACAAATAAAGTAGTCAAGTTTAATAAAGCGGCATACGAGAAAAAAATGGCGCTACAAAGGGAAAAAGAAGAAAGTAAAAGTGCTAAAGAAACTGCTGAAATTCCTTTAAATATTCCTTCAATTGCAAATGAGGAAACGGTTGAAAATAAATCAAATCAAATACTAGAGAATCCAGCAACTGTAAAAAAAATTAATCCTAACCAGATTAAAAAACAAAACGGAAATCCTAATCAAAGTCCTAACCCCAACGGGAATGGCAATAATGGTAATAACAATCCAAACCCCAATTTTAAAAACAAAAAAAATAATTTTAAAGATGCCGATTTTGAGTTTGATGGCATTATTGAAAGCGAAGGCGTATTAGAAATGATGCCTGATGGTTATGGCTTTCTTCGCTCCTCAGATTATAATTATTTAGCTTCTCCAGATGATATTTATCTGTCAACTTCTCAAATTCGCTTGTTTGGATTAAAAACGGGTGATACTGTAAAAGGTGTAGTCCGTCCACCCAAAGAAGGCGAAAAATATTTTCCATTAGTTCGTGTTTTAAAAATTAATGGACATGACCCACAAGTAGTACGCGACAGAGTTTCTTTTGAACATCTAACGCCAGTTTTTCCTTCAGAAAAGTTCAAATTGGCAGAAAAGCAAAGTACAATTTCTACACGAATTATCGATTTGTTTTCACCCATAGGGAAAGGACAACGTGGAATGATCGTTGCACAGCCTAAAACAGGTAAAACCATGTTGTTGAAGGACATTGCTAATGCCATAGCTGCCAACCATCCTGAAGTGTATTTGATAGTTCTATTAATTGATGAACGCCCTGAAGAGGTTACAGATATGCAACGCAGTGTAAGAGGAGAGGTGATTGCTTCTACTTTTGATAGAGAGCCTCAAGAACACGTGAAAATTGCTAATATTGTTCTTGAAAAAGCTAAACGATTAGTAGAATGTGGTCATGATGTAGTAGTGTTGTTAGACTCAATTACCCGTTTAGCAAGAGCTTATAATACTGTTCAGCCTGCATCAGGTAAAGTCTTAAGTGGTGGTGTGGATGCGAATGCCTTACAAAAACCAAAACGCTTTTTTGGAGCGGCTAGAAATGTCGAAAATGGTGGTTCATTAAGTATCATTGCTACGGCTTTGACCGAGACTGGTTCTAAAATGGATGAAGTTATTTTTGAAGAATTCAAAGGTACAGGTAACATGGAACTACAATTGGATAGAAAAATTGCGAACAAACGTATTTTTCCTGCAATTGATTTGACTTCATCTAGTACAAGACGTGATGATTTACTTCTAGATCAAAATACCTTACATAGAATGTGGATTATGCGAAAATACTTGTCAGATATGAATCCTATTGAAGCGATGGATTTTATTAATGATCGATTTAAGAAAACCCGTAACAACGAAGAATTTTTGATTTCGATGAATGACTAAATCAGTTAAATAGCATTAAATTAAATAAAAAAATAAAACCTCAAAGCGCATGTATTTACTAGTGTTTTGAGGTTTTTCAGTTAAGTTAATTTAAAATTATTTTATCAATTGTCGGCCAATAGTAGGCTAATTGTTATCTTTTTAAAAAAGGACGATACTCTATTGATTCTCTTGAAAGATTCTTTTTCAAAAATTGTTCTAGAGTCATGCCCTTATTGAATAATTCGGATTTATTACAAGGTATAATGCGGGTTCAAGGTTGAATCAATGCAATAAAAAAGTCGGTAAAGAAATTAATCTTTACCGACTTACTTTCTACAAAATAAATATAAAATATTTTATTTTGTATGTAATTAATTCAATAATTTATCTCAAAACTGCTCCAAGTTCTGTTTCAAAATTCTTTTGGAGCTTAGACATTATTTTGTCTATTTGTGTATCTTCTAGTGTTTTATTGTTGTCTTGAATAGTAAAGCTTAAGGCGTATGATTTTTTGCCTTCGGGTAAATTAGTACCTTGGTAAACATCAAAAAGATTAACTTCTTTTAATAATGATTTCTCGGTTTGACGCGCAATTTTATATATTGCATCATAAGAAACTTCATTATCTAGTAATAAAGCCAAATCTCTTCGTACTTCAGGATATTTTGGAATATCGGTAAACTTAATTTTGTTTGAAACAAGTTTTAAAACTAGTGCCCAATTAAAATCTGCATAAAATACTTCTTGCTTAATTCCAAAGTGTTTTAGAATTGATTTTTTAACTACTCCAAATTCAACTAGCGTATCTTGACCTAAACCTAGTGCTATGCCTTCTGAAAACACATCTGAAGGTACTGGAAAACTGTTCGTTTTTTGAATACCTAATTTGTCTAAAATGGCCGTAACATATCCTTTAAATAAAAAGAAATTGGAAGGTTGTAAGGCTTGTGTCCAGCTTTCTTGATTGCTGTTTCCAGTCTGAAATAAAGTCAAATGCTTTTTCTCTTCATATCCAGAAGGATAGTTGTGATAGGATTTTCCGAATTCAAATAACTTTAGATCTGCATTTTTTCTGTTGATATTGTAGCCTAAAGCTTCTAAACCAGAAAACAATAGTGACTGACGCATGGTTGCTAAATCACTACTCAAAGGGTTTAGCATGGTAACATTGTGTTCTTCTTTGAGTACTTCGGATAGTTGTGCATAAGTAGCAGTAGTCAAAGAATTGGCCATCATTTCATGAAAACCTTGTGCGTTTAACTGCGAGGCAACGGTATTTTGTACTTTGTAATCTTCGTTTCTTGGAGCATTAAATACAGTCGCATTCAGTTTTTTAGAAAAGCTAATGTTGTTGTAACCATACACACGAAGGATTTCTTCGATTACATCAATTTCTCTTTGGACATCCACTCGATAGGAAGGAATTGTTAAGCCTAATCCTGCATCAGAAACGCTATTAACTTTGATTTCTAACGATGCTAAAATTTGTTTAATGGTGTCTTTTGGTAGCTCCTGTCCAATGATTTTGGCTACTTTATTAAAATTTAAAAAGACAGGGAAATCTTCTATTTTCTTTGGATAGACATTAACTATATCTGAAGTAATTTCGCCACCACCTACTTCTTGGATCAACAAAGCGGCTCTTTTTAAGGCATATTCTGTTATAGTAGGATCGATACCTCTTTCAAAACGAAAAGAAGCATCGGTGTTTAATTGATGTCTTTTGGCTGTTTTTCTTACGCTTACAGGATTAAAGTAGGCACTTTCAAGAAAAATTGATGTAGTGTTTTCAGTAACTCCAGAATTTTTGCCGCCAAATACGCCAGCAATACACATTGGGCCTTTGTCATCACAGATCATTACATCTTCTTCATGTAACGTTCTTTCAACTTCATCAAGTGTAGTGAATTTGGTTCCTGTAGGTAGAGTTTTTACCTGAATTTTTCCGTTAATTTTGCTAGCGTCAAATGCGTGAAGTGGTTGTCCTAAATCGTGTAAAACATAATTTGTGACATCTACAATATTGTTTTTAGGATTTATTCCTATTGCTTTTAATCTATTTTGCAACCATTCAGGGGAAGGTTTTACTGTTATCCCTGAAATAGTAACGCCACAATATCTAGGAGCTAATTTGTTTTCTTTTACATCAACATCAATTTTTAACGTTCTTTTATCAACTCTAAAACTGGTTACCGATGGTGTGATTAATTCTACATTAACACCACTTTGTAGCATACCAGCCCTGAGGTCACGAGCGGTTCCTAAATGGCTCATGGCGTCTGCACGATTTGGAGTTAATCCAATTTCAAACACTTCGTCATTTTCAATATTAAAAACTGAGGCGGCCTTTGTTCCAGGAAGTAAAGTTTCATCAAGAATCATAATTCCATCATGACTTTCACCTAGACCTAATTCGTCTTCAGCGCAAATCATACCATGACTTTCTTGTCCGCGTATTTTTCCTTTTTTTATGGTAAACGGATTCCCTTCTTTGTCATATAATACAGTTCCGATAGTGGCAACAGCTACTTTTTGACCCGCACCAACATTACTAGCGCCACAAACTATTTGAACGGGAACGCCATCGCCTAAATCTACAGTGGTTACTTTTAATCGATCGGCATCAGGATGCTGTTCACAAGTCAAAACATGTCCCACAACGATACCTTCTAAACCGCCTTTAACGGATTGGTATTTGTCAACTGTTTCTACTTCAAGACCTAAGTCTGTTAATAATGCTGCTGTTTCTTCGGAATTCCAATCTATTTTAATGAATTGTTTTAACCAGTTATAGGATATTTTCATTTGTTTTTTTAATAAGGATGCAAATATAAGGATTGCTGTTTGGAGTGAGAAACATTTTTTATTTTTTTACGATTTGATTCTTTAGGACTTAGAAAGAATATGCTGTAAACATCTTACTATTAAAGTATTTCTTCAACGTGTTTTTTGATATTAGATGCAATTTTTGCTGTTGGCAAATCATTCGCATCAGAACCAAATGGATCTTCAATTTCTTCTGCAATTAATTCTAAACTTGCCAAAACATAAAAAATAAAAACGACTACAGGAACAACATAGTACCCTAGGCTAAATACGTAACCAAAAGGCAAAGTAAGCACATAAATAAAAATGAATTTTTTGATAAAAGCACTGTAAGAATAGGGAATAGGAGTGTTTTTTATTCGCTCGCAAGCGCCACAAATATCAGTAAAAGATTGTAATTCATTATTCAGAATAATTAATTGTTCTCCTGTTATTTTGTTTGTTCGATATAAATCATTGATTTTTTGAAATAATATTTGAGCAATTTGATTGGGCCTGTGCCTATGATGGTCAATTTCTAAATCGACATCATCAAACAGTTGTAGTGCTGTTTCTTCGTCATTGAGATGCTTTTGCAAAACCGAAGCATAACCAGGAATCATTTTTCTGAAAAACACTTTGTCTTTATCTTCTTGTAAAATAGCAGACAATTTAATCGCTAGGTTTCTACTACTATTTACTAAACCGCCCCACATTTTTCGTCCCTCCCACCATCTATCATAGGCTGTATTGGTTCTGTAGGCGAGAAGTAAAGAAATGACAAAACCGAGCAAGTTATGCATCATCGAAATGTTTTTTACATGGCTATCATCAGGTAAATGCCAATATTCTATTTCTAAATACCCTATTGCTGCCGAATAAGCACCAATCAAAAACATAATAGGCGCTAGTTTTCTAAAGGTATCTCCTTTACTAAATAAAAATATAAATTGAATCCAATTTTTTGGGTTGTATGATGTCATTTTTTTAAGAATGAAAAATTAATACGCAATATTTCCCGTCAATTCTTTTAGCGCAATTTCAGATAATTTCGCTTGGTATTGTGCATTGCTATTTCTAACTCTTGCATTCACATAATTCAATTGAGCGGCTCGGAATTCGATAGTTGTTATGGTTCCTATTTTTAGCTTATCTATTGTAATCGCAAGGTTTTGTTTGGCAATCGCTTCGTTATTTTGCTCCAAATTAATCAATTCTAAATTGGTCAAATACGTTTGATAAAAAGTAGACAGTTGCGATTCCAACAATTGCGATTGCTGTTCAATAGCAAGTTTTGTATTCTCCAATTCGAGTTTCGCTATTTTTTCATTTCTATTTTGGGCAAAACCATCAAAAACATTTAAAGTTGCCGAAAAACCGTAATTTAATCCTCTAGCCGATGAACTTCTGGTAAAACCTAAACTCGATTCTGTATCTTGAAAATTATAACCGGTATTCAAACTTACGCTCGGATATCTTGCCGCTTTGACTTGTTTGAGTTGCAATTCCGAAACATTTTTGGCAATAATTTGGGTTTGCAATTGCGGATTTTGTTGTTTGGCAAGTTCAATTAATTTTGGTAATGCCAGAGAATTATCCACTTTGATGTCATTCAAAACCGTAAACTCTTTTGTAACATCTCTTGCCAAAATTTGATTCAATTTAATCTTGGTGTTGGCGTACAATTCTTTTTGTCGTAACAACGTCACTTTATCGGTATTCAAATCTACTTGAGCATTCAAAACTTCCAATTTTGACGCTTTTCCAATTTTGAATCGGTTTTCAGCCAATTGTTGGCGTTGCGATGAAATCATCAAGGTGCTATCAATCGCAATTAATTGTTGTTGCTGTTGCACCAAATCAAAGTATGTTGCATTTACTTCGGCAATTTTCAACAAAATCGTTTGCTTTAATCGTGCCTCGCCTAATTTTTGCAATTCCTTCAATTGATCGTACCTCGCAAACATTCGTAAACCATCAAAAATGGTCCAATCCAAACTCACACCATAATTCAAACTGTTATTTTTGGCGTCTTTCAACGAATTTACTTGGCCAGATTGTAGCGTTTGTGAACTGTTTTGAATTCGGTTATTATCGACTATCGATGCTGTTACTCTGGGCAAAATCCCTGCATTTCCCACAGACAAATTAACCTTGTCAATGTTTAGGTTATTGTTCGCAATTTTAATCTCAAAGTTGTTTTCCAGAGCTATCGCCACCGCATCTTTTATCGTCAAAACTTCTTGAGCATTTCCTAAAACACTACCCAGCAAAAACAAAAACGCAATTATATTTTTTCTCATTTCTTATTTTCAACTACCAATTAAATTCTAATTTTCAAATTCGAGGAGCACAACATTTGTTTTCAAAACACGATTCCTCCCGTTATCCACTATAACTTTTTTTATTTTTTGTAAAGAAAAATAAATAAAGGATGCCACTGCACACGAGCCAAGCGAACTGGCGAAGCAATCGGTGCTAAATAACACTTCTCTTTTTCATAATACGAATCAAAGACTATTTCGATGCTGCTTCATATTCTTCAATATGATCAAATTCAGGATAATGTTTTCTGGCTTTAGACCACATCAAATACAAGGCTGGAATAATAAACAAGGTCAGCACCAATGAAAAAATGGTACCGCCCACAATCACTACTCCCATTCCAATTCTACTCGTAGAAGCTGCGCCAAGTGACAAAGCAATTGGTAAAGCTCCTAACGAAATCGCCATACTTGTCATCAAAATAGGACGCAAACGCGCTTCAGAAGCTTCCATAATCGCTTCTAATTTTGGTTTGCCTTGTTCTCGTAATTGATTCGCAAATTCTACGATTAAAATACCATTTTTAGTCACCAAACCAATTAACATTACGGTGCCAATCTGACTGAAAATATTCCAAGTTTGATTGAATAACCACAACGAAAACAACGCTCCAGCTACCGCCATCGGAACCGTTAAAATGATTATAAACGGATCGATAAAACTTTCAAATTGTGCTGCCAAAATCAAAAAGATCAAGATCAAAGCTAATCCAAAAGCAAAGGTAGTATTGGAACTACTTTCCACAAAATCTCGTGATTCTCCACCTAAGTCAGTCGTAAAAGTATCGTCCAAAACTTTGGCTTTGATGCTGTTCATAGCGTCAATTCCTTCGCCTAAACTTTTGCCTGGCGCTAATCCCGCCGAAACAGTGGCCGACATATAACGGTTGTTGTGATACAATTGCGGTGGATTACTTTGTTCTTGTATCGTCACCACATTGTCCATCTGAATTAATTCTCCTTTGTTGTTTTTGACAAACATAGAGGTGATATCAAGCGGTTTGGTTCGGTCTTCTTGGTTGAATTGCCCAATGACTTGGTATTGTTTTCCGTTTTGCATAAAATAGCCAAAACGTTGTCCGCTCAACGAAAGTTGCAAGGTTTGTGCAATATCCAAAACCGAAATTCCTAAGCTTTCTGCTTTTTCTCTGTCGATGGTAACATTAATCTCAGGTTTGTTGAATTTTAGATTCACATCGGTAATTGCAAAAGTGGGATTTTTGGCGGCTTCTTCCATAAATAATGGAATTTTCTCTTCTAATTTTTTGAAATTTGGTGCCTGAATAATGTATTGAATGGGAAGTCCTCCACGTCGATTTACGGCAATTGTAGGTTGCTCAATCACTGCAGTTTTTGCTTCAGGAAATTGTTTGGTGATTTTGGTTAATTGTTCTGCAATTTCTTTTTGTGAACGCTTTCTTTCCTCGGGCGCGTTCAATGCAATACGCACACGTCCACTGTTTACCGTAGAGGCTCCAAAACCTGGAGATGTTATGATAAGCGAAACATTTTTCTCTGGAATGGAATCGTCTACAATTTTAGAGATTTCTTGCATAAAACGATCCGTATATTCATAAGAAGCGCCTTCTGGAGTAGCCATAGACATGACAATTGAACTTCGGTCATCGTAGGGAGCCGTTTCTTTTTTTAATAGTGAGAAAAATAAATAGATCAATCCGAAACAAGCAATTAAAATTGGGAAACTCAACCATTTCTTTTTCATGAAACGTCTTAATGAATCAGCATAATTACTATTCAATTTCTCAAAATAAGGTTCGGTCATCAAATAGAATTTGGATTTCTTTTGCACGCCACCTTTCATTAAATAAGCATTTAGCATAGGAGTCAGTGTCAAAGAAACAAAAGCTGAAATTAATACTGCTGCACCAATCACTACCCCAAATTCTCTAAACAATCGCCCCACAAAGCCTTCCAAAAATATTACAGGAAGAAATACTGCGGCTAACGTTATCGAAATCGAAATTACGGCAAAAAAGATTTCATTAGAGCCTTTAATTGCAGCTTCGATAGGTGTCATTCCTTCTTCTACCTTTTTAAAAATGTTTTCAGTGACTACAATTCCATCATCGACTACTAATCCTGTGGCCAAAACAATCGCCAACAAAGTCAATACATTGATTGAAAATCCAAAAAGCCACATAATAAAGAATGTCGCAATCAAGGAAACAGGAATATCAATCAACGGACGGAAGGCAATGGCCCAATCCCTAAAGAACAAGTAAATAATTAAAATTACCAAAATGATTGAAATACCAAGAGTCTCGGCTACCTCAACCACCGATTTTTTTACAAAAATTGTACTGTCAATCGCAATGTTTAATTTGATATCCTTAGGTAAATCTTTTTGTAAGGAATTATAAACTTTATAAAACTCTTTGGAGATATCTAAATAATTGGCCCCAGGAAGCGGAACGATGGCGACACCCAATAATGGAAGTCCCGATTGACTCATTCTAGTTTCTAGATTTTCGGGCCCTAAAACAGCATTGCCAATATCGCTAAAACGGACAATTCTATCGCCCTCACTACGAATGATGATGTTGTTGAATTCTTCAGGTTTGGTTAGGTTTCCAACTGTTTTTACGGTCAAATCCGTATTGTTTCCTGTCAATTTTCCTGACGGTAATTCTACGTTTTGTTTGTTAAGTGCCGCACGAACCTCAGCCACAGTACAACCATAAGCCGCTAATTTTATAGGATCGATCCACAGACGCATGGCGTATCTTTTTTGCCCCCAAATCTGCACACCACTTACGCCAGGAATAGTTTCTAGACGTTGCGCAATTACATTTTCTGCATAATCACTTAACTCTAATTCATTTCTAGAATCACTTTGTACCGTCATAGAAATAATGGATTCCCCATTAGCATCGGCTTTGGAAACCACTGGCGGAGCATCAATATCTTGAGGTAAACTACGAACGGCTTGAGACACCTTATCACGAACATCATTTGCGGCTTCCTCTAAATTTTTGTTCAAATCAAATTCAACAGTAATGTTACTACTTCCTTGTATACTTGAAGAAGTAACATTTCGAATCCCATCTATAGAGTTTATGGCTTTTTCTAAAGGTTCAGTAATTTGAGATTCGATAATATCTGAATTGGCACCAGTATAATTCGTTCTCACCGATACTTGAGCTGGATCTATAGATGGAAATTCTCGTACTCCCAAAAAACTGTAGCCAATCACTCCAAACAAAATGATAGTTAGGTTTAAAACTATCGTTAGCACAGGTCTTTTTATACTTATGGTGGATAAACTCATTTATTTTGTATTTCTATTTAAGTTTTTAGTTGTTAGTTCTTAGTCCTTTAGTCCTTAGTTCTTAGTTCTTAGTGATTAGTACTTAGTTTTTTTTGGTTCTTGGTTCTTGGTTTTTTAATCTGTAATCTCTAATCTTCAATCTTCAATCTGTAATCTGTAATCTGTAATCTTCAATCTATAATCTATAATCTTTTATTTTTAACAATTTACTTGTTTATGACTATTCACTAAGTACTAAATACTAATTTCTTTAGCTCATCACTAAGGACTCATCACTAATATCTCATCAAAATATCTCATCACTAATATCTAATCACTAAGGACTAAGGACTAATCACTAAGGACTAAAAAAACTACTTAATTTTAACTTTTACAGGTGTTTCATCTTTCAAAGCCATTACGCCTGTGGTTAGTAATGTATCTCCAGCTTTTAATCCTGAAAGAATCAAGATGGAGGCATCCGTTCTGGTTGAAGCTTCTACTTTAACTTCTTTTGCCATTCCTTTTTCGGAAATGAATACTTTTTTACCATTTTGAATCGGAACAATCGCTTCTGTAGGGACTATAATTGCATCATTAATAACATCTAAAGGTAATTCGACATTGGCAAAAGTACCAGGAAAAATCTTTCCTTCTTTATTATCTGTGATGGCTCTAACTTGTAAGGTACGTGTAGCAGTGGCTATTTCGGGTTCTATGGCGTAAACAACAGCATGGTGTTTTTGAGTAGAACCAGAAACAGTAAAAGAAATGTTGGTATTTAACTTGATTTGAGAAGCATATTTTTCTGGAACCGAAAAGGTGATTTTTAATTTCCCGATGTTAACCAAATTGGCTACCAAAGTAGTAGGAGTAATATACGTTCCGGGAGAGATGGAACGCAATCCTATTTTACCAGAAAATGGAGCTCTAACAGCTGTTTTTGCAATTTGGGCTTTAATCAATTGTACTTGAGCTTGTGTCGATTTGTGCTCGGCTCGGGCTACATCATTTTCTTCTTGGCTGATGGCTTCTTTTTGCAAAAGCAATTTAGCTCTTCTCGCATTTTCTGCTGCCAAACCTTCTTTGGTTGTAGCTTGAATGAGTTGCGCTTTTAATTCTAAATCATTTACTTTAAATAAAATTTGGCCTTTATTCACAAAACTTCCTTCTTGAAACGAAATGGCTTCTACAATTCCAGAAACTTCACTTCGAATTTCAACTTGTTCATTAGCTTCTATTGAACCTGATAGGGATAAGTTGTTCTCAAAAACTTGTGTTTTGATTACAATTCCACTTACGTTCATCGGTTTGTCTTTTCCTCCTTTGTCTTTTGAATCTCCTCCTTTTTTAGAATTCGAAACTACTCTGTAGGCTATAAAACCTCCAATGATAAGAACTAAAAGCGTGTAAACAAGGTTTTTTATTTTCATAAGGTTATTATTTTTTTTGGTAATTCTTTGGGTGTGGAAAGCAGTTTGTTTTTAACCTTCTAAAGTAAGATAAATTGAATTTTAAACTTACTTTTTTATTAATTAATTTGATGAGACATCAGAAATAACCAATGGTTTAATTGGTTTTTAAAAAAAGTTCAAAAACAAAAGTAAAGCATTTGTAAGAAAGCGGTAACAAGAAAAAATAATTTAACATTTGTACATACAAATTAATAAAACAACTCGGAATCGTTTCGTTTTAAATCATAAATTCTTAAAAACAAAGAGAATTTAATAATAGATTTAACCCGTTGGGTGAAATTCAAATAAAATAAAAACTTAACCACATAGAGTCATAGATTAATAGTAATCAACATAGAAAAAATAGAAATAGCACTATTTCTCACAATAGATGAGCTATGTGAATAGTAAAACGTCTATTTGTTTCTTTTAAAAACTATAAATTCTATGATTCTATGTGGTAAAAAATAGTTTCACCCAACGGGTTAGATTTAACTAATATAGTTCCAAATATTTTTTTTCTTGGTAAGTTGGATAAAAACCATTCTAAGGATATTGTTTTCGGGTTTTTGCATAGAAGGATCGTCATTTAGCACTTTGAAAGCGTAATTTCTGGCCAAAAGTAAAATGTCTTTGTCTTTGACCAAATCTGCAATTTGAAGATTTAGAACGCCACTTTGCTGGGTCCCCATAAGATCGCCTGGCCCGCGTAATTTCAAATCTACTTCGGCAATTTCAAATCCGTCATTACTGTTAACCATAGTTTCCATTCTGATTTTGCTATCGCTACTCAGTTTGTAAGAAGTCATCAAGATGCAATAACTTTGGTCCGCACCACGACCTACACGTCCTCGCAATTGATGAAGTTGAGATAGTCCAAAGCGTTCGGCACTTTCAATAATCATTACGCTGGCATTCGGCACATTGACACCCACTTCAATTACAGTAGTGGCTACCATAATATTTGTTTTTCCTTCGGCGAAGCGTTTCATTTCGGCATCTTTTTCTGCTGGTTTCATTTTTCCGTGCAAAATCGAAATGGAATAGTCGGGTAGAGGGAAATCCCTAGAAATACTCTCGTAACCGTCCATCAAATCTTTAAAATCCATTTTCTCGGATTCCTGAATTAATGGATACACAATATAAATCTGTCGACCCAAAGCGATTTCATCTCGTATAAATTTCCAAACTTTCAAACGGTTGGAGTCAAAACGATGCACGGTTTGGATCGGTTTTCGGCCAGGAGGTAATTCATCAATAACCGAAACATCCAAATCGCCATACAAACTCATCGCCAAAGTTCTCGGAATAGGAGTAGCCGTCATCACCAAAACGTGAGGAGGAATGGTGTTCTTTTTCCACAACTTTGACCTTTGTTCAACGCCAAAACGATGTTGCTCATCGATTACGGCTAAGCCTAAATTTTGAAACTGCACTTTGTCTTCCAATAGCGCGTGAGTACCAATTAAGAGTTGTAAACTGCCATTTTCGAGTTCTTCGTGAATGATTTTTCGAGTTGAAGTTTTGGTTGAACCTGTTAGAATTTTGATATTGATATTTAAGGTGTTGGCAAATTCTGAAAGGCCGATAAAATGTTGATTAGCCAAAATCTCAGTAGGTGCCATCAAGCAAGCCTGAAAACCATTGTCTAAAGCCAAAAGCATACTCATAAAAGCTACAATCGTTTTGCCCGAGCCTACATCTCCTTGAAGAAGACGATTCATTTGGGCATTGCTTCCCATATCGGTTCGGATTTCTTTGATCACTCTTTTTTGTGCATTTGTCAAATCAAAAGGCAGGTGATTTTGATAAAAATCGTTGAATAATTCGCCTACTTTTGAAAAGGGATGTCCTTTTATTTTGTGTTTGCGGATCAAATTTTTGGTAATCAATTGCAACTGAATGTAGAATAATTCTTCAAACTTCAGACGAAATTGCGCTTTGGCTAATACTTCGCTACTCTTGGGAAAGTGAATGTTGAATAACGCAGCACTTTTTGGAATCAATTTCAATTCTTCGAGCAAATAATGCGGTAAAGTTTCGGTAAACAAGGCCTGTGTTTCCAAAAACAATTGCTGCATCATTTTGTTGATGACTCTGTTGCTGATGCCTCTGTTGGCCAAAGTTTCGGTAGAAGGATACACAGGTTGCATCGCCGAACGCAAGCTTTGTTGGTGCTCAGCGAGTAATTCTATTTCGGGATGTGCGATGCTAAACTGACTGCCATATTGCGTACATTTTCCAAAAACGACACACATTTCGTTGAGTTTTAAACTCTCTTTGATCCATTTGTGACCTTGGAACCAATTCAAATCCATTTGTCCCGTCTCGTCAACGAACGTAGCGACCAAACGTTTTTGATTTTTTCCAAACTCCACCGTTTTGATGTGGATCATTTTGCCAACGATTTGAACCTCGGCTGTGGTGCCTTGCAATTCATTGATTTTGTAATATCGAGTACGATCAATGTAACGATTGGGATAAAAATTGACTAAATCTCCATATTTGTGAATACCCAATTCTTTGCGAAGCAATGTCCCGCGAGTGGGGCCTACGCCTTTCAAATATTCAATGGGAGTTTCTAGGAGATTGTTGGTCATTTTTGAGTTATCAGTTATCAGTTATCAGTTTTGAGTTATCAGTTTTGAGTTGTCGGTTTTGAGTTGATATGAATTTTAAAGTGCTACATTATTTTTCGCAAAGCGAAGATACTAGATTGTTTCTAGATTTGGAAATGGGTTTACTTGGAATATGTGTGTGAATAGTACTATATTTGAAAATGTGATAATTTTTACCAATTAAAAAAAACAACCAAATGAAACTAGCCTCAACCATTGTCTTTGTTCTGCTTTTGTTCAATAGTGAAATAAATGCTCAAATAACTAAAGAAAATTATAAATTCTCGGACGATATAGAGTTGTATATGGAAAAAGATACTGTGTCATGGAGATTTCAATATGGTGCAACATATTATTCCATATCTGGAAATTATAAAAAGGCACTGCAAACATGGGATAAAACAATGTCTAAAATCCCTTCCATCACAGCTCAAGATAGCGCTTATTTTAAAAGTTTTAAGCCCCAAGATGCAAAAAAGTATATTTTAAATCGCTCGAAGAATGAAAAATTAATCATACTAAATGAAGCCCACAATAATTCCAGACATAGAGTATTCACTACTTCTTTGTTAAAAGGCTTGTATAAAAATGGTTATCGTTTTTTGGGTATGGAAATGATACAAGACTCCTTATTGAATGAAAGAAAATTTATGATTCAAGAAGCAGGAATAGCATACACCAATGAATCTCAGAGTGCCAACTTAATTAGAGAAGCCATAAAAATTGGCTTTACTTTATTCGAATATGATAATGGAAATTACAAAACCGGGAAGGATAGGGAAATTGGTCAAGCCGAAAACATTGCTAGAATAATGATTCAAAATCCTAATGCAAAATTTTTAATTCACTGTGGTTATGATCATCTAAATGAAGGGATTCCAGGGATAAAACAATGGGAGAAAGCAATGGCTGCTAGGGTTAATGACTTAACAGGTGTAAATCCGTTTACCATTGATCAAATTCCAGGTTCTGAAAAAGGGGATTTAAAATTTAATTCGCCCTATATTCAATTGGCAAATATCAAGAAACCTTCTGTCATGCTAAATGCAAAAGGTGAAATTTATAATGGAAAAATCAATACTAAAAGAGCCGATTGCACACTTATTTTTCCCATAAGTACTTATACAAACGAAAGACCCGATTGGCTAAAACTAGAAGGAATGAGAAAACCATTTACAGTTCCGACTCAAGCTATTGCAACATTTCCAGTTTTGGTTTTTGCTTATCATGATAATGAATTTGACCAAAACGGTGTTCCTGCAGATGTAGTAGAAATTACAGACAAAAAACAAAATATCGACTTAATACTTGAAAAAGGTAATTATCGAATAATTGTGAAAAACAGATCATACAAAACCATACAAAATTATGCTATAAAAATCAAATAACGGGAAACTAATTAGTTGCTTTAAATTGGCTAGGTTTTTAATCAAGAGTTACTATAAAAGAATGCTTTAAAAAAAAAGAAACCTTAATTTAGCAAAATACCAGAAAAAGGTACAATCATTAAAATTAAAATAAATGGTAATTGATAAAATTGAAAATTACAGACTATATAGTCAGCTTACCAAACGATTATCCAAAGGATTTGAGTTTATAACCACCACCGATTTAAAGGCTATTGAATCTGGAAAGCACGAAATTGATTCGGATAAAATAGTTGCGATTGTGCAAGAATATGATACCAAAGACGAATCCGAATGTGTGCTAGAAGGTCATCATCAATACATTGATATTCAGTATGTAATCAGTGGGGTGGAGTTGATGGGTTTTGCGCCTTTGACTAACCAGAAAATGGTGGAAGAAGATCTAGAAAAGGATTATACCTTTTATGAAGGTGACACTTCGTTATTGCGAGTAGAAGAGGGGATGTTTACCTTGTTTTTTCCTGAAGATTTGCACCGTCCTTGTGTAAAGGCTGGAGTGGTTTCGAAAGTAAAAAAAGTAGTGGTAAAGGTTAAAATTTAATTCAAAAAAAATAATGACAACACACTTAGCGCTTCTCCGAGGTATTAATGTATCGGGGCACAATATGATCAAAATGGAGGTTTTGAAGATTACTCTTGAATCTGTTGGTTTTAAGAATGTACAAACCTATATTCAGTCCGGAAATGTTTTTGTGGATAGTGAAGAAGAAAATGCTGCTGCTGTTGGTTTTAAAATCAAGCAGGAAATATTCAAGGCTTTTGGTCACGAAGTTCCCGTGGTGGTGATTGCCCAAAGTGATTTGGAAGCTTGTTTTGCTAATAATTCTTTTTTGAAGGAAAAAGAAGTGGATTTTAAAAAATTGTATGTGGCTTTTGTTTCGATTGCGCTGAAAAGTGATAGTATCAATGATTTAAAAATGAGTCAAGTAAAACCCGATGAAGCGCAAATTGACACTAACAGAATTTACATTAAATACGCTGTAGGCGCCGGAAAAACGAGATTCGATCAAAAATATATTGAAAAAAAATTAAACGTCATTGCTACCATAAGAAACTGGAATACAGTGACTCAGTTGCTCCAACTATTTGAGGAACGAAAAAAATATAGTAATTGATGTAACTTTTTTTGATTAGGGTAGTCTAATGAATAAGATGCAGTTTGTAGTAGGATACAATTGTTACAACAATGACTACTTTGGGCTACAGCTTACATTGTTTATAATTTGATTTTTTGGTTAATTTCAATTATGACGCATTCGAGAGAACTTTAAGGCTTTTGCTTTATTGTTCTCTTTTTTTTACCAAATTAACGTGTTGGGTGCAATTGTTTTACCACATAGAAGCATAGAAATTGTAGCTTTTAAGAGAAGCAAATAGACGTTTTACTATTCACATAGTCATCTATGTGAGAAATAGTGCTATTTCTATTTTTTCTATGTTGATTTGCTTTAATCTATGATTCTATGTGGTTAGTTATTTTTTTATTTGTATTTAGCACATTGGGTTATAATTGCAAAGATTTAGTTGTTTTGCTGAAACTAGTATAGATTTTGAATTTTTGAAAGAAGGAATCGAACTTCGGTTTTTTGTCCAAAAAGTACGGATGTAGCCTTTTAGCCCCGGGAGTAGCCTACCGTCTGGACACAAATATTTTTATGTTAAAATGGCACGCAGATTATCGCCGATTTTTGGTTGTATATTGATAATATTATTTATAAAACTTAATGTTTTTTCAACACATTTTTTTAAAAGACAACAAATTTATTGGTTTAAATCCGTTCAATCTGTGTCATCTGTGGTCTATCAAAAGATGTGTCCAGACGGTAGGGGAGTAGCGGCATCCTTTGCTTTTTTTCTTTAGAAAAGCAAAGATATAGCGAATCACGGGACCTTTGATGGCTAAAAAGCCCCATTTTTCCTGCTCCTAATGCAATGCTTATTTAGGGATTAAATCGCAATACCAAAAGCCGTAATCGAAGGCATCTGAGGCGCTGGTGTCGCAGGCGGTATCGGAAGTATCGGTGGTGGCTGGTTTTTCGTATTTTCGGTAGACAATTTCGCCGATTTCAAAATCTATAGGCTTTTTGAACAATGGGCCGTCGAAAGTAAAGGTGTGAAATTCGCCGTTTTCGCCGCAAACATCAACGTTTGCTGGTAAATCATTGATAAAATCTTGGTCAATGATGCGTCCCACAAAACTTTGGTCCAAATAGCGCTCGTTGACACAAATGACGATGGTTTTGAAACCTAAAGCGATAAATTCTTGAATCAGGTCTCGTGTGGGGATTTTCCACAACGGAAAAACGCCTTTCATGTCCATCGTGGCGAGTTTGTCCTCGCGGTATTGGCGTAAATCTTCGAGGAAAATATCGCCAAAAATCGAGTGGGTGATACCTCTGGTTTTGAGTTGTGTTAAGGTTGCGGCTAAGGCATTTTCGTAAACTTCCATCGTGGGCATTTCTGGAATTTCGACGATTTCGAGCGGTAAGCCGATGCTTTCAGCTTGTGAGTGCAGCAATTCAACACGAAGACCGTGCATAGAAACGCGTTGGAATTTTTGGTTGACACTCGTCAAAAGACAGTCGATTTCGAACTCTGGATTTTGTAGTGTTTTGTATAAAGCAAGCGCGGAGTCTTTGCCGCTGCTCCAGTTAAATAAAGCTTTTGTTTTCAATTGGGGTTTGTTTTGTAAGTTGTAAAATTAAGGAAGTAGCCACGAATTACACCAATAGCCACTAATTTTTTAAGATTAAAATCAAATTACTCGAATTCTATTACAACCCGTTGGGTGAAAATATTTTTTACCACATAGAATCATAGAATTTATAGTTCATTAAAAGAAACAAATAGACGTTTTACTATTCACATAGCTCATCTATTGTGAGAAATAGTGCTATTTCTTTTTTTCTCTATGTTAATTTGCTTTAATCATATGATTCTATGTGGTTATTTTTTTATTTGTACTTAATCAATCAACATTAACATTAATAATTCAGGATTTATTAGTGAATTCGTGGCGGATATTTTTAAAAGCGGACGCCCTGTTGTAACTTTGAAATTCAAATCCTATCGAAAATCTGCTTAGATGAAATATATTTTTCTCTTTTTAACCTCATTTATTTTTGCACAACAAACGCAATCGGTTGACTTTAAAACCGCGAATGGGCAATTGTTTATTAATCCAAAAGACAAAACGATTGCGGGGACTATTACTTATCATTTTAATGTCTTGCAACCCATCGATACGATTAAGATTGATGCGCAAAATATGCAGTTTACCAATGTAAAATTGAACGACAAACCAGTTTCTTTTACCACCAACGGAAAACAACTCTTATTGATTCATCCGTTTAAAAAAGGCAAAAAATGGGTGCAGTTTTCTTATGAAGCCAAACCCAAGCAAACTTTATACTTTATAGGTTCTGAGGCGAATGCCAATTTGCAAATTTGGACGCAGGGTCAAGGGAAATATACTAGCCATTGGTTTCCGAGTTTTGATGATGTGAATGAAAAAGTGGTTTTTAACTTGGAGATTGTCTTTGATAAAAACTATCAAGTCATTGCCAATGGAACCTTGAAAGAGAAAATAACTAATGGCAATAACACTTACTGGCGCTACAGAATGCAAAAGCCTATGAGTTCGTACTTGTTGATGATGGCTATTGGTAAATTTGATAAAAAAACGCAACAATCCAGTTCTGGCGTGCCTTTAGAATGGTATTATGAACCCAAAGATGCAGCGTTTTTTGAATCAACCTATCGCCATTCGGAGGCTATTTTTAATTTTTTGGAAAAAGAAATCGGTGTGAAATACCCTTGGGAAAATTACAAGCAGGTGCCCGTTAGAGATTTTTTGTATGCAGGAATGGAGAATACCTCGTCTACGACTTTTTCGAGTCGTTATGTGGTGGATTCAGTTGGGTTTACTGACCGAAAATATACGAATGTCAATGCGCACGAATTGGCACATCAGTGGTTTGGTGATTTGATAACTGCCGAGAGTGGAAAACACCATTGGTTACAAGAAGGTTTTGCAACGTATTATGCTTTGTTGGCTGAAAAGGAATTGTACGGAGAAGATTATTTTTACAGTTATTTATATGAAAAAGCGCAGCAGCTCAAATTTGCCTCTCGTACTGATACCATTCCGGTGTTGAATGCAAAAGCGAGTTCTTTAACCTTCTACGAAAAAGGGGCTTGGACTTTATTTGTGTTGCATCAAAAAATTGGCGATAATGCTTTCAAAAAAGCCATAAAAAACTACTTCAAGAAACACGCTTTTCAATCGGTAAATACCAATGATTTTTTTGTGGAAGTTGAAAAAGTTGCCGCTTTTGACACGAAATTATTTTCTAAAGTATGGCTTGAAGATATTAAGTTCAATACCTTAGAAGCTAATGATTTACTTTGTAAAAATTCAGTTATAAAAGTGCAATTAGAACTAGACCAATATCGCAACACTCCATTGGCGGAAAAGAAAAATTTTTTGATGAAAATTTTACAATCGGATGTTTATTATACGGTCAAAGAAAG
Organism: Flavobacterium sp.; assembly: GCF_027531905.1. Taxonomy (GTDB): domain Bacteria; phylum Bacteroidota; class Bacteroidia; order Flavobacteriales; family Flavobacteriaceae; genus Flavobacterium. The sequence goes on along the minus strand of NZ_JAPZSU010000039.1, from coordinate 13,066 downwards.
TGTTATTTTTCAGCTTCGAAAAGAGTCGTACAGCGATATAAAAGAGTTGTTAGCTGTGGCTATGGCAACGAAAAATTGGTCTCTCCGACAGAAAATCGCGAATTTATTTCCTAAAGTTCCAGAAGCGTTTAAAGCCGATTATGAAACCTTGCTAACTGATGCTTCTTATCAAACGCAAGAAATAGCTTTGTTTCAATTATGGAACAGTTTCGAGAATGACCGAATTCGTTATTTGGATCAATCCAAAAAATGGATCGGTTTTAACGACTATAATTTGAGAATTACGTGGCTAGCTTTGGCTTTGAATACACCCAATTACAGCGCAGATACTGCTGCTTTGGCAAAAGAATTGATTCAGTATTCTTCTCTTGATTTTGAAGCAAGTACGCGTCAGAATGCGTTGGAAAGTTTGATTGGCTTTCAGATTGTAACTCCCGAAGTGTTGCATAATTTAGTCAATGCCACCACGCATCATTTATGGCAGTTTTCTAAATTCGCAAGAGACAGTATTCGTAAATTACTAAAAGATCCCAAGTATAGGGTAGGTTTTGAGGAACTTTTACCTGAGTTAAATGAGAACGAAAAATTCCAACTTAACCGATTATTAGTGGAGAAATAGTAGTAGCTAACAGTTGTGAGTAATCGAATGGTACAAGAATCAACTACTCACAATTGTTAACCGAAAGCAATTACCATAAATCACTTACTTCTTGTTTGATAAACGATAAAGCCGCGTTACTAGGTGATTGTTTTTCTAACAAATCATTCAAAATCAACTCACGCATTTGATTGGCGTTTTCTACGGTTTCTTTTTTGGCAGCCATTCGGATCATTTGAATCGTTGCGTTTTTGGCGGTTAAAATGATGCTCCAACATTCATCCGACATATACACTTGTTGGGTCAAATTATGCTCAAATTCTTGTTCGATATGCGCAATAATCAATTGTTCATAATCCGTTTTTATGGTCGAAATAGGAGCAATACGAATTAATAACTGATTCAAACTGATGCGTTCCAAGAACAAAGTCATACGCTCATACGCTTGTAAACGTAAAGGTAAAGCCGTTTTTTGAGCTTCTCTATGCAATAAAAAACGACGACGTCCTGCCTCGTCTTTGGTATGTAAATTAAAAAATTGATAGGCCACCACTCCAGTAATTAGTGAGGGTAAAGTGTAACTAGCTAGTTCAATAATTCTTGTTGCGTCCATTGTATAATTGGGTTTGGGGCACAAAAATAAACTTTTTTGAATTAGAATTGTTTAATCGTTTAACTGTTTAATCTGTTAACCTATCGGGTTTTATAATTGTCATTGTGGACTTAGTGTAAATCTTAGTGTCCTTTGTGGTTAAGTTGTACCAAGAAGTAACACAAAGTTATATCGCTTTCTTTGCGACCCTTGCGTAAACCTTTGTGCTCTTTGTGGTTAAATAGAAAACGCAAATTCCAAAGATTTTCAAAGATAGTTACTTCTATGGCCTTATTTGTCTTTTATGGTTCAAAATAAATGGTTAATTTAAAAAACTGTTATGACTTATATGTTTTTATTTTTTTTGCTCCCTTTGCGGTTAATTTTTTTTACCACTAAGAACACAAAGAAGGCACCAAGTAACACAAAGCTATATAGTTGCCATTGTGGACTTAGTGTAAATCTTAGTGGCCTTTGTGGTTAAGTTAATTCTTTTTGTTTAAAAAAAAAATCTTCCTCAATTGATACTCAAAATCATTTGATACTCCTATTTTTGCCGCAACCAATAAACAACCACCGCACAATGGATAGTACCATCATTCTTTTGCTTTGCTTAGCCGCTTTTGCCGCGGGATTTATAGATGCTATAGTAGGAGGAGGTGGACTCATTCAAACACCTGTCGGACTCATTTTGTTGCCCAGTCTTCCTGTCGCAACCGTAATTGGAACCTTAAAAGTACCCGCCTTTAGCGGCACCTCTTTCGCTGCGTTTCAGTACTTGAAAAAAGTGGATTTAAACTGGAAACTACTCGGAATTATGATGCTTTTGGCATTTCCGTCCGCGTTTTTGGGGTCGACTTTGCTGACCTATGTGAGCAATGATTTTATGAAACCGCTTTTGTTGGTCGTGCTCTCGTTTTTGGTGGTTTACACTTATGCCAAGAAGAATTTCGGACAGCAAATAGAAAAGAATATTTCCCCTCAACGCCAAGTAATCAATGCTGTTACCATTAGTTTTGTAGTGGGTCTGTACGACGGATTCATTGGTCCTGGCACGGGAAGTTTCTTGGTTGTGGCTTTTATTGCCATTATGGGTTTCGACTTTTTGCACGCTTCCGCGAATGCGAAAATGGTCAACCTTGCGACCAATTTTGGTTCGATTTGCTTGTTTATGCTCAAAGGCAAAATCATTTGGGCCATTGCGATTCCTATGGCGGCTAGCAATGCGCTCGGTGGATGGTTGGGCGCCAAATTGGCTATCAATAAAGGCAATAGTTTTATCCGCATCTTTTTTCTAGTGGTAGTCATTGGTACGCTAGTCCGATTTGCCTACGACGTTTTTTATAAATAAAAAAAGGAGAAAGTATCTCCTTTTTGTGCTAATTATTCTTTACAACCCGTTTCAGAGAATTTATATTTTACCTTTTCATAATCGATAGGTTGACCTTTAACAAAATAGGTTTTTCCTAGATACGTTTCTATTTTGCCATTACCGAGAATGAGTTCTTTTTCCTTTTTGAGTAAAGCCAGTGGGTTTTTAAAGATTGTTTTGTCAGTTGTACCTACCACATAGCTGTAATCAACAAGCAAGGTGTCTCCGCTAAATTTCCCTTCGATGGTTCCATCTTTAATGGGAGAATCTAATTCCTTCATCACCATATTTCCGGTGATAGTTCCATCTTTTAAGGTGTTAAGTTTTAAAGTGACTGTGTCCTTTTCATACACCGCTTGGTAACAGGTTACTTGTAAAGGTTTTTCTTCAATTGCTTTTGACTTGTCTCCTTCTTTTTTGCAACTTGTTAATCCCAAACACGAAATGATCATGTAAATCCAAAAATTGTTTTTCATGTTTTCTATTTTTAGTTATGTTAATTTAGCTCTAAATTTACGTAATATTATCAAATTATTGTCACAACTCAGTTTGTGATTTTAATTGCCATTCAATTTGTCCCTTAAAACAAACTCTTAATGAGAACAATGCTACAAACTCAGGATTTTTAGTTGAGTAGCATGTTTTTTGGAATTTGGAATATATTTCTTAATTAAAATTCAGAAAAATTGTATGTTTTTTACTAAAATGTTTATATTTGAGAAACTCCTAAACTTTTATTATTTAACCAAATTTGATGATGCATTTTGAAAATTTGTAGGTAGATTATATTAGTTATGCTATATTTTACCAAAAAAAAGAAAAAATAGAAAAATGAATATTGAAGTTTCGAATAATTTTAAAAAAATGACAACGAAAGCAATTATTTCAATTGCTTTATTTTTAATTGTTTATATTTTGCTTTTATTTTTAGCAATAGGTTTAACAATAGTAAGCGTTATAGGAGGAATTTATATTATTGCAGCAAAACCAATGGCAATTACTCTTGGTTTAGGTATTGGTTTAGCAAGTTTAGGTTTTTTTATACTTGCGTTTCTATTCAAATTTATTTTCAAAAAGCACAAAATTGACAGAAGTCATTTGACGGAAATAACAGAACAAACCGAACCTAAGTTATTTAGATTTATAAGTGATATAGTTAAGGAAGTTGAAACAGATTTTCCAAAAAAAATATATTTATCTAAGGATGTCAACGCAAGTGTATTTTATGATTCAAGTTTTTGGAGTATGTTTTTTCCAATTAAGAAAAACTTACAAATTGGTTTAGGGCTTGTAAACACAGTTACTGAACAAGAATTCAAAGCGATTATGGCTCACGAATTTGGTCATTTTTCACAAAAAAGTATGAAGGTTGGAAGTTATGTTTATAATGTAAATCAAGTAATCTTTAATATGCTTTTTGATAATGAGTCCTTTGATAAAATGATTCAAAAATGGGCAAATGTAAGTGGGTATTTTTCAATTTTTGTTGTTATTGCAGTTAGGATTATTGAAGCAATACAATGGATTTTAAAAAAAATGTATGATTACATAAATATCAACTATCTAGCACTTTCAAGAGAAATGGAATTTCACGCTGATGAAGTTGCTGCAAATGTTGCAGGTTTTTTACCTCTCAAAGAATCATTGTTAAGAATGGATTTAGCAGACCACTCATATAATTCAGTGATTAACTTTTATGAAAACAAATTATCGGAAAACATAAAAAGTGAAAACATATACAAAGAACAAAATTTTGTTTTGACCTTTTTAGCAAACGAAAGTCAATTGGCATTTAAGAATGATTTACCATTAGTTTCTTCTTTGGATTTAAGTAAATTTAATAAATCTAAACTAATCATAAAAGATCAATGGGCTTCTCATCCAAGTACTGATGAGAGAATTTCAAATCTTGAAAGATTAAATATAAGTAGAGAAATTTCAAATCAAGAATCTGCAAATTCTTTGTTTCTTTCCATAGAAACACTTCAACAAAACTTGACAAGTAAATTGTTTTCATTCGTTGAAAACCCAGATGAATTATTATCTTTAAAAATTGATGATTTCAAAACTGAATATATTGAGAACTATGAAAAAAATACTTTTAACAAAGTTTATAATGGTTACTATGACAATAAAAACCCAAATTATTTCGAGATAAAAGATATAGAATCTTCAAATACAAATCATAATGTAGAAATGTTTTTCAATAAAGAAAAGATAGATATGATTTATGATTTTATTGCGCTAGAAAATGACAAAAATACTTTGTCAAATATTGAGAAAAAAGTTTTTTCTATAAAAACATTTGATTATGATGGCCAAAAATTTAAAGCAAATGAAACTAGCTTATTAATTCCGAAAATCGAAAAAGAAATAGAAAATTTGAAAGTTGAAATAACTAATAATGATATCGGTATTTATTCTCATTTTTATTATTTAGCGAAAGAAAAAGGATTAGAAACAGAGCTAAAATCAAAATACATTGCATTCTTTAAAAATGATAAAGAACATGACCAAAAATCTGAACTATATATTAATTTGCTAAATGCAACAGAATTTGTTAGTAATGTAACACCATTTGAGCAAATAAAATCCAATTTCAAAAGTCTTAAAAAATTGGAAACGGAACTAAAAAAAGAAATTTCAATTATTTTAGAAAATGAACTTTACAAATCAGAATTAACGGAATTGATTAAAGAAAATTTTGATAAATATTTAAAAGAGAATTGGGTGTATTTTGCAAACGATGAATATATCGATTATGAATTACAAATTCTTTTTAAATCCATTAATGATTATAGTTATCTAATTTCAAGAGGATATTTTTTAATTAAGAAAGATTTACTAAATTTTCAAACTGAACTTTTATCTAAATAAAAAAACATCGGACAACATACGTAGCTGTTGCACAACTCTCTTAAAAAAGTAAAATTTAATGATACACATAAAAAAACAACCTCGTTTTAAGGATATTTAAGCGAGGTTTGTTTTAATTTTATGCTGAACTTGACAAGTTATTATAGCCTTAACGCTCAGAAAGAAGTAGAAAAGTAACTTGCTTTTTAAATTCTCTAACAATAACAAAACGCGCCACACACTCAGCAGTATGAGTCGTGTAGCGCGTTTTTGGGTTTGGGTTTTGGTTTATTTTTTTCCTTTGGTATTTATGATAGGTAAAATGGTTTTTGTTTCTTCAAAAATGTGACTAAGGTCACCAGGAGCCAAGCCATTATTGTTGTTGTGACACGAAAAACAAGAAATAGAATTCGCCGAAGTCGATGCAGAAGATGGTGATTGCACGTACGTTTCCATTGTACTGTTAGACAATTGTGCGGTACCAATGGCATCTCCAAGTGGAGTTGGTGTTGGTATCGAGTCGATCGGGGTTTTGTTATCTACTTGTGGCGCATAAGGATAACTTGCGCCGTTTGGTGCATTGCCTCCTGAAGTCCATGTAGCACCAATCAAAAGATAATTTTTACGGATGTCGTTGCCTACCAATAAACTACGAATGTCGTTGTTGATAGAAATAACCTGACTATTAGCATCAGCAGGAGTTTTGTCTTCTGGATTAGGCACGGTGTTGGAAGCGCTTCCCCAAGCCATTATTCTTCTGGCGCCTGGGCTATAGATTTCTGGATTAATGATTAAAATGGTATCCCCTTTAACCTTCATGTTTTTAAGGTTTTGTTTAGCTCCTTGATCAGAAGCATTTGCATTAAACAACCATCCTGTTCCTTTATCAGCTGGCACTTCTTTGATTTGTCCTTTGGTATCTTTATAAGAATAAGCCTCGTTTGGTGTGTTTTTTTGATGTTCAAAAGTAGCCCAAATCATTTCTGGATGCCCAGCTACACTGCCTACAACGTGCATTCCTACCAAAGCCAAAGTTGCGGTTCTTTCCCCGTTTACTACCCATTTATTTGGATTGGATTTGTTGTAGGTTGGAATAATTGCCTTGATGGTAACATAACTTTTGGCATTAGGCAGGTTGGTGGTTTCAACCCAAGAGGTTTTTAATTCCATTGCTAAGGCATTGGCATCTGGTGGATTGGGTAATCCTTTTGCTTTCGCGTAAGCTAAAATACTATTAAGCTCTTTTTGTGTCGTTGGAAATTGAGAATTATTCAGTTTTCCCTCGTTGACACCGCTTAGATAATAGGCATACACATCATTTACCATAGTAATGTAGTACACCAATGATTTGTTCTCTGCCATCAAAACGCCGTTGGATCCAGCTTGTCCTTGCTCTGTTTCGATTTGATTTCCAGAAGCGTCTAGGAAAATTTGTGTTTTTCCAAGTTTGAAGCTATGAACGATACGATTAGGATTGATTTTGCTTTTGATTACTGCTTTAGGGCCTTCAATGACTTTTCCTTTAGCATCTAAAAAATCAATACCTCTTTTTTCGTTTCTGACCAAACTTTTGATGGCAACTAATTCGTTTTTGGCATTTTTTAGAAAAGTAGTTTCGTTGTCTTGACTAGTTTCCACTTCAAACATTCGTCCTTGCTTATCCATAATTACTGGAAGTCTATTCGGACCATTTTGGCTGATATGAGGAGTTACTCTCAGCAATTCTCCTGGTTTGTGTGGCACCAATCTTCGAAGACCATGAGGGTTTTGTTTGCTTACATCATAAGGAGGCGAAACATTGTAAAAAACTGGAGATTCCATAATCGTACCGCTATTTCCATAACTACCTGATGCAGGTGAGGTAATCCAAAGAAACATTTGGTGAGACCATTTGTAAAAATCGCAATTGTTTTGATGAGGAAAAGTTACGCTATTGGCGGGAGAAACTAATCCGTTTTCGGTGGCTTTACCATTGGCAAACCAAGTGTCAAAATCAGCTTTAGAAACAGTACATGTTTTTTGTACATCTAAAGGTAGGTAACTGGCTTCGATGTCGGCATTTTTTTTACATCCCAAAAGGATTAATCCTGTGGTTAGAAGAAATCCAACGACAATTTTTGTTTGTGAGTTTTTCATTTGTGGCAATTTTTAGTTTATGAGTTATCTAATGCTTGTTTTTAAAGATTTATTTGGCACAGTATCCATTTTTAGTGTGTTTCCGGCATTTGAAGGTCTGTGGCCAATAACTTCGGCAGTGAATTCTACTGCTTCATTTGCGACGATTTCTGGAGATAAATAGTTGAGACTAAAATGCGCTTTTACTCCCAAATGAGTCTGACAATTGGCACAACCTTGAATAGCATTTCTACTCAATACTGATTTTACGCCAACCAAATGTTTTTCACCATTTACAGTTGCATGCGCAGCTATAATAAATGATCCACTAATGGCCGCTTTATTGGCTCCTGAAACTATTAATGTTTTAGTGCTATTTGTATCAGAAGATTTCATGAGCTGTACTTCATTTGTTGGAATTTCGGGCCAGAACAGCTGATCCAAAGAACCGATGGAGTAGGTGTAGTTGAGTTGTTTTTCTATATTCACAACATGGGTAGAATTATAGGGATTACCATAAATATCTGTAAAGGGCATTAATGGAGAATCCATAGAAAGCCATACGTTTCCTGATACACCAGGCGTTGGCCCCTGACTATCCACAGAATTGGTTCCTGGATATTCCGGGATCACCTCTAAAGTGTCAAGGTTTCCGGTTTTTTTCTGCCAAACCCAAAACATCCGGTCTACATTACAATGATGGAAAAAGAAAATAGGATCTAGTCCTGCTGTATCATTTTCGCCCATATCTCCATTTGCTCCAACAATTGGCGAAGCGTCAAAATTTTGCCCAGGAACAGTTGTGATATCTGCTCCTCCAACAGCTAAGTGAATATCATTGTGCGGTTGTTCTAATGGCATAACAGGAACGGCTCCAGAAGGAAGCAAATCATTATAAGCTTGACTTGAGGTGGTGTTAGAGAAAACAGTGTAGTTGGGGGCGTTTAAGCAATCTTTATACGCTTGGTAAATACCCGCAGGAAAAATGGTAGGGTGGGTATGGTTTACGCCGTCTGGTGCAATAGGAACAACAGAAAGATTGAGCCAATTCACTATGTTTTGATTCAATACCTTATTTCCTTCTGCCGATGTTGACCATTGAGCGTTATGAATGGCAGTTTGTTTCTGATCTTCAGGATTACCAACTAAACCAGAATAAGGATATCTTACAGTAGTATAGCCTACTGTTTTAGTGTACAAACCACCCCCATTTGATTGATCTGAGGAAACATTATCGGTTATGGTTACAGGAAATGTAAAGGATACTAATGGGTTTTTTATTACTGTACCATCAGTATAGGTAAAGGTATCATCAGTCAAACAACTCGGAATTCCATACTTTAAGGAATACTCATCTGTTTCATCCCAATAAGGTAGCATTACATTTTCGCAACCTGGAATACTTTGCAAGGCTTGTTCCAAACGCACTAAGTACATTCTATGCCAAGTTGGAAACAAAACATTACCATGATTGCACCATCCGCCCCACCATTGACTGTTTCCATAACCTGCTCCTCTAAACGGCTCTCCATGGTAGCCTCCAATTACAAAGAAGGAGTTAAGGTCGCTTGGGTCTAAGGCTTTGATCCCAGCCCAAGCCGTCATTAGGTTTTCTAACTCTGTTGTATTACCGTTCTCGTAATCTCTTTGGATTTCTAGAATTGATTTTCGCACTCTTGTTGGATTTGTAGTAGTCATTTTATTTGAGATTAGTTTATTGATTTGAGATTTTTGTTTTGCTTAGCGAGAAAATATCTTATAATTTGTACACCAAAGCTTAACCATAAAGAACTTGAGATAATAAAAATCATACCCAGTAGAGCAATCCATTCTTCGAGAGGAAAAAATAGTTTTCCAATGAGGAGAAGAATTACACCAGCAAGACTTAAATGAAAAGGGATGTAACCATTTTTTGGAGATTTTCTATAAAGAATTATTAGATAGATACCCAAAAACAAGAGTAATATAGAAAGTAACCAAGGCATATAAGGCAATTGAGTTAAGCCTAAAAAGCCAAATAAACTCATATAACAGGCCCAACAAATTGGGCATTTTGGGAAGAAGGCAATAAGAACACTCAAAGTGGCAGAAGACAAAGATTTAAATCTAAAGTTGGGTTTGTCTCGATTGAGTATTTCTTTTTTAATTTCATCCTTTTTTTTATTGTGACAACAACAAGTGTTTGATTTAGAAAAAGTTTCATTCATAATCCATTTTTTTTAGTTACACTTACTATTTGTTTTCGGGTTGCACTACAACAGTAAAAGAAAAAGCTACACCTGTACAACCTGCGTTTCATTGACCATCTTGATGAGTAATTGCTCGGGTAACGCTTCTGACCAATGCTGAATTTTATTTTTATTGTTTGGAGTTTGAGGAACGACATAACAGAAGTAGTCATAGACCCATATTGATCCTCCAATCATTCCTGTTCCTTGAAACCATAGACAAGCTGGATTTTCATAATGATAATACTCTTTAAGCTTTAGTTCCCAGCCACTATCAATTATTTTACAAACTAAACTTCCATCCTCTGTTGTTGTTATTTGAAGATTGCCTCTTCCAAATTCAAGGGTGTTGAAAGTAGCAGTTAAATCAAGATTGTTCAGTAGACTTCTGAAGGTCCATACTCCCGAACCTAATTTTGGAGTGATTTTTTTTCTCATATCTTGAAGTGGTTAGTTAATGATTTTCTTTATTTGAAGCGCTAAAGCATCCGAAAAGCTTTGGTCCTCTTTTCTCAACTTGTCTGTGATGTATTGCGGTGCATGATCTGGATCACCAGCATCAACAGGAGGATTAGGTTGGTATTGAATGAATAATTGTGCGGTTTGAGCAGCTTCTAAGCCTTTGAGAATTAGTACCATTTCTAGCGCAAGATCTAATGAGGAAGAAATACCGCCTCCAGTAAATATTTTGCGCTCCACATCTATTGAAAACCGAGGATAGCTAGGTGGAATTTTTAATTGTAAGTGGTTGGATAATAATCCTAAGGTTGGAATTTGTGACCAATATGTGGTGGCCAAACAATTTTTTAAAATTCCTGCTGCAGCAAGAATGAAAGCGCCAGTACAAACAGAATCATTCCAGAGTGTAGTTTCTGCAATTTTTTTGATAAAATTCAAATAAATTTGATTTTGCATTGTACTAATTACTCCCTCTTGTCCACCACCAGGAATAAAAAGAATAGCTACTTCTGGAGCGTTAGAAAAAGTGAAATTAGGAACTACCGTAATTCCTTCGGTTGTTGTAATGGTTTCTTCATTGGCTAACCAAAGGGGTTTAAATCCATCACAAGCACTAAAAACTTGAGTCGCTCCAGCAAAATCAACTAGGGTACAGCCTTGATATAGCGCAAATCCAACTATAATGTCATTTTGAGTAGCCATATATTTTTATTGGAATAAAAACAGTAGTTTGTTTTCGGTATTAAAATTACACCGACTGGCCAGAGGGTTTTAATAAAATGGTATGAGAAGCAGTATTAGTGTGACAAGAGTAAAGTTTTTAAGTACAAAAACTTATTGAATATTGTATTGTGAAAAAATTGTCATATTTCGGATGATTTCTGAAAATGATTCACTGATTTTTTTGAAATAATGGGTTGGTTTTAAAGTAGTAACCTTTATTGGCTTAAGTTTTTCATTTAACTAGTAGAAACCATTTCTTTTAAAAAACTATAAAATTTATGAGGTAAATAATTATTTTGACCAACAGGTTATTAGAAGTAAATTTTTAAGTGTAAAAAAAGCTTTTTAAGCATTGTATTGAGCCCAGATGTCGCATTAGCTTATTGAAAAGACTGGAATATTAAAAAAAAGAACTTACGTCTATTTTGAAATTATACTACTTGATGTATTTAAAATCTGAAATAGACGCAAGCTCAGTATTTTATTGATTGAACTTAAATGTACATTTAAACTATCAAAAATAGGATTAGCAACTTTTATTAGTTGAAGTTAATTTCTAATCTCAAATCTTGATTAAAATGGAGAAGACCATTTAGCATCAGTGTACACAGCATTTCCAGTTAAGGTTTTGATGAAAGCCGTTAGAGCACTTATTTCTGTGGTAGTTAAGTTCAATTTTTGACCAAAACCATTTGGACGTAAACGCTGATCTAAATTGGTATTACCGGGAGCTAAAGTTATTGTTCCATAATGTGCAATTGCATTTTGTAAAGTTGCCAAACTACCAGTGTGCATCATGGGGCCGTTGGGCTCGCCTCTAGCATTTAGTAAGTCTCGCAATGAAGGAGCTTTTGTATTGGTGATATCAATACCTGTTCCGTTCAAAACACCAATTATTCCATTGTTTCTAGAGTTAGGGTCAATGCTAAATTCAGGAGCAGCATGGCAACCAGCACAACCAAATCCTCCCGCTGTTCTATTGCCTGTAGCATCAAAAACCGGAGGAGTTAAAAATAAGTTTTTACCTTGATTTTCTTCAGCTGTAAAGTTGCTAAAGTTTTGATTTTCATTATTTACTGTAGCTCTTCCAACATCATATTTGGAATCGAAGGATTGAATGCTTCTAATAAACTGCGCCAGAGCTAATTGAATTTTAGTTTCAGTAATTTCTTCAGAACCATATACAAATTGAAATAATTCTTTGTAATACCCAATGTTCTGTAATTTGGTAATCAAGCTCGCGAAATTTCCATCTCCGTTGGTGCCACTAAATCCCATTTCGATATGATCTTGTATAGGTCTTGATGTTTGATTTTCTAAAGTTGAAGCTCTTTCATCCCAAAAGAATTTACTTTCATTTGAAAATCTCGAATTGATTAGTCGCATCGAATGCCTTGTGGTTGTTCCATTAATGCCTTTACTTGCAACGGCATCATCACCAAAAGCAACGGATTGTTTATGACAAGACGAACAAGAAACGGTATTGTTGGCTGATAAGTTTTTATCATAAAAAAGTACCCTTCCTAAAGTTGCTCCTTTATCAGTAATTGGGTTACCATTGGTATTATCTTTGTTAATGTAAGACGGAACCGCTTGATTTTGATAATTAAGTAATTTAGTTAAATCAATTTTTCCTGAAAATGTTTTGGTAACATTCGGATAGTAGTCAATTGGAGTATAATCTGTATCACTATCATTTTTAGAACAGGAGCTGATCATCATTACAAGTACAATAACGAGTATCAAATTAGCTTTTTTCATAAATTTTTATTTTTATTTTTTAAAATTAAATACTTTTTAATTTCTCAATAAGTAGTTTGTTTATTTTATAAAAATTTTAATAAAAAAATATAGATTCTTTAAAATTTAGATATGAATAATAAAAAATACACGCTTTATTCTGTTATTTGTTGACTAAATGATAAATAAAAATTTTAGTTTTGTACTATTTTTTTTTGTATTTAACTTTTTTTTTTGCTACATAAGTAATGGTTAAAATTTAATGTCGTATTTAGTTCCAAAATTAGTCAGGACAAAATTTAATTTTTCTTTGAGGTTTTCGAATGATTTATAAGCATCAAAATCTAACCATTTATATTTTATTCTTCGCCATAGAATTTCAA
>NZ_JAPZSU010000047.1 GCF_027531905.1 Flavobacterium sp. | reverse complement strand
GTTTTCGTTTACCTGTTAAAATTTATGCTACTCAAACACGAAAGCTCAACTTCGATTAACTTCGGATTGACGCTCCGGCTGGATACAGCCTCCGGGCTAAAGCCACATTGCTTCGCAACGTCGACAATCCTAATGCGTTATGCGAAAGGCTTAGATGCAACGCTTCAGAACATGGGTATCCTCAATCTATATCCTAGATTCTACTTAAAAATCGCCCAAAAGATTGCTGGAAATTTTCGGAATGTTCTATTAAATGGGACATATGTTGGAACTGACTGAAGATTATGAAAAATCCTTATTAAAATTGAAATTCATCGACCTTTTTGCTGGTATCGGTGGTTTTCATCTTGCACTTTCCTCTTTTGGGGCAAAGTGTGTTTTTGCTTCGGAATGGGATAAGCATGCTCAGGAAGTATACGAGAATAATTTTAGAATTAAACCGGCCGGTGATATTACAAAAATATCTGCTGAGGATATTCCAAAACATGACATCCTATGTGGGGGATTTCCTTGTCAAGCTTTTAGCATTTCAGGAAAGCAGAGAGGCTTCGAAGATACTAGAGGCACACTCTTTTTTGACATTGCAAGAATTTTAGAAGCACACCAACCAAAAATAGCATTCTTGGAAAATGTTGCTAACTTCGCAAAGCATGATAATGGTAACACTTTAAATATCGTTTTAGAAAGTTTGTCCAACTTAGGCTATAAAGTGTTTTATAATGTTTTAAATGCAAGTAATTTTGGATTACCGCAGGCACGAGAAAGAATATACATAGTATGTTTTAAAAAAGATCTAAACATATCAACATTTCAATTCCCAGAGAAGGATGGTAAGCAATCAACTCTTAAAGATCATTTAATTTCGGATCAAGAAATTAAAAGTGATTTCTATATTGAACGTGATGACATTCAATTTTCTGACAAATTCAAAAATCAATTGTTTGAACAAACTTATTATAAACCAATTAGAATCGGAACGGTAAATAAAGGTGGCCAAGGTGAAAGGATCTATGACATTAATGGTCATGCAATCACCTTATCTGCCTACGGCGGCGGAATCGGTGCTAAAACTGGTTTATATTCTGTCAATGGGAAAATACGAAAATTATTACCTCAGGAATGCAGTCGTATTATGGGCTTTCCTCCCAATTTCAAAATCGCAAATAGCAATTCACAAGCATATAAACAATTTGGAAACAGTGTTGCGGTAAACGTTGTACAATCAATACTAAAAAGGATAGTGGATACAAAATGTCTGAATCTGAAAGAAGAGCCCATATTGGCTCAATAACTGCTAAGGGTGGTTTCCTAAATGAAGCAGAAATAGTAAGCCATTTCAATGATTGGAAAGAATCTCAATTAGCTCAATCATGGCTCAAAATTATGGGTTACGATTTCAAGAAAGTTACTTCTTTAGAAGCTATACATATTCCTACCAAAATCAGTAAAGTAACTGCACTAAATTTCGGAATAAGTAACGAAGAATATCAAGAGGCAACAAAATTCAAAAAAGCAGATGCTCAACTGAAAATTGTTATTGGCGCTCCTGCAAAAAGTAATAAAATAAATATTTGACGAGATGATATGTTAAAAAAATACTCTAACGAGTACTATGTTTCGTAAAAATCAAGACTACAATAATCCAAGACTATTCCCTAACGAATCTCACTATCCTAA
>NZ_JAPZSU010000007.1 GCF_027531905.1 Flavobacterium sp. | reverse complement strand
GACAGAAGTAGTTTCTACCGCTTGAACAGGCGAACCAAAAGGATTTGTTGTGGTCACATTAACAGTTCTTACTTGAGTATGACAATCATCTGTTGCTGTAACTCTATAGAAGCCGGGTTGAGTAGAATACCATGTGGAGTTGACACTAGGAATACTTGTTCCTAAACTTGCTGCCATTGGATTGGTACCAGACAGAGGAACGCCTGCTGAGTTTGTTATTGTAGAAGTAACATCAGTATAAGTAACACCGTCGGGATTCCTTAATTCAAATTTTAATGAATTGGTACCGCAAAAATAGGTTGCTCTATCGGTAAAACCAGTGCCGCCAGAAACGTCTCTATCACCTAAAATATTAAATCTATAACGTACAGAACAGTTAGCAAAAACTGTTTCTGTAGTAGCATTTACAGTTAAAAAATTATTATCCATACTAACCGTACTTGTTTTGGAAATCGTATTACAGCCCCCATTAAATGTGGTAGTAATTACATCTCCATTTTGTAGTGGTGGGCCTGAGACAGCAACTGGGTCATATCGAAAACGTGCCGAACCTGAAACATAAGTTAACGGATAATCTACTCCCGCTATAGTAATTTTTGCATTACCTGCCAATTGTAGGTTCGCTAAAGAAGCTGCATTGACATTAGATAGATTCACAAATAATCTTACATTATTACAAGATGTAGAAGGGCTAGAACAATCTCTTTCGTAGTTAAATGGTCTAAAATCAAAACTCATTGGATTACTAAGGTTTTGAACCGTAGTAGGGCTTTGACTAACCGTCACAGCACAACCCGAATCATTGTTTGCTAAATCTGTAACAGAAATATTAACTTGCTCAGCTCCTGGCATATTCGAAAAAGTATAGCTTCTATTACTTGAGGTAAATGACTGTGTACCTGTAGAGCTAGTCACCGAATACAAGAAAGGACCAAGTCCTGTACCGTTCGCAACATTGATCGTTAATGTTCCATTAGGCGTATATCCAGGCGCATTATTTCTACAAGTAGGAGCGGTACTGCTTGTGCTAATATTCATATTAACATAAGAAGTAGTAAGTACCACTGGATTACTTGTATATGGAACTGTTGTAAACGGATTTGACAATGTAACTTGATAACTACCCGCTTGTAATGCACTAAATACAACAGCACCTCCTGTCGTGGGAACAGATTGTTGAATAGGAGTTCCGCTTGGGAGTTTAATTATTTCGGCTGTCCAATCGCTACAATTAGTAGATGCCGGTACATTAACCGTAATAGAACCATTTGAGAAACAAGTTCCATTTGTTTGTGTAACTGTAAAATTTGCTGTATTACATTGCGCTAACCCCCAAAAGGAAGATAGCAAAGCAAGTACTGTATAGATTTTAAAATATTTCATTAGTAATAGTAATTTTAGTTAGTAAGTAATATAGCTTGTGGTTATATAGTCATATAAAAAATCCAATTCAATAATAAATTCCTTTTACGGACAAAAGAGCCCCTCTCCTTACATCTTCAGTTAAATAAAAAACACCATTTTGGCTAATCAATAAAGTATTTTAACGTAATCTAATGATTACAAAATATGAAAAAAAATTACAAAGCTAATAGATTTTTATTCATACACCATTGGCGATCAAAATTTTAAGAATATAATCGATGAACTGTGTAATTTTTTCGATTAAATACCAATACTCTTCTAAACAAATTGGTCAGTCCAAGCTTTCAAAATAAAAATTCAATTAAACGGTATAAACAAACAAGTCCATTATTCCTTTCTTCATAATTAGAATCTAAATCCATTGTTCAAACTTTTAAAAAAACTTAAAAGCATTTTTTAAAAAATAATTTGGTTTACTTCTAGAAAATAATTCTCAAAAAAGAAACCATTTACATAGACCAAAAACTATAATTGGATTAATTCTCTTAAGTTTATATTTTGCAGTTAAAAAAAGTGAAGGTCTAAAGACATATAAAACCTTGCCAGTACTACTAAAACAAGACCTCTATCTTATTCAATTCTATACGGTTGTGATTTGCAACTATTTGTTATTTTTTTTATCAAAAGAAAAAATATAGCGTTCATAAAACCGTAAGTGATTCTATTTTTTGGAAAAAATTCCAAAAAACAGAATCGCTTACAGCTTAAATCTATCGAGAATGTACCTACTTTAGTTTGATAACGAGCGAATAGTAATGTCTCTCAACTTATAAAACATTCGTATAGAACGCTTAACAAAGCTTTTACAATTTCTTTTCTTAATGGATTTTGATTGATTGTTGTAAAAAAATGCCCTCATGAATAAATTCAGAGGACATTTTTTTGGTTAGAAACAACTATTAAAGCGCAATAATAATAAACTCACTTCTTCGGTTCATTTGTTGTTGTTCTTCGGTGCAATTGGATTGGTTGGTTGGTTCTCAGCCGCAATCGTTGTTGAGTTGCGATTCGCCGTAGCCTTTTCTGGTGAGTCTTGATTTATCGGTGCCTTTGGGAACTAACCAAGCGATAGTCGATTGTGCTCTTCTTTCGGATAAAGCCAGATTATATTTGACCGTTTGTCTACAATCGGTATGGGAACGAATGTCGATTTTCAGGGTTGGATTTTGTTGTAAAACATCTAAGATTTTGGCCAAGTCCAAAGCCGCTTCCTTGCGAATATTGGATTTATCCAAATCAAAATAAATCATTTTGATACCAAAACATTTGCCTAAATCATCGTCTACTGTTACTTTGCAAATGCTAGCAGTTTTTTCATGATCTAAGGGAATAAATCTGTTACTTATTGGTTTTATTATTTTTTAATAAAGCCTCATAAGTCATTAATAATGCCTTAGATTTTTCCTTTTGACCAAGTTTATCCAAGGTTACTGCATATCTCAAATAAAATTCTGGTTTTATTTTCTTTTCGATAGTAAAGAATTCGGAATAATATTTAGAGGCTTTGGTATACTCATTTTTATAAAAATAGGCATCCGCAAGTTGGCTAAACAATTCTGAAGAACGGGTACCTTTTTCCACCAGTCTTTCATAAGTTTCTAAAGGGATGATGGTGATACTTTTGTTAGGATCATTTTTTTGAATCTCTATAATTTTTTCCTCTTTTATTTCCTTTGCGTCTTGCGATTCTTTTGCTTCTGGTGATTCTTTTGTGTCTTGTAATTCATTTGCTACTTGTGATTCTTCAATTTCTTGTGATTCTTTTGCTTCTTTTGAATCATTAATTTCTTGTGGTACTTTAGCTTTGAAATTCGAATCTTTATAATTTCTTTTTTTTCTATACGTTATTATTTCCTTGACCTCTCTGGTGTTATTTTTTCCTAAATCATAGGTATAGATCATATTCTTGTTACTAACAATATAAACTACTTTAGTACTTCCAAAAGCAGTGCGAATGGTCTCTGTAACTTCATAGGAGATTGATTTAATTTCTTTGTCGGAATCCATTAACTTTTCTGGATTGTTTTGACTATAAAAAATCATTGGAAATAAAAGAAAGATTTTTAAAATCATTTTTGGTTGAAATTTCATCATGTGTTTAAAGTTTAAAAACATCTAGTCTTTACAAATTTAGCATTGTTTTTTAAGATTGCATAACGCAAGAAAACTTCATGCGATCCAGAATTGTAATTGTCTAATTTGATAGTTTCTAAATGATATCCATAACCAATTACATACTTTATGTGACTTGAAAACCTACTCATTGGGTACGATGTAGTGCAAAAATACTCATGTTGCCACTACTACCTGCATCGGCAGAGTTGATGTTGGTAGTATTGTACACGTACTGTGTGAATTGTGCATCTTGTTGAGCATAACTCACCAGCGCTTGTAGCATGGTAGTGAAAGTGACTATTTTTATTTTTATTTTCATTCTATATCATTTTTAAGCCAGATTGTTGTACGGTTAAATCATTCTCCCATAAGGCAATTTATTTAGAGAGAGATTAGAATCCCGCTTTTTGATTCACAAATCCCAATGATTGTTTTTTTTTGCATTTAATCACATAATAATAGCTACCACTTGGCAAAGCATTGCTTTTTTTATAGTAACTCGTCCTTCGGATAATCCAACAAAAACTTTAGAAACATGATCAATAACCACTTACTTCAAAAAAAGTTTTCCCCAAAATGAATAAACTTACAAGACGTGTATTTGTCTCTTAAATATTTTGAATCTATTTGAATTGCTTACACATTTACTATATAAAATCTCCTTTAAAAAATTAATTTAATTAACTTTTACATTCAAATTGTCAAAAAAGAAACCATTTACATCCGCCAAAAACTATAATTGCATTGTTTCTCCTAAGTTTATATTTTGTAGTTAAAAAAGTGAAGGTCTAAAGACATATAAAACCTTGCAAGTACTACTAAAATAAGACCTCTACCTTATTAATTCTATACGATTGCGATTTGCACTATTTGTTATTTTTTTTATCAAAAGAAATAATAGAGCCCTCATAAAATCGTAAGTGATTCTATTTTTTGGAATTTTTTCCAAAAAATAGAATCACTTGTGGATTAAATTCATCGTGAATGTTTGAGCTTTAATTGCGTAACGAGTAAATAGCACTGTCCTATTCTAACATACAAAAGTAATTTCTTATCGAACCCTATTTTTCAAAGATGTTCGATAAACCTTATTTCCTTTTTCAAAATAGCCCGTGAGGTGTTGCTTTTATAGAATAATTTAGCTTAGCTACGATGTCTTATCCCAAAACTAATTTAAAAAAAACCACCAAAGACCTTTGAATATATCAGCAAGTCCTTAGTGGCAAAACGGTAAAATGAAAGTATAACTTCAGTAATTATAAATTATCTATTTCCTCTTGAACAATTTCCCAGTCCATGAGTAATTGATCTAATTCCTCTTTCTTTTTATTGTAAGCAATAAAAAATTTCGCATCTTCAACATGCTTATCATAATTAGAAGCCAGCATTTTATCATCATGTTGAATATCGATTTCTAGTTGCTTGATTTGACTTTCGATTTTGCTCAATTTATTGTGCAATGCTTTATGCTTTTTTTGATCTTCATACGAAGATTTAGACTTTGTATTCTCTTTTGATAAGGTTTGCTTTTGAATATCTTTTTTCTCTACTTCACGCATATTTTCAAGGTTGCGTTGCTCCAAAAAGTAGTTAATATCGCCTAAATATTCTTTAATTTTTTGATCTTTAAATTCATAAACAATATTAGACATGCCTTGAAGAAAATCACGATCATGCGATACCAATAACAACGTTCCTCCAAATTTTTGTAAAGCAGCTTTCAAAACATTTTTAGATTTAATATCTAAGTGATTCGTAGGCTCATCCATCAATAGTACGTTTATGGGCTGTAAAAGCAATTTACACAAGGCCAGTCTATTTCTTTCCCCTCCCGAAAGTACTTTTACTTTTTTCTCCACGTCATCGCCTCGAAACAAAAAAGAACCTAACATGTCACGCACTTTCATTCTATTAGTATCTGCGGCTGCATCTTCCATGGTTTGCAACAAGGTAATTTCTCCATCTAAGTATTCGGCTTGATTTTGAGCAAAATAGCCTAATTGTACATTATGCCCTAACTTAATTGTTCCTTCATACTCGAATTCATTAACCAAAGCCTTTATAAAAGTGGATTTACCTTGCCCATTTTGACCTACAAAAGCAATTTTACTCCCTCTTTCAACTAAAAGACTGATGTCCTTTAGAATGGTTTTATCTCCATACGATTTGGTAACATTTTCAGCTTCAATAACAACTTTGCCAGGTTCTTTTGAAATTGGAAAAGAAATATTCATGACCGAATTATCGTCTTCATCTACTTCAATTCGTTCTACTTTATCCAGCTTTTTAATTAAAGACTGCGCCATCGATGCTTTGGAAGCTTTGGCCCGAAATTTTTCAATTAACTTCTCGGTTTCTTCAATCTTTTTGGCTTGATTTTTTTGAGTGGCTAATTGCTTTTCTCTAATTTCATGTCGTAATTCAAGATATTGAGAATAAGGCTTATTGAAATCATACGCTTTTCCTAAAGAAATTTCAATGGTTCTATTGGTTACATTATCCAAAAACATTTTATCATGCGAAACAATAACAACAACCCCAGGAAAATTTCTCAAAAAACCTTCTAACCAAATAATACTTTCAATATCCAAGTGGTTTGTAGGCTCATCTAGCAAAAGAATGTCGTTAGATTGCAAAAGCAATTTGGCTAATTCAATTCGCATTCTCCAACCTCCAGAAAAAGTCTCGGTTTGGTTATCAAATACTTCACGTTTAAACCCTAAACCTAACAAAATTTTCTCTGTGTCACCTACATAATTATAACCTCCCAACAACTCAAACCGATGGGTATAATCAGATAAATCTTCAATAATTTGGCTGTATTCCTCACTTTCATAATCGGTACGAGTCACCAATTGATGATTAATTTCTTCCAGCTTTTTTTCGACAATTTTTATTTCGGTAAAAGCTTCGTAAGCTTCTTCCAAAACGGTTCTTCCAGCTTCAAAATCAATATCTTGTCGCAAAAAACCCATTCTGATTTCTTTTTCTTGTGCAATACTCCCCGAATCTGGGGCAAAATCACGCGCTAAAATTTTAAGCATTGTAGATTTACCCGCTCCATTCTTGCCTACAAGCCCTACTCGATCGCCTGCTCCCAAGCGAAAAGTTACTTCTTCAAACAAATAAGAACCACCAAAAGAAACCGATAAATTGTGTATATTAAGCATAGATTGTGACTAAGGTTACATTGGTAGCAATCTAAAATTGTACCTTTGATAAAAAATTTTTGCAAATGTTAAAAAAAGGATCCAAACTAAATAGCATTTTAACAGGAAGTTGTCCGAAATGCCAAAATGAAAGCATGTACGAGGATAAAAACCCTCTTAATCTAAGTAAAGTACTAAAAATGAATGAAACTTGCAGTCATTGTGGCTTACGCTATCAAATAGAGCCTTCATTTTTTTACGGCTCAATGTATGTAAGTTATGCTTTGAATGTTGCTGTGGGCGTAGCTGCTTTTATCATTTCCTATGTTTTCTTTTCAACAAGTATTAAAAATTCATTCTTTGTAATTATTGCAGCCCTACTCATTTTATTCCCTTGGGTTTTGCGATGGTCAAGAAACATCTACATTAACATGTTTGTAAGTTATGACCCTAGTACCAACAAAAAGTAGCTTATTTTCTGAGTTTCTTTAAAAATCTTACCCAATTGATTTCAGGTGCCAAAGGTATTTTGTATTCGATATGATTATACAATGCCTTTGCCATTGCGGGGCCAAGCATTACTCCTCTTGTCCCAAGTCCATTTAAAATATGAAGCTGTGGATGGATATCATGTGTCCCAACAAGTGGCTTACGGTCTCGAACCGTGGGTCTTACTCCCGCAAAATGTTGAGTTACTTCAAAATCACAATTAATAATTTCATGAATACGTTCCAATAATTCCATACGCCCCTCTTCTGTGGGTAAATCAGTTTTATCTTTCCAATTATAGGTAGCACCTACTTTGAAAAAACCATCTCCCAATGGCAAAATAAAGACACTTGTATTTACAATAACATCAATATTTAATTCGGGTGCTTTTATGATAAACAATTCACCTTTGGTACCATCAAGAGGCAAAAAATTAAAGTAGGGATTTTGATGCAAACCAAAACCTTCTGCAAAAACTAGTTGCTTTGCTTTAATACCCATATAGTCGATCCCATCAGGTATTAGCGACAAAGAAGAATAGTGAAATTGGTCATTAAAATACATTCCTAAATTTCGTAAAAAATCACGGTAATGCTGTAAAAGGAGCGCAGTATCTACATAACCCGTTTGCAATACTTCACCATATCCATACGGAGCTTCTATACCGCTGTAATTTGAAAATTTTAAGGTCGTAGATAAAAAGGGAGCAAGGGCTTTTTTATCAGAAGCTAAAAACCAATTATTCTGTTCTTCAATGGAAAAAAACTTTCGATAAATTGGTAATTTATTATCAAATGTAACAGAAAATTTAGCTTTTAATGCGTCATAAAATTCTGCCATGTCTTGTAGTTGTGAGCCAGCATCCCAAACTTCTGAAAAACGTTTAAGAATTACAGGATTGTACAACCCCCCTGCAATGTTTGAAGAATTTTGAGAATCATTATCAAAGACCATAATCTTTTTATCATTCTTCAAAGCCAATTCAGCAAAAGAAATTCCAGCTAAACCTGCACCAACAATTAAATAGTCAATCATGTCAAAAAATTTATAAATAGAATAAAAACAAAAAAACTCTTACCCAAGAGTAAGAGTTTATTGATATTGCAACCAATTAAATTAGTAATTCCACATATCTTGTTCAAAATTGCGAATTTTTTCTTTAATTCTTTCAGACTCTAAAAGTTGATTTTGAGAATTATCTTTCATGTATTCTTCGATAGTACGATCTCCGTAAACATTTTCTTCTTTGTAAACCACTGCATTGAATCTTCTTGAATTCAAAATCTGATCAAATGAAATAGGCATAGATGAATTTTTATCGTTGAAAGCTTTAGCTTCATGCAAAACTTCTCTTGCCGCTGGGAAAAATATCCAGAACAATTCAATATAGTCCTTTTCTTCACTGTTCATACTGTAAACATCAGGCGTTACAGGACAAATACCAAGTAAACGATACTTTAATTCACTCTGACGTTTATCAAAATACCAAAAGCCTTTAATTTTATACTGACTTACATCCTGAGCCGTTAGATCTTGTTTTAATACAAACTCAAGCGGAATAGTTTTGGTTGGCCCCACTGTTTCGTCCACATAAGTAACTTTCTTCTTTTTTCCTGTTCCTGTCACTACTTTTTTCTTAACCACTCTAGTTCTATAAGCGTCTGGGTCTTGATTAATCAACTCACGACCAGCATCTGTAGTATCGATACGTGATAATGAACCTTGTATATCTTTCAGTGATTTTTTTGTATTAAAATAACTATCAGTATATACCTCAGTAATTTTTCCAGCTTTCATTGCTTTAGTCAACACATCATACAAAGAACGTCTGTCTGTACCAATGTTAGCTGTATCAATAGGAAAGTATAAAGGAAAATTGATTTTTTCACTCAAATCAATAATTTCCCATGTCGTTTTACCCATCAAGATATCTCTGTCATGAACATAGCCGTAAGCCAATGGTTTATCATTATCAGAAATACGCTGAGCTGCAGTTTTAAGTCCAATTTCACTAGGTTTTTTGGCATTCAAAAGATTGGATTGTGAATATCCAGCTGCACTACCTAATACGGAGACAATAGCTATTAAAAAAAATCTTACATTCATCATGGTGTCCTTATAAATATTGGAGTAGTTTTTTTACAAACGTACTATTATTGTATTTCGAAAATTACTGGTGCCGTTCTTGGTAATAAATAACTACCAGCTCCCACTAATTTAGTTTTTATTTCAGAAATCGTTACTTGATCTCCTCTACCCGCTTTTGATAAAGCAGTGATACATTGTGAATTCAAACGGTTCCCAGAAACTACAACGGTAGGCTGACCAGCAATTTTAAAATTGAATCCAACAACGTCTAATCCAACTTGAAAATCAAAATCAACTAATTTTGCTCCAATGGTCGCTACTTGTAGGTTTGATTTAGGTCCTTTTACCACACCCATTTCACCTCTAATTGTACCAGCTGGTCCAGGAATACCTTTAATTCTATAAACTTTCTTGTCAGATGCAATTTTGCCATCAGACATTTTACCTGTAACATTAATAACTACTTCGGTACCTGTACCCGGGCTCATGTTGTATTTTCCGTTACCAACTTTTGTCAAACCAGGCGCAGAAGCTACAACATCTTTATCAGAAATACCTGCAAATGAAATAGACATTGGATTTACCACTCCTCGGTACACTACATTCATTTTATCAGCAGAAATTGTTGCAGAATTAGGTCTTGGAACTACAACATATTTACCTTCAAATTTTAAAGGAATGGTTTTGCCATCTTCTAAGAAAGTAAATTGACCATTGATATTTTGTTCTCCAACACCACCAGCTGTAAGAGAAATAACAGCTTGACCATTCTCTAATCTCCCAGGACCTTGAAAAGAAGTTGGTTTAGTGTTTTCGTCATAACGACCTAAAACTACTTTACCTTTTACATTTTCACCTTGAAAATAAGCATTCTTTTCTAAAACTACAATTGCTTGATAGTTACTGTAAGATGCTGCTTCAACAGCTGCTTTTCCTAAGGCAGAGTTATACACATCTGATTCCGCTTTCTTAACATCATTTTGCCAAGCAGATAATTTTGCTAAAGATGCAATAGCGGGAAAACCTTTAAAATGATAATTCAAATATTTTATTTTAGTTCCCTCCGAATCTTTAACATCTTCTAAACTAAATTTGTTTTCTACTTCACGAACAATAGAGGCATATTTCTTGTCTGTACCTAAAGCAGCTTTCATATCTGCTTTGTACTTTTCAATTTTTGCTACAATTTCTTTTCCTTTTTTAGTATAGCCTTCTCCAATGAACCAATTGTCAATGTTGTCCCCCTTGTCCATATCTTCATACGGTAATTTCCCGGTTTCAGCATCTACGGTATATCCTTTAAGAACATCCGTTTTTAAAGTAGCGATATATGCATCAAATTCTTTAGAAATACTTTCTACTTTATGAGCTGTTGCAGCCGCAGCAACGAAATCACCTTTTGCCTCAGCCGCTTTTGTATCCAAAGACATCAATAAAGATTGATTAGTTTGGGTAGATGCAGCATTTGCACTTTCAAATTTTTCATTAAAAATACCAAATGCAGAAATGATTTCTTTTCCAACATTCATTGCTAACATTGCGATGAAAACCAGATACATTAGGTTAATCATCTTCTGTCTAGGGGTTAATTTTCCTCCTGCCATTTTTTCTAAATAATTAGTTTAATAAATAATAATTTTAGTCTAAAACTAATTATCCTTTGTTGTTCATTGCAGAAAGCATACCACCATAAACACTGTTTAATGAAGCAATATTTGCAGTCATAGAAGCCATTTGCTCTTTCAATTTACCAGCATTTTCAGCGATTTCTTTGTTAGCCTCAGCATTTCTTGAAGCGCTTTCTAATTGAACTTTGTATAAACTATTTAATGATTCCATTTGAGCAGCGGCCATTGAAAGCTCTTCGCTGTATTTTTTAGTAGACGCAATAGAATCAACTGTTGGAGAAATTGCTTTAGCAGCACCTTCGAAATTTTTGATGCTATTACCTAAGCTTGACATCAATTCAGAGTCGATTTTAGCTTCTTTCAACATAGCATCCAATTTTTGAGATAAAATCCCTTGAGCATCAACTTTTTCTTCGTTTTTAACTTTAGATTTAGCTTGACCGTTAGCTAATTCAGGATAAACTAAGGTCCAATCTAATTCGTCTTCTACTGGTTCGAAAGCAGATAAAGCAAAAATTAATGCTTCGGTAACTAGACCAACTGATAACATCACAGTTCCAGTTAATGGTCCTAATTCAAAGTGAGTAATTTTGAATAACGCTCCAATAATAACTACTGCCGCTCCCATCCCGTAAGCGAAATTCATTGCTTTTTTACTTAAAATTGCCATAATAATTTGTTTTTAGGTTAATATAAAATATTTAGATTTGGTTTAATACTATTTTTTTCTTTTGTTCCCTGTTGCTTGAGTTCCCATATAATCTTGAACTGTTCTGAATCCGATAAAGCTTCTAGCTGAATCAGCATATTCAAAATCACGTGTACTCACTTGTAAGAAGTAAGCAACATCTTTCCAAGATCCACCACGAACTACTTTACGTTTGTTTGATGCATCGGAAACGTTTGGATTCATTGTTGAAACATACTCGAAACCGTTTGGATCATATGCGTCATTTGTCCACTCTGAAACATTTCCTGCCATGTTATACAAATTGTATCCATTAGGTTCATAAGATTTTGCTTCAACCGTATACAAGGCATTATCTGCGGCATAATCTCCACGACTTGGCTTAAAGTTGGCCAAGAAACAACCTCTATCATTTTTAGTGTAAGGACCTCCCCATGGGTAAGTTGCTGATTCGAGACCACCTCTTGCAGAATATTCCCATTCTGCTTCAGTAGGCAAACGGAAAGAGTTTACTAAATCACGTCCCTTTTGTTTTGATTTGATATATGAGTTTTTATTTTGAGTTCTCCAAGCACAAAAAGCTTTGGCTTGCGTCCATTTAACTCCAACAACAGGGTATTCTCCATAAGCTTTATGCCAAAAATAGTCATTATGCATTGGTTCATTGTAAGAATAGGCATAATCTTTAATCCAAACCGTAGTGTCAGGATATACATTAATTTCTTCAGTTCTAATAAAATCTTTTCTAGAACCTTTAGCTTTAGCCGCTGCTTGTATATCCATCCAAGTGTATTTGAACTTCAATTTATTCACATCAATTGTTCTAAGACCGTTGTAGGATTGGTCAATTGGCAAATACATTGAATCCATAACCTCAGCGTAGTACTCATCTGGATATTTCTTCGTGTCTTTTATTAATTTTACTTTACGATTCAATTTTCTATTTTCTGTACCCACACTATAATAGTTGTCATACATGTATTTGTCGTAAGCAGTCATTTTAGCAGGATCAGCATCATTAAAGGCAAAGTCAGCAATACTTCCAGCATTTTTTCCTTTACCTGCAGTACCTTTTTGTCCACTAGCTTCAGCAAGAATCGCTAATTGAACTCTAATTGTAGAATCTTTTACCCATTCTACAAATTGACGGTATTCACTATTCGTAATTTCGGTTTCGTCCATGTAAAATGAACGTACGGTAACTGTTTTAGTTGGAGCATCGTCGATAGCAGCAATATCATCTTCTGATTTACCCATGATAAAAGATCCACCTGGAACTAATGTCATTCCATAAGGTTTTTCTGGGTGCCACTTACCTCCTTTAACTCCTACTAATTCTCCTTTATCGCTTGATTTTCCACAGCTTATTAACAGAGTTAAAAATGCCGTAAACACAATGACTTTCTTCATATAAATTTGGGGGTTAACTATTCATTATTTAAAGTGTGTAAACCTATTTATTATTTTTTAAATAAACAATTTTTACAACGAACAAATCTTCTTTTTTTTAAACTACTTTTAAACACTGTTTTTGCGCTGCGCTTTCCACCATCTCTCAGGTAGCTCTTGATTACAAGCTGCTAAATATTCTTCATAAGAACAAGGTAACAACGTATTTCTTTTTAATTTATTGCTTCCATTGGTCAAAAAAGGTATTTCGATCCACCAGCGATCTGTTTTATTGCTTTTATAAAAAACCAATTCTTCTTCTTCCAATGGCACTATATATTTAAGGTAATTGTCTTTAGTTCCGAAGGGATACTCCCCAGATCGAAACTGATATCCTTCCATAAAGTACCACACAATTTGCGCAATAAGAACCGCCTCTTGAGCACTATTTGCATGATTAAAAATACCAAACAATGACACCTTATCGCTTATTCCTGCATAGCGAGCCAAAGAACATATCTCTTTTCCATTAAACCCATTCGGCGCGAAAATATTAAAATTTCCGGAATCCGAAGACTTTACAGCCGTTAAATCCAAACTTACGACATCAGCATCCCTAAAAACGGGCTCTGCGAGTGCAATATTATTAGATATTTCTCCTAATCTATAGGCGTCAAAATATAATTTCTCTATAATATCTATCTCTTCTTGCGAGTTATAGTAGGTTTGATAACCAATGTTGCAATAATTGAATAAGTTATTTGGAGAATCAATAACCATTTTTGTCAAATACGAAGTGCTTGATAAGCGATCTGTTTCTTTACCAAAATCAAACTTATTATCTATTGCGACCAAATTAACCATTTGTTCCAACTCATCATAAGCTCTATAAAGTGCATAAGTCAAGTCTTGAGAACCACCAATAACAATTGGAACAATTCCTTTTTTTATTAAACTAGCGACTACTTTTTTTACTGCAAAATAAGTATCCATTGCCGAATTGCCTGGTAAAATATCTCCCAAATCTGCAATCCCCATTTTCCAATTCCCCATAAACAACCCGTAAAACGATTTACGAACTGGCGTTAAATCTACCATGGACTGCACATGATCTTCGCCTCTATTATCAAGCACACCAATTATTGCAATTTTAATTTCACTTAAATCAGGAAAACCATCTTCGGTATGCAATGCCATTACACCGCCTACATGATGAGTGGATAAATCGTTTTTGAAAGCTACGATTTCACTATCAATTGGTACTAGAAAATCAAACTCCATTGCTTACTTTTTTTTAGCTACTGCTTTTTTAGCAGGTGTAGATTTTTTTGCTGCTGCCTTTTTTGCAGGAGCTTTTTTTGCTGGTGTTTTCTTTGCAATCATTTCCTGAACTTCAGCTAAAGTCAGTTTAGACGCATCAACATCTTTACTTAATTCGATTTTTATCTTACCTTTAGTAATAACCGAACGTCCCCAACGCGCTTTTTCAACTAAAATTCCTTCGTCTTCCCAATTGTGAATGACTTTATCAATATTCTTCTGTAATTTATCCTCAATCAAAAACTCAATATCCGCTTGAGACAAATTATCAAAATCAAACTTCTTGGAAACATTGATAAAAATACCATTCCATTTGATAAAAGGTCCAAATCTTCCGGTACCTTTTTGAACACTTTCACCTTTATAAACAGCAATAGGCGCATCGGCCAATGCTTTTTCATCAATTAATTCTTGAGCGCGTTCTAACGAAACATCCAATGGATCTTCGCCTCTTGGCAAAGAAATAAAGACAGCTCCGTGACGTACATAAGGCCCAAAGCGTCCGTTGCTTACTTCGACTTCTTCTCCTTTATAGGTACCTAAATTTTTTGGTAATAAAAATAAATTCAGCGCTTCTTCTAAAGTAATGTTTCCGATATTTTGTTCGTTACGCAGACTGGCAAATTTTTTATCTTCATCTTCAGCATCTCCAATTTGAGCCATTGGACCAAACTTACCCAAACGAACTGAAACAGGTTTTCCAGAAGCTGGATCTGTTCCTAAAATACGCTCTCCACTTTCTCTATCAGCATTTGCTTCAACATCTTTTACATTAGGGTGGAATTTATCGTAGAACTCTTGCATCATTTTAGCCCATTCGATGTTGCCTTCTGCAATCTCATCGAAATCTTGCTCCACTTTTGCAGTAAAATTGTAATCTAATATAGAACCAAAATTTTTCACCAAGAAATCGGTTACTATGGTTCCAATGTCTGTAGGTACTAATTTTCCTTTGTCAGAACCTGTATTTTCTTTTAATACTTTTTCGGCTATTTTTCCAGCTTGAAGGGTAAGCTGAGTATAATTACGCTCCTGCCCTTCTAGTGTTCCTTTTTCAACATAATTTCTATTAATGATAGTAGAAATAGTTGGTGCGTAAGTAGAAGGACGACCAATTCCAAGTTCTTCTAACTTTTTTACCAAAGAAGCCTCTGTATACCTTGCAGCAGGTCGAGAATAACGCTCCGTTGCAGTAATAAATGTGTTGGCTAATGGCTCGTTTACTTTCAAAGCAGGCAACATTCCTTCTTGTTCTTCCTCGTCATCATCATGTCCTTCCAAATATACTTTTAGAAAACCTTCAAAAAGCAACACTTCTCCAGAAGCCACAAAAACTTCACTATGATTATTCGCTTCAATTTTAACATTAGTACGCTCTAATTCTGCATCACTCATTTGAGAAGCCAAAGTTCTTTTCCAAATCAAATCATACAAACGCGCTTGATCTCTATCCACATTTACAGTATGCAAAGACATATCAGTTGGACGAATCGCCTCGTGCGCTTCTTGTGCTCCTTTGCTTTTGTTAGCAAAAGTTCGTGGCTTAGAAAATTCTTTTCCGTAAGACTTTATGATTTCGGCTTGAGCCGCATCCATCGCTTCTTTAGACAAATTCACACTGTCCGTTCTCATATAAGTAATCAATCCCGCCTCATACAAACGTTGTGCTAACTGCATGGTGATTCCAACTGGTAAATACAATTTACGAGCCGCTTCTTGTTGTAAGGTTGAAGTTGTAAAAGGTGCAGTAGGTGATTTTTTCGTCGGTTTCGTTTCTAAATCTGAAACCTTATATAAGGAGTTGGCATTTTTATTTAAAAAATCTTGTGCTTCTTGTTTGGTAGCAAAATTTTTAGGCAATTTCGCTTTTACCGTTTTTCCTGCTTCGTTGGTAAACTCGGCAACAACAGAATAACTAGCTGTTGGCGTAAAATTTTGAATTTCTCTTTCGCGTTCCACAATCAAACGAACCGAAACAGATTGTACACGACCTGCAGAAAGTCCTCCTTTGATTTTTCTCCAAAGAACTGGAGACAACTCATATCCTACTAATCGGTCCAAAACACGACGAGCCTGCTGAGCATTAACTAAATTATAGTCAATCTCACGAGGATTATCAATGGCTTTTAATATTGCATTCTTAGTAATTTCATGAAAAACAATACGTTTGGTTTTTTTAGCATCTAATTTTAATTCTTCTGCTAAATGCCAAGAAATAGCTTCTCCCTCACGGTCCTCATCGCTTGCTAACCAAACCATTTCTGCATTCTTAGAAAGTGTTCTTAGTTTACTCACCAAAGCCTTTTTATCCGAAGAAACTTCATACTTGGGTTTAAATCCATTTTCAACATCTACCCCTATTTCTTTGGAAGGCAAATCGGCAATATGCCCATAACTTGACTCTACTTGAAACTCACTTCCTAGAAATTTTTCGATTGTTTTGGCCTTTGCAGGTGACTCCACTATTACTAAATTCTTTGCCATATACCGTTTGTTTATGTCGGCAAAAGTATATGATTTTTTTAAATTTTAAGATTATTACACTTTAAAAGTACATTTTATAGTTGAATTACATATTCTTTAAACTTTCAAATGCACCTGTTTTAGAACTATCAATTAGTAAAAAACACTCCTTTTTGTTTTGAAAAAAGGCTGTCGGTCATCACAAAATCAAATACAATATCTCCAGTTATTCTTCTTGAGAAAAACTCTAAAAACAATGTTAATTCTTAATCTGACATCTTGTCATATTTGCTAATTTTCACTTATATTTGCGCTTTTAACATTCCCATGGAAAAGATTATTGAAGAAAGCAAACAAGGCGAAAGTCTTGTTTTAGAAAATAAGCCCGAAAACACCAAAAAACTTTTTATAGAAAGTTACGGTTGTGCTATGAATTTTTCAGACAGTGAGGTTGTCGCATCGATATTATCGACTAACGGATACAACACCACTCAAAAACTAGAAGAGGCTGATTTAGTTTTAGTGAATACTTGTTCGATTAGAGACAAAGCCGAACAAACGATTAGAAAGCGACTAGAAAAATACAATGCTGTAAAACGAATTAATCCAAAAATGAAAGTTGGCGTTTTAGGATGTATGGCGGAACGTTTAAAAAGTCAATTTTTAGAAGAAGAAAAAATTGTAGACTTGGTTGTTGGACCAGATGCATACAAAGACTTACCCAACTTACTAAATGAAGTTGAAGAAGGTCGCGACGCTATTAATGTAATTCTATCCAAAGAAGAAACTTATGGTGACATTGCTCCAGTTCGATTAATGAGTAATGGAGTTACTGCTTTAGTTTCTATAACACGTGGTTGTGACAATATGTGCACGTTTTGTGTTGTTCCATTTACCCGAGGTAGAGAAAGAAGTCGTGAACCTCAAAGTATAATGAATGAGATTCAAGAATTACAAAACAACGGATATAAAGAAGTTACTCTTTTAGGACAAAACGTAGACAGTTATTTATGGTATGGTGGCGGATTGAAAAAGGATTTCGTCAATGCTTCTGAAATGCAAAAAGCCACAGCTGTAGATTTTGACCAATTACTCGAAATGGTGGCTGTAGGTTTTCCAAAAATGAGAATTCGTTTTTCGACTTCCAATCCGCAAGACATGCACGAAAGCATTTTGCATGTTATTGCAAAATATCCTAATATTTGTAAACATATCCATTTACCTGTTCAATCTGGAAGCAACCGAATTCTAAAAGAAATGAATCGTTTGCATACTCGAGAAGAATATATGGCACTTATTGACAAAATCAATACAATTATCCCAAATTGCGCTATCTCTCAGGACATGATTGCGGGATTCCCAACCGAAACCGAGCAAGACCATCAAGATACATTGAAGCTGATGGACTATGTTAAATATAGCTTTGGGTACATGTACAGTTACTCTGAACGTCCAGGAACTTTAGCAGGAAGAAAAATGGAAGATGATGTTCCGGAAGAAACAAAAGCAAGAAGATTACAAGAAATTGTAGATTTACAACAAGCCCACGCTCGATACAGAACAGAACAATACATCGGTCAAACCGTAGTAGTTTTAGTTGAAAAAGTATCCAAAAAGTCGCCAAACGAATTCTCTGGAAGAAATTCACAAAGCATCACTGTTGTTTTTCCAAAAGAAAACTATAAAATAGGTGATTTTGTTAATGTACTAGTAGAACGAACAACTGGCGCTACACTTATTGGTAAAGCAATTGGGCTTAGCGAGATGAATTAAGAAAAAGTTTAATAGTTTAAAATGGCTTAAAGTCGTTCCAAAAAACAACTTGAAACCATTAAACACTTAAACCTTTAAACGAAACAATATGGAAACAGTTCAAGCAATAAAACAACGATTTGAAATTATTGGGAATGACCCAAAACTCAATCGCGCCATCGAAAAAGCCATTCAAGTGGCTCCAACAGATATTTCGGTTCTGGTCTCTGGTGAAAGTGGTGTGGGGAAAGAAAACATACCTAGAATAATTCATTCTCTTTCTCATAGAAAACACGGCAAATACATTGCCGTAAACTGTGGTGCCATCCCTGAAGGAACTATTGATAGCGAACTTTTTGGTCACGAGAAAGGCGCTTTTACTGGAGCAACGAATACGCGTGAAGGCTATTTTGAAGTTGCCGATGGCGGAACCATATTTCTAGACGAAGTGGGAGAACTTCCTCTTACTACGCAAGTTCGTTTACTGCGTATTCTTGAAAATGGTGAATTCCTAAAAGTTGGTTCGTCTCAAGTACAAAAAACGAACGTTCGAATTGTAGCTGCCACCAATGTTAATCTTTTTGATGCCATTGAAAAAGGAAAATTCAGAGAAGATTTATACTATCGTTTAAGTACGGTAGACATTACTTTACCTCCTCTTCGCGACCGTAAAGACGACATTCATTTATTGTTTAGAAAATTTGCTGCCGATTTTGCGCATAAATACAAAATGCCTCCATTAAAACTAGACGATAACGCCGTTCATATATTGCAAAAATTTCGTTGGAGCGGAAACATCAGACAGCTAAGAAACGTTGCAGAGCAAATTTCTGTTTTAGAAACCAATCGCGATATTAATGCGGCTACTTTGCAATCGTATCTCCCAATGGAGAGTAGTAACTTGCCTTCTGTAATCAAAGACAAGAAAAACGATAGTGATTTTAATACCGAAAGAGAAATTTTATACAAAGTGCTTTTTGATATGAAAAGTGACTTGCACGATTTAAAAAAACTGACGTTAGAGCTAATGCAAAACGGAAGTTCTAAAGTGCAAGAAACCAACCAAAATTTGATTCAAAAAATTTATGGTTCAAAATCAGACAGCGAAATTGAATTCGAAGAAGAACCGAGAACAGCTGTAATTACGACTCAAAATATTGATAACAATTATCAAGAACCAGAAGAAAACTATCTTTTTGCCGAAACCATTGAAGAAGAAGAAATTCTGAAACTAGAACAAAAAGAAATCGAGCTGATTAAAAAATCATTAGAAAAAAACAAAGGAAAGCGAAAAGCCGCCGCCGATGAATTAGGCATTTCAGAACGCACTTTGTATCGAAAAATCAAACAATTTGATTTGTAAGAAGTAATTGTGATTCAAAAATAGCAACAGTACCTAATACAAAACAGTGAACCTTTCACTTTATATTATATGAAAAAAATACTTTATTTATCTGCCGTAGTAAGTCTTCTATTACTGAACAGCTGTGGTGTATACAACTTCACAGGATCAGGAAAAATAGACGCTAAAACCTTTCAGGTCAATTTCTTTCAAAACAATGCCGAGTTGATTGAACCTGGTATCGACCGAAAATTCACCTTACAATTACAAGAATTAATTCAGAATCAAACCAATCTAAACCTAGTAAAATACGGTGGTGATCTAGTATATGATGGAGAAATTACCGATTACCGAATCAGTCCAATGACCGCAACCGCCGATCAAAAAGCGGCTCAAAACCGTTTAAAAATCAGAATTAATGTTCGTTTTACTAATAAAAACAAAGAAACCGATAACTTTGAAAAACCATTTGAGTTTTTCTATGATTATCCTGCTGACCAACAGTTAACAGGTTCTACATTGACTGCTGGTCTAAAAGAAATTTTTGATAGAATTTCGCAAGACATTTTTAATGAATCACTTGCTAAGTGGTAATCTAATTAATCCTATCTTGATTATAAAATGAACGTTACTGATTATACCTTTTTGATAAACAAACCCGATACTATTAATAGTGTCTATACGGATGCACTTGGAAATATTCTAAATGAATTTCCCTACTTTCAAAGTGCAAGAGCCTTGCGTTTAAAAGGTCTTTTCAACCAAAATAGCTTCAAATACAATTATGCATTAAAAGTGACAGCGGCCCATACTACAGACCGTTCGATACTATTTGATTTTATTACCTCAGAACATTTTGACACCATACAAAATGATTTGTACGACAAAAAAAATCTCGAACTGATGAATATGGAAGTGGTAGATAGTGAAATCGTACATCCAAAAACTATTTTGGAACAACAACAAAAAGCACTAGAATTATCTATACTCACGTCTATAAAAGAAGCGACTAATAATAACGATACTATTTCCGATAACGAATCGGAATCGGTTATTGAACTCGGCAAACCCATTGACTTCACTCCAAATGAAAAGCACTCCTTTCAGGAATGGTTACAATTATCGAGAACACAGCCTATCGACCGAAGCATAGAGAGCAATTCAAAAACCTTCGAAGATAGTATGGAAGAAGAAAGAAAGAAAAAAGCAGCATTGATTGATAAGTTCATAGAAACCAATCCTAAAATTGCACCAATTAAACCCGGTTCTGCTCCAGCTCCGCAATTTGAACTCAATTCTTCAGACAATACCCACTTAATGACCGAAACTTTGGCGAGAGTTTACTTGGAACAAAAAAAATATCAAAAAGCGATACAAGCTTATGAAATATTAATTTTGAAATATCCAGAAAAAAGTAGTTTCTTTGCAGACCATATATCAGAAATAAGGAATTTACAAAATAACAATAATTAAACAATGAGCACATTTTCAATTTTTTTAGTTTTAATAACTATAGTTTGTTTTTTACTAATCGTAGTAATTATGGTTCAAAACCCTAAAGGTGGCGGATTATCATCATCAATAGGAGGATCACAAATGTTGGGTGGTGTTCAAAAAACGACTGACTTTTTAGACAAAAGTACTTGGACATTAGCTACTATCTTGATTGCTTTAATTTTGCTTTCTAGCTTAAGCTTTTCAGGATCTATGAGTGATACAGATTCTAAAATCATCGAAAAAACTGAAACTGCTGCTCCACAAACAGCTCCAGTACAAAATGCACCTGCAACACCTGCTGCACCTGCTACAAAATAATAGAAACCTATACATTATAAAATGCCAGCCTGTCAAAGCTGGCATTTTTTTTAGGAAAAATTGTCAGTTTATAAGGGTTGGCACAATTTCTGAAATTCAAGAATCGATTAAAAATTAATTCAAAATAAAAAATAAAAACCATGGCATTAAACATTAAACCCCTATCGGATAGAGTTCTTATCGAACCTGTTGCCGCTGAAACAAAAACAGCTTCAGGGATTTTTATTCCTGATACCGCAAAAGAAAAACCTCAAAAAGGAACTGTAATTGCTGTTGGTAACGGAACCAAAGACCACGCAATGACAGTAAAAATAGGTGATACCGTACTTTATGGTAAATATGCGGGTACAGAATTAAAATTAGAAGGAACCGATTATTTGATTATGCGCGAGGATGACATTCTTGCAATAATCTAAAATCCCCTCCCGACCTCCCCAAAGGGGAGGAGATTAGAATAAATAAAAAAATTCACTAACACACACCCATCTCGACTCCCTCCCTTTTGGGGAGGGCTGGGGTGGGGAAAAATTTAAAAAAATGGCAAAAGATATTAAATTTGATATTGAAGCACGTGACGGTTTAAAACGTGGGGTAGACGCATTAGCTAATGCAGTAAAAGTAACACTTGGACCAAAAGGACGAAATGTTATTATTGGAAAAGCTTTTGGAGGACCAAATGTAACGAAAGATGGTGTAACGGTAGCTAAAGAAATCGAATTGAAAGACCCATTAGAAAATATGGGAGCTCAAATGGTAAAAGAAGTAGCTTCAAAAACCAACGACTTAGCGGGTGATGGTACTACAACTGCAACTGTTTTAGCGCAAGCCATCGTAAAAGAAGGTTTAAAAAACGTAGCCGCTGGAGCCAATCCAATGGATTTAAAAAGAGGAATCGACAAAGCTGTTGAAGCTATTGTTGCCGACTTAGCCAAACAAGCTAAAGTAGTAGGAAGTGATTCTGAAAAAATCAAACAAATTGCTTCTATTTCTGCCAACAATGACGAAGTTATTGGTGAATTAATCGCTACTGCTTTCGCAAAAGTTGGAAAAGAAGGTGTAATCACTGTTGAAGAAGCCAAAGGAACTGAAACCTTTGTTGATGTAGTAGAAGGAATGCAATTCGATAGAGGCTATTTATCTCCTTACTTCGTAACGAATCCAGAGAAAATGGAAGCTGAATTAGAGAATCCATTCATCCTTTTATACGATAAAAAAGTTTCTTCAT
The DNA here is from genome assembly GCF_027531905.1 of Flavobacterium sp. Classification (GTDB taxonomy): domain Bacteria; phylum Bacteroidota; class Bacteroidia; order Flavobacteriales; family Flavobacteriaceae; genus Flavobacterium. Next base: position 40,511 of record NZ_JAPZSU010000007.1, on the reverse strand, counting down.
TAAAAGAATTATTGCCAGTTTTAGAACCGGTAGCACAATCAGGAAAACCATTATTAATTATTGCAGAAGATGTAGATGGCGAAGCTTTATCAACATTGGTAGTAAACAAATTACGTGGTGCCTTGAAAATTGCTGCTGTAAAAGCACCTGGCTTTGGAGATAGAAGAAAAGCAATGTTAGAAGACATCGCAATCTTAACAGGAGGAACTGTAATCTCTGAAGAAAGAGGCTATACTCTAGAAAATACTACTATCGATATGTTAGGAACTGCCAACAGAGTAACGATCGACAAAGACAATACTACTATTGTAAACGGTGCTGGAGATACGGAATTGATCAAAAACCGTGTGAACCAAATCAAAGGTCAAATGGAAACTACGACTTCTGATTACGATAAAGAAAAATTACAAGAGCGTTTGGCTAAACTAGCTGGCGGTGTTGCTGTTCTTTATGTAGGTGCTGCTTCTGAAGTAGAAATGAAAGAGAAAAAAGACAGAGTTGACGATGCTTTGCACGCTACTCGTGCCGCTGTAGAAGAAGGTATTGTTGCTGGTGGTGGTGTTGCTTTATTGCGAGCTAAAAATGTGTTAAGCACGCTTAAAGCGGACAACCCTGATGAAGCTACTGGTATCCAAATCGTTTCTCGTGCGGTAGAAGCTCCTTTGAGAACTATTGTAGAAAACGCTGGACTAGAAGGTTCTGTTGTAGTAGCAAAAGTTGCCGAAGGTACTGGAGATTTTGGTTACAATGCCAAAACAGATGAATATACTGATATGCTAAAAGCAGGGATTATCGATCCTAAAAAAGTAACTCGTGTAGCTTTAGAAAATGCAGCTTCTGTTTCAGGAATGATCCTAACTACAGAATGTGCTTTGATCGATATTAAAGAAGAAAATGCCGGAGGCGGAATGCCAATGGGTGGTGGTATGCCAGGAATGATGTAATTTCAAGTACGAGGTACGATATACGAAGTAAGAAGTTAAAAATAAAAAAAATCCGAAGTTTAAAAGCTTCGGATTTTTTGTTTCTATTAACTAAGGACTAATCACTGTTCACTAATTATTCTGGTCGCTTTTTTAACATCTTCATAAAAACCGGAATAGTTGATACTAAAATGATTCCAATCACAATATATTCAATGTGTTTTTTCAAGTCGATACCATATTCCAGAAAAATGCCATACAAATAATGTCCCGCGAAAATTAACAAAAATGCCCACAAAAAAGAGCTTAGTATATTAAAGAACATAAACTTCTTCTTATCCATCGATACAATTCCTGCAACTATGGGCGCAAACGTTCTGAAAATAGGTAAAAATCTAGCATAGATAATGGCTTTTCCTCCATACTTTTCAAAGAAATCTTTCGATTGCAACAAATACTTTTTCTTGAACCAAAACGTATCTTCTTTTTTAAATAAGTAATAGCCGCTTTTCGCGCCAAACCAATACCCTACCGTATTTCCTAATACACCAGCAATAGCGACCATAATAGACAAAAAAGTTACATTGATAAAATCGCTTTCAACAACAAATAAATTTTCGACTAAATCACGACTATAAATTCCCGAAAGAAAAAGTAAACTATCACCTGGAAGAAAAAAACCTGCGAAAAGTCCTGTTTCAGCAAAAACAATAAACAAAACTACATACAACCCAATTTGAACGCCACCAATACTTAATGTGATATAAAACTCAGGATTTAACAATTGGGTCCATTCAAAATTATTCATATTCGGGTTTTAATTTGGATTTATAAAGGGGTGAAATTAGGGATTTTTTAACAAAGGCACAAAATAAACCCTTATTTTAAAGTTTTATTAACGGTTTAAAAAAACACCCAAAACAAGAGTCTTGGGTGTTCTAAAAAACTATTCTTTCCTTTCATACAAACAACACGAATGCAAATTATCATAATCTTCTTTGGTTGCTTTTACCTCATCCGTATCATGACCCACTTTTGCAATTGCCTTTTTAACATCAAGAAGGGAACACTTTTCTTCATTGAGAATTAAAGATAATTGATGCGAAGGAACATCCCAAGTTGCTGACTTCACTCCTTCTACCGAAAGAGCTGCTTTTTGAATACGTTTTTGACACAAACCGCAATTCCCGTTTACCTCGGTTACATATTTAGCATTTTTGTTCTTTTTTTCTTGTGCTTGAGCAACAAAACCTACTAAAGCAACTAATACAACTAAAACTATTTTTTTCATGATTTCTATTTATTTAAAGTTTATTTTATTTTAAAACGTAGGCCTGCATAATACATTTGACCAAAGATTGGCGCATATACAATTGAGGCATCAAAAGTAGGCCCAAAAGGGGTTTCTGCTCCAAGTATTGCTTTGCTTTGCTTGTAATTCCCAATATTTTCTCCTCCAACATATATTTCAAAGCTAGAAGAAAACACGTGTGTTACTTGAGCATTAATCAAGTTATAAGAAGGTGAAAACTCAGGCAAACGATCTTGAGCAGGATTCGAGGCTGTTACTGGCAATTGTTGTTTGCCTAACCAGTTATAAGTCGCATCAAAACGCCATTGACTTCCAGATTCACTTCGTCCTGTTTCATATTCTAAATTTCCAAAAAACCGATGCTTCGCCTGCAAAGGTCTTTGATAAACACCTGACAAATATTGCGTTTGAATATCATAATACTTATAAGCAGAACGCAAACTAAAACGATTCGCTAGTTCATAATTGAATTCGATTTGCAAACTCGTCGCATAGGACTTCCCCTTTAGATTATAAAACAAAACCTGCTGTGGCGATTGCATAACATCGACTACGGCTTGATTTTGAAAATCGGTTCTGTAAAGATCAAATCCTGCATCACCGTTTCGTCCAAACAATTGAAATTTTTGATTAAAACTTAGACCGTAATTCCATGCAATCTCTGGATTCAAACCATAGATTTTTCCATCGGTATCCAAAACAGAAAGCGTTCTAGAGCTAGCAAACAACGATTGGTTCTCGGCAAAAATATTCGCCGCGCGTTTTCCTCTTCCTGCTGAAAAACGAATCACCGATTTTTCCCAAGGATTGTAACGAAGATGTAAACGTGGCGTTACAAAAGTCCCCAATCGATTGTGATTATCGACTCTTCCACCCAAAACTAAACTAAAATTATCATCGTTATCATACGTATACTCAAAAAAAGCACCTATCGAATTATCTACTCTTCCATAATCTATCAACCCCACAAACTCATTGTAGTTATCGTTTGCAAAGTTGATTCCTGTCGCAAACTTATGTTTGGTATTGTTAATGATAGAATTGAAAATCAAATTCGAATAAAAGCTACTTTGCTTAATATCATACACATTCAATCCGTAATACGAATTTTGATCATGTAACGTAAAAGCATTTTGAAAACCTATACTTTGAAACGGCATATCTTTGAAGACATAGCCCACTTTTGTAGCCAAATCCAATCGTTGTGTATTGATTTCAGAACCCCAACGACTAGTAGTACCTCTGTCTTTATCTGGATCAAAATCAACCTCTCCCGATTGCTTTTTGTCATTCATATACCTGAAATTGATAAAACTCACAAGACCTTTTTCGGCATCATAATATTGGTAGCGATTCATAACATTAATTTGCTTCGCCAACGGATTATCCATAAATCCATCGTTGTTCTGATCCATTTTAGATACACGAGTGTTACCGTGTACAAACAAACTACTACTCCATTTTTGAGACAATTGCGTGTTAAAATGCGTGTTTAACTCAAATCGAGAATCGGTAGAACCGTAGGCATTCAAAAAGAAAGGAATATCGTTGATAGGCTTAATCAATTCGGTGTTTATTTGACCCGAAATGCTCTCATAACCATTCACCACACTTCCCGCACCTTTGGTAATTTGAATACTTTCGACCCACGTTCCTGGAGTAAACGACAGTCCATAAGCTTGTGAGGCACCACGAACAGAAGGCACATTTTCCTCAGTAATCATCAGGTACGGACTCGTCAAACCTAACATTTTGATTTGCTTCGTGCCCGTCAAAGCATCCGAAAAATTAACATCGATAGAAGGATTGGTCTCGAAACTTTCGGCCAAATTACAACAAGCTGCTTTAAGCAACTCTTTGCTGGTTACCAAGGTAGTGTTGGTGGTAACCGTGAAGGATTTTTGCAATCCTTTTCGCTTTTTGGTCACCTTTACTTCGTCTAGATTTTCTTGTGAAAAAACCGGAAACGCGAGTAAAATGGTGGCTAAAAGCACTATTTTTTTATACATTGTTTACTCTGATTTATGCCGTCGTTTCAGCTTATTTTGGGCGTAACCCCATTAAGTTAAGGGTTAAATGATAAAATGATTGCTGATTTTCGATTAACGATTTCTGATGTGTAAACCATTGAAAAAACTAGTCTTTTTTATTTATTAGCACAAAATCTAAAATCAAGAATCGTTACTCTTCAATCTAAAATTTCTTAACTTAATGACATTGGCTGCTATCCCTTACGCAAACCTGCACATAAGGACAAAAGTGCTCAAACGACAACTGTTTATAAAATTTTCAAGAAATTAAATAAACAAAATCAGGCGTAAAAAATGTATTGATGGTATAATTGGTAAAGCGGCGGTGCATTGATAGCGACATAAAAATCGTTAACTACCGCTTTTTGAAAATGAAGTGTTCTAGCAAAAACTGGAACTTGTTGCACAGCCACTAAGAAAGGAGTCGAAATATCAAACAGTACAATTTTCACAGTCGCATTATCCGACTTTTTTTCAAAATGCACCACTTTATCTTTACAGCAAGAATCTTTTTCGACAACTGCTGTTTTCTCACAACAACCATCAGGCTCTGTCAAAGATAAAAGTTCAGAATGCAAACTTATCGCAACAATAGAGTCGCCACAATAATGCACATTAAAAGCCATTCCTATATTGGAAACCAATAATAGGAGTGCCAAAAATAAACTAGTGCTCTTCTTTACATTCATGATACAAAACTAATTCTTTTCTCTTTCTAAAGTACTAATAAAATGTTATTTATTACTTTTCATCTTTTGATAATAAAACCCCGGAATAAAAAGCAGAATAAAAATCGGTTGAATCAAAAACCTACGCACATAAAAAAGAAGCAAATAATTTTGATTCTGAAAAGAAAGGAGACAAAACAAGACAACTACTAGCAAAACAAAAAAAACTACAAATAAAATCCCCGAAAACTGAACCATATCTAGGTCTTTAAAAAGAACATATAACAAAGCCAAGGATAACAGAGAATTCAATCCATATCTAAAAAGCAAGCCAAAAAACAAACAAAAGGAATCGTACTTTGGCAGAGGCGAATTAGCATAATCTCCTTTAAAAAAACTTAAAAAAGGGTCATAAAACAGTTGCGTCTCATATTCACGGATTAGCGCAAAAAGAAAAATCACCAGCAGCCCAAGAACGATTTTGCCTTTATTTTGAAGTAGATTTTTTACCATAAGAAGAAAAATAGTTGACCCAGATAAACCAAAGAATAAAAACAACCCCATAAATAAACAGCGGAAAAATCACGCCATGCAAAAGATGTTCGTAGGCCGGAAAACGATACAAAAGAACGCTCAAAACCGCAATTCTAATCACGTTGAGCAGATAAATCAACACACTACCTCCAATCAAAAACAACAAAGCAGTGGTTATCCTTCCTGCAAAAGCCATCACAAAGGAAACAAAAAGAATCACAACACTTATAGCATTACATCCTTCAATTATTCTTGCCACTTCTTTTTGATGCATCAAGATACTGATTTTGGTCTTGTTGTCATACACCACAGCCGAATTGGAATCGAATACTTGCAATACTTTTTCAACATGACTAGCCACAAGACGGGTGATGCCATCGATTTGATTCTTTTCATATCCAGACAAATACCACTGGTATAAAAAAGTGAGCAAGATAAACGCAAGTAAGAAAGTGCCAATGAATTTCAAAAAAGGCTTGTAAAGCGTCCAATAGTTTTTCAAAATTGATTTTTTTTCAAATTTATGTAATTTATAAGACCCGCATTAAATACTTTTGTATAAAATATTTTTAAAATGACATTTCAAGAATTACAACCAAAAGTAATTGCCATTACAAGCAACGATACTTCCACAAGAGACGAGAAATTACTAAGCATTTGCCAACTGCTGAACGAATCTATTGCATACTACAATTGGGTAGGATTTTACTTCGCCAATCACGATGCCAAAACCTTGCACTTAGGGCCTTATGTAGGCGCCGAAACAGATCACACGGTTATTCCTTTCGGAAAAGGAATTTGCGGACAAGTAGCAGAATCAAATGCGAACTTTGTAGTGCCTGATGTGGCAGCACAAGACAACTACATTGCGTGCAGCTTCACCGTAAAATCAGAAATTGTAGTACCGCTATTTGTAAATGGCATAAACATTGGTCAAATCGACATTGACAGTCACGTGATCGACCCTTTCACGGAAGCCGACGAACGATTCTTGGAGTTTGTGAATGAAGAAATTGCGAAGTTATTTTAAGGAATTCATCAATTTATCACTCATAATTGATATTTTTTTTATACTTTTGCACCCGTCTTACAAGAGCTGTAAGTCATACATAAAAATCATTTAAATAATATTAGCATGTATTTAACTAAAGAAGTTAAAGCGGATATTTTCGCTAAGCACGGAGGAAAAGCAGAAAACACGGGATCTGCAGAAGGACAAATCGCTTTATTTACACACAGAATTAGCCACCTTACTGAGCACTTGAAAAAAAATCGTCATGATTACAACACAGAGCGTTCTTTGGTACTATTAGTAGGTAAAAGAAGAGCTTTGTTGGATTACTTGAAGAAAAAAGAAATCAACAGATATCGTGAGATTATCAAAGTATTGGGTATTAGAAAATAATCAATATAAAAAAGAGGTGCGAGAGTGCCTCTTTTTGTTTATACATTACGCGCATTTTACAAGAAAAAAAGTTTGGTTTTTCATTGGGTTTTAGAAACAACAACTACACACAACAACTACAACACAACTAAAACCCATTTAATAACCATTAAGGAAAAAATTTATGATTCCACAATTATTTGTAGAAAGTATCGATTTAGGTGATGGCAGAAGCATCACAATCGAGACAGGACGTTTAGCCAAACAAGCGGATGGTTCTGTAGTAGTTAGAATGGGCGACACGATGATCCTTGCCACAGCAGTTTCAGCACGTAGCGCCAACCCAGCGGTAGACTTTTTACCTTTGACGGTAGATTACCGCGAAAAATTCGCAGCAGCAGGTCGTTTTCCAGGTGGTTTCTTCAAAAGAGAAGCACGCCCTAGCGACAGCGAAGTATTAACCATGAGATTAGTAGACCGTGTTTTACGTCCGCTTTTCCCAGACGATTACCATGCTGAAACACAAGTTATGATTCAGTTGATGTCTCATGATGAAGAAGTAATGCCAGATGCATTGGCTGGTTTAGCGGCATCCGCAGCATTAGCAGTATCTGATATTCCTTTTTACAATTTGATTTCCGAAGTACGTGTTGCACGTATTGATGGTAAATTTGTAATCAACCCAAGTAGAGAAGACTTAGCAAAATCAGACATCGACATGATGATTGGAGCTTCTATGGATTCTGTAGCGATGGTGGAAGGCGAAATGAAAGAAATTTCAGAAGCCGAAATGGTAGAAGCCATCAAATTTGCACACGAAGCGATTAAAGTTCAAATTGAAGCACAATATCGTTTACAAGCTGCTTTTGGTAAAAAAGAAACTCGTACTTACGAAGGAGAAAAAGAAAACGAAGAAATTTACAAAAAAGTTAAAGCGGCGGCTTACGATAAAATTTATGCTATCGCAAAAGTAGGTTCTGCTAAACACGAAAGAAGCGCTGCATTTGCTGAAGTAAAAGAAGAAGTAAAAGCTTTATTTACTGAAGAAGAATTGGCGGCTGACGGTGATTTAGTTTCAAAATATTTCTACAAAACCAACAAAGAAGCCGTTCGTAATGTTGTATTAGAATTAGGTGTTCGTTTAGATGGTAGAAAAACCACTGACATTCGACCAATTTGGTGCGAAACAAATTATTTACCAAGAGTTCACGGTTCTTCATTATTTACTCGTGGAGAAACACAAGCTTTGGCTACCGTAACTTTAGGAACTTCTAGAGAGGCTAACCAAATCGACTCTCCATCAGAACAAGGTGAAGAGAAATTCTATTTACACTACAACTTCCCTCCTTTCTCTACAGGTGAAGCAAAACCACTAAGAGGAACTTCAAGAAGAGAAGTAGGTCACGGAAACTTGGCACAACGTGCGTTAAAAAACATGATTCCTGCTGATTGTCCTTATACCATTCGTGTGGTTTCTGAAGTATTAGAATCTAACGGTTCTTCTTCTATGGCAACCGTTTGTGCAGGAACAATGGCTTTGATGGATGCTGGAGTTCAAATGGTAAAACCAGTTTCTGGAATTGCTATGGGATTGATTACTGACGGAGAGAAATTTGCGGTATTGTCTGATATTCTAGGAGACGAAGATCACTTAGGAGATATGGACTTTAAAGTAACGGGAACTGCTGACGGAATCACTGCTTGTCAAATGGACATCAAAATTGATGGATTGCGTTATGACATCATGGAACAAGCCCTTAACCAAGCTCGTGACGGACGTATGCATATTTTAGGCAAATTGACTGAAACGATTGCTACACCTAGAGCCGACGTTAAAGCACACGCTCCAAAAATCATCACTAGAACCATTCCTGGAAACTATATTGGTGCCTTAATTGGTCCTGGTGGAAAAGTAATTCAAGAATTACAAAAAGCTACAGGAACGACCATCGTAATCAACGAAGTAGACGAGCAAGGTGTGATTGAAATCTTAGGAACGGATCCTGCTGGAATCGAAGCAGTATTAGCAAAAATTGCTTCTATTACTTTCAAACCACAAATGGGAGAAGCGTATGAAGTGAAAGTAATCAAAATGCTGGACTTTGGTGCTGTGGTAGAATATACTGCTGCTCCAGGAAACGAAGTGTTATTGCACGTTTCCGAATTAGCTTGGGAAAGAACTGAAAACGTTGCCGATGTTGTAAAAATGGGAGATGTTTTCCAAGTGAAATACTTAGGTATTGATCCTAAAACTCGTAAAGAGAAGGTTTCTAAAAAAGCATTAGTACCTAGACCTCCACGCGAAGAGAAAAAAGAATAGCAATTCTCAAATAAAGGTTAATTTCCAAAAGCCCCTTATTCATTATGACTAAGGGGCTTTTTTTGCATAAAAGCCAACCCAATCTCTATGTTACTGACACATATCACAATAAAAATTAAAAAAAATCAGACAACTTTACATTTAATTCACATAAAAAAAATATCTTTAATCTTTTTAACCTTATAAATCATTTACAAACATGGCATTTACAGTTATTCAAAACACAAAAATTAACACAACTCCTTTTACTTTTTCAAGCCCAGGAACAGTACAATATCCTGTTTCTCCTTTGGTTTCGGCAAAATTCTACACCCCAACAGGTGGTGCTTTGACCCTAAAAATTAGAGCTACTTTATACATGAACTCCGAGGACACTATCCCACCAACAGTGCAAACGCCAATAGAATCTGGCAATGTACTAACCATGAACTACGATTACAATTTCTCGGAAGAAACCCCAGAAAGTTGCGATGTATATTATGTAGAAGTAGATTATACTTCAGACACTGTTGCCAATATAACAGAAATTGATTCTTTTATGGTAAATGAAGACCCTGTGACTTCTAGAGGGACTGTGACAACAGTGGGACAATAATATATCTAAGAAACATAAACTTCATTGTCTAATCTCTCAAAAGAATCAAACAATGAAGTTTATTTATTATTGGCTTAATTAAAAAAAGCTTACTGCAAATGACAAAATTGAAACTATTTTTAATTTTATTTTTTTTCATCCAACCTCTTACTCTGCTATCTCAAGAGGAAACAGTAAATATTGTTTTCAACAAAGTGTTAAAACAAAAATCAATCGAGTTTAAAAACGAATTAAACTTTAATAAAGCACAATATTTTTTTTCCAAGCAGAAATGGGACTCTACTTTAGTTTATTGTATGAAACAATTAAACTCGAGTCGAAATAAAGAATTAACCGACTATTGTCATTATCTAAGAGGAAATTCTTTTAGACAACTAAAACTATTCAAAGAAGCAAAATATGAAGTTATTAAAATTTCTAAAAATTTTTACTTTTACCCATTAGTCAATAAAAAATTAGGAGAAATTTCATTAGAACTAAAACAATTCAAGAAAGCCATTTATTATTTCAAAAAAGTAGAAAAAATTCCAATTCCAAATCAACAAGGTTATAAAATAAGTATTATTTATCAAAATTTAGGCACTAGCTATTTACATCTAAATCAATTTCCAGAAGCCGAAGAATACTTATTTAAAAGTCTTCAACTTCAAGAAAAAGAGAATGATAGTATATCTATATTTGGCATATACAATGACATAGCTAATTTATATTATGTCCAATACAAAGACGCACAAGCCATTCCCTATTTTGAAAAAGCGTATTCATTATCAAAAAAAATAAATGCCTTTGATAAAAAAAGAGATGCCTCTTTAAATATGGCTGTCGTTGAAGAAAACCGCGGCAATTTCAAACAAGCCCTAGCCTACCGCAAAGAATCAGAGCAATGGAAAGATTCCCTCAACAATCAAAACAAAGTCTGGGCACTAGCAGATTATGAAAAAAAATATGCCGTTGCCCAAAAACAAAAACAAATCTCAGTACTCAAAGTAGAAAATGAATTAAAAAATACGCAACGCAATACCATGTTTTTCTCCACCATAGGTTTGCTACTCCTTTTAACAGGTGGTGTTTATGTCTATGGGCAAAAGGTAAAAAATGCTAAAATCATTTTAAGCCAAAAAGAAAAACTAGACGAGCTCAACGCAACCAAAGACCAACTGTTTTCTATTGTTAGTCACGATTTGCGTTCGTCCGTCAATGCACTCAAAACCAGCAACACCAAACTCACCAACTCCCTAGAATCCAAAAACTACGACGAACTCGACAAACTCCTTCATCAAAACAGTGCGATTGCCAACAGCGCTTATAGTTTACTAGATAATTTGTTACATTGGGCGTTATTACAAACCCAACAATTGTATTTTCATAAAGATTCAGTGCATTTGTTTTCTATTGTACAACAAATAGAATACAGCTACAAACCCCTACTGTTAGAAAAAACAATTGCCTTTGAAAACGAAGTGTCCAAAAACGGTTTCATCTTCGTAGATCTCGATTCGTTAAAAATCATTTTGCGCAACTTGTTGGACAATGCTATTAAATTCTCTCCAGAACACAGCAGCATTCGTTTTTATAGCCTAGACACCCCATCCGAGTTCCATCAATTGATTATTGAAGATCAAGGCATTGGAATGAGCCCAGAAACCATAGCCGAGTTATTAGAAGACAACGAACTATTGGCCAAGAAAAGCAATTCAGAAATCATAGGAACGGGACTTGGCATGCAATTATGCAAACAAATGATTAAAAAAAATGGTGGCACGCTCGCCATAGAAAGCGAACTCAACAAAGGCACTAAAATGATTTTATCATTCCCTAAAACCGTATAATATGGATACCATCAACATTCTAATCATTGAAGACACGCTAGAAGAAAGCAACACTTTAAGCAAAGTACTTTTGGAAAACAACTACAACATCGTTGGGGTAGCAAGAACCTTTAAAGATGCCTTAACGCTGTTTTATAGCCAAAAAGTAGATATTGCCATCATAGATGTTTTTTTGGATGGAAAACCCGATGGTATTGCTTTTGCTGAAGCGATTAGCATAGTGCCCAATGCCGTAAAGCCTTTTGTATTTTTAACCAGTTCGCAAGACCGTCAAATCTTCGATAGAGCCAGACTTACCAAACCGTTTAGTTTCTTAATGAAACCCTTCAACCCCTTAGAAATTTTGTACGCTATTGAAATGGCAGTAGAGAAATTTTATGCCCAAAGCCAAGTCTTTCAAAGCGAAGAACAAGATACCGTGGTGAGCCATGAGTATTTGTTTATCAAGAAAAAAAATGCCTTAAAAAAAGTAGCCTTAAAAGACATCCTCTACATCGAAGTGGAAGAACGGTATTGCAACATCATTACCGAGAAAGAAAAATTTGTGATTTTAATTTCGCTGACCAAAATTAGCGGCTTACTCAACTCTAATCAATTCATTAAAACCCATCGCAATTACTTGGTCAATGTAAACAAAATCGAAGAAATCATCCTTGCCGACAATTTAATCATCGTACAAGGCGGACACAAAGTCAACCTAAGCGACACCTACAAAGACTTCATTAAGAAAATGAATATTTTGTCTTAAAAAAACATACAATCCCAACCAACAAGTCTCCTAATAAGGAGATTTTTATACCAATTGAGAACAGTGCTTTTATGACAAAAAAAAGGTGACTGATGACAATGTCTTTCATACATCGATCCAATCAAATTACTTTTACGCTATAATTAACAAAGCAACTAAAATGAATATAGCAGCAAAAAACCAATTTGAGATGAAACTTTTGAAACAACTTTTAACTGCCAAACTAAATCCATGGATTGGAATCCTGGTTTCCTTGCTAATAATAGTGCCAAGTTTGTATCAAATTCTAGATGATGTAACAGTTTTAAGAAAAGAATATCTTTTTTTAGCTATAGGTTTTCCTTTGTATGTCAAATCTTTAAAAAACCTTTTTGACGAAATCCTAAAAACCACTGATGACCTATAAATCAAATACTTAAACAACCAAATAAGATTTTTTTTTCAATCAACCACCCCAACTTTCATAGTAAAGTTGGGGTATTTTATTTTTTCATTGAAAAAAAATGATAAATATGTAACTTTTTTGAAATACCACTCGTATAACATTTGTACACTTAAACCATAAGGAGACAAATACCATGAGACAACTTAAAATCACCAAGCAGGTCACCAATCGTGAAACTGCATCATTAGACAAGTACTTACAAGAAATAGGAAAGGTAGACTTAATTACTGCCGATGAAGAAGTAGAATTAGCACAAAAAATTAAAGCCGGTGATCAAAGAGCTTTAGAAAAACTCACTAAAGCTAATTTACGTTTCGTAGTATCTGTTGCTAAACAATATCAAAACCAAGGATTAACATTACCCGATTTGATCAATGAAGGAAACTTAGGATTGATTAAAGCCGCACAACGATTTGATGAAACTCGTGGTTTCAAATTCATTTCGTACGCTGTTTGGTGGATTCGTCAATCGATTCTTCAAGCTTTAGCAGAACAATCACGTATTGTTCGTTTGCCATTAAACAAAATTGGTTCTATCAATAAAATCAACAAAATGTACGCGTTATTGGAGCAATCTAATGAGCGCCCACCTTCTGCAGAAGAAATTGCAAAAGAGCTAGACATGACTGTAAATGACGTTAAAGAGTCTATGAAAAACTCTGGTCGTCACTTATCGATGGATGCCCCTTTAGTTGAAGGAGAAGATTCTAACCTTTACGACGTTTTACGTTCAGGAGAATCTCCAAACCCAGATAGAGAATTAATTCACGAATCCTTACGTACGGAAATTGAGCGTTCTTTAGAAACGCTTACTCCAAGAGAAGCGGATGTAGTACGTTTGTATTTTGGTTTAGGGGATCAACACCCAATGACTTTAGAAGAAATTGGAGAAACATTTGACTTAACTCGTGAGCGTGTGCGTCAAATTAAAGAAAAAGCTATCCGCAGATTAAAACACACTTCTAGAAGTAAAATCTTAAAAACCTATTTAGGATAAAATATAAATTCCAAAAATCTTATATTTGGAATTTTACCACAAACAACAGTCTGATTAACTGTTCGTTTTTTGATTGATGATTGAAAACTCCGGCTGATTACCGGAGTTTTGTTTTTTGCAGGGCAAACAAAACACCGGTCAGTTCGCTTTGCTCGGGTATCCGGAGTTTTGTTTTTTGCAGGGCAAACAAAGCTAAAAAATTCTGTTTTACAACATGCTTTAATCTGTATCAATTCTTTGCAAACTTTGCGATTAAAAAAATTATCTTTGCAAAAAAATAACACAACACAACAATGAGCAAAAACACAATTATAGCTCCATCGGTTCTTGCAGCCGATTTTGCAAATTTGCAGCGCGATGTAGAAATGATTAACAATAGTCAAGCGGATTGGTTCCATATTGACATCATGGATGGCGTATTTGTACCTAACATTTCGTTTGGTATGCCTGTACTTGAAGCTATTGCAAAACATGCCACTAAAACAATAGATGTACACTTGATGATTGTTGATCCTGATCGTTATATTAAAACATTTGCTGATTTGGGTGCCAATGTATTAACCGTTCATTATGAAGCTTGCAATCACCTTCATCGCACTTTACAAGCGATTAAAGCTGAAGGAATGCTAGCGGGTGTTGCCATCAATCCGCACACTTCAATTGATTTATTAGAAGAAGTAATCCACGATATTGACTTAGTTTGTATCATGAGTGTTAATCCAGGATTTGGAGGACAATCATTTATCGAGAACACCTATAATAAAGTAACCAAATTAAAAGATTTAATTATTAAAAAGGGAGCCAACACTATAATTGAGATTGATGGCGGAGTAACTAATAAAAACGCAGCAGCATTAGTAGAAGCTGGTGCTGATGTTCTGGTAGCTGGAAGTTTTGTTTTCAAAGCGACAAATCCAACAGCAACTATAGCAGATTTGAAACAAATTACTACGCTATAAAAAACTAAAACAAAAGGCTATCTTTTTCTAACAAGATAGCCTTTTCTTTTAGCAATTATCAATCAAAAACTGAATCAAATCGGTTGTAGTAACGATTCCCATAAGCAATTCCCCTTCACATACAGGCAAAGCATGAAAATCATTGTGGGCTAAAATTTTTGCCGCTTCTTTTATTGTCGTTTCTGGCCCTACAGTTGTTACTTTTTTCACCATCACCTGCTCTACAGAAAACAGGTTATAAACCGTAGTATCAATCACTTCTTCGTCGTCATCTATTGCATCTGCGAATGAGATTCGCAACAAATCGGTATAGCTCAAAATACCTAAAATCTTATTTCCATTAACAACTGGAATATGTCTAATTTTATGGTGTTTGAATAGCGATTCAGCTTTAGTTAAATCATCCGTCAACTGTAACTTTACTAAATTTTTGGACATTATTTCGGAAACCGGGACATTGCTTTTCATAATCTTAACTTTTAAATATATCCAAATATAAAATAAAAAAAAGGCAAGAAACCTGATGATTATCAGGCAGAAAGTAATTATTTTTCTATAGTATAAATGAAACTAAAAATTCTTTTATAACTAAATAAAAAGGTTTTCGTTATAATTGATCATTCGTTTTACATGAAAATATAATTGAGGATGGATCATCTTAAAATCATTGGGGGTTTCAAAGAAATGCTCAAGCAATACCGAAATAAACTCAAACTGATTTTCATAAGCATACAATCTTAAATAGCCTTTTTCATTTAGCTCCTGAATCAAATTTGGCGTCTTATAAATGGTTACTATTTCAGTATATTCATCCTGAAAAATCACCGCATTTACATCTCTTTTTTTCAAACAATGAAAATGCAACACATGAGCAAATTCGTGCAATCCCAAATTGATATTATCCGAAGCTACCCCATGACCCAACAAAAAATCTTCCCAAGAAAAAACGACAGTCTTCATCCTCGGGTTAAATTCACCCTTATGAAACACATCATTTAGTGTAGAATAATAAGCGGTGGGGTAAATCAAAATTCTTTGAAACAAGTCACTTAAATAGTGTCTCATCCCAAAAGTTAACATCACATATGTTCCTGAAATGAGTATGATTATCTCATCGGTGATTGCAATATCATGGCCAATAAATTCATATTTGGTTATGAACTTATTTATTCTATGTTCAAAATAACGCTTCTTACTAGAAGTCAATCTATTGTAAAAGGGGAAATTTTGACTCAAAATTTTTCTTTGCTCTTCAGAAATACTACTTGGAAGTAAATGCCAATACACCACCAGAGGTTTGTTATAGAAAAACACATAAATAGGTTCAACTATATTAAAGAAAAGAAAACCTAATCCTATAAGTACTAATAAAAATTGTAGCAAAAATGACTCCATTGATTAAATACTTACAGTTATTCCATAAAAAAAAATGAGAAATATAATCATTCCTCATCTTTATTGGTGACCACGGCAGGGTTCGAACCTGCAACCCTCAGAGTCGAAATCTGATATTCTATCCAGTTGAACTACGCAGTCAATAGTTATAAAATTAAATTTTAAAATTCCAAACTCCAAAAAAATGGAATTTGGAATTAAATAAAACTTTAAAATTAAGACAATAACTTTTTCACTATAGTAGATATTGTTTTGCCATCAGCTTTTCCAGCTAATTCAGCAGATGCCAATCCCATTACTTTACCCATAGCTGCCATTCCTGATGCATCATTATCCGCAATGATTTTTGCTACTACTGCTTCCACTTCTTCTTCACTCAATTGAGCAGGTAAAAACTTTTCAATAACAGCTGCTTGCAACAACTCTGGTTCAGCCAAATCAGCTCTTCCTTGTTGTGTATAAATAGCCGCACTATCTTTTCTTTGTTTTACCAAACGTTGTAATAATTTGATTTCTTCTTCTTCAGCAATTTCTTCTTTTACACCACTTTCTGTTTGCGCTAAAAGTATAGCTGATTTAACTGCTCTTAAGGCTTCTAGAGCCAAAGTATCTTTTGCTCTCATGGCGTTTTTTATTTCGTCCATGATACGTACTGATAAACTCATTATGTAGTATGTTTAATTTGTTTTTTTTCTTTTGAATGGCAATCTGCTACTTACATTTTCGTCTAAAATGTACAAGCGGTAAAAGCAATGCAAATTTAGGACATTTAACTGGTATTAACAACTCCAGAAAAGTTTCCAAATTTTTATAAAAAATCAAAAAAATAGCCTGAAATAGGTTTCAGGCTATTTTTTCTTTTACATCAATACTTAATCTACATTATCATGCAAATAAGAATTATTAGAACGAAATTGTAAATCATTATTACTGTCTGTACTTACAGAAATTCTTGAATTTTGATTCACCGCTTGCGTGTTGGTCAAATCCACTCCAAGACGTTTGTATGCAGGTTCTCTTTCTAACTCATCAATTCTAGTTATGTTATTATGAAACTTATAATTGAATTCTTTTAGTTTTTTTCTTCTCTCTTCCGCTCTGAAACGAAGGGTTTCTTCAATAGTCATGTCCATAGGAGAAACCGACTCAGGCGCCATTTCATTTGTTTCGACTGGAGTCACTTGTTTCATGGTAATATTTAGCTCTGCAGGAATTTCTTCTTGTTTCGCTTGTGGTTTTGATTGTACAAAATCATTCTCTACTTCCATGTACTCTTCCAATGAATATTTAATAACACCATTATCCGTTAACTCAGTCACAGGTACAAATTGAATTGGCTGAACCACATTAATGTTACTTGCATCATTTGACAATTCAAAAACCACTTTTTCTTCTGCAATTGGCGCCGTTGGAGTGACAAAAGTTGGTTTTGAAGTTACTGGTAAATCAAAAGTAAAGGTAGTTTGTTTTTGCTCCTCTACCATAATAGCTTGAGGAATTTGAACCTCTTCTTTGGAAGGAAGCGATATATTAAAATCAAAATCTTCAATCGGAGACACGATTTCAAATGTAACATCTAAATTTTTAATAAACTCAGACATTACAATCAGTTCGTCGTTGTTCATTACCGGTTTTTTTACTTCCAAAACAACTGGCGTTTCTTCCTCAATTTCTTCTTCCAATTCAAACACTACTCGCTCAGCTGTAGCATCTGAAGGCGTTTCGTTTAAACTAAATGAAGCTACTGGCGTATTGATCAAATTGTGCACACTTCTTTGTTCTTCTTCTAAAGTGTGAATGATTTTCTTAGGCTCTGTATTTACGATTTCATTTTGCTGCTCTACGTCGAAACCAGTTGCAATAATTGTTACAGAAATAGCATCTCCTAATAATTCGTCTTCACCTACTCCCATAATGATATTAGCATTATGGCCTGCTTCATTTTGAATATGATCGTTAATTTCTCCTATTTCATCAATGGTAATTTCGTTGGTTCCTGAAACGATAAGCAACAATACGTTTTTGGCACCTGTAATTTTATTATCGTTTAACAAAGGGGAATCCAAAGCAGCAATAATGGCCTCCTTAGCTCTATTTTCGCCAAGAGCCGTTGCAGAACCCATAATTGCTGTTCCACTATTATACAATACCGTTTTAGCATCTCTTAAATCGATGTTTTGTGTATAGTGATGCGTAATTACTTCAGCAATTCCTCTTGAAGCCGTTGCTAATACTTCATCGGCTTTAGAAAAACCTGCTTTAAAACCTAAATTACCATATACTTCTCTTAATTTGTTGTTATTGATAACAATTAAAGAGTCTACTTGCTTACGTAACTTTTCGATACCAATAATAGCTTGTTCTTGACGAACTTTACCTTCAAATAAAAATGGTAAAGTAACAATACCTACTGTTAAGATATCTCTTTCTTTGGCTAATTGAGCAATTACTGGCGCTGCACCTGTTCCAGTTCCACCACCCATTCCTGCAGTGATAAAAACCATTTTGGTATTGCTGTCCAACATTTTCTCAATATCGCCGATACTCTCTATCGCAGATTGATGTCCAACATCTGGATTAGCTCCTGCACCAAGTCCTTCGGTTAAATTTACTCCCAATTGAATTTTGTTGGGTACTGAACTATTTTGTAAAGCTTGTGAATCTGTGTTACAAACTATAAAGTCAACACCATTAATTCCTTGCTTAAACATATGGTTAATAGCATTACTACCACCACCACCTACTCCAATAACTTTAATTACATTTGATTGGTTTTTTGGTAAATCAAATGAAATGCTTCCAAATTCTGAGTTGCTTGTCATCTTATTGGGTTTTTGAAATTCTTATTTATATTATTTGCTCTTTAGGTTGGGACAAAAAGGGCATTTATTTTATTATTTATTCTGCGTTATCTAAAAATTCTTTGATCTTGTCTACATATTTATCCAGAAAAGATCGTCTTATTTTAGTCTCTGTAGACTCTGCACTTGGTATGTGTCTTTCTTCTTTTACCTCTAAATCTACTACAACCGGTTTTTCGATTTCAGGCAATGGTGCTGTTTCAACCACGCGTTCTCTATAATAAGGTGCCCTTTCTATCACAGGACTTTTCTCAATTTTGATAGCACTTTGTGTTTTTTTCTCAATACTATTCATTACCAAACCTACCGCAGTAGCATACAATGGACTTGAAATTTCTTCATCGGAATTACCTGCCAAATGCTCATTTGGATAACCAATTCTAGTATCAATTCCTGTAATATATTCCACTAATTGCTTAATATGCTTTAATTGAGCACCTCCACCTGTTAAAACAATTCCTGCGATTAGTTTTTTACGTGGGTCTTCGTGACCATATAATTTGATTTCGGCAAAAACTTGTTCAATAATTTCTACGACTCTTGCGTGGATAATTTTAGATAAATTTTTCAAAGAAATCTCTTTAGGCTCTCTTCCTCTGATTCCTGGGATAGAAACAATTTCATTGTCTTTGTTCTCCCCAGGCCAAGCGGAACCAAATTTTACTTTCAACAATTCAGCTTGTTTTTCCACAATAGAACATCCTTCTTTGATATCATCGGTAATTACATTTCCTCCAAAAGGAATTACCGCTGTATGTCTGATGATGCCATCTTTGAAAATAGCCAAATCTGTAGTTCCACCACCAATGTCAATCAAAGCAACTCCTGCTTCTTTTTCTTCTTGACTTAATACTGCATCAGATGAAGCTAAAGGCTCTAAAGTCAAACCAGATAACTCAATTCCTGAACTTTGAATACATCTTCCTACATTTCGAATAGATGAAGCTTGTCCTACAACAATATGGAAACTACTTTCTAATCGTCCTCCGTACATCCCAACAGGTTCTTTGATGTCAGATTGTCCATCAATTTTAAACTCTTGTGGAAGAACGTGTATAATTTCCTCACCAGGCAACATGGCCAACTTGTGTACTTGACTAATCAATAAATCAATATCACAATCACCAATTACTTCTTCTGGATTATTTCGACTGATATAATCGCTGTGTTGAATGCTTCGAATGTGTTGACCCGCAATACCAACAACTACATCTTTAATTTTATAACCTGAATTATTTTCTGCTTCAAAAATAGCTTGTTGAATAGATTGAATGGTTTGAGTAATGTTGTTAACAACACCTCTAGCCACACCTAAGCTTTTGGACTTTCCAACACCCAAAATTTCCAACTTCCCATATTCATTTTTTTTGCCAATCATGGCAACTATCTTGGTTGTTCCAATATCTAGACCTACCGCAATATTCTCTTTTTCCATTTTCTATTATTTAGTACACACTACTTGTTCCGCAAATCGAAGATCAATCTTTTTATATTTTGTGATTGAACTGTCTAAAACTACTTTTTGAAAAAACGCTTTATAATTCTTGAATTTCTGTTCTACGTTTATCAACTGACCAAAATCAATTGTAAAATTGTAGTTTCTATTCAGCAACAAAACGCTACCATTTGGCATAACTTGTATTCCAATGATGTTTTTTTTCAAAAAAACATCGTCGTAGATTACACGAAATAGCTTGGCAAACTTTTCCTTATTTTTATCGTTTATTTCCCCCGAAACAAGAAGAACTCGGGCTGTATAATTGCTAGACAAAGGCATTTTATTCCCCTTATAATCAATATAAAAAGACACACCCTCATCACTAATTCTTGCAATTGGCGTCTTTTGTTTCACTACAGCTTTTAGAACACCGTCAACACTCACAAACACTTCTGACTTTTCAATCATTGGATGTGAATCGATTGTTTTCTCGAGTTTATTCAAATCTAAGGCATCTCTGCCAATAGTTTTGGGGTCAGTTCTATTTTCTATTAACAATTTATTAACCGCTTTTTGTTTGACGAATAGTTGATTTTCTCCAACAAAAACAACTTCAGCTTTGGCAATTTTTCGATTCAAATTTCTTTTTCCTGTGAAAGAATATAAAAAAATCACCATGCCAAACATCAACATTAAACGAATGGATGCCCAATTAAACCGTTTCATCTAGCGCTTTTTTTATTGATGGTACCATTTCTCCTAAATCCCCTGCGCCAATAGTCACAATAACCGTTGCGTTAGAAGATTGAATTGAAGCAATTAATTGGTCTTTTTCAACCAATTTTTTATCACTATTAGTCATTTTATCCATAAGCCATTGAGAAGTTACGCCTTCCATTGGTAATTCACGAGCGGGATAAATATCCAACAATAAAACTTCATCAAAATTAGATAAGGAAGCTGCAAAATCATCAGCAAAATCTTTAGTTCTACTAAATAAATGCGGTTGAAAAACAGCCAATACTTTTTGATTCGAATACAACTCTCTAACGGCTTGATGCACCGCATTAATTTCTGTTGGATGATGTGCATAATCATCAATATACACCAAATCTGGACGTTTTATTTGATAAGAAAAACGTCTTCTGATTCCTCTAAATGTCGATAAAGCACTAGCAATAGCTTCAGTTGGGGTGCCGTAAGTTTTAGCCATTGCCAGCGCCATCAACGCATTCATTAAATTATGTCTTCCTGGTAAACCAAAACGTAAATTTTTAATTGTTTCTGTTGGAGTTTGCACATCAAATACATAGCTTGACTCTTCAACTCTAACGTTATAAGCTTTGAATTGCGCATCTTGATCAATAGCACAAACCAATCCCTCTAATGGAAGTCCATGAGCCACAAACAATTTCGTTTTATCTTCTACTTTTTCAGCAAATTCTAAAAATGATGCCTCAATCGCCTCACTTGTTCCATAAATATCTAAATGGTCCGCATCCATTGATGTTACACAAGCAATATTTGGATGTAAGTGCAAGAAAGAACGATCGAATTCATCTGCCTCGACCACTGTAACTGTTTTGCCCATGCCGATTAAATTAGAGTTGTAATTTTCGACAATTCCTCCTATAAAAGCAGTAACATCAGCTCCGCTTTCATACAAAATATGCCCCAAAATACTTGAAGTAGTTGTTTTTCCGTGTGTACCAGCTACAGCAAAACTAAAAGTGTCTTTTGTTATTATACCCAATACTTCCGCTCTTTTTTTAACCTCATAGGTTTGATTTAAAAAATAATTCCACTCCAAATGTGATTTTGGAACTGCCGGAGTAATAATTACCAAAGTATTCTCAGGTTTAAAACTAGCTGGAATTAAGTCAATATTATCTTCAAAATGAATATCAATTCCACTTTCGATAAGTTCGTTTGTCAACATCGACGGTGTTTTATCATAACCGCAAACTTGTTTTCCAATATTTTTGAAATAACGAGCCAAAGCACTCATTCCGATGCCTCCAATGCCAACAAAATAGACGTTATGTATTTGATTTAAGTTCATTTTTTGATTTTAAAAATTAACAAAATAGTATCTCTATTTTTTCAATAACTTTTCAATTGCATCAACGATTTGTATCGTTGCTTGTGGCAAAGCCAATTTTTTTATGTTGTCCCCCAAGAGTTGTTGCTTCCCCTCATCTTTTAACAAAGCCTCCAGTACTAAACTAAATTCATCTTCTAAAGCAGCTTCTTTGATCATAATTGCTCCTTTTTTATCTACAATAGCTTGCGCATTTTTAGCTTGATGATCTTCTGCTACATTTGGAGAAGGAATAAAAATCACTGGTTTCCCAACTATACATAATTCAGAAACCGACGAAGCCCCAGCTCTAGAAATAACTACATCGGCTGCCGCATAGACCAAATCCATTCGCTCAATAAAAGCAACTACTTGCACTTGTGCCGAATTGTATTTCGAATAATCATCTAAGTACAATTTTCCGCATTGCCAAATAATTTGAACTTTTTGCGACAAAAGACCTTGCAATTCATTTTCGATTAATTGGTTGATTCGTCTCGCTCCTAAACTTCCACCTAAAACCAATATGGTTTTCTTGTTTGGATTTAGTTTAAAAAAAGCGATTGCTTCTTCTCTTTTGGTAGTTACATCAATCAAGTCTTGACGAACAGGATTTCCTGTCAAAATCATCTTTTCTTTAGGGAAAAACCGTTCTAAATTTTCATAAGCAACACAAATTTTTGCAGCCTTTTTACTTAATAATTTATTGGTTATTCCTGGATATGAATTTTGCTCTTGTATTAATGTTGGAATATTTAAACTATTGGCGACATTCAACAAAGGACCACTTGCAAATCCACCAGTACCAATAACTACATCAGGCTTGAAGTTTTTAAGTATTTTTCTAGATTCCCACAAGCTACTTAATAGCTTGAAGGGAAATAATGCATTTTGAAGTGTCAATTTTCTTTGTATACCAGCAATCCAAAGTCCTTTTATAGCATAACCCGCTTGAGGTACTTTTTGCATTTCCATTTTGTCTTTGGCACCTACAAAAAGAATTTCAGTATCAGGGTATCGTCTTTTTAGTTCATTTGCAATAGCAATTGCTGGATAGATATGACCACCAGTACCTCCACCACTCAATATGAATTTTAATTTTGACATCTTAAAAAAATTTAGAACAAATAAACAATTTACTACTATCAGACACTATCGATTAAGAACCGCATTCATTGGGTTGGCGCGATCTTCTATTGAAAATTCTTCTTCTTTTTCTTGAGTATCCGATTCGAGTTGGGCATCAATTAATTTTTGCAATGCTTCTTCTCGAATTTGTTTTTCTTTTAACTCTTGAGCAATTTCCTCTTCCTTTTTGGTCACACTCAAAATTACACCAAGAGAAAAACAGGTCATCCATATAGAGCTTCCTCCACTACTTATCAAAGGCAGGGTTTGTCCTGTAACTGGCAATAATTCTACCGCTACAGCCATGTTAATCATCGCTTGAAAAATCATTGGAAAACCAAGAGCAATTACAATTAATTTTCCAAATAATGTATTGGCCTTATGAGATGCAATCACAAAACGAAACATCAATAACAAATACAATCCAAGTACAGACAAACCACCTATCAATCCCCACTCTTCTACTATAATGGCAAAGATAAAATCAGAGGAGGATTGAGGTAGAAAATTTTTCTGTACACTTTTACCTGGTCCCAAACCATAAAGTCCTCCAGAGGCTATGGCGGTTTTAGCCTTTTCGATTTGATAATTGTCTTCGTCTGCCTTATCTGAAAAAAATCGTTCAATACGGTTTTCCCAAGTCCCTACTCTACTAAAGAATCTAGAATCTGGAAATGCTTTTGCTATTAGCACAAAAAACAGGAGCATCACTATTCCTGAGCCAATTATAAAACCAATATATTTTAATGGATACTTTCCAATAAAAACCAACATCAATACCATCGAAAAAATCAAAGCAGTAGTAGAAAAGTTAGAAGGCAAAATAAAGATTAACGTTACAAAAACCGGCAACCATAATTCGAGTAACGACGATTTAAAATCAACTGGCGTTTCTCTTTTTTTGGATAAATAACGAGCAACAAACACAAACAACACAATAGCCGCCATAGTTGAAGGCTGAAAGGTAATTTTTATAAAAGGAATCTGTATCCAACGACTCGCATTGGCTCCAGCTATGACCGTCCCTTTGATTAAAGCATAAGCCAACATTATCCAAACAACAGGCAATGCTGCTTTTGAAATGGCTCTGAAATATAAGTAAGGAACTTTGTGAACCCAGTAAATAATTAAAAAACCAATACCAACATGCGCCAAATGTTTCAACAAATACCCTAGTGTATTTCCTTTGCCCAAACCAATATAAGCCAAATTACTACTAGCACTAAAAACAGGCATAAACGAAAACAAAGCCAATAAGGCCACAAATGACCATATTACTCTATCTCCTTTTAACTTGTTTACTAGTTCCTTCATTATTTATATTTTATTTTAGTGATTTATATACTTACAAATTATAAACTGCTTGTTTGAATTGACGCCCACGATCTTCATAGTTTTCGAATAAATCAAAACTGGCGCAAGCTGGCGATAATAAAACAGCATCCCCTTTTTCTGTGTAACGTTGTGCCATTCTTACAGCATCGTTCATAGTGTTTACTTCTATTAAATCATCAACCACATTACCGAAAGCAGCAATAATTTTGGAATTATCTATTCCTAAACAAATAATTGCTTTTACTTTTTCTCGTACCAAAGACATTAATTCATTGTAATCATTCCCTTTGTCTACGCCTCCAACAATCCATACTGTTGGGACATTCATGCTTTCTAAAGCAAAATAGGTTGCATTAACATTGGTCGCTTTGGAATCATTGATATATTGTACATTTTGAATTTTCAAAACTTTTTCTAATCGATGTTCAACACCTTGAAAATTGGATAAACTTTCACGAATGGTGGCATTTCGAATTTGCATCAACTTTGCTACAGATGTTGCTGCCATTGCGTTCTTCATATTATGTTTTCCTTCTAATGCAATGTATTCGGTCTCCATTGAAAATTCTTCTTGATTCATTTTAACTTCCATAGTATTATCTTTTAAAAATGCTCCTAAATCCAGTGTTTGAGAAATAGAAAAAGGTAGTAATTGTGCTTTTGTTTTATTGTATTTTAACCATTCTTGCGTTGCTTCATCGTCTGCATCATAAATCAAATAATCTGATTCGGTTTGATTCATGGTAATGCGAAACTTTGAAGCGATATAATTTTCGTATTTGTATTCGTATCGATCCAAATGATCTGGGCTAATATTCGTTAGAATGGCAATATGTGGCTTGTAATTAATAATTCCATCCAATTGAAAACTGCTTAGTTCTAACACATAAACATCATAATCGTGCTCTGCTACTTGCCAAGCAAAACTCTTTCCAATATTTCCTCCCAAAGCCACATTCAAACCAGCACTTTTTAGCAGATGATAGGTAAGCATAGTGGTAGTCGTTTTCCCATTACTTCCTGTAATCCCTATAGTAATTGCTTTGGTAAAAGGGGCTGTAAATTCAATTTCAGAGATAACAGCAATTCCTTTCTCTACCAATTTCTTTACCATTGGTGCTTTGTCTGGAATACCTGGACTTTTCATCACCACTGTGGCATTTAGAATTAAATCCTCAGTATGTTGCTCCTCTTCCCATGGAATTCCATATTGATTAAGAACGTCTTTATAATTTTGCTTAATTTTTCCAAAATCAGAAACAAAAACCTCATACCCTTGCTTTTGCCCCAAAATAGCGGTTCCTACTCCACTTTCGCCACCACCTAAAACAACTAATCTCATGTTATCTTAATTTTAGTGTTACGATAGATAAAATAGCCAACATAATTGCTACAATCCAGAAACGAGTGACTATTTTACTCTCGTGATAGCCTTTCTTTTGATAATGGTGATGCAAAGGCGACATCAGGAAAATCCTTCTTCCTTCCCCAAATCGTTTTTTGGTATATTTAAAATAAGCTACTTGTAATACGACTGAAAAATTCTCCACTAAAAAGATCCCACATAACAACGGAATCAACATTTCTTTTCTAACCGCAATGGCCAAAACAGCAATAATTCCTCCGATGGTTAAACTTCCCGTATCTCCCATAAATACCGAAGCAGGATAGGAATTGTACCAAAGAAAACCAATGAGTGCTCCTGCAAAAGAAAAGATAAAAACCGTCATTTCTCCAGAATGCGGGATATACATGATGTTGAGATAATTTGAAAAAATAATATTACCAGAAACGAATGTGAATATCCCAAGAGCAAAAACAGACACAGCCGATGTTCCTGCGGCTAAACCATCGATCCCGTCGGTTAAATTGGCACCATTAGAAACCGCCGTAATGATAAAAATCACAACCGGAATAAAGATCAACCAAGCCCATTTTTCGTAGCCCTCACCAGTCCACGCCAACAACTCAGCATAATCAAATTCGTTATTCTTAAAAAAAGGAATAGTCGTAGCTGTAGATTTTTCCTCAATTGGCGCAGGAAGAATCACAGTTTGCGTAGCCGATTTAAAAATATCCGTTTTTCCTGTATCTGTCCTAACTGTTACGGCAGGACTAAAATAAAGTACAGAACCTACAATTAAGCCTAAACCTACTTGACCAAATACTTTAAAAATCCCTTTTAAACCTTGTTTATCTTTTTTGAAAATTTTGATATAATCATCCACAAAACCAATGATTCCCATCCATAAAGTCGTCACAATTAGCAAAACGATGTAAATATTTTGAAGTCGAGCAAATAAAAGAACAGGAACCAAGGTCGCAAAAATTATGATAAGACCACCCATTGTAGGCGTACCTGCTTTTTCATTTTGACCCGCTAATCCAAGTTCACGCACCGTTTCGCCAACCTGTTGTCTTCTTAAAAATCCAATAATTCGTTTTCCATAAATCGTAGAAAGCAACAAAGACAACATGAAGGCCAATGCCGATCTAAATGTGATGTACTGAAAAACTCCTGTTCCAGGAATATCCATTGTTTTGTTTAAATATTCAAATAAGTAGTACAGCATATTTTTTTATTTTAAAATTTAAAATTCTTCTTAACTAATGACTAAGGAATTTTGATCTTTGTTATTTTCCTAATTGTTCTAAAGTCTCTTTTACAATTTTCATATCATCAAAATCATGACGAACTCCTTTGATTTCTTGATAGGTTTCGTGTCCTTTTCCAGCAATGAGAATAATATCATTGGGGTGAGCCAATTGACAAGCAGTTTTTATAGCTTGTTTTCTATCTGTGATAACTAAAACTTTTTTGAAATTATGAGGTGCAACCCCAGCTTCCATTTCGGCAATAATTGTTTCTGGTTCTTCATCTCTTGGATTATCAGAAGTAAGGATGGCTTTATCGCTTTTTTCGGAAGCAATTCCACCCATAATAGGGCGTTTGGCTTTGTCTCTATTTCCTCCACAACCTACCACAGTAATTAATTGTTCGTTTTGAGTACGCACATCGTTAATCGTATTCAAAACATTTTCTAGTGCATCTGGCGTGTGGGCATAATCAACGATAGCCGTAATATTTTGTGCTGAAACGATAAATTGAAACCTACCCGAAACACTTTCTAATTCGGACAACAATCGAAGTACTTCAAGACTTTCTAGACCTAATTCTACCGCAGTGCCATAAATCGCTAATAAATTATAAGCATTGAATGTGCCTATTAATTTTACCCAAACTTCGTTATCATTAATTTTTAGCAATAAGCCTGACAATTGATTTTCAAGAATCAAGGCTTTATAATCTGCATACGTTTTAAGAGCATAAGTACGTTTGATTGCCTTGGTGTTTTGTAACATCACAACCCCATTTTTATCATCTGCATTAGACAAAGCAAATGCGGTTTTAGGTAAAAAGTCGAAAAAAGATTTTTTTACATCACGGTATTCTGCAAAAGTTGGGTGATAATCCAAATGATCATGAGAAAGATTCGTAAAAACCCCACCTACGAAATGCAATCCCTCGGTTCTTTTTTGATGAATACCATGAGAACTAACTTCCATAAAACAGTATTCAACACCTGCAGCATTCATTGCTTCCAAATAATAATTGATGGTTAATGAATCTGGAGTAGTATGCGTTGCTTTAAATTCTTCATCATTAACCAAAATTTTGACAGTAGAAATCAAACCTACCTTGAAACCTGCTTTTTTGAACAATTGATATAACAAGGAAGCAATTGTCGTCTTGCCGTTAGTTCCTGTTATTCCAACTAATTTTAATTTTTGAGATGGATTATCATAAAAATTAGCTGCCATGTAAGCCAACGCCGCATTGGTATCTTTTACTCTAACATAAGTCACTTTTGGATGTAAAACTTCTGGAAAAACATCACATACAACAGTAGTTGCTCCTAATTCTATTGCTTTCTCGATATAATCATGTCCATCAGAAACTGAACCTCTTATGGCCACAAAAACATCATTAGCCACTATTTGTCTTGAATCAAAATGCAAATGATTCACAGCAATATCGGTAGCACCATTTAGTGCGTCGATGGCTACTTTATACAGTATATCTTTTAGTGTTTTCATGATAATTCTAATACTATAGTTGCATTTTTAGCTATATTCTCTCCAGCTTGAAGCGATTGTTTCTTTACTTTACCGATACCAATAGCCTTCACTTTTAATCCTAAATTTTCAAGTAACGCAACAGCATCCATGCCGGCCATTCCTCGAACATTTGGAACTGCTTTGAACTTTTTTTGCGCCTTCACATAATAAGAGTTATAATTATTCTCTTGATTCTGAATTTTTCGATTCAGATTTTTAATCTCATTGGTTGTTGGCGAATCGGTAAATATTTTTTGAGCAATACGCTTAAAAACTGGACCCGCAACATCAGCTCCGTAATAATTATTATTGGTTGTATTGGGTTTGTGAACTACTACAATACAAGAATATTTTGGGTGATCTGCTGGAAAATACCCTACGAATGAAGACGCATAGTATTTTTCGGCACCACCTGATTTAGCATAATTTACTTGGGCCGTTCCCGTTTTACCTGCCATAGAAAAGTCTTTGGAGTACAACTTAGAACCTGTTCCTTTTTTAACCACATTTTCCATAACCGCTTTGAGTTTTTTTATAGTTTCTTGTGAACAAATTCTTGGATTCAGCACTACTTTGTCGTACTTTTTGATAGTTTTATTCCATTCTTTGATTTCAGAAACAAATAAGGGCTTTACCATCTCTCCATTATTAGCAACCGCATTGTAATAAGCTAAGGTTTGCAAAGGCGTTACCGAAACACCATATCCAAAAGCCATCCAAGGCAATGTTACTCTTGACCATTTGGGATCCGTTGGCTGAGGAATATAAGGTCTGCCTTCGCCATTGAACCCTATTCCTAATTTTTTGTTCAATCCATAGGAATTGATATGATTCACAAACTTTGTTGGATTAGATTTATAATTATTATAAACCGCTTGAACCATTACAGTATTAGAAGAAACTTCGAATCCTTTTGCTAAAGAAATTTTTCCGTAGCCTCCTTTGTGGGAATCACGAACTGATCGTCCAAAGTATTTTATTTCTCCACCTTTACTATCAAAAACAGCACTAGTATCTACTAATTTGTCTTCCAACAAAGCCATTAAATCTACCAACTTAAAGGTAGAACCCGGTTCATGAGATTCTCTAACAGCATAATTCAATCGCTCAGAATACATGCCTGTTTTTTCATTTCTCCCAAGATTAGAAATAGCTTTTACATAGCCTGTTTTTGTTTCCATAACCACCACACAACCATGATCTGCTTGGTATTCTTCTAGTTGCTTCAACAAAGCATGATGCGCTATATCTTGAATAAATACATCAATAGTCGAAATAACATCATAGCCGTCTTGTGGTTCAACCTGATTGATATCACTAATGGGTTTCCATTGCCCCTTTGCGATTTTTTGTTTTAAAATACGACCATCTTTACCGTTAAGATATTTACTATAAGCACCTTCTACTCCAACTGGGTTAATGTGCCCATTCAAATCCCGTCCTATATAACCAATGGTTCGTTCAGCAATTTTGCCGATAGGATGTTCTCGAACCGTTTCTTGTTCTACAATAATACCACCTTTATAAGCACCAAGTTTGAATAATGGAAATCCCTTTATAGCAATATACTCGGTGTAACTCAAATCGCGAGCTACTAGAAAATACCTGCTTTTATTTACTCTCGCTCTTCTTAAGTCTCTCTCAAAAGTATCCGAAGATTTATTTAAAAGTTTACCTAAGGAATCTGCTAATTGCTTTATATTTTTTTCAAAATCTTCAGTCTTTGGAGCAACCGCATCAAAACGAATCTCATAATTAGGTATAGAAGTAGCCAAAAGACTTCCGTCGGCAGAATAAATATTTCCTTTATTGGCTGGAATTACAAAGTTTTTAACCGTTCTTTCTTTGGCTAATTTTCTGTAATAGTCACCTTCTACCCACTGAATATTCGTTAGCTTTACAGTGATAGCAACAGCCATAATGAAGAGGAAAAATGCCACTAGATAAATACGATACGATATGTTTTTATCTTCTACTGCCATAGTTTTTCGAATATATTCGGGTCTTCTTCTTTTTTTACTTTAATTTTTACTGGTGGAATTGTTGAGGGATAAATTTGTTTAGCCTCCATTTTTTTTGAAACCGTCGACTCCATTTTCAATTTCATCAATTCAGATCTTTTATCTACAAATTCTGAACGAAGTTCTTTGACCTGATTGTTTAGCTCATTGATTTCAAACACTTTTTGTTCAAATCGTTGTGTATTGGCAATCATTAAAATCACAAGTACAACCAAAAAAACAATAAAACGCCAATTTTTAATGGCATCATCATGAATCAAATATTTCGCTTTTAATATGGCGTAAACTCCTTGTTTCATTACTATTATTTCTTTTCTGCAATACGCAATTTGGCACTTCGTGCTCTATTATTACTTTTTATTTCCTCGTTAGTAGGCACAATCAATTTTCCGATAGTTTTGAATGGAACTGAAAAATTGCCAAAAAAATCGCGTTCTGGCTCTCCTTCAAACATGCCGTTTTTCACAAATCGTTTCACCAATCGATCCTCAAGTGAATGATAAGAGATTACACTTAATCTTCCTTCTGGATTTAAAATCTCTAGAGATTGCTCTAAAAATTCTTTTAAAACATCCATTTCTTGATTTACCTCAATTCGAATGGCTTGGTATATTTGAGCCAATACTTTATTACGCACTTTTTCGGGTAAATATTTAGCCAAAATTACTTTCAACTCATCTGTAGTTTTGATAGAATGTTTCTCTCTCGCTTCTATAATAGTTCTGGACAAAGCTGGAGCATTTTTTAATTCTCCATAATCCCAAAAAACTCTTCTCAAATTCGCATCATCATATTCATTGACTACTCTATAGGCGCTCAGATCATTTTTCTGACTCATTCGCATATCCAATTCTGCATCAAAACGAGTAGAAAAACCTCTTTCAGCCACATCAAACTGATGAGATGAAACACCTAAATCTGCCAAAATTCCATCAACCCCTTTTATTCCATAAAAACGTAAGAAGCGCTTGATAAATCTGAAATTTTCATTAATTAAAGTAAAACGCTCATCAGGCAAAGCATTTGCCAAAGCATCTTCATCTTGGTCAAATGCAAATAATTTTCCATCAGGCCCAAGTCTTCTTAATATTTCAGCCGAATGTCCTCCACCTCCAAAAGTAACGTCTACATACACCCCATCAGGCTTGATATTCAAGCCATCTACAGTCTCTTTTAGCAATACAGGATTATGATATTCCATTGTCATTATTATTTAGGTTACCCATAACTTCTTCTGCTAAATCAGCAAAATCAAGATCCTCTCCACTAATTGATTTTTCATACAAGTCTTTATCCCAGATTTCAACAATTGTTACCGCAGAAGAAAAAACAACATCTTTGGCTATACTTGCAAAACCAACCAAGTCTTTTGGAATCAACATTCTGCCTAAAGCATCAATTTCTACCACTTTTACACCAGCGGTAAATCGACGAATAAAATCATTGTTTTTTTTCACAAACCGATTCAATCCATTTACTTTTTGCATCATGACATTCCATTCCGCCATTGGATATAATTCTAAACAAGATTGGAACACGGAGCGCTTCAAAACGAAACCGTCTTGAAGTGAAGAAGCCAATTGCTTTTTTAAAGGTGAAGGCAACATTACCCGACCTTTAGCATCGACTTTACACTCATATGTACCAATAATTGCGTCCACTTATTTTGCATTAGATTGTATAAAGCAAAAATATATAAAATTCTACCACAATTTACCACTTTATACCACTTTGTTGATAAGTTTAGCCACTTCTAACCAAAAAGCCTTAATTTATGCACTATCAACACATTAGCATTGACTATTTTTTTTTGTAAGAAAGTTAATAGCTATAAATATTTATCAAATACTTCTTTCAAAAATCAGACAAACTACAACAGACAAATCCTAAACATTCACAACTTAAAACCTCTAGTTTTAAGTCCAATAAATAAGTAAAAAAGAATAATATCCGTAAAAAGCAGCCTTAACAATTTATTTTAATTTAATAAATCCTATATTTGTCGAAATTGAAATTGAGTCACATATTACATGGAAAAATACTATAAAAAAGAAGGCAAGTATAGCTATTATGAAGCCGGAGAAGGCACTCCAATCGTAATCCTTCACGGGCTTATGGGAGGATTAAGTAACTTTGATGCTGTGGCAAGTTATTTTTCTGAAAGAGGATATAAAATTATTATTCCCGATTTACCCATATATACCCAAAATATCTTAAAGACTAACGTTAAAAGCTTTGCGATTTACGTAAAAAACTTTATTACCTACAAAGGTCTAGAACGTGTTATCCTTTTAGGTAATTCCTTGGGAGGCCATATCGCTTTGTATCACACCAAAATGTATCCTGAAAAAGTAGCTGGTCTAGTGATTACAGGAAGTTCAGGGCTTTATGAAAGCGCCATGGGCGATAGCTACCCGAAAAGAGGAGACTACGAATACATCAAGAAAAAAGCAGAAGATGTCTTTTACGACCCAAAAATTGCTACTCCAGAATTAATAGATGAAGTTTTTGCTACAGTAAATGACCGAATTAAATTAATCAAAACCTTGACCATTGCCAAAAGCGCCATCCGTCATAATATGGCCAAAGATTTACCAAAAATGCATGTTCAAACCTGTATTATTTGGGGAAAAAACGACAAAGTAACGCCTCCTGAAGTCGCTGAAGAATTTCACAAACTCATGCCAAACTCTAGTTTATATTGGATTGACAAATGTGGTCATGCCGCTATGATGGAGCATCCAGAAGAATTCAATAGAGTTTTAGAAGATTGGTTAAGTCATACACACTTATCAGCACATTAATCAAACCGATTATTAGAAAACAAAAAAATGAAAATCAATACCGCTGAGTTTGTTATAAGTAATTCTGATGTAAGCAAATGTCCGAAAGATTTCTTGCCAGAATACGCTTTTATTGGCCGATCTAACGTAGGTAAATCCTCGTTGATCAACATGCTGACCAATCACAAAAAGTTAGCTAAAACTTCGGCAAGACCCGGAAAAACACAGCTTATCAATCATTTTTTAATCAATAATAATTGGTTCTTGGTTGATTTACCTGGTTATGGCTATGCCAAAGTTTCCAAAAAGACAAAATCCATATTTCAAGAATTTATCACTGATTATTTTGAATCAAGAGAGCAGTTAGTTTGCGCTTTTGTTTTGATAGACATTCGTCATGAAGCACAAACTATAGATATTGAGTTCATGTCGTATATGGGAGAAAGTGAAATTCCTTTTTGTATCATTTTCACAAAAGCAGACAAGATAAGCCGAGTGAAGATTGATTCTCACATTGCTGCTTACAAAAAGAAAATGCTAGCCAACAATTGGACTGAAATGCCTCATTATTTTGTCACTTCTTCTACTGAATCGACAGGAAAAGAAGAACTATTGCATTACATTGATGAGGTAAATCAAGAAGTTTTCAAAAACAACAATACGTTTTAAATAATAAAAAATAAATCCCAAATCTTATGATTTCAAATTAAGATTTGGGATTTTATCCTTTTAAAAGTTTACTTTTTCAATTCTAATTTTTCGGCGAAATAATCGCAAAAATCCATCATGGTATCTGCCATTTTTTCGTCATTGGTAGCTCTCTTGAATGTTTCTGACATTGCTACTAACGTTTGGTGAAAGAAAATCTTCATTTCGTCCACTGGCATATCTTTCGTCCACAAATCTATTCGCATACTTTCTTTATGATTGCTATCCCAAATAGAAAGCATAATTGCTTTTGCCTCTTCCGCATTTACGCCTCCATCTTCAGCAGACCAAAGCAGTTTTTCGGGTACTCGATTTTCATCTAATTCTACTTGAAACTTAATTTCTGAGGTATGTGTATTTGACATTATTTCTTGGGTTTATATTTGGATTGTTCAAAAATTTCTTTTGCTTTTTTATTCAACAATTCATTAACTGAAATGTCATTATTTTTCATATAAGAACGTACAATTTGCCATCCAATCCAAGCACCCACTTGGCCTGGTGACTCATTATCTATTTCTAAATAAAATTTTGAAAAAGGCGCTGGGCTCAAAAAACGAGGTACTAATTTAGCATCTACACTATACAACATCTCTTTATCGATAAAATAACGCCAAATGTATCCTTCATTTTCAGAACACCAAGCTAATTGTTCTGGGGTATAACCCATTCTGACTGCATCTGTATATTCTGGAAGCAATAATTCTTTTATATACAACTCTTTACCCAAATAAATCATTTGAGATATGAAGGTTTTATCGGCATCCGGAACCATTTTAGTTTGAATAAAACTTGAAGCAATATCTGGAACTATTTGTGAGGATTCGAAATTTTGTTTAATATATTCAGGAAACTGATAAAACTTATGATCTTTACCCAAATACAATTCCAAAGAAACTATAACCAAACTATCCGCATAAATGGATTTTGTATTGTAATCCATTTCTGAAATCAAGGTAACCACTTTGGGCGTCTTCGTTTTCGGGAAGTAAAACTTAATATGTTTAAATAAAGTTTCAATTTCTTGATGCACAGGCTCAAAATCACCATATTTTTTTTGAACTTCAGCATACAATTCCCTCCATTGCGGATGTTGTATTTTTTCAATCCAAACGGCATCATCTGTTCCTGCAGGGAAAAAATAGGGGTATTGTTTCTTTAATTGATTCAAATCTTCAGGTTTTGTCTCAAAAAAAGCTTTGTCAAATCGATCTACTTTAATTTCAACTGGAATTTCTTCAACAGCTTTTTCTACTTTATTTTTTTTACCACATGAGAGAAAAAAGAAACAAATAATTAGTGGGGATAGATAGATTTTCATGTATATAAAATTAATTCGTGCTTTATTAAAAAAACTTTAATTCATCCAGTTTATGAACTGGAATCATGGCGCTTTCACATTTATTATATAATTTAGCTTCAAAATGTCTTGTAAAAAATCCTTTTGAAAACATTTTGCAAATATACATTCCTGCTTTTTAAAACGTAGATTATTATGATTAAAAAAACACTCTTATCTCCAGAAAAAATAAACACACAAATAGTAAAATGGTTAATGGACTATGCCAAAAATGCCAAGGCGAAAGGATTTGTAATTGGTATTTCTGGAGGCGTTGACTCCGCGGTGACTTCTACATTATGTGCTCAAACGGGAATGGAAGTGCTTTGTATAGAAATGCCCATTCATCAAGCACCATCTCACGTTAGTCGCGCTCAAGAACACATCAAACAATTAAAAGAGCGTTTTCCTAATGTAAAAAGTGCAGCTTCAGATTTAACCTCCGTTTTTGAAGCCTTCAAAAAAGTAGTGCCCGAGCATGAAGATATAACCAAAATGAATTTATCATTAGCCAACACAAGAGCTCGTTTGCGAATGAGCACTTTATATTACTATGCTGGAATTCATGGATTACTCGTGGCTGGAACTGGAAATAAAGTTGAAGATTTTGGCGTGGGTTTTTATACTAAATATGGTGATGGTGGAGTAGATTTAAGCCCAATAGCCGATTTACTCAAATCTGATGTGTATGCATTAGGTGAATTTCTCAAAATTCCAAATTCTATTTTAGTTGCAGCTCCGACAGATGGACTTTTTGGAGATGATCGATCAGACGAAGATCAGCTAGGTGCGAGCTATGACGAACTCGAATGGGCTATGCTTCAAGACGAATTAGGAAAAACTATTTCAGAATTTCAAGGTAGAGAAAAAGAAGTTTTTGCAACTTACAAACGCCTAAACACCGCTAATCAACACAAAATGAACCCAATACCTGTATGCGTTTTAGATAAAAAATAAAAAAAATTAACATTTTTAAACTTTATTGTATTTTTTTTACTACATTTATGCTATCATTTTGATAGACAACTCTTAAAAAATAAATACCATGATTAAAGTTTGTTTAGCAGATAACTATCCTGTAACGCATTTCGGAGTAAAATCGTACTTTAAAGATCACGATGAAATCTCTATTGTAGCCAATGTTGGTAATTTTTCGATGGTCCGAGACATCCTTCAAAACAAGGAAATCGATGTCTTGGTAATCGACTTAGAACTAGAAGGATTGGCGAGTATTTTTGAAATCAAGGCGATGTTGAAAAACTACCCTAAAACGAAGATTATTATTTTTAGTAGTCTATCGGAACAAATTTATGCTCCAAATGCAATTAAAGCAGGAGTTTCTGGCTATGTTCACAAATCCGAGAAACTTGAAACTTTAGGTCAATCTATTGTAAAAGTACACCAAGGGAAAATTATTGTGAACGAAAATGTTCGTAAAAACATGGCTTTGATAGCCAAACAAAGTAAAAGCGAACGTTTGTATCGTAAATTATCTAACCGAGAAATTGAAGTATTGCGCTATTTAAGCGATGGTAAGAAAAACCATGAAATAGCTGAAATTCTTTCTCTAAACGAAAAAACAATTAGTACTTACAAATTGCGATTATTGACCAAATTAAACGTAACCAACTTGGTAGATTTAGTCAATAAGGCCAAAACATTAGAAATTGTATAATTTCTAAATCTCTAAACAGAGATTCTATTGTAGAAGAGGAAGCAAAAGCTTCCTCTTCTTATATATAGGTAGAACGAATTCTACCAATAGCTCCTGTCAAATTTACCTTGAGCTTATTATAATCATTAATCATTACCTTCAATTCTTCTATATCCGCTTCGGGATTAGATGAGAATTCATTCATCAAATCCATAATTAATTTATTGATTAGATATTCACGAATAGAAATAATAGTTTCTGAAGTGTGCTGACTGACTGTTTCTGTTTTTTGTTTTACAAAAATATTCTGCCCTTCCCAATTATGAAGCACGATTTGTTCTTCTTCCATCAAAATATCCGTAACTTCTTGTGCAAACTCAGGTTTTAAATTTTTCAGATAATTATCTATTCCTTCTGTTTCATTTTGAAGATAATATGAAATCAAATCATTGAAAATAGCTCTGAAATGGGGATGTGCAAGCTCTACCTCATCTTCTTGTAAACTCAAATAAATCCTCTGAAAAACTTTATATTCCTTTTTTTCAACTACGTGAACAATCTCCCCATCTGAATTCGCTTTTAAAAGTACATCTTCAAAAACTTCATCTTTATTTCCGTAAAGCAATAGAATTTCGATTATTTTTCGTTCTAAACGATATAAAACATCAACTTTCTCTGCTTGAACGGGATTTTCATTCTTAACAATTTCAAATGCTTTTTGCTCTTGCTTTTGTTTTTTCCCTACTTCGGTAATGTCTTTTTGAACTAATTGTGCCAAAGTACTTACCAAAACTTGCTCCGAAATATCCATAATCCTAGAACATTCTTGCAAATATATTTCTCGTTGAATGCGGTCTGGAATCTTAGAAATACTCGTCACCATATCCCGAATCAAATCGGCTTTCTTTATTGGGTCGTTCTTAGCTTCGTTCATTAAAAGCGAGGCTTTGAACTGGATAAAATCCTTTGCATTATGCTCTAAATAAGCCACCAAATCATCATAAGATGTTTTTTTAGCAAAACTATCTGGATCATC
Source organism: Flavobacterium sp. (assembly GCF_027531905.1). Classification (GTDB taxonomy): domain Bacteria; phylum Bacteroidota; class Bacteroidia; order Flavobacteriales; family Flavobacteriaceae; genus Flavobacterium. The sequence continues at coordinate 1,870 of NZ_JAPZSU010000007.1, read as the reverse complement.
GCCATCAGGAAAAGTGCAGACTTTTACGTTCATCCCTTCCTCCAAAATCAAATCGATTCCTCGAATGGAAGCACGAAGGCCCGCAGCATCACCATCAAAAAGTACGGTAATGTTTTTGGTCAATCTATTAATTAATCGGATTTGGTCGGGTGTTAAAGCCGTACCTGATGAAGCCACGACATTTTCGATTCCCGCTTGATGAAATTGAATTACGTCCGTATATCCTTCAACCAAATAACAATTGTTTTGTTTGGCAATGGCTTGTTTGGCTTGGAAAATTCCGTACAAGACTTTGCTCTTATGATAAATTTCGCTCTCGGGAGAGTTTAAATATTTGGCCGCTTTTTTATCATTGGTTAAAATTCGCCCTCCAAAACCCAAGGTTCTACCCGACATACTTTGGATAGGGAACATCACCCTTCCTTTGAATCGGTCAAATGGTCTGTCGTCTCTCGGAATGGTTAAGCCTGTGCTTTCTAAATATTGTAATTGGTATCCTTTCCCAAGTGCTTCTTTCGTCAGCGCGTCCCAAGTTTCTGGAGAATAACCCAAACCGAATTTTTTTATGGTTTCGTTGGTAAAACCTCTTTCTTTGAAGTACGAATAGCCTATCGCCTTCCCTTCTTCGGTATTTAATAGTGTGGAATGAAAATAATTTTTAGCGAATTCAGACACCAAAAACATACTTTCTCGAACATCAGTATTGGCTTTTTCTGCATCAGTTTGTTCTGTTTCTTCGATTTCGATATTGTATTTTTTGGCCAAATATCGAATGGCTTCTGGATAGGTAAAATGTTCGTGCTCCATTAAAAAAGCCACTGCATTTCCTCCTTTTCCAGAGCTAAAATCTTTCCAAATTTGTTTTACTGGCGACACCATAAAGGAAGGTGAACGTTCGTCTGAGAAAGGACTCAAGCCTTTGAAGTTACTTCCTGCTCGTTTTAATTGCACAAAATCGCCAATAACCTCCTCTACACGAGCGGTTTCGAAAACGGTATCTATGGTTGCTTTTGAAATCAATTTAATAAGGGATAAAGTTGGAAAAGGTCAAAGATACAAAGTTAATTTTGGATAATTAAACTTAGCATTATTACGCCATAGATTCGTCTATAAAGGTTTTAGCAATGCACCGATTTAACACAAATTAGTGTGAATTTTTAACCGCAAGGTTCGCAAAGGGAAAATCGCAAGGTTCGCAAAGTTTTGGCTTTGTGGTTTAATTGAAAAAAAAAAATAGTGAATCTACTAAATCAATGCAAAAATTATGGCACGCATATTTCGCGGATTTAAGTAGAATAGGTGGTGCTTGAGGTTTCAAAAAATATAGTAGCTATTCAGCTTGTAAAGGTTTTTGCCACGAATGCACCGATTTAACACAAATTAGTGTGAATTTTTAACCGCAAGGTTCGCAAAGGAAAAATCGCAAGGTTCGCAAAGTTTTGGCTTTGTGGTTTAATTGAAAAAAAATTAGTGAATCTACTAAATCAATGCAAGAATTATGGCACGCAGATTTCGCGGATTTAAGTAGACAGGTGGTGAGGGTGGCTTCAAAAAAAACATAATTTATCATTCAACCGTTACTCTCAAATTTCTTCCAAGTAAAAAACCTTGCTAATCGTATAGCCCCGACAGAAGGGAAAAACCTCGTGAGCTGGGGTTCAGCTCACGAGGTTTAGGAATGATGGCGGGAACGATGTGGCCTGAAAAAGCCTGATGATTCGCTCCTAATTTTAACCCAGATTCCGCATTAGAAATCTACTACAACTAAATTCTTCTTCAAAAGCAAGAACTTACTCCCATTTTTAAATTCAAAATACAAAAGTATTCCTTCTTCAAAAATAGTCCGTGAGCTCTTGCTTTTATTGAATAA
>NZ_JAPZSU010000018.1 GCF_027531905.1 Flavobacterium sp. | reverse complement strand
TATTTAGACGAGTATAGCTATCGATTAAACAGATCAATACACAAGCAAACCATATTTGACAATCTAATCACAAGAATGATTAATCAAAAGCCTATTGGTTTACAATCAATTAAAACAAGTAGATAACTTTACAGCTCTAAAGAATTTAATAGCTCAAAAATCTTGGATTTATTGCGAAAATCAAATCCAAGAAGTCAATTCATTTGTGGTTTCCAATTGGCAAGAACGCTTATTTTTTGAACGTTTAGAACGAAAATCCCAGTATGTTTTTGATAATTTAGTTGTTACCCAAAATGATTGGGAAGCAGTTTTGTTCCTCTTGTTAGCTAAGAATTTTGGTCTCAATACAAATGGGGTTTCTTTTTTTAAAATTGCGCAATCCATACCTTTTTCGGTGATTCGAAAAGAAGCCTCGGATTTGCAAAATCTAGAAGCGCTATTTTTCGGAATGGCAGGTTTGTTAGATTACGATAAAGAAGATACCTATTTTAAGGACTTACAATTTCGGTTCTATTACTTACTTCAAAAGTATGCTATTGAGAAGGTCAATATAGAGTCACTTCAATTTTTCAAGCACAGACCCGATAATTTTCCAACTATTCGGTTGTCTCAATTGGCGAGTTTGTACCATCAAGAGAAACATCTTTTTTCCAAAATCACAAATGAGTTTTCGTTGCCTTTATTGTATGAACGCTTTGCTGTAGCAACTTCAGAGTATTGGCAAACCCATTATCAATTCGATAAAATCAGCCCTAAAAAGAGTAAGAAACTCACTAAATCCTTTATTGATTTGTTGTTAATCAATACCATAATTCCAATTCAATTTGCCTATGCAAAAAATCAGGGAAAAGAAATAACAGAGGAATTAATCGCTTTGATGCAATCTCTAGATTCAGAAAAGAATGCAATTTTAGACAAGTTTAAATCAATTGGAATTTCCACCAAAAATGCTTTTGAAGCTCAAACATTACTTCAGTTAAAATCAGAATATTGTAATAAAAGTAGGTGTCTCGATTGTGCTATTGGTTCAGAATTACTTAAGCAATAGTCTTTTTTGGAGCATAAACAATCAGAATTCTTGGATTCATTGTTCCCGCTCTCCGTTATATCTCTGTCCTCACTCGTTCGCGAGTACAGAGGATGCCACTGCGATCGGTGCTAGTAGTTGTCAATTGGTTTTTTTTGCAATCATTTTGTATCCTCTTTTAAATACTGAAGATAAAAATGTAATTTTGTCTCACTATTTCATTAATTCAATTGCAAAGTAATGTCAGCAATTATCAAACTTAAATTTTTCTTTGAAAAACACGGCTTTCATGTATCCTCACGATTAGCCGATAAATTAGGAATGCGTGTTACAAATGTTCGTTTGTTCTTTATTTACTTGTCATTTGTTACAGCGGGTTTATGGTTTGCAGTGTATTTAACTTTAGCCTTTTGGATTCGTTTAAAAGACTTAGTCCGCGCCAAGAGATCCTCTGTATTTGATTTATAAAAAAGAAGCCGTTTCAAAACTGAAACGGCTTGTTTTTTTAATCTATAAATTGACTATTGTTCAGTCTCTTCGTTGTTTAATTTTGATCTTGTTTTACTATATCCAAAATATACAACAAAACCGATAAGTAACCACCCCAATGAGAAAAGTTGTGCTTTTAAACTTAAGTTAATCATTAAATAAGTATTGATTAAAATTCCGCAAATCGCAATAACTGGTAAAGCAGGTACTTTAAAAGTTCTTGTTAAATTTGGTTGTCTTATTCTCAAAATCCAAACAGCAATACAAACCATAGTAAAGGCGAATAAGGTACCAAAACTAGTCATATCGGCAAGTTCATTGATTGGAGTAAAAGCAGCAACGATAGCTATTATTCCTCCAAGAATCATCAAGTTAGTTTTAGGAGTTCCAGAAATAGGGTTCACTTTTGCAAAAACTTGAGGAATCAAACCATCTTTAGACATTCCTAAGAAAATTCTAGATTGTCCCATAATCATTACCATTAATACAGATATCAAACCAACGGTTGCAGCAATCGTAATAATCAGACCAGCCCATCCTTGACCAGCAATATCAAAAGCATAAGCAACAGGAGCTTTAATTGCATCCGGATATTTCCCTAGTGGATTAAAGTCTTGATAATTCATCATTCCAGTCAAAACTAACGACACAAGAATGTAAAGGAATGTACAAATCAATAACGAAGCGATAATAGCAAACGGTACATCTTTTTTAGGATTAATTGCTTCACCAGCTTGTGTTGAAACAGCGTCAAAACCAACGTATGCAAAAAAGATGGCGGCTGCACCAGAAACAATTCCTGTTAATCCATAAGCGTTGTGTGTAGATTCTTTCTCAATAATTTGAGTAGCCTCAGGGATAAATGGATGCCAGTTGTCTGTATTGATAAAAAATGCTCCAGTAATTATTACAAACAAAACAGCAGATACTTTAAGAAGTACAATCATATTGTTTGCTTTTGCAGCGCTTTTGGTTCCTTTTATTAAAATAGAAATTACAAATAATACGATTAAAAATGCTGGCAAGTTCATTGAGAAGCCTTCTCCAGTGTAGCTAGCAGGATCTGTTGTTAGGTATTCAGGTAGTTCAATATGAAACATTTTCAACAATTTATTGAAATATCCAGACCAAGACACCGCGACCGTCATCGATCCCATAGCGTATTCTAGAATAAGTCCCCAGCCTATAATCCAAGCGAAAATTTCGCCAATTGTTCCATAAGCATAAGCATATGCAGATCCTTCAACAGGTAAAATAGAAGCAAACTCTGAGTAACATAGAGCAGCAAAAACACAGGCAATACCTGCAATAATAAATGAAATTGCTAGAGCAGGGCCGGCATGATAATACGCTCCTGTTCCTGTAAGAACGAAAATACCACCACCAATAATGGCTCCAACGCCAATAGCGGTAAGGCTCCATTTTCCAAGAACCCTTTTCAAATTACTTTTTTTCATATCGGCTTCAAAAGCTGATATTGGTTTAACTCTCCAAATTGACATGGTTATTTGTTGTTTTAGTTATTAAGTTCCAAATGTATTGTTTTTTATAAAAAATAAAAAAGATTATCTCTTTTAAGCTTGTTTTTTTTAGTATTTCTACTCAATTTTTGATAATGCTTAGGATTATGAATTAGTTATGTTTACCTGTTGTTTTGATTTATATGTATTTTTCTTGTTAAGATATTGAGTTTTTTTTATTTTTAGCTAAATATTAATTGCTTGAAGATGTTAAAAAGGTTTTTGTTTTATTTGAAATTTACCAGAGGTCAACGAAATGGGCTTTTGGTTTTGTTTGGAATTATAATCATTTTGCAATTTTTTTATTGGTTTGTAGACGGTAATACTAGAAATGTTAATTCGTTAGATGCAAAAGATTGGCTATCACTTCAAACGAAAATAGAGGAATTAAAAGCCAATACAGCTAAGAGTATTTCTATTTATCCGTTTAATCCAAATTTTATTTCTGATTATAAAGGATATAAATTAGGGATGTCAGTAGAAGAAATAGATCGACTACATACTTTTAGAAAAACAAATCGTTATGTGAACTCAGCAACGGAATTTCAGAAGGTGACGGGTGTTTCTGATGCGCTTTTAAATAAAATAGCTCCTTTTTTTAAATTTCCAGATTGGGTAGAGAATAAGCAAAAAACAGGTTTTAAAACATATTCCAAGTTTGGGTATAAGGAAAAGACTAAAGACACTAAAATAGATATAAATCTTGCAACAAAAGAAGATTTGATAAAAGTTTATGGTATAGGTGAGGTCATCGCGAATCGAATAATCGCTCAAAGAAATAGTTTGAAAGGTTTTGTGGTAATGGAGCAGCTTAATGAGGTTTGGGGTTTGTCTCCAGAGGTTATTGAAAATATAAATAGTCAGTTTTGTGTATCAAAAGCACCAGAACTCGAATTAATCGATATTAATAATGCGTCTTTAAAAGAATTGTCGCAGTTTATTTATTTCAAATATGCATTGGCTAAACAAATCTTAATTTATAGAAGCATGAATGGCGATTTTAAAAATATTGAGGATTTATCAAAAATTAAGGGTTTTCCTGTTGATAAAGCAAAAATAATTGCATTATATTTGAAGTTCTAAAAATAAAATAAAAAACGCATTTTATGAATTCAGCATATTTTTCAGAAGAACATGATTTGTTTAGGGCAAGTTTAAAGGATTTTTTGCAGAAAGAAGTGGTACCACATATTGAAAAATGGGAAAAAACAGGAACTATTGACCGTTTTATTTGGAAAAAATTCGGAGATATGGGGTTTTTAGGTATTTCTTATCCAGAAGCATATGGTGGGTTAAATTTGGATCTGTTTTATATGGTGATTTTGTTAGAAGAACTTCAAAAAATTAAATCTTCTGGTTTTGCAGCCGCTATTTGGGCACACGTTTATTTGGCAATGACACATTTAAATGCCGAGGGCGATGAAAGAATAAAGAGAGATTATTTGGTTCCAAGTATTGCTGGTGAAAAAATAGGGGCTTTATGTATTTCTGAGCCTTTTGGTGGTAGTGATGTGGCGGGAATGAGAACAACTGCAATGAAAAAAGGTGATAAGTATATTATTAACGGCTCCAAAACTTTTATTACCAATGGAGTGTATGCGGATTATTATATAGTTGCAGCTAAAACAGAACCAACGTCAGGAAATAAAGGGATTAGTATTTTTTTAATGCATACTTCGTCTAAGGGAGTTTCGGCAACCAAATTAGATAAGCTGGGTTGGAGGGCATCAGATACGGCAGAAATTGCATTTGATAATGTAGAGGTGCCAGTAGAAAACCTGATGGGGGAAGAAAATAAAGGTTTTGCTTATATTATGCAACATTTTGCTTTAGAACGTTTGATTATGGCGATTAATGCTCACGCAAGAGCAGAATACGCGATTGATTATACGATTGATTATATGTCAAATCGTGAAGCATTTGGAACAACAATTAATAAGTTTCAAGCCTTACGTCATACTCTTGTTGAGCATGCAACTGAAGTAGCACATTGTAAAGTATTCAATTATGCTGCTGTTGCGCGTTTGGACAAAGGTGAATATGTAGTCAAAGAAGCGACAATGGCTAAATTAAAATCAACAAAAGTAGCTGATGAAACTATTTATAGCTGTCTTCAAATGCTAGGAGGGTATGGTTATATGGAGGAATATCCACTTGCAAGATTGTTTAGAGATAGTCGTTTAGGGCCAATAGGGGGAGGTACCTCTGAAATATTGAAAGAGATATTGTCAAAAATGATTATTGATAAACAAAATTATCAACCTGCTGTAAAATAAATATCTAATTATAATTGCTAATTAATAAAACTTTACTACTTTTGCGCACTTAACGAAAGGGGGTGATAAAATTATGTTAATTATACCAATTAAAGACGGAGAAAATATCGATAGAGCATTAAAGCGCTATAAAAGAAAATTTGATAAAACTGGAACTGTTCGTCAATTAAGAGCGCGTACTGCTTTTATTAAGCCATCAGTTATCAATAGAATGAAGTTCCAAAAAGCAGCTTACATTCAAAATATGAAAGATAGTTTAGAGAATATCTAAATTTCTGTTTTCAAAATTTATTACCGTTAGTGATTAAAGTTTTATAACTTTGATCCTAACGGTTTTTTTATGACTTCTATTAAAATAGCTTTTAGAGATTATCTTGTTCTAGAGAAGAATTATTCGTTGCATACGCAAAAAGCGTACTGTGATGATGTGGATGCTTTTGAGATTTTTTTACAGGAGGCTTCTTTTGAGGTTATCTTGGAAAAAGTAGCGTATTCCCATATTAGGAGTTGGGTGGTTTTTTTGGTGGACTCGGGATTGAATACTGTTTCGGTGAATAGGAAAATAGCTTCTTTGAAAGCGTTTTATAAATTTTTATTAAAGACAAAGCAGATTTCTGTCAGTCCTTTGCTTAAACATCGAGCTTTAAAGGTTTCTAAAAATATACAAATTCCTTTTTCTGAAAAAGAGATGAATAGTCTTGATGTGCTTTTTCACGATGATGCTGATTTTGATTCTTTAAGGGATAGGTTGATGATTGAAATGTTTTATGCTACAGGAATGCGTAGGGCTGAAATGATTAATTTAAGATGTGGAGATGTTGATGTTGGTGCGGCAACGATAAAAGTCCTTGGTAAGAGAAATAAAGAAAGGATTGTTCCGATGTTGTCAATGTTGGCGGGACGTATTGAGTTGTATTTAAAAGAGCGGTCAAATTTAGAAGAGCTTGTTGATTTTGAATATTTTTTTGTTACTTCAAAAGGGTTAAAATTAAGTCAATCTTTTGTCTACAGAACAATTAATTTGTACTTTAGTAATGTCTCCGAGAAAGTAAAGAAGAGTCCGCATGTTTTAAGGCATACTTTTGCGACTCATATGTTAAATAACGGGGCAGATTTGAATTCAATAAAGGAGTTGTTAGGGCATTCAAGTTTGGCGTCTACTCAGGTGTATACTAATAGTAGTTTATCTGAATTAAAAAAAGTGTATAAAGATGCGCATCCGAGAAGTCTGAAGTGATTTCTATACTATGTTTAACCACAAAAAATAATGATTATGAAGGTAAATGTTCATGCAGTTAACTTTACTGTTGACAGAAAGCTAGTAGATTTTGTCCAAGTTAGAATGGATAAGTTAGAAAAGTATTATGATAAAGTAGTTTCTTCGGATGTTTTTATGAAGGTTGAAAAGACAAGTGATAAAGAAAATAAAATTGTAGAGGTTAAAATTAATGTTCCTGGGGATGACTTTTTGGTAAAAAAACAATGTAAAACTTTTGAGGAAGCTATTGATTTGTCTGCCGAATCACTAGAGCGTTTGCTGGTTAAAAGAAAAGAAAAAGTGAGATCTCATATTTAATTCAATTTTTTTTCAAAAAATGTTTTGATTAAGAGATAAAATCTATACATTTGCAGTCCGTTAGAAATAGCGGACTTTTTTATTGATATTTGCCAGCGTAGCTCAGTCGGCTAGAGCAGCTGATTTGTAATCAGCAGGTCGTGGGTTCGAGTCCCTCCGCCGGCTCTATTAGGTTCAAACTTTGTTTTGAACACGTTCTTAAGGTTATGGTAATAAAGGGGAGATACTCAAGCGGCCAACGAGGGCAGACTGTAAATCTGCTGTGAAAACTTCGCAGGTTCGAATCCTGCTCTCCCCACAAATTAGAATGAAGATTATAGATAAGTGGGTATACGCTCTACGCTTCTTAATCAAGGATTCTGCCGACTTAGCTCAGGGGTAGAGTGCTTCCTTGGTAAGGAAGAGGTCACGGGTTCAATTCCCGTAGTTGGCTCAAGTAAGTAGGAAATTGAAATAAATATATAACTAAGATTAAAAATTAAGTAAAATGGCAAAGGAAAATTTTACCCGTAACAAGCCCCATTTGAACATTGGTACAATTGGGCACGTGGATCACGGAAAAACTACATTAACTGCGGCAATTACAAAAGTATTGTCTGATGCAGGTTACTGTCAAGCAAAATCATTTGATCAAATTGATAATGCTCCAGAAGAAAAAGAAAGAGGTATTACAATTAATACTTCTCACGTAGAGTATGAAACTGCTAACCGTCACTACGCACACGTTGACTGTCCAGGTCACGCGGATTACGTTAAGAACATGGTTACTGGTGCTGCTCAAATGGACGGTGCTATTCTTGTTGTTGCTGCTACTGATGGACCAATGCCACAAACTCGTGAGCACATCCTTTTAGGTCGTCAGGTTGGTATTCCAAGAATCGTTGTGTTCATGAACAAAGTGGATATGGTTGATGATGCTGAGTTGTTAGAGTTAGTTGAGATGGAAATCAGAGACTTATTATCTTTCTACGAGTATGATGGAGATAACGGTCCAGTTATTCAAGGTTCTGCTTTAGGTGGATTGAATAATGATGCTGCTTGGGTTCCTAAAATTCTTGAATTGATGGAAGCTGTTGATGCTTGGATCGAAGAGCCAGAAAGAGATGTTGCAAAACCTTTCTTGATGCCTGTTGAAGATGTATTCTCAATTACTGGTCGTGGAACTGTAGCTACAGGTCGTATCGAAACTGGTGTTGCTAATACTGGAGATCCAGTTGAAATCATTGGTATGGGAGCTGAGAAATTAACTTCTACAATCACTGGAGTTGAGATGTTCCGTAAAATCCTTGATAGAGGTGAAGCTGGAGATAATGTTGGTATCTTGTTAAGAGGTATTCAAAAAGAAGATATCAAAAGAGGAATGGTTATCTGTAAACCAGGTTCTGTTAAGCCTCACGATCACTTCAAAGCAGAGGTGTATATCTTGAAAAAAGAAGAAGGTGGACGTCACACTCCATTCCATAATAACTACCGTCCACAATTCTACGTGCGTACAACTGATGTAACTGGTATTATTTCTTTACCAGCTGGTGTAGAGATGGTTATGCCTGGAGATAACTTAACTATTGAAGTTAAATTATTGAGCGAGATTGCATTAAACGTAGGTTTACGTTTTGCTATCCGTGAAGGTGGTAGAACTGTTGGTGCAGGTCAGGTGACTGAAATCCTATAGTTTTAAACTATATTAAATATTTCAAAAGCCAGTAACGCTTTTATGTTGCTGGCTTTTAATACGGGCGTAGTTCAAGGGTAGAATAGCGGTCTCCAAAACCGTTGATGGGGGTTCGAATCCCTCCGCCCGTGCAATATAAAACACAGAGTATAAATATGGCAAAAGTTGTTAATTACATTTCAGAGGCATTTGAAGAATTAAAATCAAATGTTACTTGGCCAGCTTGGGCTGAGGTTCAACGTCTAACAATTGTTGTTGCTGTTTTTTCAGTACTATTCGCTTTGGCGACATGGGGAGTAGATGAAATGTTTGCAAAAGCATTAGAAGGATTTTTTAACTGGTTGAAAGCATAAATTTCTTGGGATGACTGAAAATAATTTGAAAAAGTGGTATGTCGTTCGTGCAGTAAGCGGGCAAGAAAATAAAGTAAAAGCATATATCGAGACTGAAATCGCTAGATTAGGGATGGAGGATTATGTATCTCAAGTATTGGTTCCTACAGAAAAAGTAGTTACTGTTAAAGAAGGAAAAAAAATTGCAAAAGACAAAGTTTATTTTCCAGGGTATGTAATGATAGAAGCTAACTTGGTTGGTGAAATACCACATATTATTAAGTCTATTACAAGTGTTATTGGTTTTTTAGGGGAAACTAAAGGTGGTGAACCAGTTCCTTTGAGAATGGCTGAAGTTAACCGTATGTTAGGAAAAGTAGATGAGTTAACAGTTAATACAGATACTCGTTCTATTCCATTTAATGTGGGAGAAACAATTAAGGTTATTGATGGGCCTTTTAATGGTTTTAATGGAACTGTTGAAAAAATCAATGAAGAAAAGCGTAAGCTTGAAGTTATGGTTAAGATTTTCGGAAGAAAAACACCATTAGAGTTGAGTTTTATGCAAGTGGAAAAAGTATAATTTTTGTTACACTATAATAATCACACAATCGCTTCCAATGATTGTCGTGTTAAATTTTTTAAAAAATGGCTAAAGAAATTAGTAAGGTAGTTAAACTACAAGTTAAGGGAGGTGCTGCGAATCCGTCGCCACCGGTTGGACCTGCTTTAGGAGCTGCTGGGGTGAACATCATGGAGTTCTGTAAGCAATTTAATGCTAGAACACAAGATAAACCTGGCAAAATATGCCCAGTACAAATTACTGTGTATAAAGACAAATCATTCGATTTTGTTGTTAAGACTCCTCCTGCAGCAGTTCAGTTAATGGAAGCTGCAAAGCTAAAATCTGGTTCAGGTGAGCCTAATCGTAAAAAAGTAGCTAGTGTTACTTGGGAACAAATTAGAGCTATTGCTGAAGACAAAATGCCAGACTTAAATGCATTCACTATCGAGTCTGCTATGAGTATGGTTGCTGGAACAGCTAGATCTATGGGTATAACTGTATCAGGAGATTCTCCTTTTTAATTAAGAGAAAGACATGGCAAAATTGACAAAAAAGCAAAAAGAGGCTGCTTCAAAAATTGAAAAGAACAAATTATACTCTTTGAAAGATGCTGCTGCATTAATTAAAGAGGTTGCTTCTGCAAAATTTGATGAGTCTGTTGATATCGCAGTTAAATTGGGTGTAGATCCAAGAAAAGCGAATCAAATGGTGAGAGGTGTAGTAACATTGCCTCATGGAACTGGTAAGGATGTAAAAGTGTTAGCTTTAGTTACTCCAGATAAAGAAGCTGAAGCTACTGCAGCTGGAGCTGATTATGTAGGTCTAGACGATTACTTACAAAAAATAAAAGATGGTTGGACAGATGTTGATGTTATCATCACTATGCCAGCTGTTATGGGTAAATTAGGTCCATTAGGTCGTATTTTAGGACCTAGAGGTTTAATGCCAAACCCTAAAACAGGTACTGTAACTATGGATGTTGCAAAAGCTGTTGCTGAGGTAAAAGCTGGTAAAATCGATTTCAAAGTTGATAAAACTGGTATTGTACATGCAGGAATTGGTAAAGTTTCTTTCGGAGCTGAGCAAATTTATGACAATGCACATGAAATTATTCAAACATTAATCAAACTTAAACCAACTGCTGCTAAAGGTACCTATATTAAAGGTATTCACCTTACAAGCACTATGAGTCCTGCTATTGCATTAGACCCAAAAGCAGTATAATTGGTAGTTAATAATTTTTAGTATGACTAGAGAAGAAAAATCAATCGCGATTGAAGATTTAACTGCACAGTTAGCTGGTACAAACATTGTATATGTATCTGATATTTCTGGGTTAGACGCAGAAACAACTTCAAACTTGAGAAGAGCTTGTTTTAAAGCAGGTATTAAATTAGAGGTAGTTAAAAACACTTTGCTTGCAAAAGCAATGGAAGCTTCTGATAATGATTATGGTGATTTGCCATCGGTATTGACTGGTAATAGTGCTATATTTATTGCAGATGTTGCAAATGCACCTGGAAAAATTATCAAAGATTTCAGAAAAAAATCGGCAAAACCTGTATTAAAAGGGGCTTATATCAATTCTGAGATTTACATTGGAGACGATCAATTAGATGCATTAGCAACTATTAAATCTAAAGAAGAGCTTATCGGAGAAATCATTGGATTGTTACAATCTCCAGCTCAAAGAGTTATTTCTGCTTTACAAAATCAATTCGCTAACAGCGAAGAGACAGAAGCTTAATATAACCAAGCAAGGACTAGTTCCTTGTTGCTTGAATTAGCGCACAATAAATAAATTATATTTTTACAAATCATTTTAAAACGATAGAAAAAATGGCAGATTTGAAACAATTCGCAGAGCAATTAGTTAATTTAACTGTAAAAGAAGTTAACGAATTAGCAACAATATTGAAAGATGAGTACGGTATCGAACCAGCTGCTGCAGCTGTAGTAGTTGCTGCTGGTGGTGGTGAAGGTGCTGCTGAAGAGGCTCAAACAGAATTTACAGTTGTATTAAAAGAAGCTGGTGCTTCTAAATTAGCTGTTGTGAAATTAGTAAAAGAACTTACAGGTTTAGGTTTGAAAGAAGCTAAAGATGTAGTTGATAGTGCTCCTAGTACCGTAAAAGAAGGTGTTTCTAAAGAAGAGGCTGAAGGTCTTAAAAAATCTTTAGAAGAGGCTGGAGCTGTTGTTGAGCTAAAATAATTTCAACATAGTTTAAAATTAGGTTTAGGTCTTGGGTTTAATCACTCAAAGACCTAAACCATTTTTCGTATAATAAAATTTATTAAGTTTTATTATAAAATAGTTTAAAATACCTTAGAATTTTTAATCATTACGAAGAAAATAAATTAGCTAAAGAGCAATCTTTATTAATTTCTCAAGATGTATTGATTCTAAAAAAGAAAGTATAGATTGTTTTATAAATTAAACAGTGTTTCAAACACAAAAATTACTTTTTTTAATCAAAATTTTGTCCATTGATGCTAACAAATCAGACTGAAAGATTGAATTTTGCCTCTACAAAAAATATTCCTGACTATCCAGATTTTCTTGATGTTCAGGTGAAGTCATTTAAAGATTTTTTTCAATTAGAAACTAAATCAGACGAAAGAGGCGACGAAGGATTGTATAATACCTTCATGGAAAACTTTCCTATTACAGATACAAGAAACAATTTTGTATTGGAATTCCTTGATTATTTCGTAGATCCACCACGTTACACCATTCAAGAATGTATAGAAAGAGGTTTGACGTATAGTGTTCCTTTGAAGGCTAGACTTAAACTTTACTGTACAGATCCAGAACACGAAGATTTTGAAACTATTGTTCAAGACGTTTATCTTGGTACAATTCCTTACATGACACCAAGTGGTACTTTTGTAATCAATGGCGCTGAACGTGTTGTTGTGTCTCAATTGCACCGTTCTCCTGGTGTGTTCTTTGGACAATCATTCCATGCAAATGGAACTAAATTATATTCTGCAAGAGTTATTCCTTTTAAAGGCTCTTGGATAGAATTTTCTACCGATATTAATAGTGTAATGTATGCTTATATCGATAGAAAGAAAAAATTACCTGTTACTACATTATTCCGTGCAATTGGTTTTGAAAGAGATAAGGATATCCTTGAAATCTTTGACCTTGCTGAAGAAATTAAAGTTTCTAAAACAGGGCTTAAAAAATATATTGGAAGAAAATTAGCAGCTCGTGTATTAAATACATGGCATGAAGATTTCGTGGACGAAGATACTGGTGAAGTAGTATCTATTGAGCGTAACGAGATTATTTTGGATAGAGATACTATTATCGATAAAGATAATGTAGAAGAAATTATTGACTCAAATGTTAAATCTATTTTGTTGCACAAAGAAGATAACAATCAAGTTGATTATTCTATCATTCATAATACGTTACAAAAAGATCCAACAAACTCTGAAAAAGAAGCTGTTGAGCATATCTACAGACAATTGCGTAATGCAGAACCGCCTGATGAAGAAACTGCTCGTGGCATCATAGATAAATTATTTTTCTCTGACCAACGTTACAACTTAGGTGAAGTAGGTCGTTATAGAATTAATAAAAAATTAGGTTTAGATACTCCAATGGAAAAGCAAGTGCTTACCAAGGAAGATATCATAACTATCGTTAAATATTTGATCGAATTGATCAACTCAAAAGCTGAGATTGATGATATTGATCACTTATCAAACCGTCGTGTTAGAACAGTTGGTGAACAATTGTCACAACAATTCGGTGTTGGTTTAGCGCGTATGGCTAGAACCATTAGAGAGCGTATGAACGTTAGAGATAACGAGGTGTTTACACCAATAGATTTGATTAATGCAAAAACATTATCTTCTGTTATCAACTCTTTCTTTGGAACGAATCAGTTATCTCAATTTATGGATCAAACGAATCCATTAGCTGAGATTACGCACAAAAGAAGATTATCTGCACTTGGACCAGGTGGACTTTCTCGTGAAAGAGCAGGTTTTGAGGTTCGTGACGTTCACTATACTCACTATGGTCGTTTATGTCCTATTGAAACTCCTGAGGGACCAAACATTGGTTTGATTTCATCTCTTGGTGTATATGCCAAAGTAAATGGAATGGGATTCATTGAGACTCCTTACCGTAAAGTTTCAAATGGTGTAGTTGATTTAGAATCAACTCCTGTTTACTTAAGTGCTGAAGAAGAAGAAGGTATGATGATTTCTCAAGCAAACATTGAAATGGATGCGACAGGAAAAATTACTGCTGATAATGTAATTGCAAGACAAGAAGGTGATTTTCCTGTAATTGAGCCAAGTCAAGTAGATTATGCAGACGTTGCCCCAAATCAAATTGCATCTATTTCTGCATCATTGATTCCTTTCTTGGAGCATGATGATGCGAACCGTGCGTTGATGGGATCTAACATGATGCGTCAAGCGGTACCTTTAATTCGTCCAGAAGCCCCTATTGTTGGAACTGGTTTAGAGCGTCAAGTAGCTTCAGATTCTAGAGTATTGATCAATGCTGAAGGTGATGGAGTTGTTGAATATGTTGATGCTAACATTATTACTATCAAATACGATCGTTCTGAAGAAGAAAGAATGGTAAGTTTTGAGCCTGATGAAAAAACGTATAACCTAATTAAATTTAGAAAAACGAACCAAGGAACAAGTATCAACTTGAAACCTATCGTAAGAAAAGGTGATAGAGTTGTTCTAGGTCAAGTTTTATCTGAAGGATATGCTACTCAAAACGGTGAATTGGCTTTAGGTCGTAACCTTAAAGTTGCGTTTATGCCATGGAAAGGATACAACTTTGAGGATGCGATTGTAATTTCTGAAAAAGTTGTTCGCGATGATATATTTACTTCTATTCATATTGATGATTATTCATTAGAAGTTAGAGATACTAAATTAGGTAACGAAGAGTTGACTAATGATATTCCTAACGTTTCTGAAGAAGCTACCAAAGATTTGGATGAAAATGGTATGATCAGAATTGGTGCAGAGGTAAAACCTGGTGATATTTTGATTGGAAAAATTACTCCAAAAGGAGAATCTGATCCAACGCCAGAAGAAAAATTACTACGTGCTATCTTTGGTGATAAAGCTGGTGATGTAAAAGATGCTTCATTAAAAGCTTCTCCTTCATTACACGGTGTAGTTTTAGATAAAAAATTATTTGCAAGAGCAGTAAAAGATAAACGTAAACGTACTCAGGATAAAGATGCTTTAGGCGCTTTAGAAATGGAGTTTGAAGTTAAATTTGTTGAATTAAAAGACAGATTGATTGAAAAGCTTTTCCTAATCGTTAACGGAAAAACATCTCAAGGAGTAATGAATGATTTGGGTGAAGAAGTATTACCAAAAGGTAAAAAATACACTCAAAAGATGTTGTATGCTGTTGAAGATTTCGCTCACTTAAGTAAAGGTCAATGGGTTGCAGATGATGTGACTAACAAAATGGTTAATGATTTAATTCATAACTATAAAATTAAATTGAACGATTTACAAGGAGCATTACGTAGAGAGAAATTCACTATTACTGTTGGTGATGAATTACCATCTGGAATTTTGAAATTAGCTAAAGTATATATTGCTAAGAAACGTAAATTGAAAGTTGGGGATAAAATGGCGGGACGTCACGGTAACAAAGGTATTGTTGCTCGTATTGTTCGTCATGAAGATATGCCTTTCTTAGAAGATGGAACTCCTGTTGATATTGTGTTGAACCCACTTGGGGTACCTTCACGTATGAACATTGGTCAGATCTATGAAACAGTTTTAGGATGGGCTGGAATGAATTTGGGTAGAAAATTTGCTACTCCAATTTTTGATGGTGCTTCTCTTGAACAAATCAATGCTTTAACAGATGAAGCTGGTGTACCACGTTTTGGACATACCCACCTTTATGATGGTGGTACTGGAGAACGTTTCCATCAAGCAGCTACAGTTGGTGTGATTTATATGTTAAAATTAGGTCACATGGTAGATGACAAAATGCACGCTCGTTCTATTGGTCCATACTCGTTGATTACTCAACAACCACTTGGAGGTAAAGCTCAATTTGGAGGTCAGCGTTTTGGAGAGATGGAGGTATGGGCACTTGAGGCTTATGGAGCATCAAGTACATTACGTGAAATCTTAACTGTAAAATCGGATGATGTTATTGGTAGAGCCAAAACTTACGAAGCAATCGTTAAGGGAGAATCTATGCCGGAACCAGGTTTACCTGAATCATTCAACGTATTGATGCACGAATTGAAAGGTCTTGGTCTTGACATTCGTTTAGAAGAATAAATATAGTATTCAGTATTCAGTTTTTAGTAATCAGTAACAAACTGACACTAAATTCTGAATACTGAACACTTTTTGAAATTAGTTTTCAGGATTTATACCCGTAACCCGTTCCGATTTTTTATGTTTATTCTTAAGAATCACATAATTAGCACTTCAGAGAGAAGTTTAGAGAAGTAATTCGTGGTAATAGAGCTTAATGAATTTTGATGATGTAGTACCTACTATTTTGTCTTTAATTCATAAATCTAAAATCAATTTTTAATTGCAAATAAATCAATAGTAAAAACTATGATGAACAATAGAAACAACAATAAAGATAAGAATCCTGTAAAAAGATTCAATAAAATTTCGATAGGATTAGCGTCTCCTGAATCTATCTTGAAAGAGTCAAGAGGTGAGGTGTTAAAGCCAGAAACTATCAACTACAGAACACATAAGCCTGAGCGCGATGGACTTTTTTGTGAAAGAATTTTCGGTCCTGTTAAGGATTTTGAATGTGCTTGTGGTAAATATAAAAGAATTCGTTACAAGGGAATTATCTGCGACCGTTGTGGTGTAGAAGTTACCGAAAAGAAAGTAAGAAGAGATAGAGTGGGGCATATCAATTTGGTAGTGCCTATTGCTCATATCTGGTACTTCCGTTCTTTGCCAAATAAAATTGGTTACATTTTAGGCTTACCATCTAAGAAATTAGATATGATTATTTACTACGAAAGATATGTAGTAATTCAAGCAGGTATTGCTAAAAATGCTGAAGGAGAATCTTTACAAAGATTAGATTTCTTAACCGAAGAAGAGTATTTGAATATCTTGGATAGTCTTCCAGCGGATAATCAATATTTAGATGATTTTGATCCTAATAAATTTGTTGCCAAAATGGGAGCAGAATGTATTATGGATTTATTAGCGCGTATTGATTTAGATGAACTATCTTATAGTTTGCGTCATAGTGCTAATAATGAAACGTCTAAGCAACGTAAAACTGAGGCTTTAAAACGTCTTCAAGTTGTTGAATCTTTCCGTGAGTCTAACTTGAATCGTGAGAATCGTCCAGAATGGATGATTATGAAAGTGGTTCCAGTTATTCCACCAGAATTACGTCCATTGGTGCCACTAGATGGTGGTCGTTTTGCGACTTCGGATTTAAATGATTTATACCGTCGTGTAATTATACGTAACAACCGTTTGAAAAGATTAATGGAGATTAAAGCTCCAGAAGTAATCTTGAGAAACGAAAAACGTATGTTGCAAGAATCGGTTGACTCTTTGTTTGATAACACTAGAAAAGCTTCTGCTGTTAAAACAGAATCAAACCGTCCGTTAAAATCGTTATCTGATTCATTAAAAGGAAAACAAGGGCGTTTCCGTCAAAACTTATTAGGAAAACGTGTGGATTATTCTGCTCGTTCCGTTATTGTTGTTGGACCGGAGTTAAAATTATTTGAATGTGGTCTTCCAAAAGATATGGCTGCTGAATTGTTTAAACCTTTTGTGATTCGTAAATTAATCGAAAGAGGTATTGTAAAAACAGTTAAATCTGCTAAAAAAATAATTGACAAAAAAGAGCCTGTTGTATGGGATATTCTTGAGAATGTAATCAAAGGACATCCAGTATTGCTGAACCGTGCTCCTACTTTGCACCGTTTGGGTATTCAAGCTTTTCAGCCAAAATTAATCGAAGGAAAAGCAATTCAATTGCACCCATTAGTTTGTACGGCGTTCAACGCGGATTTTGATGGGGATCAGATGGCGGTTCACTTGCCATTAGGTCCTGAAGCAATTTTGGAAGCGCAATTATTGATGTTAGCTTCTCACAATATCTTGAACCCTGCGAATGGTGCTCCAATTACTGTACCTTCTCAGGACATGGTTTTGGGTCTTTACTATATGACCAAAGAACGTTTAACTACTCCAGAATTAACTATTCTTGGTGAAGGTTTGACTTTTTATTCTGCTGAAGAGGTAAATATTGCCTTGAATGAAGGAAGATTAGAATTGAATGCTCGTGTGAAAATTAGAGCAAAAGATTTTAATGAAAATGGCGAATTGGTATACAAAATTATTCAAACAACGGCTGGACGTGTATTGTTTAATGAAGTAGTGCCAGAAGCTGCAGGATATATCAATGATGTATTAACTAAGAAAAACTTAAGAGATATTATCGGTCACGTATTAAGTTCGACTGATGTACCTACTACAGCGGCTTTCTTGGACAATATGAAAAACATGGGTTATAAATTCGCTTTCAAAGGAGGTTTATCTTTCTCTTTAGGTGATATTAGAATTCCAGAACAAAAAACAAAATTAATTGCTGATGCAAGAGAGCAAGTAGAAGGAATTTCTGCTAACTATAACATGGGTCTTATTACCAATAACGAGCGTTACAACCAAGTTATTGACGTATGGACTTCTGCTAATGCTCAATTGACGGAGTTAGCAATGAAGAATATTAGAGAAGACCAACAAGGATTCAACTCTGTGTATATGATGCTTGATTCTGGGGCAAGGGGATCTAAAGAACAAATTCGTCAGTTAACTGGTATGCGTGGTTTGATGGCTAAGCCTAAAAAATCTACTGCTGGTGGTGGAGAAATTATTGAAAACCCGATCCTTTCTAACTTTAAAGAAGGTCTTTCGATCCTTGAGTACTTTATCTCTACTCACGGTGCTCGTAAAGGTCTTGCGGATACGGCGTTGAAAACGGCGGATGCTGGATACTTAACGCGTAGGTTGCATGACGTTTCTCAAGACGTAATTGTTAATATTGACGATTGTGGTACTTTGAGAGGTGTAGAAGTTTCTGCTTTGAAGAAAAACGAAGAAATTGTAGAATCTCTAGGAGAAAGAATCTTAGGACGTGTTG
This sequence comes from Flavobacterium sp., assembly GCF_027531905.1. Classification (GTDB taxonomy): domain Bacteria; phylum Bacteroidota; class Bacteroidia; order Flavobacteriales; family Flavobacteriaceae; genus Flavobacterium. The sequence goes on along the minus strand of NZ_JAPZSU010000018.1, from coordinate 46,794 downwards.
CATTGCAAGATGTTATCAATCCTTTGACTACTGAGGTTTTAGTTTTAGCGGGACAACAAATCACGGAATCTATTGTTAAAGCTATCGAAGCTTCTCCAGTAGAAAGAGTAGAAGTTCGTTCTCCATTAACTTGTGAAGCATTAAAAGGTATTTGTGCAAAATGTTACGGTAGAAACTTAGCTACTGGTAAGATGACGCAAAAAGGAGAAGCTGTTGGAGTTATTGCTGCACAGTCTATTGGTGAGCCGGGTACACAGTTGACATTGCGTACATTCCACGTTGGAGGGGTTGCCGGAGGTATCTCTGAAGATTCTAGTATTATTGCTCGTTTTGCAGGTAAATTAGAAATCGAGGATTTAAAAACAGTTAAAGGAGAAGATAGCGAAGGAAACTCTGTTGATATTGTAGTGTCTCGTTCTACTGAATTGAAATTAATCGATGAAAAAACAGGTATTTTATTAAGTACAAACAATATTCCTTACGGTTCTAGTATCTATGTAGCCGATGGTCAATCAGTTGCTAAAGGAGAGGTTATCTGTAAATGGGATCCATATAACGGGGTAATCGTTTCTGAATTTACTGGTAAAATTGAATACGAAGATTTAGAGCAAGGACAATCGTTCATGGTTGAAATCGATGAGCAAACTGGTTTCCAAGAAAAAGTAATTTCTGAGTCAAGAAACAAAAAATTAATCCCAACTTTATTGGTTTACGGTAAAGATGGCGAACTAATCCGTTCTTATAACTTACCAGTTGGGGCTCACTTGATGGTAGAGAATGGTGAGAAAATTAAAGCAGGTAAAGTATTGGTAAAAATCCCACGTCGTTCTTCAAAATCAGGCGATATCACGGGAGGTTTACCAAGAATTACAGAGTTGTTAGAAGCTCGTAATCCATCTAATCCAGCTGTAGTTTCTGAAATTGACGGGGTAGTTTCTTTTGGAAAAATCAAAAGAGGTAACCGCGAAATTATCATCGAGTCTAAATTTGGTGATGTTAGAAAATACTTGGTGAAATTATCAAGCCAGATTTTGGTTCAAGAGAATGACTTCGTAAGAGCAGGAGTACCATTGTCTGATGGTGCAATTACTCCAGACGATATCTTGAGAATCCAAGGACCAGCTGCGGTACAACAATACTTAGTGAATGAAATTCAAGAGGTTTACCGTTTACAAGGTGTAAAAATCAATGACAAGCACTTTGAGGTTGTAATCCGTCAGATGATGCGTAAAGTTAGAGTTCAAGATCCAGGAGATACGTTGTTCTTAGAAGACCAATTGATTCATACCAAAGATTTCATCGTTCAAAACGACAATCTTTACGGAATGAAAGTGGTGGAAGATGCAGGTGATTCTGCAGTATTGAAACCAGGTCAAATCGTTACTCCACGTGAGTTGCGTGACGAAAACTCTTTATTGAAACGTACAGATAAAAACTTGGTGGTAGCTCGTGATGTTATTACAGCAACTGCTACTCCAATTTTACAAGGTATTACAAGAGCATCGTTACAAACGAAATCATTTATCTCTGCTGCTTCTTTCCAAGAAACAACTAAAGTGTTAAACGAAGCTGCTGTGGCAGGTAAAGTTGACTTGTTAGAAGGCTTGAAAGAAAACGTAATTGTAGGTCATAGAATTCCTGCAGGTACGGGTATGAGAGAGTATGATAATACTATTGTAGGTTCAAAAGAAGACTACAATGATATGATGGCTAACAAAGAAGAGTACATATACTAATGTATTTAGAGATGTAAGATTACTATATTCAAAGACGATTTCGATCGTCTTTGAGTTTTTTAAATCACTACCTCTTTGAATCTTTAACTTTTTACTATGAAAGATCAACAAGAACAAATTAATATTGAGTTAGACGAGAGTATTGCAGAAGGAGTATATTCTAACTTGGCAATTATCAATCATTCTTCTTCGGAGTTTGTTTTGGATTTTGTGAGTATTATGCCTGGTTTGCCAAAAGCAAAAGTAAAGTCCAGAATAGTATTGACGCCACAACACGCGAAACGATTAATCAAAGCCTTGGCTGATAATGTGCATCGTTTTGAGTTAGCTCACGGTGAAATAAAAGATACAGAGCAAGCGCCAATTCCTTTGAATTTTGGTCCAACAGGACAAGCTTAAATACAAAAAGACTTCGTTAAGAAGTCTTTTTTTGTTTGGATTTATAAGCAAAACAAAAGCCAACTTTTTAGAGTTGGCTTTTTGGTATTAATCAAATTCTGAAGTAAAAAATAATTTAACGCTCGGGAATTTGCTTTGTGTCATTTGAATAGTAAAATCAGAATCGGCAAGAAATACTAGTTGGTTGTATTTGTCTTTGGCCAAAAACTTCTGTTTGATACGTTTGAATTCTTTGAATTCTTCGTTTTTAGCATCGTCTGGTTTTACCCAACACGCTTTATGAACAGGGAAGTTTTCATAGGTACATTTTGCACCATATTCATGCTCCAAGCGATACTGAATTACCTCATATTGAAGCGCACCAACCGTACCGATTACTTTACGGTTATTCATTTCGAGTGTGAATAACTGGGCAACACCTTCGTCCATTAATTGGTCAACCCCTTTGTCCAGTTGTTTTGCTTTTAACGGATCGGCATTATTGATGTATCTAAAGTGTTCTGGTGAGAAACTTGGAATTCCTTTGAAACTCATAATCTCGCCTTCGGTCAGCGTGTCACCAATTTTGAAATTCCCTGTATCGTGTAATCCCACAATATCTCCAGGATAAGAAATGTCAACAATCTCTTTTTTCTCCGCAAAAAAAGCATTAGGGCTAGAGAACTTTAAATTTTTCTTTTGGCGAACATGGTAATACGGCTTGTTTCTTTCAAAAGTTCCCGATACAATTTTTATAAACGCCAAACGGTCTCTGTGTTTTGGATCCATATTCGCATGAATTTTAAACACAAAACCTGACATTTTTTCTTCTTTAGGATCTACCAATCTTGTTTCTGATTCTTTGGCTCTTGGCGATGGAGCGATGGCTACAAAGCAATCTAATAACTCTCTTACCCCAAAATTATTCAAAGCCGAACCAAAAAATACTGGTTGAATTTTCCCGTCCAAATAGTCTTGACGGTCAAATTTTGGATATACTTCATCAATCAATTCTAGTTCTTCACGAAGTTTGTCCGCAGGTTTTGCACCGATAATTTTTTCTAATTCTGGGCTTTGAACATCAGAGAAAGCAATTGTTTCTTCTATGTTTTTTCGGCTATCGCCACTAAAAAGATTGATGTTTTGTTCCCATAAGTTGTAGATACCTTGAAAATCATACCCCATACCAATCGGGAAACTCAAAGGAGTTACAGTAAGACCCAATTTCTGTTCTACTTCATCCATCAAATCAAAGGCGTCCTTACCTTCACGGTCTAATTTGTTGATAAAAACAATCATCGGAATGTTTCTCATTCTACAAACAGCCACTAATTTTTCAGTCTGTTCCTCGACACCTTTCGCCACGTCTATGACAACAATAACACTGTCTACCGCCGTTAAGGTTCGGAACGTATCCTCAGCAAAATCCTTATGCCCAGGCGTATCTAGAATGTTGATTTTTTTATCCTTGTAATTAAAAGCCAAAACCGAAGTGGAAACCGAGATTCCTCTTTGGCGTTCAATCTCCATAAAGTCACTGGTAGCCCCTTTTTTAATTTTGTTGTTTTTAACGGCTCCTGCCTCTTGAATAGCACCCCCAAAAAGCAATAATTTTTCGGTAAGTGTAGTTTTTCCGGCATCCGGATGTGAAATGATGCCAAACGTTCTTCTGCGTTGTATTTCTTGTAAAAAACTCATAGCTGCTTTAAATAGTTTGCAAAAGTACTATTTATAAACACGAATTAAAAAAAAGCAAGTACAAATCTGTTTTTTATCGGTTTCTAATGAAAACGAAACCAACAAAAAGTAGCATTAGGAGCAGCAAACAACTAGCTTATTTGTGATCATCGTCCCGCTATCCGTTACAATCCCCGCAAAAAAAAGCGGGGGATTTTCACTGCTATCGGGGCTAAAAAGCCACATTTTACCTTTTTGGTTTCACTTTAAATCCCCTCAAGTATTGTATGTTAATAATTTTTTGTTAATAGTAGGGCCTATAGTTGTATTATGTCTTTGAATTGCTATTTTTGTTGGCAATTTATATGCTTTTTCTTAATAGTAATTTTTGTAAACAGAATACGTTACAATAGCTACTAAGAAGTTAAAAAGTGTAATAAGCAAGAAATCAGCAGAGCAAAAAATAATTTAATACATACAATTTAACCTTTTTTCGATGAAGTTTTTAAAATACAATTTTGTACTTCCTATTTGTTTCGTTTTAATGACCTCTTTCGCAATGAATGCGCAAGAAGTGATCAAGGAAAAAACTACTGAGGTGGTAAAAGAAAATCCAGCCAAACGACAAAAAGTAGATGGAGTAATTGCAACCGTTGGAGATTATATAGTATTAGATTCAGATATAGATAAATCATTTTTAGAAATTACCGCAGCTGGTGGTTCTGTAAAAGGAGTTTCAAGATGCCAAATGCTTGGAAAATTACTAGAAGACAAACTCTATGCGCATCAAGCCATTCAAGATAGTGTTGTCGTTTCAGACTCTGATATCAAAGGAATGATGGAAGAACGTCTCAATTATATGGTTGAGAATTTAGGTTCTATGGATAAAGTGGTAGAGATGTACAAAAAAAGCTCCGAGGAAGAATTGAGATCTACATTTTTTGACGTGTTAAAAGAGCAAAAATTAAGCTCAGAAATGGGTAAAAAAATTGTTGATGGCGTAGAAATCACTCCAGAAGAAGTTCGTAATTACTTTAAAGCAATCCCAAAAGCAGATTTACCTACATTTGGAGCCGAAATGGAAGTAGCACAAATTGTTGTTGCTCCAGTAGTAACTCAGGAAGACAAACAAAAGGTGATAGATCGTTTGAAAGGCTTCAAAAAAGAAGTTGAAGGAGGTGCCAGTTTTTCCACCAAAGCAGTTTTATATACTCAAGATCCTGACGGAAGAAGAACAGGCGGGTTTTATAAAATCAATAGAAGAACACCATTTGTTAAGGAGTTTAAAGAAGTGGCATTCAAGTTAGCCGAAGGAGAAATTTCGGAACCCTTTGAAACCTCTTTTGGATTTCATATCATTTTAGTTGAAAAAATAAAAGGGCAAGAATTAGAATTACGTCATATCCTACTTACGCCAACCGTTTCTGAGGCATCTGTCAAAGAAGCCAAAGAAAAAATAGATTTGATTAGAAAAAGAATCATCGATAAAGACATTACTTTCGCTGAAGCAGCAAGAACACTTTCTGAAGAAAAAGAAACAAGAGCCAATGGCGGCGCTTTGATTAATCCAAAAACCCAAGACACTCGTTTTGAGTTGACCAAAATGGATCCAAGTTTGTACAGTAGAGTTTCTAATCTAAAAGACAAAGAGATTTCTCAACCTTTTATGGAAGAAGACCAAGGAAAGAAGACGTTTAAGATTATTACCGTTACCAACAGAATCGACGAACATACTGCGGATTATGCTAAAGATTATATCAAGATTAAAGATTTGGCTTTGAAAGAAAAACAAATCAAAGCGGTAGGGAAATGGTTTGATGAAAAGATTAAAGAAACCTATATTAAAATTATTGGAGAGTACCGTGATTGCGCCTTCACCAATAACTGGTTGAAAAAATAATTTTTATAAAATAAATAAAAAGGGTTAGTTTTATGATTTCATAAACTAACTCTTTTTTAATTAAAACATACTTATATGTCAGATGTTGATGCGATTCATGCTTTAGTTCAAAAGCGCAACCAACTCAAATCAGAGATTGCAAAAATTATTGTAGGTCAAGACGATGTGATTGATCAAATCGTACTTTCTATTTTTTCTGGAGGGCACGCATTATTGGTGGGCGTTCCTGGTTTAGCAAAAACCCTTATGGTAAATACTTTGGCACAAGCTTTAGGTTTGGATTTTAAAAGAATTCAGTTTACACCAGATTTGATGCCTTCTGATATTTTAGGAAGTGAAATTTTAGACGAAAACCGACAATTCAAATTCATTAAAGGGCCAATTTTCTCCAATATTATTTTGGCAGATGAAATCAATAGAACACCTCCAAAAACGCAAGCTGCTTTGCTAGAAGCAATGCAAGAGCGAGCAGTGACTATTGCAGGTCATAACTATAAATTAGATTTGCCCTATTTTGTGTTGGCAACTCAAAACCCAATCGAGCAAGAAGGAACCTATCCTTTGCCTGAGGCACAGTTAGATCGTTTTATGTTTGCAATCAAATTAGATTATCCTTCCTTTTTGGAAGAAGTGCAAGTAGTTAAAAACACAACTTCTGATGTTAAGTTAGCTATTAATCCGTTATTTACAGCAGAAGAAATAATAGCGTATCAGCATTTGATTCGTCGTATTCCTGTGGCTGACAACGTGATTGAATATGCAGTTACTTTAGTTAGTAAAACGCGACCTAATAACCCTTTGTCTAATGATTACGTAAAAAATTATTTGGATTGGGGCGCAGGTCCAAGGGCTTCGCAAAATTTGATTATAGCTGCCAAAGCCAATGCGGCTTTTAATGGCAAATTCTCACCAGATATTGAAGATGTAAAGGCAGTGGCTATTGGAATTTTGCGTCATAGAATCATCAAAAACTATAAAGCTGATGCCGAAGGAATCTCGGAAGAAATGATCATCGAAAAGCTTTTATAACGTTATAGTTGTCTAATTTAGAAAGGTTCTTTGTTTGAAATACAACAAAGAACCTTTTTTTATTTTGGGTCCTATTTTGATATTGATAAAAAAATCTTTTTAAAATATTGAATTGGTAAAATTTTAATAATAAATTGATTTTTTATCAATAAAAATCAGTAATGTGCTGTTTTTAGCAATAATAATTTCCAAAAAAGGGAGTTCTATTAAATTTTTTTTAAATCTCAGCTTTAATTCCTAAATTTGCGTACAAAAAATAAAAACACTTAATTATTATGGCTTTTGGTATTGAAAAAATCAATAAAAAAGGTCATTAACATACTACATTATGAGCATTTATCACGATTACATCAAGGAGATCGAAGAACGAAAAATCCAAGGATTACACCCTAAGCCAATTGATACTGCTGAATTGTTGAGCGAAATCATTGCGCAAATTAAAGATATTGATAATCAATATCGAGCTGATTCTCTTCACTTTTTTATTTACAATACTTTGCCGGGTACAACTAGTGCGGCTGGTGTAAAAGCAAAGTTTTTGAAAGAGATTATTTTAGGAGAATCTGTAGTAAAAGAAATTACTCCTGCTTTTGCGTTAGAGTTGTTATCGCACATGAAAGGTGGGCCTTCTATAGAAGTGTTGCTAGACTTAGCCTTAGGGAATGATGTTGCTATTGCTAAAGAAGCAGCATCAGTGCTTAAAACACAAGTGTACCTTTACGAAGCCGACTTAAATCGACTAAAAGTAGCGTTCGAAAGTGGTAATGAAATTGCCAAAGAGATTGTTGAAAGCTATGCACAGGCAGAATTTTTTACTAAACTTCCAGCGATAGCCGAAGAAATTAAAGTAGTTGCTTATATAGCTGGAGAAGGTGATATTTCTACGGATTTATTATCTCCAGGTAACCAAGCTCACTCTCGTTCGGATCGTGAACTTCATGGAAAATGCATGATTTCGCCTAAAGCACAAGAGGAAATTAAAGCGTTGCAAGCACAACATCCTGATAAGTCTGTAATGTTGATTGCAGAAAAGGGAACCATGGGAGTGGGGTCGTCAAGAATGTCTGGTGTAAATAATGTGGCACTTTGGACTGGAAAACAAGCCAGCCCTTATGTACCCTTTGTAAATTTTGCCCCAATTGTAGGGGGAACAAATGGAATTTCACCAATTTTCCTTACTACTGTTGATGTTACAGGTGGAATTGGAATTGACCTTAAAAACTGGGTTAAAAAATTGGATGCAGAGGGAAAACCTCTTCGTGATGAAAATGGAGAAGTGATTCTTGAACAAGCATATTCTGTGGCAACGGGTACTGTTTTTACCATAAATACTAAAACGAAAAAACTTTACAACGGCGATCAAGAATTGATTGACATTTCTAAAGCATTTACGCCTCAAAAAATGGAATTTATCAAAGCTGGTGGTTCTTATGCCATCGTTTTTGGTAAAAAAGTACAAACTTTTGCAGCTAAACTTTTAGGAATCAAAATTCCTTTGGTGTATGCTCCTTCTAAAGAAATCACAATTGAAGGACAAGGCTTAACAGCTGTAGAGAAAATATTCAATAAAAATGCTGTCGGTACGATTTCAGACAAAGCGTTGCATGCTGGTTCTGATGTTCGTGTAACGGTAAATATTGTAGGGTCGCAAGATACAACAGGTTTGATGACGGCTCAAGAATTGGAGTCTATGGCGGCTACAGTGATTTCACCAATCGTTGATGGTGCTTATCAATCGGGTTGTCACACGGCTTCGGTTTGGGATAAAAAAGCACAGGCAAACATTCCAAAATTGATGCAATTCATGAACGATTTCGGATTGATTACGGCTCGTGATCCAAAAGGGGTTTATCATGCTATGACAGATGTAATTCATAAAGTATTGAATGATATTACAGTTGATGATTGGGCGATCATTATTGGTGGTGACTCTCACACGCGTATGTCGAAAGGTGTTGCTTTTGGGGCCGACTCAGGAACTGTGGCTTTGGCTTTGGCTACTGGTGAAGCATCAATGCCAATTCCAGAATCAGTGAAGGTAACATTCAAAGGAAGCATGAAAGAATACATGGATTTCCGTGATGTTGTTCATGCTACACAAGCCCAAATGCTTAAGAAGTTTGGTGGAGAAAATGTGTTCCAAGGTAGAGTTATCGAGGTGCATATTGGAACACTTACTGCGGATCAAGCCTTTACTTTTACCGACTGGTCAGCTGAAATGAAAGCCAAAGCGGCTATCTGTATTTCTGAAGACAATACTTTAATCGAATCATTGGAGATTGCCAAAAGCAGAATCCAAATCATGATTGATAAAGGAATGGATAATAAAAATCAGGTACTAAAAGGCTTAATTGATAAAGCGAATAAGAGAATTGCTGAAATTAAATCAGGAGAGAAACCAGCTTTAACTCCAGATGCAAATGCTAAATACTACGCAGAAGTTGAAGTGGATTTGGATCAAATCGCTGAACCAATGATTGCTGATCCAGATGTAAATAATGCCGATGTATCTAAACGATATACCCATGATACCATCAGACCTTTGTCTTTTTATGGAGGGGATAAAAAAGTAGATCTTGGGTTTATTGGTTCTTGCATGGTGCATAAAGGCGATATGAAAATTTTGGCACAAATGCTTAAAAATATCGAAGCACAAAACGGTAAAGTAGAGTTCAAAGCTCCTCTTGTAGTAGCTCCACCAACGTATAATATTGTTGATGAGTTGAAAGCTGAAGGAGACTGGGAAGTATTACAAAAATACTCTGGTTTTGAATTTGATGATAATGCACCGAAAGCTGCTGCACGTACGGAATATGAAAATATGCTGTATTTAGAGCGTCCAGGTTGTAATCTTTGTATGGGTAACCAAGAAAAAGCTTCGAAAGGAGATACAGTAATGGCTACATCTACTCGTCTTTTCCAAGGAAGAGTAGTAGAGGATGCTGAAGGCAAAAAAGGAGAATCGTTACTTTCTTCTACGCCAGTGGTAGTCTTGTCTACCGTTCTTGGTAGAACACCAACTATCGAAGAGTATATTGCAGCTGTTGACGGAATCAACTTAACTAAGTTTTCGCCATCAAACAAACAATTAGTGATGTAATTCTTTTATAATTTTTTTATAAAATACAAAGCCCGAGTATATTAACTCGGGCTTTTTTTATTTGCTACTTTATTTGTCGTAAATTGTGATGTTCAAAAAGGAATAACTAAAACAAATTTATCTTATGGCTTTTGATATTGAAATGATTAAAAAAGTGTACGCCAGCATGGCTGAACGTGTTGATGCTGCACGCGAGATGGTTGGTCGCCCCCTTACTTTAACAGAGAAAATTCTTTACAGCCATCTCTGGGATGGTAAGGCAAAGTCTGTTTACGAAAGAAGACAGGACTATGTAGATTTTGCACCAGACAGGGTAGCTTGTCAAGATGCTACCGCTCAAATGGCTTTGTTGCAATTCATGCATGCGGGAAAGAAAACAGTAGCTGTCCCAACAACTGTCCATTGCGATCACTTAATTTTGGCTAAAAACGGAGCTAAATCTGATTTGGCTGTAGCCAATACACAATCGAAAGAGGTATTTGATTTTTTATCATCGGTTTCTAATAAATATGGTATTGGATTTTGGAAACCAGGATCTGGGATTATTCACCAAATTGTTTTAGAAAATTATGCTTTCCCTGGCGGAATGATGATTGGTACCGATTCACATACCGTAAATGCAGGTGGTTTAGGGATGTTAGCCATAGGTGTTGGTGGAGCTGATGCGGTAGATGTAATGTCAGGGATGTCTTGGGAATTAAAGTTTCCAAAGCTTATTGGTGTAAAGCTAACAGGTAAATTATCAGGATGGACGGCACCCAAAGATGTCATTTTGAAAGTAGCCGATATTCTAACAGTGAAAGGAGGAACTGGAGCTGTAGTTGAGTATTTTGGTGAAGGGGCGATCAATATGTCTTGTACAGGAAAAGGAACAATTTGTAATATGGGTGCTGAAATTGGCGCAACCACCTCTACATTTGGATATGATGATGCTATGCGTAGGTATTTAGCAGCTACGGGACGTCAGGATGTGGTTGATGCCGCCGATGCTGTTGCTTCTTATTTGACGGCTGACCCAGAAGTATATGCCAATCCTGAACACTATTTTGACCAATTGATTGAAATCAACTTGTCAGAATTAGAGCCTCATATCAATGGGCCATTCACTCCAGACAGAGGGACTCCGGTTTCGAAAATGAAGGAAGCAGCCGCCGCTAATGGTTGGCCAATAAAAGTAGAATGGGGACTTATAGGTTCTTGTACCAATTCTTCTTATGAAGATATGGCTCGAGCCGCTTCTATTGTGGAGCAAGCGGTTGCTCATGGGATTACGCCAAAAGCGGAATTTGGAATTAATCCAGGCTCAGAGCAAATTCGATATACCATAGAGCGAGATGGAATTATTGCCACTTTCGAAAAAATGGGAACCAAAGTGTTTACGAATGCCTGCGGTCCTTGTATCGGACAATGGGATAGAGCAGGAGCGGATAAAGGAGAAAAAAATACTATTGTGCACTCATTCAATCGTAATTTTTCTAAACGAGCCGATGGGAATCCAAATACCCACGCCTTTGTAACTTCTCCGGAAATGGTAGCCGCACTTGCTATTTCAGGTAGATTGGATTTTAATCCGCTAACCGATAGCTTGTTGAACGATAATGGAGAACCCGTGAAATTGAATGCTCCTTTCGGGGACGAATTGCCCAAAAGAGGATTTGAGGTAGATGATACGGGTTTTCAAGCTCCAGCAGAGGATGGTTCGAAAGTACAAATCGTAGTTAGTCCAACTTCAGACCGTTTGCAATTATTGGCTCCTTTTGAAGCTTGGGATGGCAAAAACATAACGGGTGCTAAATTGTTGATTAAAGCTTTTGGTAAATGTACCACAGATCATATTTCGATGGCTGGCCCATGGTTGCGTTTTCGAGGTCATTTGGATAATATTTCCAACAATATGTTGATTGGAGCCATCAATGCTTTTAATCAAAAAGCAAATGAGGTGAAAAATCAATTAACGGGAAGTTATGACACAGTTCCAGCGGTTCAGAGAGCATATAAAGCTGCGAGAATTCCTTCAATAGTTGTAGGAGATCATAATTATGGAGAGGGGTCTTCAAGGGAACATGCGGCAATGGAGCCTCGATTTTTAGGCGTTAAAGCCGTTTTGGTAAAATCATTTGCGCGTATTCATGAAACGAACTTAAAGAAACAAGGCATGTTGGCTTTAACTTTTAACAATGAGTTGGACTACGATAAAATTCAAGAAGATGATACTTTTAATTTCTTAGATTTAACGGAGTTTGCACCCGGAAGACCGCTAAAAATAGAAGTAGTTCATGCAGAAGGATCGAAAGATATGATTTTGGCGAATCATACTTACAATGAAAGCCAAATAGGTTGGTTTGTGGCTGGTTCTGCATTAAACTTAATCGCAACGGCAGGTCAGGCGTAATACATGTAAAAAATTTAGTTTAAGCTCCTTAGGTAACTTAGGAGCTTTTTTTGTGGTTCTACCCTCAACTGTGTAGGTAAACCCACAAAAAAAAATAACCATATAAGTCATAGAAGTAATTGCTGATGTGCTTTTTGAACCATGTAAGGAATTGAAGGTCATATAAGGTTTAGCTTAAAAGTAAAAAATCCGTTCAATCTTTGTAATCCGTGGCAAAATTTAAGGATATACGCAATGGACGCAATGACTCAAACAACTTGTTTTTAAACGATTAAACAGTTAAACAATTAAACTTCGAAAAAATAGGAGGTATGTAAGGCCAATAAGAATCATTGGCTATTTATAATGTAGGTATATTAATTCGTTGTAGCAGAGGTAGAAAGAGTTGTGTAAGAAATAAGAGCGGTATGTTTATCAAACTTATAAGACCTTAAATGCCTTAAATGGTTCAAAAATAGAAATTACTTTTGTTAGAATAATACTATTAAAACAACAAAACCCACACAATTAAGGGTAGATCCTTTTTGTTTCCCATCAAGATCGTGTGGACTGATTTTATAATAGTTTTAACATTTTTAAATTGCCAAAAAAAGGTATATTTGTAATTCTTGATAAAAACGATGTTTTTAATCTAAAAAAAACAGTTTTTTTAATCTAATTTCTATGAAATAGGCTTTTGGATAAAAATAACACACAATTTGTAAAAAATAAAGATGAAGCACTTTAGAATACTATTTTGGCTCTTGGTTGGTACAACTACAACTGTTTTTTCACAAGAAAAATTTATTGAACATAAAATTTCTCAAGGGGAGACTATTTCTACGATAGCCGAAAAGTATCATGTGAGTCAAAAAGTAATTTTTGATTTAAATCCAAAAGCTTCAGGGATTCTAAAGTTAAATTCGGTTTTGAAAATTCCAAATAAGAAGTATAAAAAGGAAGTAGCTCAAAAAGAACTAGCACAGAAAAAGAAAAACACCAAGGAGATTCAGTACGAAGTTTTGCCCAAGGAAACCTTATTTGGTATTGCAAAAAAGCATAATCTTACAGTAGAAGCCATTAAAAAAAGTAATCCTTCCATTGAGAAGGTTGGTTTGCAAATTGGAAAGAAAATAAAATTAGTGGTACCTGAAAACTTCGAATTAAAAGAAGAACCAGCCGTTGCATCGGTAAGCGAATCAGAACAAAATACAGCTATTTCCTCAAATAATAGTTCGATAAGTGAGTTTGTAGCTCCAACTGCGGTGAACGAAGAGCAACAAATCCATGAAGTAGTGGCTAGCGAAACAAAGTACGGCATCGCTAAGCGCTATGGAATTTCAGTCGAAGAACTTGAAAAAAGGAATCCAAGTATTGTTGCCAAAGGCCTTGAAATTGGGAAGAAACTGAATGTTCCACTGCAAAATAAAACAAATGAAGGGGTTAAATTAGCTGAAGTTTCAAATCCGTCTACAGTTAAAACAGAAACTCCAGTTACAGTAGTCAATGAGCAGATTGTAAATGAAACGACAACCTCAAAAGCTACTCTCTCACCAGAAACAACGGCTATTGTTCATGAAGTTTTACCGAGAGAAACTAAGTTTGGCATTGCTAAAAAATACGGAATGACGGTTGCAGCATTAGAAAAATTAAATCCTTCGGTTCGTAAAAAATTGAAAGTTGGCGAAGTGCTGAAAATTAAAGAAGGCGTTGATGCTATAGCCGTGAATGAAACAGAAGCTAAGGTAGATGCGGCAGTTGCTGAGCCTACTTCTACTAATTTTTTTGGGGATTACTCCATGGCAGATGATTTAATTGCTAAAGCATCTGATAATTTAGGCATTCGTTATAGGCCAGGGGGTACAACAAGAGCTGGTTTTGATTGTTCTGGGTTAATGTGTTCTACGTTTAGTGCGCTGGATATAAAATTACCGCGTTCTTCAAGTCAACAAGCGAATATCGGCATAAGAGTTACACCAACAGAAGCCCAAAAAGGAGATTTAATTTTCTTTAAAACCCGAGGTAGTGGACGAATCAACCATGTAGGTATGGTGGTCGATGTAGTTGGGGAAGAGATTAAATTTATTCATTCTTCAACAAATAGTGGCGTAATTATTTCTTCTACAAAAGAAGGATATTATAGTCGAAATTTTGCACAGGTTAATCGTGTGTTGAAATAGACTAATCTTCTTTTTCGCGATAGATTGCGATACTATTTCTGGAGATTCTTTTCTTAAGCCATTCTTTTAGTTTTTCTTCATCATTGGGAGTTAGATTTTTTGTACTCTTGTAAATGGCAATCGTTTTGGTAAAAGTACTGTCACTATTTTCATTAAAAATATGGTTGGCTACCGAAATGTTGCTTATTTCGGGAAACAAAATGGCAATTTCCTCTCTTAATGCATTATTGTTGTAGCTATACGATTTGAGTTTGTTTTCTAAATTCAGAATCATGACATCTTTTTCGTTTTCTTTAGCTTTTTCCGTAGCATTGTTTTCCAAAATGTATTTCTTGATATCTGTGGTGTCTTGTTTAATGACTAATTCAGTATTTTCGATATGATATTTTTTTAGCAATTCGCTTAAGTTTTGGATTTCTTGCTTGGTTATTTTTTTATTCAAAAAAGCCAACTCAATACTTCTTGGATTTTTGTTGTAATTGATTTTTTGGTACAAAATAGCAAACCCTTTGTCGTTAAATTCATCATTTAAAAATAGCTCCACTTTTTGTTTGTATTGCTTTTCTTGTGCCAATAAATAGGCAAAATAGACACTGGGTACAATCAATAACACGATAAGGGTTGTAATGGTATATTTTATTTGTTTGCGGTATTTTGGATTAACATGATTGACTTCAGGGTACTTTAAATATTTTACAATTATAAAAGTGGAAATGCAAATAAACACACAATTGATGGTGTAAAGAAAAAGTGCACCTAGGAAATATTTCCAGTTCCCTATTGCTAAGCCATAGCCTGCGGTACACAAAGGAGGCATTAAAGCGGTAGCAATGGCAACACCAGGAATTGGATTTCCTTTTTCGACTCTTGTGATAGCAATAACTCCTACTAGTCCACCAAAAAAAGCAATCAGAATATCATAAATATTGGGTGAGGTACGCGCCAACAATTCAGACTGGGTTTCTTTAAACGGACTGAGGGCAAAATAAATCGTGGAGACCAACAAGCTCACTAAAGTGGCAATAATAAGGTTTTTGGCTGCTTTTTTTAATAATTCAAAATCATAAATTCCCAGACTAAATCCTGCACCAACAATAGGTCCCATCAATGGGGAAATGAGCATAGCACCAATAATAACTGCGGTTGAGTTTACATTCAAACCCACCGAGGCCACTACTATAGCGCAAGCCAAAATCCAAACAGTCGAACCTCTAAAGGAAATGTTCGACTTTACGTTTTCTAATACTTTTTGTTTGTCTTCTTCTCCTTTGTGTAAATCAAGGAAATTTTGTAGTCTATTCATAGTTTATAAAAATGTTGAATACCGATTTCTCATTCTAAAACCACAAGTTTTAAAGTAGTTTGGACTTGTTTGGATATTTTAGTAGCTACAATAAATGGTATTTCGATATCGAAGTCGTCTGTGTTTAAAACAAACGAAGAATTGATTTCCATGCCTTTGGGTACTTTTTTTAAGAAAGCTTTGCAAAGTATGGGTTTCGATTTGCCGCGTATTTTGATGATCCCTCTTATTTGATATTCGGTAGGTTCTTCAGCAAGCAATTTATAATCAAATTTTTCAATGGTACCAATAAAAGTGGCTTTGGGATGATGGTGGCTTTCTAAGTAATTGTCATTAAAATGCTCACGCATTAAGTCTTTTTTGAATTGAAATTGTTTGATGAGAATAGTGCAACTGATTGCGCTGGTTTTTAATTTTACCAAACATTTTACGGAGGGATTCACAGCTTTCACTTCTTCAAATAAAGGCACCGAAGCTTCAAAATTCACAAACCCTTTAGAAGTAGACAAACAATCCTGAGCGTGAATAGATAACGAATGGAAAAATAAGAAAAGGAAAGTGATTTTTTTCATAGGAACCAAGAAATTGAATCTCTTAAAGTTACATGTTTTAATTGTTTTTAGCAATTAAATTTTAGAAGAGTATTTTTCTTATAATTCTAAACGAATATGGTATTGCGAAAGATGCGCTAGATTTTCTGGGGAACAATAATTAAATTCTTCTTCATGTACTTCGTGCACTTTTTTGAGTTCAATTTGTTTTAAACAATTACTAAAGCGACGCACATCATCTAGGCTTTTTAGTACTAATCCTGGAACGGAAACACTTTTGCCACTATCGTCTTTGGCAACCATCGTAAAATAGGACGAATTACAATGCTTAATGGCGCCTGTTTGGATGTTTTCGGCTTCTACTCGAATGCCTACAATCATCGAGCTTCTTCCTACATAATTGACTGAGGCTTTCAGGGTCACCAATTCACCAACTTCTATCGGCTGTAAAAAATTTACAGTATCGACGGAGGCAGTGACACAATAGTTTCCAGAGAATTTAGACGCACTAGCAAAAGCAATTTGATCCAACAAGGATAAAATATAGCCTCCGTGAATTTTGCCGCTAAAATTTGTATGAGAGGGCAACATCAATTCTGAAATGGTAATATGAGAAGCTGATACGGGTTTGAATTCGGTACTCATCCTTATCGATTATTAAATGGAGAGGTTTCCTTTTGAACCGATGTGATAAAAAAACGGGTTTCGCCCCACCACATAAAAGTGCGTTTTTTTTCTTCATAAGTCAAACGCACATAGTGTCCCTGAAACAGTTTTAAGCTGTCGATTACAGCTTGATCTTTGTCTAATACAGAAAAACGAAAAATTTGGGCACCCGAAATACCTTGACTCAATTCACCTTCCCAAGTTTTGATGACCACACCTTTGTGACTCAATCGAATCAATTCTCCAGAACGTATGCCATCACTTACAGGGATGTAATAAATGAAAGCCATATAAATAGAAGCGATTAGCACTCCAGCGAGTAGTAATAAAGCGGCAATTTTTTTCATTTGTTTTAGTTGATAAGGTTGTTGGTATCAGTTTCAGCTCTTTTCAATACATTTTCAGGCAAAGCTTTTTTGGCTTTGGCGCCCATCTTTTTTAATTTTTCTACACTTACAATTAGGTTGCCTTTGCCCTCCACTAGCTTATTCATTGCAGCTCCGTATTCCACTTTGCTTTCGTCAATTTTCTTTCCTATTTTAATTAAATCACTTACAAAACCTTCGAATTTGTCATACAAAGCCCCCGCTTGACGCGCGATTTCAACCGCATTTTCTTGTTGCTTTTGGTTGGTCCACATACTGTCAATAGTGCGTAAAGTAGCCAATAGCGTAGAAGGGGTTACGATTACGATATTCTTCTCAAAAGCTTTATTGTATAAGGAGGTATCTTCATTCAAAGCAATGGCAAATGCCGGCTCTATAGGAATGAAAAGCAGTACAAAATCAGGACTTTCCATCTGATACAAATCCTGATAATTTTTCTCACCCAATTGATCCACATGGCGCTTGATGGACAAAACATGTTCTTTCAATAAGGTAGCTTTGATGTTGTCATCGTCTTCATTGATGTATTTTTCATAGGCGGTTAAAGAAACTTTCGAGTCGACAATCATTTTTTTGCCATCAGGTAAGTTAATTACCACATCGGGAAACACGCGATTACCCGCTTCGGTAACATGACTTTGTTGTACTTCGTATTCCCGTCCTTTCTCTAAGCCTGACTTTTCAAGTACACGTTCCAATACCAGTTCGCCCCAATTTCCTTGCATTTTACTGTCGCCTTTTAGCGCTTTGGTCAAATTGATAGTTTCCTTACTCATTTGTAAATGCATTTCACGAAGACCTAGTATTTGCTGACGCAGCGCCGCATGATAGTCAATACTTTCTTTATGGGTGTCTTCGACTTTTTTCTCGAATAACTGAATCTTATCTTGAAGGGGACTCAAGATATTCTTCATGTTTTCCTTATTCTGCTCGGTGAATTTATTCGATTTTTCGTCTAGAATTTTGTTGGCCAAATTTTCGAATTCTTTGGTAAATTTTTCTTGAAGTTGTTCCACTTCATTTTTTTGTTCTTTATGACGCTCTAACAAATTATCAAAATCTACCTCTTTTTTAGAAAGTTGAATCGCCAAGCTATCTTTTTCATTTCGGATGGCTTCTTTTTCTTGAAGGCTACTTTGCAATTGTTTTTCGAATGTAGTTTTATCGTTTGTAGCTTGTTCTTTTTGTTGTTGTAGCAAATGTTGTACAGCATTGATTTTCTCTTCCAAGCTTATTTTTTGTGACTCAAAACGAGCCGAAAACAGCAGTTTGCCTATAAAAAGACCAAGACCAAGTGCTACGATAAAAACCAATAAAAAAGAAAATAAGTCAGACATAGAGGATAATTTTTTTGAAAAGTAAAAGTAAGAATTAAAAATGTAGTTTTAAGTGGACTTAAAGATATAAAAAAAGTCCCACCGAAGCAGGACTTAAGGTTTTCACCTACGGCATATAGCCTTATTGTGATAAGATTAAAGATTAGAAGTTTTAATCTGTCGTAAATGTAGGAAAAAAAATCTTTATTTATAATGTGGAAAACCGTAATGTTCATAATTTATTTTTTCATAGCTTTAAAAATTCTTACAAAATGAATAGTACTATGGCAAAAATATTAGGATTGGATTTGGGAACTAACTCGATTGGGTGGGCTTTAATTAACGAACAGACTAATAAAATTCTTGGAATAGGTAGTCGAATTTTTCCGATGGGTGTTGAAAATTTGGGAGAAGGTGAAGGACGTGAAATGTCAAAAAACGCAGGAAGAACGGGAGCAAGAGGCGTTAGAAGACAATTTTTTAGAAGAAGATTGCGAAAAAAGATATTACTGAAAGCACTCTCAGAGAATAAAATGTGTCCAATGATAGCAAATGATTTTGAAGATTGGAAGAAAACAAAAGAATTTCCATCAGATAAATTAGCCAATTGGTTTGCGTTGAACCCTTATGAATTGCGACAAAAAGCGCTGAATGAAAAGCTAACTTTAGAAGAAATGGGTAGAATTTTTTACCATTTAATTCAAAGACGTGGTTTTTTAAGTAATAGTAGAAAAGGCGGAACAGATGATGGTGCCATTTTTAAAGGTAATCCAAAAGAAGGGAAAATTGGAATTACAGAAACACAAGACAAAATTCAAGAGAAAACACTTGGCTCTTATTTATTCGAAATTTATCCAAAAGAAAACCAACCTTTTCAAGAGGGCTTGGAAAGAATCCGTAATAGATACACTACACGTAAAATGTATGTGGATGAATTTGAATTGATTTGGGATAAACAAGCGGAATTTCATGGAGAACTTACAGAAGAATTAAAAACAATATTTGGTGGAAGAAAATTAGACGGTTACAAAGAAGACGGTATTTTATTTCATCAACGACCTTTGCGTTCGCAAAAACACTTGGTAGGAAATTGCTCTTTTGAACCATCCAAAACCAAATGTCCAATTAGTGCTATTCCGTTTGAGCAATTTAGAATTTGGCAATGGGTAAATACGGTTGAATACAACGGAAATAAAATTTCGCAAGAAGAGAAATTAAAAATAGTTGAGTTTCTATATGCAAACGAAAAACCGGAGTTTAAAAAAATTAGAAAAGCTATTGGTAAGGAAACTGCTGAGTTTAAATTCAATTATAAAGATGATGATAAGATAGTGGGTACCTACACTATTGCTAATTTGTCAAACAAAAAATATTTCGGCAAAAAATGGTTTGAGTTTACTGAAAAAGAGCAAGAAGATATTTGGCACGTTTTATATTTTTTTGATAGTAAATCGAATCTAAAAGACTACGCTATTAAAAATTGGAATTTTAGTGAAGAGCAAGCGATTGCTATTTCAAAGTTTAATGTTAAGGATGGTTACTCAAGTCTTAGTAGAAAAGCGATTGCTAATATTTTACCTTTCTTGCAAATAGGTTTTACTTATGATGTGGCAGTAGTTTTAGGAGGAATAAAAAATGTGTTTGGGAATAATTGGTACAATTTATCAGAAGAGAAGAGGGATTTTTTAATTGATAATACAGAAGGTATTGTTCGTTCAAAAACTAAAGGAGGTTTTATTGATATTATTAAAGATATTCTTAGAAATGACTATGGTATTTCTGATCATCAAATGCGAAAATTATATCATCATTCAGCAACAATTGATGTGGCAGCATTGATTGATAAATTACCTGTTGGAAAAGAAGCAGATAAAGAAATCCAAAAAATTAAAAATCCAATTGTAATCACAGCCTTATTTGAATTGCGAAAATTAGTGAATGAGTTATTGGATGAACATGGCAAAATTGATGAGATAAAAGTAGAAATGGCTCGTGATTTAAAAGTTTCTAAATCACAACGTAATCAAATACGTAGAGACCAAAAACGTTTGGAGAAGGAGAACGACAGGGTTAAAACTGAAGTATTAAAATATACAAATTTATCTCATGACACTATTTTAAAATTTAAGCTTTGGGAGGAATGTAAAAAAACATGCCCTTATACGGGTATGCCAATACCTTTAAATGAATTATTCACCAACAAATGGCAGATTGAACATATTCATCCATGGAGTAAATCGTTGAATGATAGTTTTTCTAACAAAACTCTTTGTTTGGGAACAGAAAATATTAAAAAGGGAAATAAAACACCTTTTGAATATTATGGTAATGACGAAGCTAATTGGTCAACGATAAAAGAAAGAGCGTTGAAATTATTTTCATTTACAAAAGAGTATCCAGATTCTTATAACAAGTTCAAGCGATTTGTTAAACAAAGTTTTGATGATGATTTTACTTCAAGACAGTTAAATGACACACGCTATATTAGTAAAGAAGCTAAAAATTATCTTTCTAAAATATGCAAAAATGTAATGGTCTCTCCAGGACAAGCTACTTCAAATTTGAGGCAAAAATGGGGTTTAAATCATATTTTGAATGATGAAAATGCCAAAACTAGAGAAGATCATCGTCATCATGCAATTGATGCGTTAGTAATGGCTTGTACTAAACTATCATATGTTCAAGAATTATCAAAATGGAATCGATATAATAGAATGTATGATTTAAAACAATTTCCATTACCTTGGAAAACTTTTAATTTTGATGCCGAAAAAGCAGTAGAAAGAATATTGATTTCTCATAAAAAAGTTTCAAACGATATTACCATTCGTTATAAAACTATTGAAAAAAATGGTGAAAAACATACCAATAAAGGAGTAGCTGCTCGAGGGCAATTGCATAAAGAATTTGTTTACGGTAAAAGAAAGGCTCCAAATAGTGATGAAGCTTATCATATAAGAAAACCTATAGAAAGTTTATTAACTGAAAAACATATTGGGAAAGTTGTTGATATTTCAATTAGAAATTTAATTTTTAAAAGAGTTAATGAATTGGGAGGATTCGATAAAGATAAAATTCCAGATAATACTTTTTTTAAGGTAGATTTGAATGGGGTTAAACATCCACAAATATTTTTACCAAATAAAAATGGAAAACCTGTGCCAGTTTTAAAAGTAAGAATTCAAGAAACAATTAATAAAGCAAAACAATTAAAAACTAATTCAAATCAATTTGTTAATCCAAGAAATAATGACCATGTTTTAATTTATGAAACCATTGATGGACAACTAGAAAAAGATGTCGTGAGTTTTTGGGAAGTTGTAGAAAGGAAAAAACAGGGATTAAACAAAATTCAGTTACCTTTCAATGGAAAAAGGGTAATTGAGACGTTTAAGGAGAATGATATGTTTATCTTGTTTAAAAATGAAGATGAGATAAATTGGAATTCGACAGTTGATTTATCGGATAACTTGTATAAAGTTCAAAAAATAGCTGGAGCAGATTATTTTATGGAAATATGTTTTAGAAAACACAATGATTCCAGAGATGATAAAAATGCAAAAGGAGATTATGTTTATATTAAAGGTTTTGGAGAAGGAAAAACTGGTTGGTTTACCTTTAACCCAATTAAAGTTAAAATTTCCGTTTCAGGTAAAATACAAAAGTTGTAAAATCAATTTGCTTGGTGTAAAACTTACACCACTTTAAAAATAGAAATCATAACACCCAAAGTATTATTCTTGCGAAGCAAAATAATGAATGGTTAAAACAGTAAGTAGTAAAAGAAGAATTTACTAGTAAAAGTGAAGAAGGAAACTATTTAATCAAGCAGGCCCGTGAGCAAGATACTTATGCAGCATTTGTTAGTATGAAAGTAGAAAAAATAGAAAAAGTGATTTTTTCACAAAGAGCAAAGAAGAATTATTAGCAGAGATTAAGCAAAAATATAAGTAGGTTTTTTTGTCATTCCGACGCAGGAGGAATCACATTAAGTGAGTTTAGAAGTTACTCTAGTTATCGCTGACGCTATAAGTTTTTTTTATGCAATTTTTTGCATCAATTGCCTCTGGCTCGACATTCATTAGGTGGCATAACTAATTGAAGTAAATAAATAAAAGAATAGGAACAATACAATGATTGAGTATAACGAAGGTTATCATACATATTATGTTTACATAATTACCAATAAGTACCGCTCAACTTATTATATTGGAATGACAAATAATTTGGGGTTGCGATTACAACAACACAAAGAAAATATAGAAAAAGGGATAAAAACCTTTGCATCTACATACAATCTTGAGTTTTTGGTGTTTTACGAAAAATTCACTTGGGTGCAAAAAGCAATAGAAAGAGAAAAAGAATTAAAAGGGTGGAGAAGAGAAAAGAAACTAGCATTAATAAGATCGTTTAATCCCGAATTTGAATTTTTAAATGATCGATTTATGAATAAAAATAAGCCGTAAGTTTGTCATTCCGACGGGGGAGGAATCGCATTAGTTGCTTTTTTTATGTGTTTCCTCCTCCGTCGGAATGACAAAAAATGAAAGTTCTTTGACATACAATTTTCAAATCCTTAAACGACTCAAACCACAACAGAGTTTCGGCGATAGCTCACTCTGTTGTGGTTTGATTAAAGATTAGAAGACACGATATTGCCACCAACTACAGACAATATCGCTTGGTTGTTGTGGTTTGATTAAAGATTAGAAGACACGATATTTTTAATAGTTGGGATAATTCAAAATGGGATGTTGTGGTTTGATTAAAGATTAGAAGACACGATATTAGGCGAACAATTCAAATAGAGCCGATAAAGGTTGTGGTTTGATTAAAGATTAGAAGACACGATATTTTATCGTCTTGGGCTATTAGGTTATTATTGTTGTGGTTTGATTAAAGATTAGAAGACACGATATTGTTTTAGCGGATGTAATGAATATCTTGAAAGTTGTGGTTTGATTAAAGATTAGAAGACACGATATTAAGATTCTGAAAGAGCAGAAAGACTCGCTGGTTGTGGTTTGATTAAAGATTAGAAGACACGATATTGTTTATTTCTATACTTGGTATATCAATCAGTTGTGGTTTGATTAAAGATTAGAAGACACGATATTAAAACATTTAATCCAAAGTATGCAGTAAACGTTGTGGTTTGATTAAAGATTAGAAGACACGATATTGCTGAATAGGTTGCCACTAACTTCCGTATAGTTGTGGTTTGATTAAAGATTAGAAGACACGATATTCTTTCGCCATTCGATTTAAAATACTAATTAGTTGTGGTTTGATTAAAGATTAGAAGACACGATATTAAAGATAGATTATTTTTGCAATCAGGTAACGTTGTGGTTTGATTAAAGATTAGAAGACACGATATTACTATTTTTGAAAAACCATTATAAAAACCCGTTGTGGTTTGATTAAAGATTAGAAGACACGATATTAATAACATAATAACATGGCATGTATTACTAGTTGTGGTTTGATTAAAGATTAGAAGACACGATATTTACAAAGGCAAAGAAGGAGATACTTCAGCAGTTGTGGTTTGATTAAAGATTAGAAGACACGATATTTAATTTTCATCTCTTTCATTAACTATAATAGTTGTGGTTTGATTAAAGATTAGAAGACACGATATTAGTGAAGATGCAACTAACGTTGTTCTTTTTGTTGTGGTTTGATTAAAGATTAGAAGACACGATATTAACTCATTGTACGATGCTCAGGAGCAAATGTTGTGGTTTGATTAAAGATTAGAAGACACGATATTGCTTCTTGTTTTGCTATATTCATGATTTATGTTGTGGTTTGATTAAAGATTAGAAGACACGATATTATTGAGTGGAATTGACGTGCGATTGCCCTGTTGTGGTTTGATTAAAGATTAGAAGACACGATATTTTATAAAAAATCATCCTGAAACAATCTATAGTTGTGGTTTGATTAAAGATTAGAAGACACGATATTGATTAAGACCAAGCTTAACAAATAATAACTGTTGTGGTTTGATTAAAGATTAGAAGACACGATATTGACGAAGTTGTTGTTTTGCCGTATTCGTTAGTTGTGGTTTGATTAAAGATTAGAAGACACGATATTGATGGAATGGAGTTTGAAGAATTTGTACCAGTTGTGGTTTGATTAAAGATTAGAAGACACGATATTCATGTTGTTTAAGTATTCTTTCACCATCTGTTGTGGTTTGATTAA
This sequence comes from Flavobacterium sp., assembly GCF_027531905.1. Taxonomy (GTDB): domain Bacteria; phylum Bacteroidota; class Bacteroidia; order Flavobacteriales; family Flavobacteriaceae; genus Flavobacterium. The sequence goes on along the minus strand of NZ_JAPZSU010000018.1, from coordinate 21,985 downwards.
AGATTAGAAGACACGATATTATTATTAAATTACCTGATAGATTTACCTCTGTTGTGGTTTGATTAAAGATTAGAAGACACGATATTCACTTTGAAGTTAGTGTTTTTGGTGACAGAGTTGTGGTTTGATTAAAGATTAGAAGACACGATATTGGATAATTATTAGTTACTAATAATTCTTCCGTTGTGGTTTGATTAAAGATTAGAAGACACGATATTCAATGGTCAATGGCACATATACTATTACCTGTTGTGGTTTGATTAAAGATTAGAAGACACGATATTAGCCTTCTCCTATACTAACTCTATTTGAACGTTGTGGTTTGATTAAAGATTAGAAGACACGATATTTTATTTTTAAATCAGCCATTACCAATTTAAGTTGTGGTTTGATTAAAGATTAGAAGACACGATATTTTGTTAAATTAATTACTGTTTGTGAAGATAGTTGTGGTTTGATTAAAGATTAGAAGACACGATATTTAGATTTTATCTTGTAATTTAACGACTAAAGTTGTGGTTTGATTAAAGATTAGAAGACACGATATTAACTGAACGCTTTACCAACCGCAGCAACCAGTTGTGGTTTGATTAAAGATTAGAAGACACGATATTGACAAACTGGCATTAGTTATTAATTTATACGTTGTGGTTTGATTAAAGATTAGAAGACACGATATTAGTTGGCTTGTTACCTTCTAGTAATCAATAGATTACTTTAGAATATCGTATGAAAAAATGCCTCTTTTTTGCCCTGATAAAGCAAGATTGAGGCATTTTTTATTTTGTAGATTAAAACAATTCCAATTGTGTCGGTTGGGGAGCTTTTGGGACTTCGGCTTTGCCCCAAAAATTCATAATGTTGCCAAACTGTTTATCGGTGATGCGCAGTATACTTACTTTACCCATAGGAGGTAAGAGTTGGTGGATCCTTTTTTCGTGCACATCGGCGCTTTCACTACTGGCACAATGCCGAATATATACCGAAAATTGCATCATACTAAAACCGTCTTTGAGCAAATTGCCTCTAAATTGAGAAGCGTTTCTTCTATCCTTTTTGGTTTCGGTGGGCAAGTCAAAAAATACAAATAACCACATAATTCGGTAGCCGTTTAAGTCCATAATTTGGGATATTTTATTTTCTTGCGTTCGCCTGTATAGCATTGCTGCAAGGAACTGGCAGTTTTTTGTAGCGCCACCATCAACGGACTTTTTTCGTCTTCAAAATAAACGGTTTGCGTTAGAATTTGCAATAATTCGGCTTTAATCTTGGTGTTGAGCTCCTGTTCTTCATACAATTGCACGATTGCAAATACCTTTTCATCCACGAGCGGGCGAAAGGGTTCCATAATATCATCGGCCAAAGCAAAAGCATTGTATTTGCTTTTATGATGAATGCCCAAAGTGTTCAATAATCCGCTACCCGAAAGAGCTCTGGCAGTGGCTGCTCTCAAAATAGCATAACCGTAATTGAGAAAATTATTGGGATAATCACCAAATCGTTCCCTTTTGAAGGCGATGTCCGTAGTTTCAAAAAAGCTTTTCCAATATTGACTTGCGGCAACGCCTTCCATATTACTGCTATCCCCACTCAAGACTTTGGAAGCCAAAAAATCCAAGCTGTTTTTTTGGCCGGTTAACTTGTGGAGTAAAAGACCTTGATTGGTAATTTTTTCGATAATGGTTTGTTGCCACAACTGTTTTTTGAGAGGCAAGGAGGCTTCGATTTGATTTTTGAAGATTTCTTGCTGAATATGATGGCTGTTCAAATTGAGAAATTGCCCGTTGGGGAGGTGATTTTTATTACAAATAATCACTGCCGAATTGTTTTCGATTAACAAATTCATAGCGGGAATGCTTAGGTAAATTTCGGGATGATCCAAAACTAAAAAACCGATTTCCTCAATGGGAACGGTTCCTTCTCTAGTTTCGGATTTAATTATGAGCTGTAAATTCTTGGCTGAAATAGATGATTTGTTTTCTATTAAAAGGGTTTTTTTTAGCATTTTATTTGGTTTAAATGGTTGTTAATAAGAGAAATACTATCAAAAGGTATGCCCCTTTCATTGTTGTTGCTTAGGGTTGTTTTATTTAACGATTCCTTATAGAGGTCTTGTTTGTTTAATGATAAAACGATGTCGTATCTTTGTTGACAAAATGCTACAGATGAAACACCTATATTTAGCGGTGCTATGGATATTCAGTTTTGGAATAACAGCGCAAGAGCAGCAAAAACCTTATGTAATTCTGGTTTCCTTAGACGGATTTAGATGGGATTATCCTCACTATTTTGAAACCCCAAATTTGGATAGTTTGGCAAAATATGGGGTAAAAGCTGAGTCCATGCAGCCCAGTTACCCTACCAAAACTTTTCCTAATCATTATGCTATGGTCACAGGATTATATCCAGATCATCATGGGATAATCAATAATAATTTTTATGATCCCGCAACCCAAAAAATATTTACTCTAAAAACCGCCGCCAAAAAAAATGGCGAATTCTATGGAGGGAATCCCATTTGGAATCTCGCCGAAGAACAAGGAGTTAAAGCAGCTTGTTTCTATTGGCCAGGTTCGGACACCGGTGTAAAAAGTGCCAGTATTTTCAAAGAATATGACGAATCAGTCAGCTATGAAAGCAGAATCAATACTGTGATCGAGTGGCTCAACCTTCCCGAAGCGGAACGTCCGCATTTAATTACCTTGTATTTTGATCAGCCCGATGAAACCGGACACAATTACGGCCCTATGTCGGAAGAAAATAAAAAAATGGTGCCACAAGTTGATGCAGTAATTGGGCAACTCATGCAAAAAGTAGAGGCACTTCCAATCGGTAAGGAAATCAACTTAATTGTAGTTTCAGACCACGGAATGACCGACATCAGCAACGATAAAAAAGTCGCTATTTTAGACTATCTGAAACCAGAATGGTATGGATATGCCGCCGTAATTAACCCGATTATGAGTATTGAAGCTAAACCCGGCTATAAAGAAGCTATTGCTGACGCTTTGAAAAAAGTGCCTCACATCAAATGGTATCCTACGAATCAAGTACCTGAAAGATTTCATTTTGGGACAAATCCAAGAGCTTTAGATTTTCTAGTTGAAGCAGAGGCGGGGTATAGTTTGGTCAACAAACTAGAACAAAAAGTCAGCGGTGGAACGCATGGTTACGATAATACTATGAAAGACATGCAAGCTATTTTTTATGCCAAAGGTCCGAATTTCAACATAGGACAAGAAGTAAAGCCTTTTCGTAACGTTAGTGTTTATCCATTAATTGCTACTATTCTAGGCTTAAAAACGGAGACTATAGATGGTGATTTGGATGAGGTAAAAGGGATGTTAAAAAAGTAAAATGGATAGTAAGGTATAGAACTATTCGTAATTCCTGCCAAAAATCAAAGAAGTAAAACATATTTTTGCGTCGTTGCGCCTTTGTGTGAAATTGGTTTTACAAAGCCACAGCGCACAGAAAGGATGAGGAACAAGAGAGTGCCAATACAACCAAATGCATACTTTGAAAGAGAATCTTTTGCAAAAAAAGGCCTTGATTGAGACAAGACCTTTCGTAGGAGTTTAAAAAATGAACTTATTTAAAATTCCATCCAAGGGTTACACCAAAAGCTATAGGTTTAATCTCCGCATCTTTGTCAGTACTGTACAAACCATTAGCTGCTCTATCTGATACAGATGTTGGGTTATAACCAATATAGGACTCATTCTTGTTTTGGTTCAATATGGTACCATATCCATTTTCAAAAAACATGGCCGCATAGAGCGAATGCTTACTGCCCATATCAAATGTAAATCCTAACTCAAAAGAACTCATTATAATGCCTTTAGTGGTATATTTCCCTGATGAGGAATAATTAGCCTGACCACCAAAACCAAATTCTGGTAAATCATCAATAGTCAGGTTTACATCTGGATAATAAGCGCTACCATTTACGTAATCAGCTGTTGCTTTAACTTTATAGTTTACAGGTAAAAAATATTTAGCTCCGGCTCTAAAATTAACTTCAACACCCTGATTTGTATTTGTTTTATATTGCACAAAAAGAGGGATTTGCACCGCATGTAACGTTTGTCTTTCTCTATAATTCTTCGTGCTAACGTTATAATTAAATGCTGAAGTTGAAGCGTCAATTTCAAAACTAGTAAGTGTTGCAGAAGGCTGGGACAAAGTAACTTCTTGTTTGTATTGGGAGAACTCTACCCCTGAACCAATACCAAAATGTTTAGTTAAAGAGTAGATATAACCTGCCTTTACAGCTCCGCCTAGGCGATTACCTGTTTTTAGACCAGCAATATCACTCTGAATGATTCCTATTCCCGACTGTATACCGACATAAAACTGTGCAGCTATGCTTTGGGAAATTAAGAAAACTATAGTTCCAATTATGTTTTTACTATTGAATTTCATAGATGTAAATTTTTTTAGCGTTTCTGTATGTTATTGCCTTTTATCTATTGGTTTTTTGCTTTCTCAAACTTGTTTTTTATGAGAATAATCCCTCCTCATTTTTTAAAAAGAGGAGGTTTTATTCAATAAATCACTTTAATTTTTTACTAAAAGGTTTTTAGTAAAATATTTGCCGTTGGTTAAGGTCATTTTGACAATATAAAGCCCCTCAACACTCGGAGCGATCATGTCAGTAGTGTTTTGACTTGTATTTATAGTAGTTAACAAGTTTCCTATTAAATTAAAAAGCTCAACACGTGCATTTTGTAATTTACTTGAACTAACATTCGTAGTCAATTGGAAACTCGCATTACTTCTAACAGGGTTTGGAACAATTCTTATATACTCATCTTCCACTGATGGAGATAAAGTCAACGGACAGGTTGTAATTAATGTTCCGTCTAATTTTGTTGCTACAGCATAATAAGTCCCATTCAAGGCGCCACTTTCTTTGAAATATTGTGAAGTTTGACTCGGCACTAAAACCCCATTTTTATACCAGCTATACGATTTAAAACTCTTAGAACTATTGTCAAAGAAGATAATATTTTCAAATTGTTTTCTAATCAGGTTTGGCTGACTAGCTACTACTGGTAAAACAACAGGTGGAGCTGCATTGTAATTCATGTTGCCTGGTTGTGAAGCTGTTATAGTGGCGGCCCCATAATTTTGGAAAAGCAATGAATTATTGGATACACTTGCAATAGTCGGATTGGATGAAGTGTAATTTATTGCTGAACCACTAGTAGCAACAGCCGTCAAAACAAGACTAGTTTCTCCATTACAACCTAATCCCAAAGTCTGGTTCCAGGTAATTACCTGATCTGCTTTAGTAATAGTAAAATTGGAACTATTATATTGGATGGTATAATTTGAACCTGCACTTAACGTTCCTTGTGTTATAGGATAAACACCCACATTCACTCCATCAACTCTTGTCAAAGCTCCAGTGAAAGAATCACCACTTACTAAGCTCGGAGAAACAGTATAGGTGAAAACAGGATCTATTGTTCCGTATACTTTACTTTGTGAAGCATTTGCCGTTACTGTGATAGGTTTTGCCGTAATAGTAAAATCTTTTCTTACATAAGTAATGGTATAATTAGATCCAGCACTCAAACTTCCTTGGTTAATAGCATAAGTTCCTGCGTTCTCCCCCGCAGCTCTAGTTAAAGCGCCTGTAAAGGAATCACTGCCTACTAAACTTGGTGAAACGCTATAAACAAAAACAGGATCAGTTGCTCCGTAAACTTTCGTTTGTGATGGGGTTGCCGTTACGGTAATTGGTTTTGCCGTAATAGTAAGGTTAGCTCCAACATAAGTAATTAAATAGTTAGACCCAGCTGAAAGCGAACCTTGATCAATAGCATAATTCCCGATATCTTCACCACTAACTCTGGTTAAAGATCCTGTAAATGAATCGCCAGGAAGTAAACTCGGTGATACGGTATAAGTTAAAACAGGATCACTCTCTCCATACACTTTAGTTTGAGAAGGTGTTGCAGTTACAGTAATTGGGATTTGATTTAATTTTAAGACATAATTATAGGTAGCCGTACAACCATTAGCATCAGTAGCGGTAACCGTAAAAGTACTATTAGCAATCTGAGTCGAAATACCTGTGATCTCTCCAGCTGTTGATAGCGAAAAACCAGAAGGCAAACTTCCCGCTGTAACAGCATAGGTTTTAGTTCCTGTTCCTCCTGAAGTTGCTATAGTTTGACTGTATCCTGTATTATAATCATAATCAGATAAAACGGTTGTGGTGAAAGCAATTGCCGTGGGTTGTGTAATGGTGAAGTTCCGAGTAGTCGTACAAGAATTGGCACCTGTAATCGTTACGGTATAACTTCCAGCTGCAAGACCAGTAGCTGTTGCAGCCGTTCCACCTGAAGGTGACCAAGAATAAGTATAGCCACCAGCCCCTCCCGGAGGAGTAACGGAAGCTGAACCATTAGTTCCACCGTTACAAGACACATTGGTTTGCGTAGGATTTAGAGTATCATTAGCCAATGTTAGAGAACCGTCAAGTTCACATACATCATTAATGGTAATGGTAAATTGTTTTTCAAAAAACAGACCGTTTTGATCCGTAGCTTTAACACGAATGGAATAGGAAGCTTTCGTTTCAAAATCAGGGCTAGTAGCAATAAGTAAAGTAGCACCACTAATACTAAATGAAGCATTGTCTGCATCTCCAAGTCCATTTACAAGAGAATAAGTAAATGTATTTCCTGAATCGAAATCCGTTGAAGTAAAAGCTCCAACAGTCGAGTTAGTTGCTACTCTCTCATTAATTACTAAAGCAGACAACGCAATATCCGTTGGCGCTTCATTGATATCATTAATGGAAATAGTAAAGGCTTTTTCAAAAGTAGAAGTACCATCGAAAGTTCGAATGCGAACAGAGTAAGAGGCTTTGGTTTCAAAATCAGGACTAGCAATAATTTTCAAATCAGAACCTGAAATACTAAACACAGCATTATCAGTATCTCCAGTTCCAGCTACTAAAGAATACGTAAACGAACTAGTATCTCCATCGGTTGAAGACAAAGTTCCAACAGTGGAGTTAGCTGCCACATTTTCATCAATGGCAGTAGCAGACAGCGTAATATCTGTTGGCGCTTCGTTTAAATCATTAATGGAAACAGTAAAGGCTTTTTCAAAAGTGGAAGTTCCATCGAAAGTTCGAACGCGAACAGAGTAAGATGCTTTGGTTTCAAAATCAGGACTAGCAATAATTTTCAAATCAGAACCTGAAATTGTAAACACAGCATTATCAGCATCTCCAGTTCCAGCTACTAAAGAATACGTAAACGAACTAGTATCTCCATCGGTTGAAGACAAAGTTCCAACAGTGGAGTTAGCTGCCACATTTTCATCAATGGCAGCAGCAGACAACGTTATATCCGTTGGCGCTTGATTTATATCACTCACATCATTAATAGTGATAGTGAATGCTTTTTCGAAAGTTAAACTTCCTTGATCCGTTGTACGAATACGAACAGAATAGAATGATTTGGTTTCAAAATCCGGGCTTGCGTTAATGGTCACGCTGTTTCCTGTAATAGAGAACGAGGCATTGTCTGTACTACCTGCTCCAGCAACCAAATTATAGGTAAACGTATTTCCTGAATCAGGATCAGTAGAAGAAAGAGCTCCTACAGCCGAATTAGCACTTACATTTTCGTTAATCGAAGTATTTGAAAGGGCAATATCCGTTGGCGCTTCATTCACATTATTAATGGTAATCGTGAACGCTTTTTCGAAAGTCAAACCGCCTTGATCGGTTGTACGAATACGAACCGAATACGAAGATTTAGTTTCAAAATCAGGACTTGCAGTAATTTTCAAATCACTACCAGAAATGGTAATCGCAGCATTATCAGTATCCCCAGCTCCAGCTGCTAAAGAATAAGTAAACGAACTGTTATCTACATCGGTTGAAGAAAGTGCTCCCACAGTTGAGTTAGCCGGCACATTTTCGTTGATAGCAGCAGCAGACAAAGTAATATCCGTTGGTGCTTCATTGACATTAGTAATGGAAATAGTAAAGGCTTTTTCGAAAGTTAAACTTCCTTGATCCGTTGTACGAATGCGGACAGAATAAGAAGATTTGGTTTCAAAATTAGGACTTGCGTTAATTGTCAGATTGTTTCCAGAGATAGAGAACGAGGCATTGTCTGTACTACCTGCTCCTGCAACCAAAGTATAGGTAAACGTATTTCCTGCATCAGGATCAGTAGAAGAAAGTGCTCCCACAGTTGAGTTAGCCACCACATTTTCATCAATGTCAGAATCAGACAAAGTAATATCTGTTGGTGTTTCATTGACGTTATTGATGGTAATGGTAAATACTTTTTCGAAAGTTAAATTTCCTTGATCCGTTGTACGAATGCGGACAGAATAAGAAGATTTAGTTTCAAAATTAGGACTTGCGTTAATTGTCAGATTGTTTCCAGAGATAGAGAACGAGGCATTATCTGTACTACCTGCTCCAGCAACCAAAGTATAGGTAAATGTATTTCCTGAATCAGGATCAGTAGTAGAAAGCGTTCCCACGGTTGAGTTAGCCGCTACATTTTCGTTGATTGAAGTATTTGAAAGGGCAATATCAGTTGGTGCGCTATTGTTTGTAACACTAAAAATTGGATTAGTACCTGGGAAGGTTGTTCCCCCTGGATTGATGTCATAAGTCGTTAATTCATTTTTAATCCAGTTACTTGTATTACAAATTGCAGCTAGTAATGCTGCTTTTGTGCCTTCTTTTATACCTGTATAAGCATTGTTGTCGCCATGAAGACCACCAGTAGCGAGTGTCGGGTCAACTGTTAACGCAATGGCATTGGTACCTAAGGTTAAACTTGGTGTTGGTAGGTAAGTTACAAGATTACTGCTTAGATTACCACTTCCACTTGGCACAAATTGACCCGGAGTTACTGTAAAACTGTTTATAGTTCTAGGAGAACCATTTCCCCAAAGAAAAACAAAATTGGTAACATCTGTGACACTAGTACCTTGATAGATGAACCAGTTGTCACCACCTTGTGATGAAGGAGTACCAATAGGTGTTGACCATCCAGTAACTGAAACGTTTCCTGGTAAGCCAGTCACAGTATTGCCTTCTTGTACGATACTTATTTTATATACAGTACCTGCTGGAATAGCCTCCGTAGGTTGCCATAAAATAGATCCTTCTGATGTCAAGGCAGTACCAGTATTTGTAATATTAGTTAGTTTATTTGGTGTGTTCTCATTGTACCAATAATCACTAATTCTAATTTGTGTGTTGGCAGCAATGGGAGCCAATGTTACTATGGTCAGTTCATAATTAGTAAAATCATCAAAATTTACCCCTATAATAGCAATATCACCAGGTGATAAAGTAGTTTGAGCCAGTGAGGATGTAAACAAACTTAGAAAACATCCAATGAGAAGTAGTTTTTTTATCATAATTTTTTAATGTGTTTATTATCATATATATATAAAAATGAACTATTGAATAATAGTCCATTTTTTTATATTTATTGTGGTCTAGAAGGAAAAACTCCCTGATAGCATATGATATATTGCATAGCCACAAAAGGGGGTAGCGTTGGCAAGGGTATGGGGCCAGAGCCCCAAGGAGTCAATTGTAAGCCTGTTGGGTCAAAATTTAAATTATTGGTCGCTGTTGAACTAATTCCTGCTAAATTTTGATTCGGTGTGGCATTAGTATACAAATTAGGGTCTCCAGCTCCGCTCGTATCAACCGTTTTTCCTAAAACATTATTAGTCGCGGAAGGAGTTGAGTTAGCACCATCACCTGTACTAGCTTGTAATGTGGTGTTTACGGATACATTTCCAGTTATATTCGTTCCTGGTCCTTTTATTATAGTGTGGGTGTGAGGTGGCATGTTCATCGCTGTAATGGTCGTAGCCTGTTCTCCACCAGTTTGTCCAAGTACATAAGTTCCTCCAGGGTGTACACCCGCTGTGTTAGTGCATTGTGTTGGAAAAGCACCACGTAAGTCAGGTAATTTAAAAGTGTTAACACCATCTCCACCATAATAGGTTCCTAATATAGCAAACAACGCAGTATAATTTCTGATTGATAAAAGTTGCCCTTCACAAGTAAAATAGCCTGCAGGTGCAAAACTACCTGCGAAAAGTTTAATAGTGCCAATGAATTCATCGTTCATAATTTTTTGATTTAAATGCTAATAGATTTTTTAAGAAAAGTGTGAGTATAATTAAGTTGTTTTTATTTGCTTATTTCCTTTGTAGTAAAAGTAGTTGTTGTGTGTTTTTAATACAGGTTAAATGACATGACTTGCTTTTTTGATGTCATAAAAGGAGGATAATGAGGTATAGTAAAGAGAGACTTTGTAGGTGAGTTTTTTTTAAAATAGAATAACCCGCTATATTTGTGACTTTAAATCCAAAATACATGCACCGTCATTTTCTTCTTCATAAACCCTACGGCTATTTAAGTCAGTTTATTTATCAGCTGAAACGGAAAAAACGGTTGTTAGGAGAGCTGTATGATTTTCCAGAGGGCACGATGGCAATAGGTCGTTTAGACGAAGATTCAGAAGGCTTATTGCTCTTGACGACGGATGGAAAAGTTAGTGAGCAAATTAGAAGTAAAAAAGTGGATAAAGAATATTATGTTCAAGTGGATGGTGTAATTACTCCCGAAGCTATTGAGCAAATAAAAAAAGGAGTTGAAATAGGCTTCAACGGAACTAAATATACAACCAAACCTTGTGAAGCCTTTATTGTAAACGAGATTCCTGATTTTGGACCACGAGGTAAGAAAATCAGAGATGAGCGACACGGGCCCACTTCATGGGCTTCGATTACGGTAAATGAAGGCAAATTTCGTCAAGTACGCAAAATGACTGCCGCCGTAGGGTTTCCTACTTTACGATTAGTTCGTATTCGAATAGGAAATGTACACTTGAACGATTTACAAGCTGGAGAAGTAAAAGAAATTATGAATTTTGAATAATGCGTTGTGAATTTTTAAAGTAATTAGAACCAACTCACATCCAAAACCCAAAAACTAAAACATGTTAAACATCGTACTCGTCGAACCTGAAATTCCTAATAATACTGGTAATATTGGCCGCTTATGTGTTGGTACAGAAAGCCGTCTGCATTTAATACACCCGTTTGGTTTTGTTATCAATGACAAAAACCTCAAACGTTCCGGACTGGATTATTGGGTGCATCTGGAGGTGACCGAATACCAAAATGTAGCCGAATGGATGAAGGTAATTCCAGATACTTCAAGAGTATTTTTAATGAGTTCTCATGCAGAGCATTCTTATTTGAATATCGAATTTCAAGACGAAGACTGGTTGGTTTTTGGCAAAGAAAGCGTAGGCTTGAGCCAGGAAGTATTGGATTTGTTCGCCAAAGAAAATCAATTAAAAATCCCTATGTCGCCCCTGATTCGCAGTTTTAATATTGCCAATTCTGTTGCCTTTGTTGTTGGCGAAGCGAGAAGACAACTTTCATTGGGCAAAATTTAGTTGGCAGTTTACAGCTGTTAGTGTTCAGTTTTTATGAGCTGGTACTATTTGCGTCCTTAGCGGTTTTTTTTACCACAAAGAAACACAAAGTAGACACGAAGTAACACGAAGTTATATAGTTGTCTTTGCGCCCTTTGCGTAAATCTTTGCGATCTTTGCGGTTAAATTTTTAGACACAAATTCCACAGATTTTCACAGATGGATACTTCTATGCCCATATTTGCCTTATATGGTTCAAAATAGGCATTCCTATTCATAAAAACTTCCATGACTTATATGTTTGTATTTTTTTCCGCCCCTTTGCGAAATCCCTTTGCGTCCTTTGCGGTTTAATTTTTAGAAGCGTATTTCAAAACTAACCTTATATGCCCTTATTTGCCTTATATGGTTCAAAATAAGCATTCCAATTCATAAAAAACTTCGATGACTTATATGTTTGTATTTTTTTGCGCCCCTTGCGTAATTCCTTTGCGTCCTTTGCGGTTTAATTTTTAGAAGCGTATTTCAAAACTAACCTTCAATGTCCTTATTTGCCTTATATGGTTCAAAATAAGCATTCCATTTCATAAAAAACTTCGATGACTTATATGTTTGTATTTTTTTTGCGTTCCTTGCGTAATTCCTTTGCGTCCTTTGCGGTTTAATTTTTAGAAGCGTATTTCAAAACTAACCTTCAATGTCCTTATTTGCCTTATATGGTTCAAAATAAGCATTCCTATTCATAAAAAACTTCGATAACTTATATGTTTGTATTTTTTTTGCGTTCCTTGCGTAATCCCTTTGTGTCCTTTGCGGTTTAATTTTTAGAAGCGTATTTCAAAACTAACCTTATATGCCCTTATTTGCCTTATATGGTTCAAAATAAGCATTCCAATTCATAAAAAACTTCGATGACTTTTATTTTTTATTTTTTTGTGCCCTTAGCGTAAACCCTTTGCGAACTTAGCGGTTATACATTTTACACCAAGGATTTAATTCCCCCTTTTGGGGGCTAGGGGGCTTAACCCGTAATCACAAACTTCCCTTTTTCATTATCAAAAACAATATGCTCATCTTTAAAAAGCGTATTGAAACTTCCTTTCGCAATCAAATTACAAGGTTCATCTTGCACTACGGTTTCTGGCGTCATAATAATCATTTCGTCACTCAATTGAATCGCCATATCGATATCGTGAGTTGAGAAAAGAATACATTTCCCCGTTTCGTGGGTGAGTTTTTTAAGTAATTTCAATAACGAAACTTTGTGTAACAAATCCAAATGCGTAGTAGGCTCATCCAAAATAATCAAAGGCGTATCCTGAGCTAAGGCGCGTGCAATGAGTACTTTTTGCAATTGCCCATCGCTAATTTGATAATGTTTTTTATCGGCCAAATGACTGATTTGAGTAAGTGACAATGCTTTTTCAACCTGAATTTTATCTTCCTCGGTCAAGGTGCCAATCCAATTGGTGTAAGGCTGACGTCCTAACGCTACTAATTCATACACGGTTAAATTACTGGGAGGTAATTTCTCGGTCAATACCAAACTCATTTCTTGTGACAAAGCTGATGCACTGTAATTTGCTATGTTTTTACCGTGCAACAAAACATCACCCTCAAGAGGGGTTTGAATTCCAGTAATCGTTTTCAGCAAGGTCGATTTTCCAATCCCATTAGCACCAATTAAAGCCGTTAGTTTTCCTTTTTTAAGCGCAATAGAAACCTCCTTAGCAACAAGAGTGCTTACTTTTTTGTTTTGATAACCAATGCTTATCGATTGGGTTTGAAGGATGATAGTTTCTTCCATTTTTTAAATTTTAAATCCGTACAACGAATTTGATGTAACACATTCTGAGATTTTTTTACCACACTTCGATGCCTCAGTGCAGGCTAGAAGCATAGAATTTTATAGTGTTTTAAAGGACTTTTAGAAGTTTTACTTTTTACATAGATGTTCGATAAATACTGCTATTCTTCATTTTAACCAATAGGTTAAACTATAATTTAACCCGTTGGATGATTTATTTTTACCACATAGAATCATAGAATTTATAGTTTTTTAAAAGACACAAATAGACGTTTTACTATTCACATAGCTTATCTATTGTGAGAAATAGTGCTATTTCTGTTTTTTCTATGTTGATTTGCTATTAATCTATGGCTCTATGTGGTAAGTTATTGCTTTATTTGAATTTTACCCAACGGCTTATTATTTAGTGTTTTGGGAGTTGGTGAAAAATTTCATTAACAAAGGTCATTTGTCCTTCTTTAAAGATATTAAAACAATTAAAGTTTATCAAAATTCCTTTTGGAATATTTAAAAGCTTCATATAGGTAAGTAGTTGCGCTTTGTGAATGGGTGTGATTTCGGAAACGGATTTTAATTCAATAACAATAGTATTTTCAACAAGTAAATCACACTTAAAATCAATAGCAAGTTTTTTTTCTTTATAAAATACAGGAATGTTTTTTTCTGAAATAAAATTGATGTTTCTTATTTTTAATTCTTCTATTAAACAATGATGATAAATATTTTCTAACAATCCCTTGCCCATTGTTTTATGTACTTCAATCGCTGCTCCAATTATTTCGAATGTAAGTTCATTGAGTTGTTTCTGTGTAGTCATAAACAAGTAGTATTGAAAAGAGTTTTTTATTTTAACTAGTTGGTTGCAATTATTTTAAACTATATAGAAACATATAGTTTCATAGTATTTAAAGTCTTTCGTTTACATTTTATCTTCAAATTGCCATTCTATGTGTGAAATAGTACTATTTCTATTTGTTCTTTACCTGTTTGCTATTAATCTATGACGCTCCTATGTGGTTAAAATTCATATGCTATTTCAATTTCACCTAACTGGTTACTTACTAGTAAAACTATGTTTTTATTGGGTTAAAACAGCACTCATTTCCATTAGCCCATCATTTTTTGTTTTCTAACTAATAACCAAATCACCACAGGAGCCCCTAAGATAGAAGTCACCGCATTAATGGGTAGACTCACTTCTGTACCGGGGACTTGTGTAAATATATCGCAAACCAACATGATACCTGCGCCAAAAAGAAGCGTGCTCCAAAACAGTATCCGATGATTACTGGTTTGGAAAGTCAATTTGGCAATGTGAGGAACGGCTAATCCAACAAAAGCAATCGGACCGGCAAAAGCAGTAATGCTTCCGGCTAGTATACTCGTAGCAAAAATAATAATCAATCGCGCTTTGCTGTAGTTGAGTCCCATGCTTTTCGCATAGTTTTCACCCAAAAGTAAGGCGTTGAGCGGTTTGATACTAAAGGCACTTAGGACTAACCCAATACCTACACAACCACTCAAAATCCACACGGATTCCCAAGATAAATTACCTAAATTTCCCAACGACCAAAAGGTAAATTTCTGCAATTGCTCTGCCGAACTAAAATAGGTGAGTGTCCCTACAATAGCCGAGGTTAAGCTGCCAAACATTAGACCAATAATGAGTATCGCCATAGTATCTCGTAAGCGTTGGGATACAAGGAGTACGAGTAACAAAACACTGCTGCTTCCAATAGTTGAAGCTAAAACAACACCGTATTTTGAAACTAAAATACCGCTTAAGAAGGAAGGTAAAAAACCAGCACCCAAAATCACAAAAGCCACGCCCAAACTCGCCCCAGAACTCAATCCCAAGACATAAGGACCAGCCATTGGATTTCTAAACAGCGTTTGCATCAATAGGCCACTCATCGATAATCCCATACCTACTAGTACAGCCGTGATGGCTTTGGGTAAACGATAATGTATGATAATGTATTCCCAAGTGTCTTTTGAAGCCGGTTGTCCTAATAAACTTTTCAAGACTTCCTTTGCAGGAATAGCGATAGAGCCATAACAAATGTTGCCCACAAACAGTGCAAACAATCCTATACTTAAGGTGATAAAAAGAAGAGTATGTATGTAGGAAGACCTCAATTTATTGTAATTTTTCGGCAAAGGTAAACGTATAATTCGGAAGTAATTCGGGATGAAAAATTTTGATGTAATCTTTCAAGACCAAATCGGGCCTACTTGCCGCTAATTCATAATAAATCGTGCCACCAGTTGCTCCGTGTTTGTTTTCAAAAGTATAGACGTTTTTATTTTTCAAAGCATCAAATTGTTGGTAATGCGGATTGCTAGCTTGCAATTCCGCTAAGTTTTTAAAGGATCCCGTGGCAATCCAATAGTCAGCTTTTTTGGCTTTTTCTAAAATTTTCTCGAAGGGCAACGGCAAGCTTCCTGTTCCTCTGGTGCTACTCCATAAATAATTAGATTTTGCATCTTTTAAAAACTGCGCCACCCAACTATCGCCTTTGGCCACAAACCATTGTTCTTGGTACATTGAGCCATATAAAACGGTAGGATTTGTCTTTTTTTGAGGGACTAAGGCTAGTGTTTCGTTGTAACTTTTTACAATGTCATTAAATAAAACTTCGGCTTCTTTTTCTTTGCCAAACAAAGCGCCGTACAATTTAATCCATTCGGCTTTGCCTAGTGGCGTTTGTTCCATCCAATCGGCTTGAATGAGTACTTTTAAACCACTTTTTTGTAAATTATCAATCGTAGGATTCGAATTATCAATGCCAAAAGCCACAATCAAATTAGGATTCAAATCAATCAATTGCTCGGTGTCTAATTTTTCATTTTGACCAATGTTTTTGACCTTTCCTGCATCAATTAGTTGTCGCGTTTTTGGAGACGAGATATAATCGGTATGCGGAAAACCTACTAATTTTTTTTCCACGCCCAGCATTTCCAAAAACGGAATATTGGTGGTCGAGGTCACCACTATGCTTTGTAAAGGCACAGCGATGGTAGGATATTTTTGTAAACTATCTGGAACGATACCATTTTTTTCTTTCAAAATATAGGTAAAGTTTTGTTTCGCATCAGGCCAAGCATTGCGAACCGTAACTACCGAAAATCCTGGGTTTTTCTGTATCGAAAGCCCAGAAGCATAGCGAATACTATTGGTAGCTGTGGTTTCCGAAAGAGAGGTAGTGTTTCCTTTTTTCTCGCAAGCACTCAATGAGAGTAACAAGCTAATCAAGGCAATAAGAATAATTTTGGTTTTCATAAACGAGTTTTGATACCTTTTAAGGTAAGTTTTTGGATACAAATAAAGAAGAGTGCGAATACTGAAAACGAAAAATAATTTGCGAATTTGCAGTCAATTTTACTCTTTACTTTAAATCAATGGAATGCCAGCGTATGCGGTTTGGGTATTGATTTTCATTGCAAATGTAAGGCAAAAACTAAAATTTCTTGTTTATTTTTAACACTAAAAAATGCAACAAAGACTATCTTTGCGCTTTAATGAAGCCATAAATTATTCCAAATGATGTACTTGATTACTGGAGGAGAACGTTCTGGAAAGAGCGGTTTTGCTGAGAAATTAGCCAAAGAAAAGTCGGATCATCCAATGTATGTAGCCACAGCGCGTCAGTGGGATGCCGATTTTAAAAACCGCATCGACAGACACCAAAAAGACCGTGACGAACGTTGGGAAAACATCGAAAAAGAAAAATTCTTAAGCGAGATACCTTTCGAAAATCGTGTGGCCGTGATCGATTGTGTGACCCTGTGGTTGACCAATTTTTTTGTAGATCACAAAAACGACATCGATCTGTGTTTGGAACAAGCCAAAAAAGAAATCGACAGCATAGCCCAGCAACCCAACACGACCATCATCATCGTTTCGAACGAAATAGGGATGGGGTTGCACGCAGAGACACACATCGGCCGAAAGTTTACGGAATTACAAGGTTGGACCAATCAATACATCGCCCAAAAGGCCAACACCGTAGTTTTTATGGTAGCAGGAATCCCAATGGTGATCAAAGGCGAGGTTTAGAATAATACAGATTTGGGCGTTTCCACAAGGGCCGGGCTGTCCGTTATATCTTTGTTGCCGAACCCCGGCAACAAAGGATACCACTACCATCCCTAACGCAAAAAAAAAAGATGATGACACTACAAGAAATCATACAATCCCGTCGTGATACCCGCCACTTCACCACCGACGAAGTGCCAGAAGACGTCTTGCAAAAAGCCTTACAAGCGGGACATTACGCACCTTCTGTTGGACTTACCGATGCTACTCGATATTACGTTATACGTTCCTCCGAAGTCAAAAAAGCCATCAAACTTTTGTTTGAAGCCTATGATAAAAAAGCGTCCAATGCAACCGATAACGAGCAACAAAAGCTACAATACCAAGCGCTAAAACTCGAAGCCATCGAAGAGGCTCCTATAGGATTAGTCATTGCTTACGACCGTTCGGTGCTGAATTCCTTTACCATCGGAACGGTGGGGAGTAACGAAGCCATTAAATTTAGCGCGGTTTGTGCGGCACAAAATATTTGGTTATCCTTGACCGAACAAGGCTTTTCTATGGGATGGGTGTCGATTCTAAACTATCACGAATTCAAATCTATTTTAGGATTACCCGAAAACATAGAGCCTTTGGGTTACTTTTGCGTAGGCAAACCTGCCTCTAATTATGAGCATCAGCCTATGTTGCAACAATTGGGTTGGAAGAAAAAATCCGCTCTTCCTTCTATCACTGCGATTGATTCAATACAATCAAAAGATACTATAATTTCCTCCTTCGACGAAACGGTAATGGAACCCAACACACTTTTGTCGAGTCAATTGCAACACAAAATCGATAACAAAACCAAACCGACAGGTGCTTTGGGTGATTTAGAAGCACTTGCACACCAAATAGGTATGGTGTTTCAAACCACTTCGCCTCAAATTAAACAACCGCATTTGGTGGTTTTTGCTGCCGATCACGGTATTGCCAATCATTGCGTAAGTGCCTATCCACAAGAAGTAACCCGACAAATGGTCTCTAATTTTCTGGAAGGTGGAGCAGCAATCAATGTGTTTTGTACCCAAAACCAAATCGAATTGTCGATTGTAGACGCGGGGGTGAATTATGATTTCCCTACTAACACGAAGTTGATTCATGCTAAAATAGGCAAAGGCACGCAGTCGTTTTTACACACCGCTGCGATGGGTGCTCTAGAAGTAGCCACTTGTTTTTCGAAAGGGGCAACCGTTGTGGCACAAATTGCCCAATCGGGCACAAATTGCATCGGTTTTGGTGAAATGGGCATCGGGAATACGGCAACCGCTTCGGTATTGATGCATTTTTTGACCCAAATTCCCTTAGCGGATTGCATCGGAAAAGGAACGGGAGTTACAGCTGAAAAATTACAAAACAAGCATCAAATTTTGGCAACAGCCATTGCTAATTACAAAGGCACTAACGATTTAGACTCGATTTTGGCGTATTTTGGAGGTTTTGAAATCTTGCAAATCGCTGGCGGAATGCTCGAAGCTCATAAAAACAAGATGTTAATTTTAGTCGATGGATTTATTGCGACAGTAGCCTTTTTGATTGCTTTTAAGAAGAATCCAGCTATTTTTAGCAATGCTGTTTTTTGTCATGCCTCGGCTGAAAAAGGACATCAACAACTCTTGGATTATCTAGGAGCAAAAGCATTGTTGCACCTCCAATTGCGCTTGGGGGAAGGAACGGGTTGTGCTTTGGCTTTTCCGTTAGTGCAATCAGCAGTAGTATTTTTGAATGAGATGGCCAGTTTTGAATCAGCGGGGGTCAATAACAAAAAGGAATAGATGATTAGAACAAAATGATTTGTTGCCATACCTACAAGGTTTTCAAAACCTTGTAGGTAGGATTGTAAGAATGCAAACACCTACAAGGTCAAAAAAAGACCTTGCAGGAGTTTGGAATTAATGGTGAATCAAATTTTAGTTCCTGCAAGGTTTCCAAAACCTTGTAGGTAGGATTGGAAGAATGCAAACACCTACAAGGTCAAAAAAAGACCTTGCAGGAGTTCGGAATTAATTGTGAATCAAATTGTAGTTCCTGCAAGGTTTCCAAAACATTGTAGGTATTTTTGTATTGATGCAAACACCTACAAGGTCAAGAAAAAGACCTTGCAGGAGTTCAAAAAAATAGGGTATCATAAACTCTTCACAAAAGAACTCAGGTTATAAGTAAAGAGTCAGCCAAATATAAAACCAACAATAAAAACGAAATGTAACCATAGAAGTACCAATGTTGCCTTTTAGCCCCGATGGGAGGGAATATCCTTTTTTTTATACCTGTCAGGTTTTTAAAACCTGACAGGTGTAAAAAAAAAGATTGGAAGGACAGCGGGACGATGCTGGCATAAAGGCTTTTTGTTACTGCTTCTATAAAATATAAATAAATGAAAAAACAACGCCACATCTTTTTTACCGCTTTGATGTTCTACACCCGAATTCCGTGTCCGAAGAACATTGACCACAATCCTGATTATTTGAACAAAGCATCTCGTTATTTTCCTTTAATTGGTTGGATTGTCGGGGCAATTGCTTTTGGAGTGTACGCTATGGCTTCTTGGTTGTGGAATCCTGAGATTGGGATTGTGTTTTCGATGATAGTGAGTGTGCTGGTTACAGGTGCTTTTCACGAAGATGGTTTTGCCGATGTTTGTGACGGATTTGGCGGTGGTTGGACCAAAACTAAAATTTTGACCATTATGAAAGACAGCGCTATTGGCGCTTATGGTGCGATTGGTTTGGTATTGCTTTTTTTGCTGAAGTTTATGAGTTTGGTCACATTGGTGAAAAGCGATTCACTACACACTAATTACTATTCACTATGCACTCTTTTCTTGGTTTTCGTAACAGGGCATGCTTTGAGTCGCTTGGCGGCAATTTCAATTGTCTTTACTCACGAGTATTCTCGGGAGGATGCTACGAGCAAAAGCAAACCCATTGCCCAACAGTATTCTTGGAAAGAGGTGGTGGGGGCTTTGTTTTTTGGACTGATGCCTTTGCTGGCTTTGATGTCGAATCACGCCATTATTGGGATGGTGGTGTTTCCCGTTTTTTTGGCGCGTTATTTTTTGGCGCGTTATTTTCAGAAATGGATTGACGGGTACACGGGCGATTGTTTGGGAGCAACACAACAAGTGTGTGAAGTTATTTTTTACTTAAGCTTATTAGCGATATGGAAATTTATTTAGTGCGCCACACCGAAACGGTTTGTGAAAAAGGGATTTGTTATGGTCAAAGCGATGTTGGCATTCGAGTGCCTTATGATGCGATTTTTGATGCGATTTTGGAGCAATTGCCAGAGCAGGGCATTTTATACACTAGTCCTTTGCAACGCTGTTCGATTTTGGCGCAGCATATTCAGAAAGCCAAAGGAATTCCAATAGTTGCCGAAGAACCTCGATTGCAAGAAATGCATTTTGGGGACTGGGAATTGCAGGCTTGGAACGCCATTCCGAGAACGGTTTTGGATCCGTGGATGAATGATTTTGTGAATGTTGCGGTGCCCAATGGCGAATCGTTTATTGATTTGGACCAAAGGGTTTGGGAATTTTTGGAGGAGGAATTAGAGAAACCCAATGAAAAATCGCTGATTTTAGTCACGCATTCTGGAGTGATTCGAAGTGTTTTGTGTAGAATAAATAAGATCCCTTTACAGGAGGCTTTTGCTACACCCTTAGATTATGGAGTGGTGGTGAAAGTAGAATATACTCGTTAAGCAGGAATTCCGTGAGCGCAATGTCATTAAGTTAACAGATTATAGATTGAAAATTAAAGATTCTTGACACGAGCGGTAGCGAACTGGCGATGCATTTTAGATTTTGGAGCAAGTGAGTAAAAATCGCATGATTTTCAGTATTTTATAAATCAGCAATCAAAAATCGTTAATCAAAAATCAGCAATCATTTTTTTATTTATTGCTACGATGCTTAAAAACTTTATAGAAGCCGTTGGGTGAAAATATTTTTAGCACACTTCGATGCCTCAGTGCAGGCTAGAATCATAGAATTTATAGTTTTTTAAAAGAAACAAATAGACGCTTCACTATTCACATAGTCATCTATGTGAGAAATAGTGCTATTTCTATTTTTTCGAAGTCTATTTGCTATTAACCTACTGGCGCTAGCCTGCACTGAGGCATCGAAGTGTGGTTAAGTTTTTTATTTTATATGAATTTCACCCAACGGGTTATATAGAATTAATGCTTAGTTAAGATAAACTAGTTTGATTAATAAAAGGATTCTCATATTTTTGTAGCCTAAAAATTTAAAACGATAATAGTATTATGAAAGATTTAGTAGCAAAAATTAATGCTGAAATGGAAAACTTCAAAACAGAATCAGAAGCACTTGTTGAAAAAGGAGTGAAGGCAGCTGGAGCTAGAGCTCGTAAATCAAGCTTAGAAATAGAAAAATTATTAAAAGAATTCAGAAAAGTTTCTATTGAAGAATCTAAGAAATAATTTTTTTTTTAATGGAATCTAAACATGGGGTTTTAACACCCTATGTTTTTTTTGGTTCTACTGGGTTTTGTGTGAATATCCATTTAAGTCACCGTGAAAAAAAAGAATAGCTGTTCTAAAATTTTGCTTGTTTCTATATCCTCTACCGATTCGTTTTAGCTCTTCAATTGCACCGTTAATTCTTTCTGC
>NZ_JAPZSU010000037.1 GCF_027531905.1 Flavobacterium sp. | reverse complement strand
TTAGGGCTTTTTTGATGAAGGTGTTCTAACACTTCAATCTCTTCTTTTTTTAGGGTTACATATCTCATAATGAGATAAATATACAAATTTAACTACATATAAACAATAAAATACGACATTATTTTATTCTGATTACTTAGTTATAGGTAGTATCGCAATATTTGCGAAAAGCATAACGTGTTTCGCTATTGTTCCAAGTGTCCCATCCTTGAGGAGAATCGAGACCGCCTTCGTAAAATTCTGCTTTGTTTGAATGGCCAGCATCATAACGATCTTGAAAAAATTCTGGTTTGCCATAAGCACGGCCATCGTAAACAATATTTTTGTAAAAACGAGGGTCCCTGTTTGAGTAAGGATTTTGAGGGTCATACCCCGATGTAGGGTCAGTAATGTCTTTACCATCAGCGGTTCCAAATGCGTCTATTAAGCCTTGGCTTGGTGCAAAAGAAGCCCAGCCATGAAATCCACTTGGAGACAAGAAGGTCTCTACTCCATTATAAGCACTCCATTGTGGATCTTTACTAGATAAACGACAGGAAATAATTTCTGAATTATTAGTTGTAAAAATATCTGGATAGTTTTTGTCATATAATTGATAAATATTTAAATCAATAACAGCTTTTGCAGCATCTGATGCTTTTTTCCATTTGTTGATGTCATTAGAGGTATTCCATTGTGGGCTGGCAGCATAGAGTAGTGCTCTTGATTTTATAGCAAGTGCTGCCCCTTTTGTGATTCTACCAAGGCTAGAAGTCGTTAATGGTAATAAAGCAGTAGCTTTGTCTAGTTCTGTAGCTATAAAATCGATTGATTGGTCGTATGTACTGCGGTCAATTTTAAAATCACTATTTAAATTAAAGGGTTCGGTAATTATTGGAACTCCACCATAGTCGCATGTCAATTTAAAATAGGCGTAAGCTCTTAAAAAAAGTACTTCTCCTTTTAATCGATTTCTCCAAGCTTCATCTCCAGGGACATTATCAATTTTGGACAAAAAGATATTACAATTTTGAATAATAGAATAGGTAGGTTTCCAGATGTCAAAATCATAAGCATTGTCAGCAGTGAGAGCTCCAGCATTAATTGTAGATGAATTATAATCAACAATCAGTTTTAAAATCATGAATAGAATTTTACAAATGGGTATCGTTTTTTATTGATGAAAAATCAACTTTTATTAAAAATTTTCAAGTGGATAATATAGTATCAAAAAGTATCATTTTTTAAGCAAGTTTATGAGTAGAAATATTTTGTTTTTGGAAGCATACCAGTGAGAGAATTATAGTAAGAAGTTAGAACTAAGCTTAGCTTGCTTACTTTTGCTTTGTCCTTTTATTGGTTTGGGGATATTACAAGTTACTAATAGTACCCGTTGGTGAAATTCAAAAAAACAATTTCACCCAACGGGTTAATAGTACAAAAAAACACACCCCTTGGATGTGTTATTGTACAAATGGCTATTTTGTTGATGAGCTACAGTTCATTCTAAAGCAGAGTGAACTTTATACTATAGTGAATTTCTAAGGATTAGGGTACATTTGTTTTCTATTTGCCCTTTTTTACCTTTTAAAACCATCTCAGCTAGAATCCTACCCATAGCTTCAAAATCGGTAGAAATTGTGGTGATGCCGTTTCCGACTATCTTTTTTAAAGCCGTTTCATTGTATGAGATAATTCCAAAATCTTCGCTCAATTTTAAGTTTTGTAGTTTAGATTTTTCAATAACATCAACCAGATCTCTATCATTGGGAATAATATAGGTTTCCCCAGTATGTATTTCTCTTCCTTTAAACTGTGGTATAATTTCGTACTCAAAGGCGTAATCGGCGCAAAAATTTTCAAAACCTTTTTTCATTCCTTCGGGTTCTCTGAAGCCTGGAAATATTAAAATTAGTTTTTTATACTTGTTTAAATGAGATTTTCCTTTTTGTAAGGCATCATAAATGTCTTTTTGGTGATTTTGAAATACGGCCGGGAAGGATTCTAATGCTAAGTTGGTTTGATCTAATATAAATACTTCATTCACCGGTAGGGTTTTTATGATTTCTGCTGTATTAGGCAAATTGGTTGGCATTATGATATATTTTGTATAATTACCATTGCTTTCAGTGATTAACTTGCGAAACATTTGGTAGTTAAAATGATGAAAAAAGATGTCGACCTGAACATTTTTTCCAATACTTTCCATAAACGAATTGTAGATGTCTTCTTTAAAGATATTTAACTCATCAAATAATAAAAAAATCCTTTGTTTTATAGTAACCTCAAGGCTTTTTACATAATAGCCTTTTCCTGGGATGGCATAAATAATGCCTCTTTTTTTTAGCTCTTCATACGCCTGTAAAACCGTGTCTCGTGATAAGGTAAAGGCAATACAAATTTTATTTATCGAAGGTAATTTTTCGTCTTTTTTTAATTTTTTTTCTTCGATTGCCTTTTCAATAGAATAAACAATCTGTCTGTATTTAGGGATTCCTAGGTTGTTTTGAATGGAAATTATGTTCATAATAATGTAATTTTTTGCAAGATATAAAAAAACTAGTAGGTACCGGTATGTGAAAATATCTTAATGTTATATTTTTGAATTTCATTTTTCATAATAAGTAATAACAAAATAGTCAAAACAGTATTATGGGGTCTTCTGCAAAATTATTTGGAAACATGTCTGATGGCATTGCTATACATTCTTTTGAATTGATTAATAAAAATGGAATGCGTTTAAACGTAATCAATTATGGAGCAACTATTACCTCACTAAAAATACCAATAGCGAATAATAAAAGTGTTGATGTTGTTTTAGGATTTGACAATCTTGAGGCCTATTTGGAGTCTTTTAATTTAAAAAGCGCCCCTTACCTAGGAGCAACAGTTGGTCAATATGCGGGTAGAATCAACAACGGAACTTTTGAATTGAATGGTAAACTATTTCATTTGAATAGAAACAACAATAATCATTCGCTCCACGGAGGCAATTTAGGCTTTAGTAATGTAGTTTGGACTATTAAAGATAGAAGTGATGGAGAAAACCCCTCGATAACTTTAAGGTACGACTGTCAGAACAATTATGAAAATTATCCAGGAGATTTAGCAGTAGAATTAACCTATACATTATCTGAGGAGAATGAGTTAGTTATTGAATATAATGCTACATCCACTGAAGATACCATTGTGAACTTAACCCATCATAGTTATTTTAATTTGAACGGACATCATTCGGATGTTTCCAATCAGGAACTATACATTAATTCTAATCAAATTTTGGAAGCAACAAATGAGAATATTCCAACGGGGAATTATGTAAACGTAACTAATGCTGCTTTTGATTTTTCTTCCTTCAAAAAATGTCCTACCAAAATCGATACAACATTTGTTTTAAACAAGGAACAAGAATTGGCAGCTTCCTTAATTAGCCCAAAAAACAAGCTAAAAATGACTGTTTATACAGATCAACCAGCGGTACATGTATATGTTGGGGGAAACTGCGAAGCAATAAAAGGAAAAGAAAATGTGTTTTATCATTCTTTAAGTGGAATTTGTTTTGAAACCCAAAATTTCCCTGATGCTCCCAATCATAAGCATTTTCCGAGTGCTGTTCTGAAGAAGAATGAGAGTTACAAACACAAAACCATCTATAAATTTGAAATTCTTTAAATACAAGTAACTACATACATTATCGCTATACAATTTCAATGAAAAAAATAATACTATTAGTAGCTCTTACAACATTTTTTTGTAATGCTAATGCTCAGGATCGCCAAATTCAGATTGAAACTCAAAGTACAGCTTTGATTCTAAAGGCAGGCAAGAACGGTTTGCTTTATCAATCGTATTTAGGTACAAAACTAAATGGTAATTCAGGATATAACCTACTTTCTAAAGAAAACACAAAATCATTTGTGGTAAATGACGGGAATCCATTGGTCAATTTAAGACATCAAGCGTATCCAACTTTTGGAACAGACAACTTGTTTGAGTCCGCGATTCGAATGACGCATAATGACGGGAATCCATCTTTGGAATTAGTGTATGTCAGTCATCGTACAGAAAAAATAGATGGCAATACTACTGAAACCATTATTCAACTACAAGATTTGGTATATCCCGTAGAAGTAACACTACATTATAAAGCCTATTTTAATGAAAACGTAATTGAACAATGGACCGAAATTAAGCATCACGAAAAGAAACCAGTGATGCTATATAACTATGCTTCCTCAATGTTGCATTTTGATGCAGATCGTTATTGGTTAACTCAATTTCATGGAGATTGGGCCAAAGAAGTTCGTATGCAGGAAAGTGAATTGACCAGTGGTACAAAAGTAATCGACTCAAAATTAGGAGTTCGTAACAATATGTACCAAACACCAGTTTTCTTTTTGTCTCTGAATGCTAAAGCAGATGAAAATTCGGGAGAGCTTGTGGCAGGAACAATTGCTTGGTCTGGAAACTTCAAGCTTTCTTTCGAATTAGACAATAAGAATGCACTTCGAGTAACTTCTGGAATCAATCCATTTGCTTCAGAATACAGTCTTCAGCCTGAAAAATCATTCGTTACGCCATCATTTATTTATACTTTTTCAAATAAAGGAAAAGGACAGGCGAGTCGCAACCTACATGCATGGGCTAGAAAGTATGGAATAAAAGATGGAGAAAAACCTCGATTAACGCTACTAAACAATTGGGAAACTACTTTTTTTAATTTTGATGAGAAGAAATTGACAGACATGTTTGTGGATTCAAAAACCCTTGGGGTTGATATGTTCCTTTTGGATGACGGTTGGTTTGGAAACAAATACCCTCGAAGTGGCGATAAATCAGGTCTTGGAGATTGGCAAGCCACCAAAACAAAACTGCCAAATGGTCTCGGTTTCTTGATGAAAGAAGCAGAGAAAACAGGAGTAAAATTTGGAATTTGGATAGAACCTGAGATGGTAAATCCTAAAAGTGAATTATACGAAAAACATCCAGATTGGATATTGAAATTACCCAATAGACCAGAAAATTATTATCGTACCCAATTGGTTCTGGATTTATGCAACCCGAAAGTGCAAGATTTTGTATTCAAAACGGTAGATGACATTATGCAAACTAATTCAGGTGTGGCTTTTTTTAAATGGGATTGCAACCGAATGATGACCAATGCATATTCTACTTATCTAAAAAACCAACAATCGCATTTATTTATAGAATATACCAACGGGCTATATAAAGTTTTAGAACGAATTAAAACAAAATACCCCAATCTACCTATGATGCTGTGCTCAGGTGGCGGAGGAAGAACGGATTATGCATTCCTCAAATATTTTACTGAGTTTTGGGCCAGCGACAACACCGATCCGTTTAATCGAGTATTCATACAATGGGGGTATTCTCAGTTTTTCCCAGCTTTTTCAATTTGTAATCACGTAACATCTTGGGGAAATCAATCCATTAAATTCAAAACGGATGTTGTCATGATGGGTAAACTTGGATTTGATATTAATGTAAGGGAACTCAAAGAAAAAGAATTAGTCTATACTAAGGAAGCTGTTGTCAACTATAAACGATTGAGCCCTGTTATTTGGCATGGCAATTTGTATCGACTAATTTCTCCTTACGACGAAAGCCGTGCTGTATTGATGTATGTTAACGAGGCAAAAAGTAAGGCTGTTTTATTCTCTTATACACTTCATCCGCTTTATGATCCGCAATACAATTCTGTTCGTTTTCAAGGTTTAGACCCGAATAAAACCTACAAAGTGGAAGAAATAAATGTAATGCCAGAAGGGAAAAAATATCTCGAAGAATCGGGAGAATCGTTTACCGGAGATTTTCTAATGAATGTTGGTTTGAGAGTTTCTTCATCAAAGGTAGAATCGAGTGTAGTTCTTGAAATTACTGAGATATAAAAAATCACCGTAATCTAATTATTCATTAATAAGGAGATAATCATTAAAAATGTCAAAACATCATTTCTCAAAGGAAAGAAAATAATGAAAGTTTCACTTGAGCTTTTGATTAAATTAAAATAAATGAAGGACGCATTAATACAAAAAACGACGACTTTTTTTCAGGAAACATTTGGTAATACGCCCGAAAAAATAGTGCTTTCTCCGGGAAGAATTAACATCATTGGAGAACACATAGATTACAACGATGGCTATGTATTACCTGCTGCTATAGATAAGATCATCTGCTTTGCTTTTGAAAAAAGGAACACGACTACTTCTCGAATCGTGGCTATCGATTTGAATCAAGAATTCGCAATTGATTTATCGCAAGACATTCAATTGAGTTCAACGGTTTGGCATAATTACATTTTAGGAGTTTTGAAACAGCTTCAAGACAATGGCTTTGATTTTAGTGGAGTCAATTGTGTATTTAGTAGCAATATTCCAGTAGGTTCTGGCTTGTCGTCTTCGGCTGCTTTGGATTGTGGTTTTCTTTTTGGAATGCAATCGCTTTTTGGATTGGAGATTACTCAACAAAATCGAGCATTGATGGGTCAAAAGGCAGAACATTGGGTGGGAATCAATTGTGGTATTATGGACCAATTTGCCAGTGTGCATGGACTAGAAAATAAGGTCATTAAATTGGATTGTAATACCTTGGAATTTGAGTACCACAACGCTGATTTTAAAGACTATGCTTTGGTGTTGTTTGATAGCAATGTAAAGCATTCCTTGTTTACGTCGGCATATAACAAAAGAAGAGAAGAATGCGAAGAAGGTTTGGCGATTATAAAAGCTAATTTTCCTGAAATCAAAAGTTTCAGAAATTGTACCGAAGCGCAATTGTTGACTTTGAAAGACAAAATGGATGCGGTTGTTTTTGCACGCGTGCATTATGTAGTAAAGGAAATTGCTCGTGTCTCTAAAGCCTGCGAAGCTTTGGATGCCGGAAATATGGAGCTTTTGGGACAGTTACTTTTTGAAACACACGATGGTTTGTCCAGAGAATACGAAGTGAGCTGTCCCGAGTTGGATTATTTGGTCGAATTGGCCTTAGCCGATGAGGCCGTAATAGGTTCCCGATTGATGGGCGGTGGTTTTGGTGGCTGCACCATTACTTTGATTAAAAAAGGAAAAGAAGAAGCCGTTAAACAA
The DNA here is from genome assembly GCF_027531905.1 of Flavobacterium sp. Lineage (GTDB taxonomy): Bacteria > Bacteroidota > Bacteroidia > Flavobacteriales > Flavobacteriaceae > Flavobacterium. Next base: position 44,901 of record NZ_JAPZSU010000037.1, on the reverse strand, counting down.
AAATTCGCTCAATTATACCAAGAAAAATGGAACATTGAGTTGAAAATTTACGATGTTAAAATCGGAAACGGTACATCCTTATATGAGCCATCATAATTAATAAAAAACTTAACGCTGATTCCACACATATTTGCACAAATTTTTAAGCACAAAATTAATCTGTGATAATTCGTGAAATCTGTGTCAAAAAACATAAAATGAAAGCATGAAAAATTTTGATATCAACGAAGATCCACATAGACGTTTTAATCCCTTAATTAACGAGTGGGTTTTGGTTTCGCCCCACCGTGCAAAACGCCCTTGGCAGGGACAAAACGAAGTTGTTATTTCTGAAACATTACCAGAATACGATTCAGAATGTTATTTGTGTGCTGGAAATGTTCGAGCTAACGGAATGGTTAATCCTAAGTATGAAGATTGTTTTGTCTTTGAAAATGATTTTGCTGCGCTAAAACAAGAACCCATTGCTTTTGAAGAAAATAGTACTCCTACTTTTTTTAAAGCAAAACCAGAACGAGGTATTTCAAAAGTCGTGTGCTTTTCGCCAAAACATAATTTGACCCTACCTGAGATGAGCGTCAAGGCTATTGAAAACATTATTCATACTTGGCAAATGGAGTATACCTCTTTAGGTAAAATAGAGTATATAAATCATGTTCAGATTTTTGAAAATAAGGGGAGTATCATGGGGTGCAGTAATCCGCATCCGCATGGTCAAATTTGGGCGCAATCGTCTTTGCCCACTTCAGTAGAAAAAACACAGCATAATCTTAAGGCCTACTATGATTTACACGGTAGAAATCTTATCCAAGATTATTTGCAAGAAGAATTAAAATTAAACGAAAGAATAGTCCTAGAGAATGACCATTTTGTGGCTTTAGTTCCTTTTTGGGCTGTTTGGCCTTTTGAGACTTTGATTGTCAGTAAACGTCATATTCTTAAGATAACGGATTTTTCTTCCTCAGAGACCTATGCATTTGCTACAATGCTTAAGCAGTTAACCATTAAATATGACAATCTTTTTGAAACCTCATTTCCTTATTCTTCGGGGATCCATCAAGCGCCAACAGATGGTGAAGAACATCCAGAATGGCATTTTCATATGCATTTTTATCCGCCGTTGTTGCGCTCAGCTTCGGTAAAGAAATTTATGGTAGGTTATGAAATGATGGGCGAGTCACAGCGTGATATTACCCCAGAGAAAAGTGCTGAGGTTTTGAGAGGATTATCAGTAGTTCATTATAAAAACAAGTAAAATGCAAATAGTAGTCACAGGAGGTTTAGGATTTATAGGTTCGCATACGGTGGTCGAACTACAAAATGTAGGATATGAAGTAATCGTGATTGATAATTTATCGAATTCGTCTATTGATGTTTTGGGTGGAATTGAAAGAATCACCGGAAAACAGCCTATTTTTGAACCAATTGATTTAAGAGAAAAAGCGGCAGTACAAGCTTTTTTTACCAAATACACTGAGGTTTCAGGAGTGATTCACTTCGCAGCCTCAAAGGCGGTGGGCGAGAGTGTGCAAAATCCTTTATTGTATTACGAGAACAACATTGCTTCTTTGGTTTATCTTTTGCAAGAATTGCAAAAAAGCCAGTAGCTCATTTTATTTTTAGTTCTTCTTGCACGGTTTATGGTCAAGCCGAAGTGATGCCTATTGCTGAAACTACACCGATTCAAGCTGCTATGTCTCCTTATGGAAATACCAAACAAATTGGAGAAGAAATCATTGCCGATGTGGCCAAAGTAAGTGGGCTCAATGCTATTTTATTGCGTTACTTCAATCCAATTGGAGCGCATCCTTCTACCGAAATTGGAGAGTTACCTATCGGAGTTCCTCAAAATTTAGTCCCTTTTATTACACAAACCGGAATGGGCTTGCGCAAAGAGCTGTCCGTCTATGGCAATGATTATCCTACGGTTGACGGTACATGTGTGCGAGATTACATTCACGTAGTAGATTTGGCCAAGGCGCATGTAGTGGCTTTGCAACGTTTGTTGGATAAGAAAAATGAAACGGCATTAGAGGTATTCAATTTAGGAACAGGCAAAGGAAGTTCTGTGCTCGAAGTGATTACGGCTTTTGAAAAAGTGAGTGGACAAAAGTTGCCGTATACCATTGTACCACGACGTGAAGGCGATGTAACCGAAGCCTATGCTAATACCGAAAAAGCCAATACTGTACTAGGCTGGAAAACAGTCGCAACCCTTGAAGAAGCCATCGAAAGCGCTTGGAAATGGGAACAAAAGAGTAGAAAATAATTTTATAACTGCCAAAAAGAAAATAATAACCAAATAATAAATTACCCAATGAATGCATTACAACTATATGATTATCTAGTTTTTTTATTCTATTTTTTTATCGTTGCAGGCTATGGCTATTATGTTTACAAACGTAAGCAGGTTCAGTCGATATCAGCATCACACGATTATTTTTTAGCAGAAGGTTCTCTTACGTGGTGGGCAATTGGCACCTCTTTGATTGCTTCTAATATTTCTTCGGAACAATTCATTGCTATGTCTGGTAATGGTTTCAAAATGGGTTTGGCTATCGCTACTTACGAATGGATGGCTGCTTTGACCTTGATTATTGTTGCAGTTTTCTTTATTCCTGTGTATCTCAAGAATAAAATTTATACGATGCCTCAATTTTTGAGTCAACGTTATAATGGTAATGTGGCCATGATTATGGCTGTTTTTTGGTTGCTTTTGTATGTGATTGTAAACCTTACTTCCATTTTATATCTAGGAGCTTTGGCTATTAATGGAATTTCTGGAATTCAATTGGATTTGTGTATGTATGCTTTGGCTTTTTTCGCAATCGTTATTGCTCTAGGAGGAATGAAAGTTATTGGATATACCGATGTAATTCAAGTAGTTTTTTTGATTTTCGGAGGATTAGTAACTACCTATTTAGCTTTGAATAAAGTTGCAGAACTCAATGGACAAACTGGTATGGTCGAAGGTTTCAATTATATGTTCGACCAATCTGGAGATCATTTTCATATGATATTTGATCGTAATAATCCTAATTATCCTAGCTTACCAGGTTTAACCGTCCTTTTGGGAGGAATGTGGATTGTGAATTTGAATTATTGGGGTTGTAACCAATATATTACCCAACGTGCTTTGGGAGCAGATTTGCAAACCGCTCGAAGCGGAATTTTATTTGCGGGTTTCTTAAAATTATTGATGCCAATTATTGTTGTACTTCCTGGTATAGCAGCTTATGTGATTCACATGAAAGGCGGATTACAAACAGAGATGCTAGACGCTGACGGTATTTTAAATCCTGACAAATCATATCCTGTATTGTTGAATTTATTACCTGTAGGTCTTAAGGGATTATCTTTTGCGGCTTTGACGGCTGCGGTGGTAGCATCATTGGCAGGAAAAGTAAATAGTATTGCTACCATTTTTACCTTAGATATTTTTAAGAAAAAAATAAACACTGAAGCTTCTGAAAAGGAATTGGTTCGTATAGGTAAAATCACGGTTGTTGTAGCCATGTTGGTAGCCGCAGTAATCGCTCCCTTTTTAGGTATTGATAAAAAAGGAGGCTTTGAGTTCATTCAAGAATACACTGGTTTTGTGAGTCCGGGTATTTTTGCCATGTTTATCTTAGGTTTCTTTTGGAAAAAAACAAGTTCTAATGCGGCTTTATTTGCGACGATAGGTGGTTTTGTATTGTCAGTGATTTTCAAATTTTTACCTCAGTTGGTCAATTTAGAATTTTTAAGTGACTACGGTTTCGCTACTTTGGTGGAACAAAAAGACAAAACTATGGCTTTTGAAATTCCATTCATAGATAGAATGGGATTTGTGTTTATACTGTGTGTTTTATTAATGGTTGTAATTAGTTTGTGGGATGAAAAGCGAGGTATAGTGAGTAAAGGATTAGAAGTTGATACTAAAATGTTTAAAGTCTCTAATGGTTTTGCAGTTGGTACGCTTATAATTGTTGGTTTATTAGTGGCGCTGTATACTATTTTCTGGTAAAAATAAATGTAGTTAGTTTTTTAAAAAGGTGGAATTCAAGTTTTGATTTCACCTTTTTTTTGTGGTAACGAATTGAAATATGAGTTTCTTAAAATAGAATTAACCTCATTTAGATACCCCAGTGTAGACTAAAATCATAGTTTAAAGTAAATCAACGTAGAAAAAACAGAAATAGCACCATTTTTCATACAGATGAGCTATGTGAATAGTAAAACGTCTATTTATTTCTATTAAAAAGCTATAGATCCTATGCTTCTATGTGGTATAAATGAATTTTATCCAATGGGTTAATTTATACTTTTTTAATCACATAAGTTACCATTCCCCAAATGATTAATTGGTTTTCTTCGGTAACTAAAATGGGTTTGTAGCTGGGATTTTCGGGTAGTAAATACATACAATCCTTCTCTACTTGAATGCGTTTTACGGTAAATTCACCGTCAACACAGCAAATTGCAATTTTATTGTTTTTGGGTTCCAAACTTCGGTCAACGACCAATACATCTTTGTCATTGATACCTGCATCAATCATAGAGTTGCCTTTGACTTTGATGTAAAAAGTAGCCAAAGGATTTTCGCTCAATTCTTTGTTTAAATCAATGTTGGTTTCCATAAAATCTGCTGCCGGCGAAGGAAATCCTGCCGAAACACCCTCATTGATATACGGTATTCTTAGTTCACTGTCAAAGTCTGGACGGAAGAAAGTGAGTTTTTGTTTTGTGTTTACAGACATTGTATTTCGAGTATTTCTTTAAACCTTGTAGTGTATTTTGGGGACAAATAATTTTGATTCATATTCCAAGTCAGACTCAAATTTTGAGTAGCCAATTTGACTTTGGTCGTTCCAATTTTGCGATTGAGCTGATCGATAGTTTGCATCAAAGCCAAATGTTTGGGGTTTTCCTCTTCGAACAAGTGCAATTGTTTTTTGTTTTCGTCAATCAATTCGGTGACAATTACCCCCGCTTTTTTAAACGTAATGCCTTCGTTTCCCTGATGTAATTCTTTCAGTATTTGGATGGCTGCATTGGAAATAGTTAGTGTCGAATTGCTTCCGTAAGGTAATGTTATGGCTTTGTTGAAATAGTATTTTGAGGCAGTAACCGAATGCTTGTCAATGACTAACATCACGATAACGGTATGGCAACACGAATGTTGTTTGCGTAATTTTTCGGCACAAACTGCTGCAAAAGTAGCGATGCGCTCTCTAAGTAAATCAAATGCTGCGATCTGTTTTGGAAAGCTTCTTGTGGTGGCAATGCTCTTTTTTTGGACAACAACAGGTTCTAAATCCAGCACCGATTTGCCTTCTAATTCCTGTTTTAATCTAAGGCCAACAACGCCCATTTCTTTCTTAATCCAAGCTTCGTGTTGTGGTTGTATAAAATCCAGTGCTGTTTGTATGTTGCGCAGTTTGGCTTTTTTGGTCGTGCGATACCCAATGCCCCAAACGTCTTCAATTTTGGTCCATTTTAAGGCTTTGATGCGTTTTTCTTCGGAGTCAATAACATAGACGCCTTTGGTGCGCTCTTGAAATTTTTTAGCAATTTTATTCGCAACTTTTGATAGAGCTTTGGTTTCGGCAAAGCCAATGCAAACCGGTATTCCTACCCATTTTTGTATGCGGTTTTTCATTTGAATTCCGTAGCTGTGGTAGTCCTCAATCGAAAGTCCATCAAAATTCATGAATGCTTCGTCTATGCTGTATATTTCAATATTCGGGGTGAACTGATTCAAAATATTCATCACTCGATTACTCAAATCGCCGTACAAAGGATAATTCGAAGAAAAGACAGCTACTTCTTTCTCTTTGATCAAGTCTTTGATTTGAAAGGCAGGTGCGCCCATAGGAATGCCAATAGCTTTAGCTTCGTTACTTCTAGAAATCACACAACCATCGTTATTGGATAATATCACAACCGGTTTTCCGTTGAGTTTCGGCTGAAAAACACGTTCGCAAGAAGCATAGAAATTATTGCAATCAACTAAAGCATACATGAAGCGAATTTACAACATTCGTGTGGCTGTATGTTGCTAACGATAGTTAATTTTTTGTGGCTGTTGATAAGTTACAATCACTCCTTTTAGGCGTGAAAATTATCCAACCAATTGGGGTCGCTCATTTGTTTTTGAATCCTTTCGATGTCGCCAAACGTAGTCACCAAAGCGTCGTTGTTGTTGCTGTCGACCAAATCTTTTTGAAAAGCGCCGCCTTTTTGAATGATGTATTCGGCCATTTGTTGACCAATGACTTGCATCAAATCAAAACGATTAATATCGGCCATATCAATTGAGTTCAAGATGGAATAATCTACATCGTGCAACCATTTTGAAGGATATTTTTTGGGGTCTAATCCGTCGGTGTTCGGTATTTTTTTGATAGAGAGAGGGTCTAATGAAATTTGGAATCGGCGAAAATCAATAATTTTATTAATTATTGGAGAGCGTAAGGTGTTTACTTGCATAGCGCTGGAATCTTGACCCATTTGTGTCATAAGCCATTCCAGCCAAAAGGTAATATCCAGCCCCTTGATTTTGAGAGTTGCATCGGGTTGTACAAACTGTCTGGAGATTCCGGTGCCAAAACTGAAAATGCATAATTTGGTGATATCATAAGCAGAATCTTTTTCTTTGCCTTTGGGAAAGCTATAGGAAATGGCTTCCATAAATCCAGCAAGAACAGGATTGTTGTAGGTAGTCGTTCCACCATCTACAAAACGCTCTAGTGGATTGAAATAAGTAGGAGCACTCATAGTGGCTTCGAGTACGGCACGGAGTAATACGTCTTTGTAGGTACCATAATAGCTACCGTCTTTTTGCTTGAAACAACTAAAAAAAGTCTCTTCAGAAGCGGTCATATCGTGCGCCGTAATCATCAAATCAATATCGGTTTTGGCACAACTTTCGGCTAAAGTAGTATTTTGAATTTCTTTAAAAAGTAACTTTCGGTAATTGCCTTTTAGGTATTTTGGCGGATTTACAAAACGGTCTCCCAAAGGTTTTTTGTCAAATACTTCTTCGATTAATGTACTGTATTTCTCTTCTATCGCTGCTGCGGTATAGCCAGAAGCTATGAGTCCCGCGATGATGCCTCCAGTAGAAGTTCCTGAAACCATATCAAACAATTCAAAACATGGAATTCCAGCGGTTTCTTCTAATTTTTTGAGCAGTTGAAGGGTTAAAATTCCTCTCATCCCGCCACCATCTAAGCATAAAATTGCTCTTTTGTTGGGGTTGATGTTGAGTGTTTCAAAGGCCTTTTTTCTTGAGGTTGGCATTTTTGATCCGTTTACTTTTGCCATTGTGGTTGGTTTGGTTAATAGATAGGATTAGAGCGATATAAAAATACTCAAAAAATGATTTTTTTATATTTCATTTCCAACAATTTGATCCATAACCCAGTTGGTATGAGTAGCTGTTGCTCCCGTTGAGGGATGTTGTGAACGACCTAATAAGTGCTCTCTCATTTGTTGTACATGATACAGTTGAATGTTTTCAGGGTGTGCTATTTCGTGTGCTGTTGTGCTTTCTGATGTTGTGAGTAGAATAGGGTCGTTTTCAAAAATCGAAAAAACAATTTTGCCCTCGCTTCCAAAAATTTCTACTTTGTCTTCTCGTTTTAAAGTGCCAAAATTCCAACAACCACTTCCAGTTATACCTGATTGATGGAGCCAGCAAGCTGTTGCGGCATCTTTTGCGGTGTATAGCCCTTGTTGGTTGAGACTAATTCCCGAAACATTAGTTATGGTTCCAAAATAATGCACAAACAAATCCAATCCGTGACTGGCCAAATCATCAAAATAGCCTCCTGTAGCAATTTTACTATCAGTTCTCCAATTGTAATCTCCAGAAAGGTCTTGTGCTGAGGTGGGTTTGCTCAAATGCCAATGAAGGTGTCTAATGGTGCCAATTTTATGACTGTTTATCCATTCTTTTATTTGCTCAAATCTTGGCAAAGTACGTCTGTAATAGGCAACAAATAGAGGAATGTTTTTAGCAGCAAATGCTTCAGTGACGGCAACACAATCTTTATAGTTAGGCGCTAATGGTTTTTCTATGCAACAGGGTTTTCCGGCTTCGGCTACTTTTAGGCCATAGAATTTATGAACATCTGGTGGCGTTGCAATATAAACCGCATCTATTTCAGGGTCGTTGATTAGGGCATCAGCATCGGTGTAGTATTTGGCTATGCCATGTCTTTTGGCATAATCAGCCGCTTTTTCTTCATCACGTCGCATCACAGCTCCGATGGTAAAACCTTCTGTTTTTTGATAGGCGGGGCCACTTTTAATTTCGGTTACATTTCCGCAACCAATAATTCCCCAGCGGATTGTTTTATTTTTTATATCCATTGCCTTTTAATTGCATCCGTCTATGCCACAACAAGAATTAGCTGCTTCCGTGTTGATGCTAGTGTTTTCTACTTCTTCCCAAATTTGTTTCAAGGCATTCAAAAAAGTTTCAGGATATTGTGCTCCAGAAATGGCATATTTATTATTCAAAACAAAGAAAGGAACTCCTTGCACGCCTATGGCTTGTGCTTCTTGTTGGTCTTTTCTAACGGCATCACCAAACCTATCTGAGGAGAGAACTGAGTTTACGCTTTCTTCTTCCAGTCCAACTTCTTTCCCTAAAGTAGTTAGTACGGCAATGTTGTTGATGTCCAATCCGACGGTAAGATAGGCTTTGAATAACAACTCTTTTAACGAATCAGCGACTTCGTTTTCTTTGGCCAAATGCAACAAACGATGCGCATTATAGGAATTCGCCATTTTAGCTTTTTCAAAGTGAAAATCCAGACCTGCGTTTTTAGCATTCTGTGTCATATCATCTAGCATTTGTTGTGCCCAATCGGTATCTTTTCTGTACTTTTCTGCTAAATGTTCAACCAAACTATCTTCTTTCGTGGCAACGAAGTTAGCGTCTAATTGAAAACTTTTCCACTCTACAGTTACGGCATTTTTAAATTCGAATTGTGCAATGGCTGATTCTAGTCTTCGTTTTCCGATGTAACAAAACGGACACATAATATCAGACCAAATTTGTATGGTTATGGGTGATGACATCTTATTTTATTTAGTGATGCAAAAATAACTGATTTCAAAGCAAAGCTTCGTTTTTAAACTATTTATTACAAAAAAAAAACCGTCTCAAAAGTACATTGGAGACGGTTGTAATTTATATTGAATTCGGTTTTAAATCAAATCCATCACTAGGGAAGGGAAAAGTCCTAGCGCTATGTTTAATAACAATGAAACAATAGCCACAGCATAAATCAAAAATGGTTTTCCAGTTCTTGTTTCGTTTGGCTCTTTGCTGTACATCGCTAAAATTAATTTGAAATAGTACCCCACACTTATGATAGAGTTAATTACGGCAACAATTACGACAACTAAGTAACCAGCATCAATAGTTTGATTGAATAAAGCCAATTTAGCGAAGAAACCAGAAAAGATAGGAATACCTGCCATAGACAATAATGAACCCGTTAAAACAGCTGCCAATAGCGGATTGGTTTTACCTAAACCTTGGAAATTGGTAATGTCTTCGTTGTTTTGGTTTTTGCATACGTAAAGTAGCACGCTAAAAGCACCAATACCTGCCAACGAATATGCAGTAGCATAGTACAATAAACTTCCAGCAGAAGTTCCTACGCTTAACAAAGTCATAATCATAAAACCAGCGTGTGATATACCTGAAAAGGCCAACATACGTTTTACATTGCTTTGTTTTAATGCCATTATGTTACCTACTGTCATTGAAGCAATAGAAATAATAACAATCACCAATTGGAAGTTATAATTTAAATCGGCATTCAAAGCCGTTAGCAATTTAAATAAAGTAGCCATTGCTACAACCTTAGCTAAGGTACTCATAGTAGCAGTTGTCATAGATGGAGAACCTTCATAAACATCTGGTGCCCAAAAATGGAAAGGTACAGCTGCAATTTTAAATAACATTCCAATGGTTAATAGAACGATACCTATAGGGAACCAAATTGGTAACTCTGCAGATTGAGACATTTGACTGATTTCGGAAATATCAAAACTTCCCATAGCTCCGTAAACAAGACAAATACCAAAAAGAATGATACCCGAAGCAAAAGAACCCATCAAGAAGTATTTCATACCAGCTTCATTGCTTTTCAAGTTCATACGGTTACTCGCTGCAAGGATGTATAATGAAATAGATAAAACTTCAATGCCTAAAAAGAACATGGCTAAGTTGCCAAAAGAAACCATTGCAACAGCTCCAGATAATAAGAATATTTTTATGGCAATAAAATCAGATAATTTTGTCTGATGATTTTCGTAAAAATTATGGCTTAATGCGACTAAAAATATGGTAAGTACAATAAATAAACTCGAAAAAGTAACAGAGAAATTATTGACCGAAATCATATTGTTGTAATAAGAAGCAGGTGCATTGTAATCGGCAACGGTTAAGCCAAGTACACCTAATAATCCAATGATGGTTACAGGAATAATTGCTTTTCTGAAATCAAGAATTTCAAATAAAAGGCATAAAACACCTAATCCTATTATAGCTATTAATGTATTCATTTTTGATTTTTTGATTCAGGATTTTTGATTTAGGATTTTAAATGTAGCATTTAATTTCACTTTCTCAAAAGTCCTATTTTTTACTGTTATTTTTTTCTTTTATTGTTTTTATAGCTGCTGAAAAAATTGATACTAATTCATTTGCTTCTTTTATTAGTGAATCTAATACTATTTTATCACACGGTACTTCTAAACCCTTTATAAATTCTAACCAAAATAAACTTTCATCTGCTTCTTCATCTACAATTTTTAGTTTGTTTAAAAAGTCAGCATCTGATTTTCCTCTACAAACAGCTCTGTAATTCGCTGCAACCGATGATGATGATTTAAAAAGTTGAAAAGAGACTACATCATTTGCTTTTGTTTTCTCTAGACTCATTAAAAATTTAAAAACATCCAAAGCAAATTGTTTGGTTCTATTTTTAAGTTCCTCTTTTGTCATTTTTAAAAAATCCTAATTCCTAAATTATAAAATTCCTAAATCTTGTTGATTTGTGTTAAAATTTCTTCTAGACTTGGTGTGATTAAGTCTGTAATTGGTTTTGGATACAATCCAAAAAAGAACAGTACGGCAACTATACTTACTAACGTTATGGTTTCGCTTAATGAAAGAGGATAAAACGTTTTGGTATTCGTTTCACCAAGCATAACATATTGGAACATTTTAAGCATATAATAAGCTCCAAAAATAATGGTTGTACCACCTAATATTGCAAACCAAATATTGATTTGAGATAAGCTATACAAAACGGTGAATTCCCCAACAAAGTTGAAAGTAGTTGGTAAAGCAACAGAGGCCAAAACTAAAATTAAAAACAAAGAGGTAAATTTTGGTGCTAATGCACGAATACCACCCATTTCTGAAATGGCTCTTGTTTCATATCTTCTATAAATGATTTCAGCAGCAAAGAAAAGGCCTACCACTACAAATCCGTGAGCAATCATTTGTAAAACAGCTCCTCTAAATCCATCGATAGTTAAAGTGTAAGCACCAGCAGCGATTAACCCAACGTGAGCTAAGGAAGAATAAGCCAATAATTTTTTTAAATCCTTTTGTCTTAGCGCTACAATTGAGCCATAAACAACACCAGCAATACCGATAGCGATAAAAATTGGCATATATTCTTTAGCTGCAATTCTAGATAATGGTAATTGCCAACGCAGTACGCTGTACAATCCCATTTTTAGCATAATACCTGAAAGTAACATGGTACCAACAGTTGGTGCTTTTTGGTACACATTGGCTTGCCAAGTATGAAAAGGAATTAAAGGTATTTTGATAGCATAAGCTCCGAAGAAAGCTAGGAAAATCCATTTTTGTTCAGAAGCAGTTAAGTTTAATTTATATAAATCTTCTAGTAAAAAGCTTCCCGCTTGTTGGTACATATAAACAAAGGCAACCAACATAAACAAGGAACCTGCAAGTGTATAGATAAAGAATTTAACGACAGCTTTTTTGCGTTCCTCTGCATCACCATTACCCCAAACTAAAGCTATAAAGTAAATAGGTAATAAAGCCAATTCCCAAAAGATATAGTACAAAAGACCGTCTGAGGCTAAAAACGTACCCACCATCGCAAAAGCCATAAATAAAACTAAGGCATAAAATGATTTGGCATTTTTTAGGTCATTTCCAAAAGAAGAATAAATAATTATAGGAGTTAATGCAGTAGTTAATAAAAGCATAGCTAATGATAATCCATCTGCTTTTAGAGCAAAAACCACTTTAGGTTGATTAATCCAGTTCGCTATTAAACTAATGTTTTCAACGGCATTATACTGATTCAAAAGCACAATAGAGGCTCCAAATGTACCTAGTCCAAACAACAAGGCTACCTTTGAAGCGAGTTTGTCACCAGCCAAATAAGTGACTAAAGCGCCAATTAAAAGTAATAGTAATATAAGAGATACGTTCATAGTATGTGTGTATTATTGTGCTAAAAATAAAAAGGAAATAATCGCGCAAAGCCCTAAAACAAAAGCAAAAAGGTATAAACCTACACTTCCATTTTGTACTTTTCTTCCATAAAATCCTAATTCGTTAGTTACTTTTCCAAGACCAAAAACAAAGCTAGAAATACCTGTTTCAACATAATCTCTAAAGAAGCGAGACAAAGTATTAGTAGTTTTTACAAAAAGCGTATCATACAACTCATCTACATAATATTTGTTGTACACAACTTTTGTAAATCCAGTGATTTCAGCATCCGCTGGCGGAACTGTATCGTTTTTGATGTATTTGAAGTAAGCAATTGCAATACCTACAATTCCTCCAATTACTGCAATAGCCATTAAAGTATATTCTGTTGTACCCAAATGATGTTCAGCGGTTGCTAATTTTGGTAGTATTGGAATTAGATAATGGTTCAACCAGCTGTTTCCAGGCAAGCTTATCAATCCACCAAAAGTCGCTAGAATAGCTAATATAATCAACGGAACAGTAATCAAGGCTGGACTTTCGTGTAAGTGATGTTTTTGTTCTTCGGTTCCTCTAAATTCTTTGAAGAAAGTTAAGAAAAGCAAACGGAACATATAAAAAGCAGTCATAATAGACGCCACAGAACCAATTACCCATAAAGGAATGTTATGGTGAAAAGCAGTTAATAAAATCTCATCTTTAGAGAAAAACCCTGAAAACAAAGGAACACCTGAAATCGCTAGAGAAGATACCAACATCGTGATGAAAGTTACTGGCATAACTTTACGTAAACCACCCATATTGCGCATGTCTTGTTCCCCGTGTAAAGCATGAATAACAGAACCAGAACCTAAGAACAAACAAGCTTTGAAAAAGGCGTGAGTGATAACATGGAAAACGGCAACTTCATAAGCGCCTAATCCCAAAGCCAAGAACATTAATCCCAATTGAGAAACGGTAGAATATGCCAATACTTTTTTGATATCATTTTGTGCTAATCCAATAGTTGCTGCTACAAGAGATGTTATAGCACCTACTATTGCGATGATGTTTTGAACGTCAGGAGCTAAATCAAAGATGAAATTCAAACGAGTAATCATAAAGATACCCGCAGTTACCATCGTTGCAGCGTGAATCAAAGCCGAAACTGGCGTTGGTCCAGCCATCGCATCAGGTAACCAAGTGTATAACGGAATCTGTGCCGATTTACCACAAGCTCCAATAAATAGAGCAAAAGCAGCTACTGCAACAGCATATAAGTTGATTTCTGAAGCACCAGAAATAATAGTTTTCAAAGAAGTGTAATCTAAAGTATTGAATTGTCTTCCTAAAATAAAGATTCCAATTAATAAACCTAAGTCACCAATTCTATTCATAATGAAAGCTTTTTTGGCTGCATCATTGTAGTCTTGATTTTTATACCAAAAACCAATAAGTAAGTAGGAGCAAAGTCCAACGCCTTCCCATCCAATGAATAAAACCAATAAGTTACTTCCAATAACTAGAGTAATCATGAAAAACACAAACAGATTCAAATACGCAAAAAACTTGTGCATATTTTCATCATCGTGCATATAACTAATAGAGTATAAATGTATCAACGAACCAATACCCGTCACAAAAAGCAACCACAATACTGAAAGTTGGTCAATTAAAAAACCTAAATCAATTTTAAATGTTCCTATCTGAATCCAATCAAATAATGAAATTTGTATCGCTTCTTTTGAAGCTGAGAGACCACCAAAAAAGTAGCAAGCTCCAATAAAAGACACAAACACTGAAAGTGTGCCAAGAGTTCCAGAAACTGTTTTTCCTAAATTTTTTCCAAAAAACACATTGATTAAAAAGCCTACTAAAGGAGCTAGAACTAAGACTAATGCTATGTTGGTATTCATTTCCATTTATCCTTTTAAGTTTTTTAAATTATCGATACTAATCGACCCTAGATTTCTAAAAATAGAAACTAAAATCGCAAGTCCAACAGCTACTTCTGCTGCCGCTACCGCCATTGAGAAAAACACAAAAACTTGTCCTTGCGCATCTTGGTGATACGTAGAGAAAGCTACAAAGAGTAAATTCACAGCATTCAGCATAATCTCAATTGACATGAAAACAATGATGGCATTTCGTCTGTATAAAACTCCAAAGATGCCGATACAAAAAAGTATGACACTTAAAAAGATGTAGTTTTCGATACCAATCTGGTTTAAAATATTATTCATCTTACTTTTCTAATTTTTCTTTTTTAGACAATAGAACCGTTCCTATCATAGCTGTCAATAACAAAATAGAGGCGAATTCAAACGGAACCATATATTCGTTTAATAGAATTTTACCTAATACATTGATGGATTGGTAATCTTCACCAGTAGCTACATATTCTCCAACAATTGGTTTTGAATTGGTAAAAATGGCAATCAATACCAAGCATACTAAACAAAACGAAACAATGGCACCTAAGCGTGTAATTCTTGGTTTATGTACTTCATCTTCCTTATTCAAATTCATTAACATGATGGTAAATAAGAACAAAATCATAATCGCACCAGAGTAAACAATGATATGAACTATGGCTAAAAATTGAGCATTCAATAATAAATAATGACCTGCAATCGAGAAGAAACAAATCACTAAGTAAATAGCACTGTGTATTGGATTTCGGCTAAAAACCGTAAGAAAGGCACTGGCCAATGTAATAAAGCCTAACAGGCAAAAAACGAGGAGTACTGTAGACATTAGTTAGCGTTTTGAAGTTGAGTATTTTTAATCGCCATTTCTAAAGGCATTACCAATTTATCTTTTCCAAAAATAAAGTCTTCTCTGTCGTAATTAGCAGGAACTAATTCTTTTGAAAGGGTTAAATAAATAGCATCTTTAGGACAAGCCTCTTCGCACAAACCACAGAAAATACAACGCAACATATTGATTTCGTAGATTTCGGCATATTTTTCTTCACGATACAAGTGTTTTTCATCTGGTTTGCGTTCTGCAGCTTTCATCGTAATGGCTTCAGCAGGACATGACAAAGCACATAATCCACACGCAGTACAGTTTTCTCTACCTTGTTCATCTCTTTTCAACATGTGCTGTCCTCTGTAAACCGGACTCATAGTACGCACTTGTTCTGGGTAATGAATCGTGGCTTTCTTTTTAAAGAAGTGTTGGATTGTAATGATTAAACCTTTTACAATCGCCACAAGATACATACGCTCCAAAAAGGTCATCTCCTTATTGGAAACCATCTTTTTTCTACCCGATAATGATATAGTTTCTATTGACATTTTTTGTTTTTATTTAAAGCTAATCCTGCTATCCGCTATATCTTTTATTTTTTAAAGGAAAAAATAAAAGGATGCCGCTACTATCAGGGCTAGGGCTCTTCGTAATTAAATTAGAATCCTAAATAAGCAGCAATATCTGCTCTCAAAATAACAATTCCAGTAATGATAATATTGATAATCGAAAGTGGAATCAAAATTCTCCAACCTAAATGCATCAATTGGTCGTATCTAAATCTTGGTATCGTCCATCTTACCCACATGTAGAAAAAGATGAATCCGAATATTTTTGCAAATAAAACAACTATTCCGATAATATTACCAATATTCACTCCCCAGTTTTCAACAGCATACGCCATTCCTGGATAATTGTAGCCACCAAAGAACAAAATAGACAATATAGTCGATGAGATAAACATATTAGCATATTCAGCAAATAAGTAGAATCCCATTTTCATAGAAGAATATTCCGTGTGGTAACCACCAATCAATTCGCTCTCACATTCTGGTAAGTCAAATGGTGTACGGTTACTTTCTGCAAAAGCGCAAATCAAAAAGATTAAGAACGATAATGGTTGATAAAACACATTCCAGTTCATTCCTGCTTGTTGAGCTGAAATTTCTCTTAAACTCAAAGTTCCTGTCATCATCAAT
Organism: Flavobacterium sp.; assembly: GCF_027531905.1. GTDB lineage: Bacteria > Bacteroidota > Bacteroidia > Flavobacteriales > Flavobacteriaceae > Flavobacterium. The sequence continues at coordinate 28,482 of NZ_JAPZSU010000037.1, read as the reverse complement.
AAAGCAATCATGGATAATCCCATAGCAACTTCATAAGAAACCATTTGTGAGGCTGCACGAACAGCTCCCATCAATGAGAATTTATTATTAGAAGCCCATCCACCAATCATAATTCCGTATACTCCAATTGAAACTACTCCAAAAAAGTATAAAAGGCCAATATTGATATCTGTAGCTTGTAGTAAAATGTCTTTTCCAAAAAGATGCAAACGGTCGCCCCAAGGAATAACAGCACTTGTCATTAAAGCAGTTCCCATCGCAATGCCAGGACCTACAAAAAACAAAAAGCGGTTTGGTGTATTAGGTTCAAATTCTTCTTTAGCAAAAAGTTTCAAACCATCAGCCAAAGGTTGAAATAAACCACCCCATCCAGCTCTGTTGGGTCCAACACGGTCTTGTAAAAATGCTGCAACTTTACGTTCTGCCCATGTAGAATACATAGCCACAAGCATAGTAATTGCAAATACAACTACGATTACAACACTTTTTTCTATTATAAAAGTACTATCCATTTTTGTTCGAATCTATTAAGTTGCCATCAATTTTTTCATTGTAATCAATCTCAGCCATACTGATTTTTTTACGGTCTTGAGCTCTACCTAATAAGATGTTTTCTTCTGTATTGATGATTACTTTTTCGGTTTTAGTGTAATTGTTTTGGTTGATTACAGAGTCTTTTTCAAACACTCTTGGTCCTTCAATTACCCAATCATTTACATCTTTCTTATCAAAACGACAAGTGTTGCAAATAAAGTCTTCTACTTCGTGGTACTCGTCTTTTCTTCCAGTCACACGTTGAATTTCGCCACCAAACATCCAAACGGTAGTTTTACCACAACATCCTGGAGTAGTACATTCTCTGTGTGCATTAAAAGGTTTGTTAAACCAAACTCTCGATTTGAAACGGAAGGTTTTATCAGTCAATGCTCCAACAGGACATACATCAATCATGTTTCCTGAGAATTCATTGTCAATCGCTTTAGAAATACAAGTTGAGATATTAGCATGGTCACCTCTGTCTAATACACCGTGTACGCGATTGTCTGTTAGTTGGTCGGCAACTTGTACGCATCTTTGGCACAAAATGCAACGATTCATATGTAGTTGAATATTTGGACCAATATTTTCAGGTTCAAATGTTCTTTTTTCTTCAATATAACGAGTTTGTGATTTCCCGTGTTCAAAGCTTAAGTTCTGTAAATCACATTCTCCTGCTTGGTCACATATTGGACAATCCAATGGGTGGTTGATGAGTAAAAACTCCGTTACCGCTTTTCTAGCTTCGGTAACTCTTTCAGAAGATTTGCTGTTTACTTCCATTCCGTCCATACAGCCTGTTACACAAGAGGCCATTAATTTTGGCATGGGTCTTGGGTCAGCTTCACTTCCTTTGGATACTTCAACTAAACAACAACGGCATTTACCACCGCTTCCTTTTAGTTTAGAATAATAACACATCGCTGGCGGAACTACATCTCCACCAATCATACGAGCGGCTTGAAGGATGGTTGTTCCTGGTTCTACTTCTATGGACTGACCGTCTATTGTTACTTTCATTTTTTTTGGTCTTAATGTCAAAAAAATACTTTTTTGATTTTTTAACTTTTAACTATAAGGTTACTTTACCAACTAAGTGCTTAACCTGTTCAAAAGGTTCTGCAACAAAATGATCTCTGTTTTTTATTTTTTCTGGGAAACGAATATGGTATTCAAATTCGTCTCTAAAATGGCGAATAGCAGCAGCTACTGGCCAAGAAGCCGCATCACCTAATGGACAAATAGTGTTTCCTTCGATTTTGCTCTGAATACTCAACAACAAATCAATATCTTCTTCGCGTCCGTGTCCGTTTTCGATACGGTGCAATACTTTTTCTAACCAACCCGTACCTTCACGGCAAGGTGTACATTGACCACAACTTTCATGGTGGTAGAAACGAGAAAAATTCCAAGTATTTCTAACAATACAACTAGTGTCATTATATACGATGAATCCACCAGAACCTAACATAGAACCCGTAGCAAAACCACCATCGCTCAATGACTCATACGTCATCAATCGGTCTTCACCTGCAGCGGTTTTATAGATTAAGTTAGCTGGCAAAATTGGCACCGAACTTCCTCCTGGTACAAATGCTTTCAAAGGACGGTCAGAGCTCATTCCTCCTAAATATTCATCAGAATTCATGAATTCGTATACGCTTAATCCTAGTTCTATTTCATAAACTCCTGGATTTTTGATATGTCCAGAAGCTGAGATTAGTTTTGTTCCTGTAGATCTTCCTACACCTATTTTAGCATAATCAGCTCCTGAATTGTTTACAATCCAAGGCACTGCAGCAATAGTTTCCACATTGTTAACTACGGTTGGATTAGCCCAAAGACCAGAAACCGCAGGGAAAGGTGGTTTGATACGTGGATTACCACGTTTTCCTTCTAAAGATTCAATAAGAGCAGTTTCTTCTCCACAAATATAAGCTCCACCACCACAATGAACGTGTAGCTCTAAATCGTAGCCTGTTCCTAATATGTTTTTTCCTAACCATCCTGCCGCTTTTGCTTCAGCAATGGCTCTTTCTAAAATTTTGTAAACCCACATGTATTCTCCACGAATGTAGATGTAAGAACGATTAGCGCCTAGTGCATAACTAGAAGTAATCATCCCTTCAATTAACAAGTGAGGAATATATTCCATTAAGAAACGATCTTTGAAGGTTCCTGGCTCAGATTCGTCAGCATTACAAACTAAATGACGTGGTTTACCTGATTTTTTATCGATAAAACTCCACTTCATACCCGCTGGGAATCCCGCTCCACCACGACCTCTAAGTCCAGAAGTTTTTACTTCCTCAACTACTTCGTCAGGTGTTAATGTTTTTAAAGCTTTCTCCACAGAAGCGTAGCCTCCATTCGCACGATAGACTTCGTAGGTTTTTATTCCTGGAATATTGATTTTGTCTAATAATATTTTTTGTGACATCTTATTTATCGTGTAATATTATTTTATTATCTCGGCAATCCGTAATGATTTGATCGATTTTTTCTTCAGTCAAATGTTCTTTGTAGAAGTCACCTAGTTGCATCATTGGCGCATAACCACAAGCTCCCAAACATTCTACACCTCTTACTTCAAACAATCCATCAGCAGTTGGTTCTCCAACTTTAACACCTAATTTATCACAAGTGTAGTCCATTAAATTTTCTACACCATTCAAGCAACAAGGCGAAGTTTGGCAAAATTCAAACATGTATTTCCCAACAGGTCTTTGATTGAACATGGTGTAAAAAGTAACCACCTCATAGACTTCAATGGGTTTGATGTGAAGAATTTCAGCTACTTTATTCTGTAGTTCAATGCTTAACCAATTGTCATGAGCATCTTGAACTTCATGCAAAACAGGCAATAGTGCTGATTTTCTTTTGTCTTCAGGATAATGACTGATTAGTTCATTGATGCGTTCCATCAATGCTTCAGTCATGTTTATTTCTTGATTGTAATGTTTTCTTTCCATAAGCCCCACCCCAGCCCTCCCCAAAGGGAAGGGAGCCGAGTTATAAATTAATTATTGAAAATATGAATTCATTTTATTTCTGTTTCTAATTCCCCCTTTGGGGGTTTAGGGGGCTTTTAAGCATCTAGCTCACCCGCAATTACATTTAAACTTGATAATATTACTATCGCATCTGAAAGCATAGAGCCTTTAATCATTTCTGGATAGGCTTGATAATAAATAAAACAAGGCCTACGGAAATGCAAACGATACGGTGTTCTACTTCCGTCTGATACTAAATAGAATCCAATTTCTCCATTGGCTCCTTCCACCGGATGGTATACTTCTCCAACAGGAACCGGAACTTCACCCATAACAATCTTGAAATGATAAATCAAAGATTCCATAGTAGTGTACACATCTTCTTTTGGAGGCAAATAATATTCAGGAACATCAGCATGGTATTCATTACAAGCTGGCATTTTGGCTAAGGCTTGTTTGATGATGCTTAAACTTTCCCAAACTTCTGCATTACGTACACAAAAACGGTCGTAAGTATCACCTGATTTTCCTACTGGTACAATAAAGTCAAAGTCTTCGTAAGAAGAATAAGGTTGCGCCACACGAACATCATAATCTACACCTGCAGCACGTAAATTTGGACCCGTAAATCCATAAGCCAAAGCTTTTTCGGCAGTAATAGCGCCTACATTTACGGTTCTATCAATAAAGATTCTGTTTCTTTCGAATAAGTTTTCAAATTCTTTCCAAGCAACTGGAAATTCTTCTAAGAATACATCTAATTTACGGAAAGCTTCTGGTGACCAATCTCTTTCGAAACCGCCAATTCTTCCCATATTGGTAGTTAAACGTGCACCACAAATTTCTTCGTAGATTTCGTATATTTTTTCACGGAATTGAAAGACATACAAGAAACCTGTATAGGCTCCAGTATCTACTCCTAAAATCGAGTTACAAATTAAGTGGTCGGCAATACGTGCCAATTCCATTACAATGACTCTTAAGTATTGTGCTCTTTTGGGTACTTCAACACCTAATAATTTTTCTAATGTCATCCACCATCCTAAATTGTTGATAGGAGACGAGCAATAGTTCATACGGTCTGTAAGTGGCGTAATTTGATAAAACGGACGATTTTCGGCTATTTTTTCGAATGCTCTATGGATGTATCCAATGGTTGGTTCAGCTTCTAATATTTTTTCTCCATCCATCAATAAGATGTTTTGAAAAATACCGTGAGTAGCTGGGTGAGTAGGGCCTAAATTCAGAATCGAAAGTTCACTTCCGTCTTCATTATGACGCTCTTTGATGATTTTAGCATAGCGATGCTCTGGTGGTAATAATAGTTCTGACATTTATCTAATGTGAAAAATTATAAGTTCTTTTTTTAGCAATTCGAAGGTGTTCTTCCGAAGAATCGGTCATCTTTGTCTGTTCTTCCACTGTCTTCCATTGGGAATTCTTTACGCATTGGGAAAGAAACCATTTCGTCCATATTCAAAATTCGTTTCAATTGTGGATGACCGATGAAGTTGATTCCAAAGAAATCATAGGTTTCACGTTCCATCCAATTGGCACAAAGAAATATATTAGCAATAGATTTTACTTCTGGTTGTGAACCGTTCAAAAAGGTTTTGATTCGGATGCGCTTGTTTTCATACCAATTGTGCATGTGATAAACTACAGCAAATTGTCTTTCTTCTTCATTGTCTGGATAATGAACCCCGCATAAATCGGTTAAGAAGTGAAAACGTAATTGTGGGTCATTTTTTAAGAAAAGAATTACAGCAGTAATTACATCAGCTGAAACTTCAAATGAAAAAATGTCTCTATCTTGATTGAATTGAAAAACAGCGGTTCCAAAAGTGGCTACCAATTTTTCTTGTATTTCGGTTGTTTCTAATGCCATCTTTTATTTGATATTATAAGAAGCTAATAATTCTTGGTATTCTGGGGAGCTTCTTCTTCTAACCGATTCGTTTTTTACGATTTCTTGTAGTTTCATAACACCCTCAACTATTTGTTCTGGTCTAGGAGGACATCCTGGAACGTAAACATCAACTGGGATTATCTTGTCAATTCCTTGAAGTACTGAGTACGTGTCGAAGATTCCGCCCGAAGAGGCACAAGCACCAACAGCAATAACCCATCTTGGTTCAGACATTTGTTCGTATACTTGACGTAAAATTGGACCCATTTTTTTTGAAATAGTTCCCATAACCATCAACATATCTGCTTGTCTTGGAGAGAAACTTACTCTTTCAGAGCCAAAACGTGCTAAGTCATAATGAGAAGCCATGGTAGCCATAAATTCGATACCACAACAAGAAGTAGCAAACGGTAAAGGCCATAATGAATTGGCTCTTGCTAATCCCACAACATCATTCAATTTGGTTGCAAAAAAACCTTCACCAACTACTCCTTCTGGAGGAGCGACCATTTTTGTGTTAGAATCTGTCATAATTGATATAGTATTCAATTTCTATTATTTATTCCCACTCAAGGGCTTTCTTTTTGATAATATAGAAAAAACCAACTAGTAACAAAAGCATAAAAATAATCATTTTTATCATACCTTCGATACCTAACTCCTTGAAATTGATGGCCCAAGGATATAAAAAGATAACCTCGACATCAAATAAAACGAAAAGAATAGCTACTAGGAAGTATTTTACAGAAAAAGGAATTCTTGCATTACCTACAGATTCAATACCACACTCGAAGTTTTTATCCTTGTTGGCAGAATTTCTTTTTGGTCCTAATTTACCAGAAATAATGATGATTGCGGTTACAAATCCTACGGCTAGAAGTAATTGCATAAGGATCGGAACGAAGTTGATTTGTTCGGTTTGCATAGTTGTTTTTTTTCTTGCTTAAACAAGTTACAAAGATAGGTTGCAAGGATTTAAAACACAAGTGAAATGCCTGAATTCACTTCTAAACGTTTGTTAATCCTCGCTAATTTTTAATGATTATAAATAAAAATTATAATTATTTCTTAATTTTCGTGTATGGCAAAAAAAAACGCTTCGATAAATTTCGAAGCGTTTTGCCATTCTGTAAAAAATACTGTTATATTTTTTAGCCTAAAACTACTACTTGAGCAGCAACTTTACCTTTTCTTCCTTCTTCTTCTTCATAGCTTACTCGGTCTCCTTCGCGTAATTCTTCCGCTTTGATTCCTGATGCATGAACAAAAATGTCTTTTCCTGTTTCTTCGTCTGTAATGAATCCGTAACCTTTAGATTCATTGAAAAATTTAACTGTACCTGTACGCATTGTAATAATAATAATAATTTATAATATGACAAATGTAATCTTTAATATAATACAAAAATGAATACCGTCATATTTTTTTTTCAAAAATATTGATATACAGTCTATTCAGGGATTATTTTGAATTTAATTGAATGTGTAATTCGTTTAATTGAGAATCATCAATTGTCGATGGTGCGTCGATCATTACGTCTCTACCAGAATTGTTTTTTGGGAAAGCAATAAAATCACGAATGGTTTCTTGTCCACCCAAAATAGCTACTAATCTATCTAATCCAAAAGCTAAACCGCCATGAGGTGGTGCTCCAAATTGAAACGCATCCATTAAGAATCCGAATTGTGCTTTGGCTTCTTCTTCTGTGAATCCTAAGTACTTAAACATTAATTGTTGTGTTGCTTTATCGTGAATACGAATAGAGCCTCCTCCAATTTCGTTACCGTTCAAAACCATATCATAAGCATTGGCTCTTACTTTTCCAGGATTGGTTTCAAGCAAATGCAAGTCTTCTGGTTTTGGTGAAGTAAAAGGATGGTGCATCGCATGGTAGCGTCCGCTTTCTTCATCAAATTCTAATAAAGGAAAATCAACTACCCAAAGAGGAGCAAACTCAGCTGGATTTCTCAAGCCTAATCTTGTTGCCAATTCCATACGTAAGGCTGAAAGTTGCGCTCTTGTTTTATCGGCAGGACCAGAAAGAATTAACATTAAATCGCCAGGTTTTGAACTCATCTTTTTTGCCCATACCTCTAAATCTGCTTTAGAAAAGAATTTATCAACCGATGATTTTAAACTTCCATCTGCCTCATATTTACAATAAATCATTCCGGTAGCACCCACTTGAGGACGTTTTACCCAATCAATTAATTCATCAATTTGTTTTCTGGTATAATTGGCACAACCCTCCACGTTAATTCCAACGACCAATTCTGAATTATCAAACACAGGAAAACCTTTCGGTTCGAATGTTCCCCCTTCGGGGGTTAGGGGGCAAAACTCCATGCCAAAACGAATGTCTGGTTTGTCGTTTCCGTAGGTTTTCATAGCATGTTCGTAAGTCATTCTTGGGAATTTGTCTACTTCGATGCCTTTTAATTCTTTTAATAAATGACGAGTAAGTCCTTCAAAAACATTTAAAATGTCTTCTTGTTCTACAAATGCCATTTCACAATCGATTTGTGTAAACTCAGGTTGTCTATCGGCACGTAAATCTTCGTCGCGGAAACATTTTACAATCTGAAAGTATTTATCCATGCCGCCCACCATCAATAATTGTTTGAAGGTTTGTGGAGATTGTGGTAAAGCATAAAATTGTCCTTCATTCATTCGAGAAGGAACTACGAAATCTCTCGCGCCTTCTGGAGTAGATTTTATTAAATAAGGAGTTTCCACTTCGCAAAAAGCTAAATCAGAAAGGTATTTGCGCACTTCCATTGCCACTTTGTGACGGAAAAGCAAACTATTTTTTACTGGATTTCTTCGAATGTCTAAGTAACGGTATTTCATTCGAATGTCTTCGCCGCCATCTGTTTCATCTTCTATAGTAAATGGAGGAGTTAAAGCCGCATTTAAAATCGTTAATTCTGTTACTAAAATTTCGATATCACCTGTTGGGATGTTCTTGTTTTTGGCTTCACGTTCAATAACAGTTCCTTTGACCTGAATTACAAACTCTCTTCCTAAGGTTTTGGCTAATTCAAAAACAGATTTTTCGGTACGACTTTCGTCAAAAATCAATTGCGTAATGCCGTAACGGTCTCTTAGGTCAACCCAATTCATGAATCCTTTATCACGAGATTTTTGAACCCATCCCGCTAGCGTTACTTCTTGATTACTATGTGAGGCGTTCAATTCGCCACAATTATGACTTCTATACATGTTCCAAATTTTAGACTGCAAAAGTAAACACAAAAATTAAATTAACGCCAAAACTTTGCAACATCCTTTTCATTTTTAAAAATATGTTAATTTTTTATTTTGCTTGTTTTTTTACTCCTATTTTTGAGGTGCATTAACACAAAAAACAACTTTATGAAAAAACTATGTATTGTGGCTCTTTTGGCTTTGGGAATACACGGAAGTCAGGCACAAAAAAAAGAAGCTTTTACCCTTCAAGCGGAAATTGCAAATCGAAATAGTGATACCATTCGTATCTTAAATAGAAACAATGGAAAAGAACTTTTAAAAATTGGGGTTGACAAGAAAGGCCTTTTCAAAGGAAGTGCTGCTGTTGAAAAAGGGTTCTATATGTTATATGATGGCAAAGAATACACACAATTGTATTTGAAAAACAATTTCAACTTGAAATTAAAAATGGATGCCAAACAATTTGATGAATCAATTGTTTACACAGGAGTGGGGGCAGTAGAGAATAATTTCTTGGCTCAAAGTGCTGTTTCAGAATCTAAATTTGATTACAATGCTCTTTTGGCAGCCAGCGAAGCAGACTTCGCAAAGCGTATCGAGGAGAAAAAAGCGGCTGATTTGGCTAGTTTAGAAGGTAAAAAATTAGATCCCGAATTTGTTGCGTTGCAAAAGCAAAGTATCGATATGAATCTGGCTTCTTTAAAAAAGTACCATCAGCAAATAGTGGAGAGTAATAAAATGAATGGTTCACCTTCTCCAACTTTTGATTATGATAATTATAAAGGAGGAAAAACAAAGCTAGAAGACTTTAGAGGTAAATACGTTTATATTGATGTTTGGGCAACTTGGTGTGGTCCTTGTCGTCAAGAAATTCCGTTTTTGAAAAAAGCAGAAGAAAAATACCACAACAAGAATATCGTTTTTGTGAGTATTTCGATTGATAAAGTAAAAGATTTAGAAAAATGGAAAACGATGGTCAAAGAAAAAGAACTAGGAGGCGTTCAAGTTTTTGCTGACAATGATTGGAATTCTAAGTTTGTACAAGATTATAATATTACCGGTATTCCAAGATTTATTTTGGTTGATCCGAATGGAAATATTGTAAAAGCGGATGCGCCGCGACCATCTTCTGAGGAATTAACCGCATTATTGGATACAGTTTTAAAGTAGTTTTAAATAGCAAATAATACAAAATCAGGCATTTATGTCTGATTTTTTTTATGTTTTAAATTTCCAATGTTAAGCTTTTGTCTAATGTTATGAAATTGTTACCAAAAAGTTTTTTTAATGTAAAGTATTTTATACTTTTGAGAAAGTAAAATATAAATCATTAAAAACTAACGATATGAAAAGATTTTTAATCACACTAGCATTGGTGTTCTCAGGAATGATATATGCACAAGACGCTAAACCAGTTTTAGAGCCTTTTGGAAAAAAAGTAAAAGCTACTTATTTCTATGATAATGGACAAGTACAACAAGAAGGCTTTTTCGAAAATGGTAAGTTAGAAGGGTACTGGGTTTCTTATAATGAAGATGGAACCAAAAAAGCTTCTGGATTTTACAAAGAAGGTGTAAAAGTAGGAAAATGGTTTTTCTGGAAAGATGTAAACTTAAATGAAGTAGATTATTCCAATAATGCTATTGCAGCAGTTAAAACTTGGAAACAAGAAGCAATCGCGGTTAAGAATTAATTCTCTTTTAGTTAATTTAAAAAAGGGCGTCTAAAAAAAATTAGACGCCCTTTTTTGTTAAACAAATTAAAACTAAAAACAAACTGAATTATTGCTACATTACAAAAAGTATCTGTAGATAAATACGATTTGAAAGTATTCCTGCAAAGTCTTACTAAGGACTTTGCAGGTTTTTTTATTATAAGATTAGCTAATACCTAACAAGTATAAAATGAATTCTTACAGATAAAGTAGTAAATGGAATTCAACTTACGAAGTTATAGCGTGTGTTTTGGATTGACACCATCTTCACTCAATTCTTTGTGTTCATACTCTTCGGTCATTAAAGCATTATAATCCGTTTTTTCTTCTTTGCTAAACTTATGGATGATTTTTTCCATGATTTCATAAATCACTGGAACAATAATCAAAGTCAAGAACAACGAACTGATTAATCCCCCAATAATTACCCAGGCTAATCCATTTTTCCATTCCGCACCAGCACCAGAAGCTAAGGCAATTGGGAACATACCAAAAACCATCGCAATGGTTGTCATCAAGATAGGACGTAAACGAGCATGGTTGGCTTGAATTAATGCCGTACGAATGGTTTCGCCAGCAGCTCTTCTTTGGTTGGTATAGTCGACAAGCATAATGGCATTTTTACAAACCAAACCAATCAACATAATGATTCCCAAAATGGTAAATATATTCAACGAATTGTTAGTCAAAGCTAAGGCTAGCATGGCTCCAATAAACGAAAGTGGAATAGCAAATAATACCACAAATGGATGTACAAAACTGTCATACAGCCCTACCATAACCAAGTAAACCAAAATAATAGCAGCCAATAAAGCAACTCCTAAAGTTCCAAAACCTTCACTTTGATTTTCTTGATCACCACCCCAAATGTAATTTACCCCAACAGGTTTTTCTAATTTATCTAATCTTTCTTGCCATTGAGTAACGATAGTTCCTGAAGGCACCCCTACGTTTTGTCCTTGAACAGTTACTGAGGCTGTTTTGTCTCTACGCTCTAATTGGCTTGGTCCAGAACCTTCTGTAATGGTAGCAAATTGTGATAATTTTATTTGTTGACCAGCGCTATTTACAAAGATTAGGTTACTTACATCGGTAATATCTTTTCTATCGAAAGCATTATACTTGATGTTGATGTCATATTCATATTCTCCTGCTCTAAATTTACCATCGGTATTTCCGCTGTAGGCGGTTTGCATGGTTAACCCTACTGTTTGTAGCGTCAAGCCTAAAGCTGCCATTTTATCACGATCTACTTTAACGTTAACCTCGGGATTCCCATCTTCAACCGTTAATTTGATTTCGGTGGTTCCTGGGATTTTTCTTAATTCAGCTTCGGCCAGTTTAGCAAATTTCATCGCACTTTCTACATTCGATCCTGTAACAATAAGGCCAAGTTTTGCATCTTCAGCAGTTCCTAAAATCCCTACGGGTACTGTTTTCACTTTTGAGCCCACCAAGACTTTTTCTAATTGGCGTTTGATTTTTGCCGCATAAACCGAAGCGTCGTCTTTACGATCTTTTTGATCAATCATTTTTACGTCAATCTCAGCTTTGTAGGCAGTAGCTTGAGAAGCTCCCATACCTTCAGAGGTTTGTCCTACAGTTGTAATTTGAGATTTTACATATTCTTGTTTTTTTAAATACGCCTCTGCTTTTTGGGTCATAAAGTTGGTTTGTTCTAGCGAAGCATCTTTTGGCATTTCTATTTGTACCAAAAACTCCCCACTATCAGATGAAGCAAAAAATTCCCCACCAATAAAACCACCACCTAATAATCCAATGGTTGATGCAAAAAATAGAACTACAACTACTCCAATGGTTTTGATATAATGATTCAAACACCACTCTAGGATTCCAGTCACCCAATTCGTGAATTTGGTAAGCATGCTTTCGAAAGCTAAAATCGTTTTTCCGAAAAGATTATTTCCTTGAATATGTTCTAATTTTCCAAATCTTGAAGACAACCAAGGAATAATTGTAAATGAAGCCAAAAGGGATAACAAAGTAGAAATAACTACCGTCATACAGAATTGAGTAATAATATTAGATACCAAACCAGTACTCATAGCGATAGGTAAAAATACTACCACAATAACCAATGTAATTGAGGTTACTGTTCCTCCGATTTCTGCGGTTCCGTCGTAGGCTGCACGAACACGGTTTTTCCCCATTTCCATGTGCCTATAAATATTCTCGAGAACCACTATGGCATCATCGACCAGAATACCCACAACAAGAGATAAACCTAATAAACTCATTAAGTTTAGCGTATACCCTAATAGATAGATTCCAATAAAAGTTGCAATTAAGGATGCCGGAATAGAAACCATTACAATCAATGAGTTTCTAACACTATGCAAGAAGAACAACATTACTAAGGCTACTAAAATTACCGCAATCAATAAATCATGAATTACAGAATCTGCAGCTTCTAAGGTGAATACCGTACTATCTTTTGCAATTTCTAATTTTAATTCATTGCTTTTGTACTCGCTTTCTAGATCCTTTATTGTTTTTACCAGCAATTCACTTACGGCTACTGCATTGGCATCGGATTGTTTTACAATTTGAAGTACGATCGCGCTTTTTTGATCTACACGAGCTACTTTTTCGGCAATTTTTTGAGTATCTTGTACATCAGCAATATCTTTTAAACGAATTTGAATTCCGTTTTGTGATGAGATGACTAGATTTCGTAATTCCTCTACATTTTTGTATTTACCTGCTAAACGAATTAATATCTTTTGTTCACGCGTTTGGATGTTTCCAGTAGGGAAGTCTAAGTTGGATGTTAAAATCATTTGTTGTACTTGTGGTACAGACAAATTGTATCCTTGCATTTTTACTGCGTCTAGATTTACTTGTACTTCACGTTCTTGACCTCCAATGATGTTTACTTGGGCTACCCCTTCGACACGCGATAATATGGGGGCGATTTTTTTATCAATTAAATCATAAAACGCAGCCTCGTCCATTTTTCCATTGGCACCAATGGTCATAATTGGTAAGTCACTCAAAGAGAATTTTGTTAACGATGGCGGATCAGCATCGTCTGGTAAATCACTTAAAACGGCATTGATTTTTCGTTGGGCATCATTCATCGAAATGTCAACATCAGCATTAGAGGTTAATGTGATGGATACTATCGAAAGACTTTCATACGACTTGGAATCAATTTTTTTGATGTTTTCAATTGAAGCTATTGCATCTTCAATTTTTTTGGTCACGGTGTTTTCTACTTCACTAGGAGAAGCTCCAGGATAGACTGTAGAAACGGTGATTACGTTGGTTTCAAATTTTGGAATCAATTCGTAGCCCAATTGGCTGTAACTGAATAGCCCACCAAGAATTAGGATTGTAAACAATACAATCACTAATGACGGACGTTTTATGGATATTTCTGCTAATTTCATAGGAAGTGGTTGTGGATTGTTTCAATCAATTATTTAATAATTTCTACTGAATTACCGTCTTGTAAATTAATCTGACCCGTTGTAATTACTGTTTCTCCATTGGTCAGACCTTTTAAAATTTCAACTTTGTCACCTAAAATTCTTCCAGCAGTTACGGTTTTTAGTTTTGCCAATCCATTTTCTACTACAAATATTTGATTACTACTTACACTACCAACAAAAGCGTTTCTTGGAACAATAGTCATGGTTTGTTTTTGTTGTGCCGATTTGAATAAAGCAGTTCCGTACATACCCGCTTTGATATCGTTATTGGCATTGTTTGCAATTTCAATTTCAACTGGGAAATTTAAATTACTATCAGCTTTTGCTGCAATAAATGTGATTTTTCCACTAAATTCTTTGTCAGGATACACGCTAGTTGTTACACTAATTGTATTACCTACTTTTAGACTGGCTACTTGTCCTTCGCTAACGGTAACTTTTAATTTTAACTTGCTAACGTTTACAATGTCATACAAAGCTGTTGCTGGCATAGCCGAAAGCATAGAACCTGGTTCGATATACTTTTTATTAATGATGCCGTTGATTGGTGATTTTATTCGGGTATCGCCTACATAGATTTTGGCTTGCTTATAGTTGGCCTCTGCGTTAGACAACCCTAGTTTGGCTTGATCTAATTGTTGTTTCGTTACCCCGCCTGTTTTGAATGCATTTTCGAAACGATTGTAATCCGATTTGGCATTCATGTAGGCTGCTTCTGCTGCTTGTGCATTTACATTGATTACATCTCCTCTTACTATAGCTAAAGTTTGTCCCACACTTACGCGGTCTCCTTCTTTGGCTAAAACTTTAATTACTTTTCCGGAGTGTTCTGCTGAAAAGGTCAATTCTTGAGTGGGCTCAAAATTTCCATTGGCTACAAAATCCAAGTTAACTTCTTCTCTTTTTACTTGTGCCACTTTTACAGAAATACTTGTGTTTTGCTCAGCAACTACAGCAATTTTTTCGGCATTTGACTCTTTGTTTTTCATTAAGATATAGCCAATTAAGCCTAATGCTCCTAAGATGATTATGAGGGTTACTATATTTTTTTTCATAGTTTAGTTATTTATTAATGATTTTAGTTCTCCTTTTGATTTTACTAGTTTTATTTCTGCTAATTTGTAATCTAAAATAGCTGCGGTATAGTTGTTTTGTGCTTCTGTTGCAGCGTTTTCAGCATCCAATAAATCCGTTAATGATGCTAATCCTTGTAGATAATTATTGTTGGTGTTTTTCAAGATTTCACTAGATAGGAGCATATTTTCTTTTTGATTGGTAATGGTAATAATGCTATTTGTAATTTGAGTAGTAGCATTTTTATAATCTAAATCCAAAGCTAATTTGGTGTCCTTAATATCTTCTTGGACAGATCTTAACTCTACATCTGCTTGTCTTACTCTAGCACGGGTACCAAATCCAGTAAAGATGGGCACTCTTAAGTTTAATGATACAGAGGAGAAATCAGACCAGTATACACCATCGGCAGGTTTTTTGAACCAAGGCATCTCTGGACCTTGTCCTATGAAATTATAGTTAGCTGCCAATGACAAAGTTGGATAGTAGTTTGCTATAGCTGCTTTTTTCTGATAATTTAATAACTCTTCTTGTTTTTTTAACAACAAAAATTCAGTTCTAGAACTTGGATTAGGTGCTTCGGTAAGTGCTAATGGAGTGATTTGAAATTCTGAATTTGGTAATTCTATTTGCGTTTCAATGGGCATACCAATATAGAATTTTAAGGCGTTTTCTTGTAATTGCAGCAAATTGACTACTTGCAATTTGGTGGTAGCAACATTGGTTACTTTCACATTCATACGATCCAAATCAATTTTTTTTGCTAAGCCATTTTCAAATTGCCCTTTTACAATATCGCGTACCTTTTCGGTAATCTTAAAAGTACTTTCTAAGAGCGATAATTTTTCACGCAAAACATAAATTTGGTAGTAGTTGTTAGCGACTCTTTCAATGACTTGTTCTTCGGTTAATTGATCGTTGATTTGATAAAATTCTCTAGTTGATTTTGCTGCTTTTAAACCGGTAAATACAGTTTGATCGAACAATGCTTGAGATAAACTAACGCCTCCTACTGAGTTCCATTTTTGTCCAAAAACAGCTTGAATGGTTGTGCCAGGTTGCCCAAAAGAAGCACCGTCTATAACATTAGTTTGTAAAATAGGATTGTAAGTCAAACTTCCATTGGCAGAAATTTGTGGTAGAGCTCTCGAGCGAACTTCTTGAATTTGGTATTCGCTGTTTTCTACTTTTAATTTTGCTTTTTTCGCATCTGCTTTATTTTCAAGTGCATAAATTAAAGCATCTTTTAGGGTTAGTTTTTTTACTTCTTGCGCCTGAAGATTTACAACAAGCAGTAGGATAGTAAGTAAGGAAAATTGATATTTCATAAGAGAGATTTTTTTGGATTGGGTAGATTTAAATGTCTTTTTTGTTTGATGAAAGATTTTAGTTACTATTTTGAATGATATTGTGATTTTGTAAGTGTTTTTCCAGTTCGATAATTCCTGCTAAGGTTGCCATTGCCCTTGTGTGGTATTCTAAGGCATCCAATTCTAATTGCTGGGCTTCTTTTTCTGAAACGGTATTGCCGTTTATGTCAAAAATTAACGTGTAATAAAATTTTACATAGGTTTCAATAGGTAAATCATTGCGGTATAGGCCTTCTTCTATACCTTTTAGTATGTTTTGTTTGAAAACGGTATTGCAATCATTGACTTCTCTGTTGACCAACTTGTTGTAAATTTCTGGATAATGCTTTTTTAATTGATACATGGGCGACGTGTCACCAGCATTGAACATCTCTTTAAACATTTTTCTTATTTCGAAATTCTCTTGAATGGCATTGTAATTTTTTTGTACGATGGCATTAATACTTTGATGTACTTCTTTATGCATGATTTCAGTGCTTTCCTCAATCAATACTTCTTTGTTGCAGAAATATTTATAAATAGTTTTTTTAGAAATACACATTTCTCCGGCTATATCATCCATGGTGATGCTCTTGAACCCTAGTTTCAAAAACAACTCACTTGCCTTAGCCATAATTTTTTCTTTCATAAGTAGTATAAATTTTTGCTAAAATTTATTGTATCATTTATCTAATGGTGATTTGGGGCAAAAATCAAGAATATTAGGTAATAAATTGAAAATCAATAGTTTAAATTACAAATTCAAGATTAGCGACCAATTTTATATCTTGTCCAATCGAAACACCACTTTGAAGATGATTGGTATGGTAAGAGAGGTCAAAATCACTGCGTTTAATTTTTGCTGTTACTTCAAGAGAAGCTTTTTGATGGCCATCATAGTTATTGATGCCCATAAATTCGGTATCCAATTCCAAAGTTTTGGTTACATTTTTTATGGTCAAATCACCTTTTAAAAAGTTAATGTTTTTGTTTATTTTTTGAAAAGAAGTCGACTTAAATCGAATTGTTGGATGTTGCTCAACATCAAAAAAGTCATTAAGCTTTGTGTGAGAATCGATGTGCTCTATTTTGTTGTAGTTGTTATTTACATCCAATGAAAATTCTACAGCGGCATCTTCAATGACATCATTGGTCATGACTACATAACCACTGAAGGAATTTGTATTTCCGCCCAAATAGGCTATTATTGAATGTCTTGCTTCTATCAAAACGTCAGATTGATCTGAGTTGATCACCCATTTTGAGTTCATATAGGTTTGGTTTAATTAGTTTTTGGAAATTTTTGTTTTTGGTATTTTGTCAAAAGGTTAACATTTTGACGGGGCAAATATAGAAAGGAAACGCTAAGCACCAAAAAAGTTTCCAGTGTTTTTTTGATTTTTACTGAATTTAACAATCTAAAACGTTTTCGATAATAAAAATTTAACAATTGTTACACAGGAATTTAATGAATGTCAGGAGTTTTTGTAGTGATTTTATGCGCTCGAGTTGTATCTTTGAGCCTTTTCTAATCGAATTTTTATTAGTCATGCATTCAGTTTCAGCTTATCAGGAGTATTTTATCGCTTATTTAGAAATGCAGGTAATTCATAAAGAACCCCGAAATCTTTATGAACCTATTCAATATATTTTATCGTTGGGCGGAAAGCGAATGCGACCTGTGTTGACATTAATGAGTGCCGAAGTTTTTGATGCCAATTATCAAAAAGCACTTCCAGCAGCTATGGCAGTTGAGGTGTTTCATAATTTTTCTCTAGTTCATGATGATATTATGGATGCGGCTCCTTTGCGCAGAGGTAATGTAACGGTACATGAAAAATGGGATATCAATACCGGAATTTTATCTGGCGATGCGATGCTGATTTTAGCCTACCAATATTTTGAAAAATATGAGCCTAAGACGTTTCGAAAACTAGCCAAATTGTTCAGTAAAACGGCTCTCGAAGTTTGTGAAGGTCAACAATGGGATGTCGATTTCGAAACAAGAAGCGATGTTACGATTCCTGAATATTTGAAAATGATCGAATTTAAAACCGCCGTTTTAGTAGCAGCTGCAATGAAAATGGGAGCGATTATAGCCAAAACCTCTAAGTCGAACGCCAAGTTGATTTATGATTTTGGATTGCATTTAGGGATTGCCTTTCAGTTACAAGACGATTTTTTGGATGCCTTTGGCGACCCTGCTACTTTTGGAAAACAGGTTGGAGGCGATATTATTGAGAATAAAAAGACCTTTTTGTTTCTGAAAGCAATGGAATTTTCAACTGAAACTCAAAAAGCTCGTTTGTTGGATTTATTTTCAGAAAACCTTGAAAATTCGGAAGCCAAAATCGAAGAAGTAAAACAGATTTTTATAGAGAGCGGCGCTTCATTGGCCACCCAAGAAGCGATAAAAGAGTATACTCATAAAGCCTTTGATACCTTAGATAAAATGAATATTGATGCCGATAAAAAAGGGTTATTAAAAACTTTTGGCGAAAACCTCATGGGTAGAAAAGTATAAAAAAATAATCCTTCTAATGATATTCTTGAGGTAATTTGCTTCTTGAATCTTTAATTTTGAGCTAATTTATGTATGTAGCGCCCTTAAACACAGATCATTTACTTTCGGAAGCAGAAAAAGAAAACTTGTATCTAAAATTGGTGGCTCAAATCATTAAAGATTTTAACTTGGCCAATGAAGGTGTTGATTTTCCTTTGAATATATCGCCTAATCAACTCAAAATTGAATTGCACGAAAAAATTTACAGAATGATTCAGTATAAGTTCGCCGAATATCTAAATCTACTCTATATTATTGATGTGCCAGAAAACGAGATTAAACAACTCGATGGTTCAGATATTGTAGAATTAGCAGGTCAAGTTTCTTTTTTAATTCTGAAAAGAGAATGGCAAAAGGTATGGTTTAGAAATTATTATCAATGAGTTTCAAGGTGAAATTCCTCCTCAAAAACTACCTTTTTTATTTTTCAACTAAGAAAAACTTAGCTTCTTAGTTGCTCAGTATCTTAGTCTCCTAGAAATAAACCCTCACAAAAGGCATGAAGGCTTCGCTGTAAATACTCTTGTTGTCGTCGTGCAATACGTCATAACGAACCCCAAAAGTAACATTATTGGCTCTATAACCCGCACCAAGGTATAAGGCTGTATTCCAAAAATTATCCGAAGCTAAGTTGCCAGTTATGGTTCTATAATCGGTATTGAATCGCAATTGTTCTAATTCTGCCGACAATTGAATTTCTGGAATGGGATTTACTAATCCGATCAAACTTCCACCATAAGTGTAAGTTTCATAGCTGTTTTTTGCTTTAATATACCCAAATTGCAAACTTGCTCCTAGAGCTACATATTGGTTTAGGTTATAAATAGCACTTGGTGAAACAGATATGTCTGTAAAGCCTGAACCAAAGTTGAGTCCGAGCCCTCCTCCAAATTGTATGTTTTTGCTAAAAGTATTCGAATTGGACTGTTGCGCATACATCGATTTCGTAAAAGCAAATAAAACGAAAACCAAAATGGCTTTGAAAGCTGTAAAAAAAATATTTTTTTTCATGATATTAGGTTTATTTTAACAAAAATAGCGGTAAAAGTAAACAAAAAAATGAATTAGTTATAACTGTTTATTGTACTTTTGTCGGACTATTTTAAAAATACATTCAAATAATATTATGGATAGGTTTTCATTTTTAAACGCAGCACATACCGAATTTTTTGCACAATTATACGATCAGTATTTAGAGAATCCAGATAGCGTAGAGCCAAGTTGGAGAAGTTTCTTTCAAGGTTTCGACTTTGGAATGACTACTTATAACGAAGAGCAAGCTGTAAATCAGGGCGTTCCTGCTGTTGTTCAGTCTTCAGGGGATTCTTGTTCGGCTTCTAATGCAGAAGTTTCTGAAAAATTACAAAAAGAATTTAAAGTGATTAAGTTGATCGAAGGCTATCGCACTAGAGGACATTTGTTTACCAAAACAAATCCAGTGCGTGATAGACGTCATTATAACCCAACTTTGGATGTTGAGAATTTTGGCCTTTCTGCTTCGGATATGAATATAGTTTTTGATGCCGCCAAAGTAATTGGTGTAGCGCCATGTACTTTGCGTGAAATCATTGGGCATTTAGATAAAATCTATTGTCAACACATTGGAATCGAGTACGTGTATATTCGTGAGCCAGAAGTTGTAGAATGGATTCGTCAGAAAATTAGAATTAATGACAATCAACCCAACTTCTCTACTGATGAAAAAAAATCGATTTTAGGGAAATTAAATCAAGCGGTTTCTTTCGAAAACTTTTTGCATACCAAATATGTAGGTCAAAAACGTTTCTCATTAGAAGGTGGTGAATCGGTTATTCCAGCTTTGGATGCTTTAATTGAAAAAGCTGCTGATAAAGGGGTAGAACAGTTCGTAATGGGAATGGCGCACCGTGGACGTTTGAATGTCCTTGCCAATATTTTTGGTAAATCTACACAAGATATTTTTAGCGAGTTTGACGGTAAAGATTACGATCAAGAGTATTTTGATGGTGATGTGAAATACCATTTAGGATTAACAGCTGATAAAGTAACTCGTTCTGGTAAGAAAATCAATATCAATTTAGCGCCTAATCCATCTCACTTAGAGACAGTTGGGGCCGTTATCGAAGGGATCACAAGAGCAAAACAAGATAAATATTATGCTGATGATTTTTCGAAAGTTTTGCCTATCGCTGTGCATGGTGATGCGGCTATCGCTGGACAAGGTATCTTGTATGAAATCGTTCAGATGGCGCAATTGGATGGATACAAAACAGGAGGAACCATTCATATTGTAATCAATAATCAAGTAGGATTTACGACCAATTATTTAGATGCTCGTTCTTCTACTTATTGTACCGATATTGCCAAAGTAACCCTTTCGCCAGTTTTACACGTAAATGCTGATGATGCAGAGGCAGTAGTGCATGCTATGTCTTTTGCGTTAGACTTTAGAATGGAATTTGGACGTGACGTATTCATCGACTTGTTAGGATATAGAAAATATGGTCATAACGAAGGGGATGAGCCAAGATTTACACAACCTGTTTTATATAAAATCATTGCTAAGCATCAAAATCCAAGAGATATTTATGCTTTGAAATTATTGTCAGAAGGTGTGATTGATGCTACCTATGTAAATCAATTAGAAAAAGAATACAAAGCGGTATTAGAAAGTAATCTAGAAGCATCCCGTAAAAAAGATTTGACCATCATTACTCCATTCATGCAAAATGAGTGGGCTGGTTTTGAACAGGTTTCTGATGATGTTATGTTGAAAAAAGTAGACACAACTGTTGCAAAAGACACCTTAGATTCTATCATTGGGACGGTTTCTAGTTTGCCATCGGATAAAAAGTTCATCAACAAAATCACAAAAATTGTTACCGATAGAAAAACTGGCTATGATAACAACACTATAGATTGGGGTACCGCCGAAACGCTAGCTTATGGTACACTTTTAACAGAAGGTTTTGATGTGAGAATCTCAGGTCAAGACGTGGAGCGTGGTACTTTTTCACACCGTCATGCTGTGGTAAAAGTAGAAGATTCAGAAGAAGAAGTGGTATTGTTAAATCATATCGAAAACAAAAAAGGAGATTTCCATGTGTTCAACTCTTTCCTTTCGGAATACGGAGTACTAGGATTTGATTATGGATACGCTTTGGCTAATCCTAAATCATTGACGATTTGGGAAGCGCAATTTGGAGATTTTTCAAATGGTGCACAAATTATGATTGACCAATATATTTCTTGTGGAGAAGACAAATGGAACAATCAAAACGGAATCGTGATGTTATTGCCTCACGGTTACGAAGGACAAGGAGCGGAACATTCTTCTGCAAGAATGGAGCGTTATTTACAATTGTGTGCGCGTCATAATATGTATGTAGTCGATTGTACCACACCAGCCAACTTCTTCCACTTGTTGAGAAGACAAATGAAAACGAATTTCCGTAAACCATTAATTGTTTTTTCTCCAAAAAGTTTACTACGTGATCCAAGATGTGTGTCTCCAGTAGAAGAATTCACTAATGGTGGTTTCCAAGAAACTATTGATGATACTACAGTAAATAAAGCAGACGTGAAAACATTAGTGTTCTGTACGGGTAAATTCTATTATGATATTACAGCAGAAAGAGCTAATAACGGTAGAAATGATGTAGCTGTTGTTCGTATTGAGCAATTGTTCCCATTGCCAATTGAGCAGTTAAAAGCAATTATTGCTCAATATCCAAATGTAGATGATTATGTTTGGGCACAAGAAGAACCTAAGAATATGGGGGCTTACACGTACATGTTAGCTAATTTTGATTTGGTAAAATGGAGATTAGCATCGCTTAAAGCATATGCAGCTCCTGCATCAGGAAGCTATACCCGTGCTAAGCGTCGTCACGCAGATGCGATTAGAATGGTATTTGATAAAAATTTATTTAGATAAAAACGTTTGTGGTTTTTAGTTTTTAATAAAAAACGAACCAGAAACCATAAGCCTTAAACTACAAACAATAAACTAACAGAAGATGATTTTAGAAATGAAAGTCCCATCACCAGGGGAATCCATCAAAGAAGTAGAAATAGCCACTTGGTTGGTAAAAGATGGTGATTATGTAGAGAAAGATCAAGCGATTGCTGAAGTAGATTCAGATAAAGCTACCTTAGAGTTACCAGCAGAAGCAAGCGGTGTAATTACCCTAAAAGCCGAAGAAGGCGATGCAGTAGCAGTAGGCGCTATTGTTTGTTTAATTGATACTGGAGCAGTAAAACCATCAGGTGCAGCAGCTGTGGCAGCGCCAGCGCCAGTAGCTGAGGCTCCAAAAGCAGAGGTAAAAGTTGAAGCGCCTAAAGCAGCTCCAGCAGCTCCAAGTTATGCAGCAGGCACTCCATCGCCAGCGGCAAGAAAAATATTAGACGAGAAAAATATAGCTCCAGAAACCATTGTTGGAACTGGAAAAGCAGGAAGAATCACTAAAGAAGACGCCATTAATGCAGTACCATCTATGGGAACTCCAACAGGAGGTTCTCGTGGGGTAGAGCGTACCAAATTGTCTATGTTGCGTCGTAAAGTATCTGAGCGATTAGTAGCTGCCAAAAACGAAACGGCAATGTTGACTACTTTCAATGAAGTAAACATGACGCCTATCAACAATTTGCGTAACGAGTACAAAGATGCTTTCAAAGCAAAACACGGTGGAGTAAGTTTAGGTTATATGTCTTTCTTTACCAAAGCGGTAACTAGAGCGTTGCAATTGTATCCAGACGTCAACTCTATGATGGATGGTGATTACAAAGTGGCCTACGATTTCTGTGATATCTCAATCGCTGTTTCTGGACCAAAAGGGTTAATGGTACCAGTAGTTCGTAATGCAGAAAACTTGACGTTCCGTGGAGTTGAAGCCGAAATCAAACGTTTGGCCTTGAGAGCACGCGACGGACAAATCACTGTAGATGATATGACAGGAGGAACTTTTACCATTACTAATGGTGGTGTTTTTGGTTCAATGTTGTCTACGCCAATTATCAACCCTCCACAGTCAGGAATCTTGGGAATGCACAACATCATCGAGCGTCCAATTGCTGTAAACGGTAAAGTTGAAATTCACCCAATGATGTACGTAGCCCTTTCTTATGACCACCGAATCATCGACGGACGCGAGTCAGTTGGTTTCTTGGTAGCGGTGAAAGAAGCACTAGAAAATCCAGTGGAGTTGCTTTGCGATAACAATCCTAAAAAAGCATTTGAGTTGTAGTCCATTCCATTTTAAATACACAAAATCCCAAATTCCAATACTGGTTTTTGGGATTTTTTTATGGAAATAAGTCACTGAATCAGTTGGTTTAGGAGCACAAAGATGGGGCTTTTTCAGGAAGCAAAGTCCCGCTTTCCGTTGCAATCTTATGCCCCGAACTCCGGGCCATAAGGATTTCCACTACAATCGGGGCTAGTGAGCGACAAGGGGCATTTTTTGAGGCATCCATTTAGTACATCTAAATCATCTAATTCCTAAACGGAAATCGTACTTCATCTGCAAGGTCTTTTTCCAGACCTTGTAGGTGTTTTTGAAAGTATAGCATACCTACAAGGTTAAAAGAAACCTTGCAGGAAGTTCAATTGCACTTAGTTTTTGTTAACGTGGATTTTACAAACTCGTAATGATTTAAGATGTTCTCCTGCAAGGTCTTTTTTTAGACCTTGTAGGTGTTTTCGAAAGTATAGCCTACCTACAAGGTTAAATGAAACCTTGCAGGAAGTTCAATTGCACTTAATTTTTTTGCGAACAAGAATGTTTAGACTCGTAATCGTTTAAGATGTTCTCCTGCAAGGTCTTTTCCAGACCTTGTAGGTGTTTTCAAGTATAGCATACCTACAAGGTTAAAAGAAACCTTGTAGGATGTGCAAAATGAATGCAAAGTGCTCTCCTTCGTCGAGATGACAAAGTTGTGGATATGGTGCTTAACTCGTTCTTTTTTGTCCTTCCGACAGAGGAGGAAACACATAGTTTTCAAATAGAAAAAAATCATTTGCTTGTCCGATATATGTATCATAAAGAAAAATCCAGCTCCGTGACGATGGTATTTACCACTTTACCGCAATAACGATAGGAGCGGCAGCTTTTGCAAAACCTCCATCAATAAAATAAAGATTAGCCTCATATTTGTAAGCTAGCCTCTTATTTTTTGCCAAAAAAAATATAGGTCAGTTTTGTGTTTTTTTGATGTGTTTATGGGGCAAATTTCAAGGTTAAAAAAGCTCAGATGCATGCTTCTTAATGTGTTTTTTTGTTGTTTGCAGATTTTTGATTTGTAAAAGTTGATGTATTTGTGTTTTTTATTGAGATTGTTGTTTTTATTTGCATAATAAATTAGGATTTAATTAAAAGTAGAAATAATTTTTTGACTATTTACCATAACATTACCACAACATTATAGATTTTGATATAGTTGGCTTCTTTTTTTATTTGATGCAATGTAAAGGGTAAGTCCGAATTATAGTAGTGTTTTTGGTTATTTCTACGGGTCAAATTTCTTTATACTGTTGTATAGTTTTTAGATAGGTATTGTTGTAAATTTCAACATAATAACATTCATAAATTTGAGGATAATAAATACCTCAACATTATGAAGAATTTTACTTTATTTATTTTCCTGTTGTATTTTTCAACAGGATTTTCACAAAATGCACCAGTCACCTTTGAGAACGGAGAATTCGGTTCGACGTGGGCATTTACTACTTTTGAAAACGGAACCGGCGCAGGATATTCCAAAGTCGCTAATCCATTTCCTGGCGGCATCAACAACTCAGCGACCGTAGGGAAATTTGTGGCTGGAGCAAGTCCGGCTGCCGCTCCTTATGCTGGATTTGAAACAGCCCATGCTTCAGGTGCAAATGGTATTGGAACGTTTACTTTGAGTGCTTCTAATAGCATTGTCAAAATAATGGTATACAAATCGGTAATTAGTGATGTGGGTATCAAATTTGCAATTGCTAATGGCGGTGCCCAGCAAGAAATTAAAGTGCCTAATACTAAGATCAATGAGTGGGAAGAATTAACTTTTGACTTTTCTGGAAAAATAGGATTAGCTGAGACGATCAACATCGATCAAATTATTATTTTTTTAGATTTTAATACTAGAACGGCCGAAACTACTAGTTATTTTGATAACATAACTTTTTCAGCTAAACCAGCTGCAACTGCACCAACAATAGCTGCAACTACACCAACTGTAGCCGCTGGAGATGTTATTTCATTGTTTAGCAATGCTTACACAAACGTTCCTGTGGATAATTGGAGAGCAGATTGGGGGCAATCTGGAAATGTAGTATCTGATATTCAAATCGCTGGAAATGATACTAAAAAATATACAGACTTAAGCTATTTTGGAGTCATCACAGAAACTAAAAAAATTGATGCTTCAGCAATGCTTAATTTTCATATTGATGTTTGGAGTCCGAATGTAACAACTTTTAAAATCAAAATAGTCGATTTTGGAGCTGATGGTTCATATCAAGGCGGTGACGATAAGGAGTTTGAAATTACGCGTACTTTGACTTTAAACAGTTGGAACAGTTTAGAGATTCCTCTTTCTCAATTTACAGGTTTGACAACAAAAGCCAATATTGCGCAATTTGTTTTCTCGGGATCTGCAGGAACCCTATTTATAGATAATGTGTATTTTAATAAGGTGGCTACAATTACTCCACCAGCAACAGCTCCGAATGCTCCTGTTACTTTTGAAACGGGAGAATATGGTTCTACTTGGACGTTGACCTCTTTTGATAATCCATCGGGTGCATCAACAGCTTCTTTGTTGGCTACAAATCCTAATAAAACAGGAATTAATACTTCAAATACAGCCGTTAAGTTTACTGCATTGGTAGCGGGCGCTTGGTATACCGGTTTTGAAACAGCTCATGCTTCTGGCGCGAACGGAATTGGAACATTTACATTGAATGAATCCAACAGTACTATAAAAATCATGGTGTACAAAGATGTGATTAGTAAGGTAGGTATTAAATTTGCGCGCCCTGATGGTGGTTCGACGGGCGAAATCACAGTTTCTAATACTAAAATAAACGAATGGGAAGAATTGACTTTCAACTTCGCTGGAAAAATAGGGGAAGGGGTTTCAACGGGTATAGATCAAATTATTATATTTCCTGATTTTATTCCCGAAGGGACTACAAGAACAGCAGATCATGTTTGTTATATAGATAATATTATGTTTTCTGCTAAAACTACGACTCCTGTAGTTGTAACTGCGCCAACTGTAGCTGCGCCCATTCCTCCAACACGAGTAGCTTCAGATGTAAAGTCAATATTTAGTGATGCTTATGCTGTGTATAAAGCAGGTGACTGGTGCAAATGTTGGGGTCAATCCACAGATGTTACCGATGAAGCTATTGTTGGGAATGCTACAAGAAAATTAAGCAATTTCAACTACCAAGGGGTCACCTTGCCAGGTACTGAAGTTTTTGATCTTTCGGATATGACAACAATGCACGTAGATTTATGGTCTTCTACTGCAACATCGGTTAAAATTAATCTTATCAATCAAGGGCCTGTAGAAAAAGGAGTAACATTGACAATCGCAGCAGGATGGAATAGTTTTGACGTGGCTTTAAACGCTACCAATTTTCCAGGGATAAACCTAAGTACAGTGTTTCAAATGAGTTTGTCATCGCTTCCAACAGGAGCAACAGTGTATCTGGACAACTTTTATTTTTATAAATCAAGTGCTGTGGTTGTGCCAACTGCGCCAACTGTAGCTGCAACTACACCAACTATAGTAGCTGGAGATGTTATTTCATTGTTAGCAATGCTTACACAAACGTTCCCATTACCTCTTGGAGAACCGACTGGTCAGTAGGTAGTACATTGACAGATCTTCAAATTGCAGGAAATGATACTAAAAAATACACTAATTTGAATTATTTTGGGGTAGATGTAACGGGAACGATAGACGCTACACCAATGCTGTATTTTCATATTGATGTTTGGACACCAGATCTAACAGCATTCAAGGTTAAATTAGTTGATTTTGGAGCAAATGGGGTGTACCAAGGAGGCGATGACGTAGAGTTTGAAGTGACGCGTATACCAACATTATCAGGTTGGAACCATTATGATATTCCTTTATCAGAATTTACAGGTTTAACTACCAAGGGGCATATTGCTCAATTGGTGTTATCTGGAGCGCCAGCTGGAACCGTTTATATTGACAATGTTTATTTCAGTAAAAAGGCTTCTACTCTTGGAGTTGCTAATTTTGAAATGTCAAATGTTATGATGTATCCAAATCCAGTCACTAATAATGTAACAATTGAAGCTAAGGGTTTGATTGATGCCGTGAGTATTTACAATCTTTTAGGTCAGGAAGTTTTAGTTAAAAGTCCAAAAACTAATTCCACAACCCTTCAGACAAGTGAGCTTAAAAAAGGAGTTTATATTGTTAAAGCAGTAGTGGATGGAAACGTGACATCCACTAAAATGATTAAGAATTAATTTTTTACGATTAATATTAGAGAGCGTATCGATTATCGATACGCTCTTTTTTTATTTCATTAAACCCAGAATCCGCATTAGACTTCGTAGCGAAACTGAATTATTCAATAAAAGCAAGAGCTCACGGACTATTTTTGAAGAAGGAATACTTTTGTATTTTGAATTTAAAAATGGGAGTAAGTTCTTGCTTTTGAAGAAG
>NZ_JAPZSU010000062.1 GCF_027531905.1 Flavobacterium sp. | reverse complement strand
AGAAGTTTTTTAACTGAATGGTTATGGAACCATAGAAGGCATTAAAGCACATATAAGTTTGGAGTGAAAAATATTTTAATCGTTGCAATTTATATTGATGATTTAAACATATGAGCCATAGAAGTTTTTTAACTGGGTAGTTATGAAACCATATAAAGCATTAAAGGACATATAAGTTGTTGCTATTGTATGTAATTACGGAAATTTAATTGTCTTTATCTGTGAAAATCTGTGTTTAAAAAGTATGCTTTTAAAGCCAAAAGGTGTTTTGAAAAGGAGTTGCGTTAGGGATGGTAATGGAAATAAAAAGCGCTGGCACTGTAGTATTGCCCTAACGAGGAAGCGACCAACGGAAGCTCCCGCAGTAGGTGCAATAGTTAGCGCCAGTGCTCTTTATTGTAATGTACAGCCCGTAATACGCCCCAAAAAAAAATCTCGCCATTGCTGACGAGATTAAAAATTTATAAGTTTCAATTAGAGAATCAACATAGCGTCTCCGTATGAGTAGAATTTGTATCCTTCTTTGATGGCTTCGTCATAAGCTTTGCGCATTAAATCGTGACCACAAAAAGCAGAAATCATCATTAACAACGTTGATTTTGGCGTATGAAAATTGGTAATCATACAAGTGGCAATACTAAAATCGTATGGAGGAAAGATAAATTTATTAGTCCAACCATCATAAGGATTTAGGGTATTTTGAGAAGAAACAGAGCTTTCTACCGCACGCATTGAAGTAGTTCCTACAGTGCAGATTCTTTTTTTCTTGGCCTTTGCTTCATTCACAATATCACATGCTTCTTGGGTAATTTTTAACTCTTCAGAGTCCATTTTGTGTTTAGACAAATCTTCTACCTCAACAGGGTTGAAAGTTCCTAAACCTACGTGCAAAGTCACTTCGGCAAATTTTGCGCCTTTGATTTCCAAACGTTTTAAAAGATGTTTTGAGAAGTGTAAACCTGCTGTTGGTGCAGCTACAGCTCCTTCTTCTTTAGCATAAATAGTTTGGTAACGGTCTGCATCTTCTGGAGTTACCTCTCTGTTGATGTATTTTGGGATTGGTGTTTCTCCCAATTCTGTCAATTTATTTCTGAATTCTTCGTAAGAACCATCATATAAAAAACGTAGTGTTCTACCGCGAGAAGTCGTATTGTCAATCACCTCAGCTACTAAAGAGTCGTCATCTCCAAAATACAATTTGTTTCCGATACGGATTTTACGGGCTGGATCTACCAATACGTCCCATAATCTTTGTTCAGCATTCAATTCTCTCAACAAGAAAACCTCGATTCTAGCTCCCGTTTTTTCTTTGTTTCCATACAAACGAGCAGGGAAAACTTTGGTATTGTTTAAGATTAAAACATCGCCATCATCAAAATAATCAATTACGTCTTTGAACATTCTGTGCTCGATGGTTTGTTTTTTTCTATCGATTACCATTAAACGAGATTCGTCTCTGTTTTCTGCAGGAAATTCGGCTAAAAGTTCTTTGGGTAAATTGAAGTTAAAATGAGATAATTTCATATTTGAGTATTAAGATATTAGCAGTAACTATTAAGACCTATTGCCTTAATAAAAATCTGGCTGCAAATATACGACTGTGAGATAGGCGTTGTCAAGTGTTTTGGTGTTTATTTTAGTTTTCGCAACAAACACGCCTCTTTACAACGCTTTACTTTATAAATTGAATAAAAAGAAAAGCGTTGTAGATTAAAGCATTAAACTAGACCTCAGCAGATTGAAATCCAAGAGTTGTTAAATCTGTCCAGAAATCTGGATACGATTTAGAAACCACCTCGGCATTGTTGATTATGATTGGAACGCGCAAGGCTAAAGGAGCAAAAGCCATAGCCATACGATGGTCGTTATAGGTATCTATGGCGATATTTTCAAGTATTTCTTGAGCTGGTTCTAGGGTCAAACTATCGTTAGTAACTGCTATGCTCGCGCCTAATTTAGTTAGTTCAATTCGTAGCGCTTCCAAGCGGTCGGTTTCTTTAATTTTTAGGGTATGCAATCCCGTCAAATGACAGCCTATACCTAGCCCTAAACAAGTAACGACGATGGTTTGTGCAATATCGGGTGTGTTATTTAAATCGAAAGTAACAGATTGATACTCGAAATTAGGTTGTTTTACCAAGGTCAGGTTGTTTGCTTCAAAACGAGCGTCAACTCCCATTTTGGCATAGATTTCAACCAAAGCCGAATCGCCTTGTAAACTCGATTCTTTATAGCTACTCAATACGATAGTAGCTTCGTTTGACAAAGCGGCCAAACTGAAAAAGTAAGACGCAGAACTCCAATCGGATTCGACTGTTAGCGTTTGTTGTTTTGAGTTTTTAGTTAATGGTTTGACTGTGATGACATTTTCTTCGAATTTAGTTTCTACACCAATTTCGTTCAGCAAGGCCAACGTCATTTTGATGTAAGGAACAGAGGTGATTTCGCCAACCAAGGTTAATTCGATGCCATTTTCTAATTTTGGTGCCACTAACAAAAGTGCCGAAATGTATTGACTACTTACATTGGCAGCAATACTAACTTTGGATTGGGTTATTTTCTGACCTTTGATTCGAATAGGTGGAAATCCTGGTTCTTTTTCGTAAGCTATCTGAGCGCCTAATTGTTGTAAGGCCTCTACCAATACTTTTATAGGACGCTCCGTCATGCGTTGAGAGCCTGTCAAAACTACTTCTTTTCCTTCGCTTACTGCAAAAAAAGCTGTTAAGAAACGCATGGCAGTTCCTGCGTGATGAATATCTATGAGTTGAGCATCTGTACCTGAAAGTTGAGCATTCTGCAAGGCTTTGGTCATCACTTCTGAATCATCAGAATTCGAAGTATTTTCCAATACAAGATTGGGATACAATGCCTGCAACAATAACAATCTATTGGTTTCGCTTTTGGAACCTGTGATTGAAATAGTAGCCTTAAGTGTTGAAATTGCAGTATGTAGTTGTAAATTCATGGCTTTAAATATGAGTTGTGAGTTGCGAATAAAGAGGCAACTCCACTATTTTTTTGGGGTGCAATTTACAATTCACAACTCACAATTCACAATTTAGCCTTCACTAATTATTTTAATTTTTCGTTGTTTTTGTGACGATTTTTATCTCGAACAGATTTCAAATCCATTTTTTTATCAAAAGCGGCTTGCAAATCAATTCCCGTTTGATTGGCTAAACACAATACAACAAAAACCACATCGGCCAATTCTTCGCCTAAATCTTTGTTTTTATCGCTTTCTTTCTCGGACTGTTCTCCATAACGGCGAGCGATGATTCGGGCTACCTCGCCTACCTCTTCAGTGAGTTGCGCCATATTGGTCAATTCATTGAAATAACGAACACCGTGTTCTTTAATCCAGTTATCTACGTCTAATTGTGCGTTTTTTAGGTTCATTTGTTTTTATTTTATTTATTTATTTAACCCTGACAGGGTTCAAAACCCTGTCAGGGTGGTGTAAAGACTAGTATTCGATGATTAAATTAGTGATTTCGTTTGAATTTTGAGGGCTTTGATACCTGTTAGGTTTAGGGGTTATATTTAATTTATTTAACCCTGACAGGGTTTTGAACCCTGTCAGGGTGTGTAAAGATTAGTATTCGATGATTAAATTAATGATTTCGTTTGAATTTTGTTGTTGATTGTGATAAAAAATAAAATTATCTACATCTCCAAATATTGAAACGACTTCCTTTCTTTTTAGTTTTGTTGGTTTATCCGAAATTATAGAACCATAAGACGACCAGGGATACAAACTCATTTCTTTTACAAAACCGTGATGAACTGGATTGTTATGGATGTAAAATATTAATTCTTGAAAATATTCTTCCGAAGAAACTAATTTTCTTTCAAAAGTTGATTCAAATAAACTTCCTGTTCTATGATGCCGTTTATTTATAGCTTGTGTATAAGCGTTGAACAAATGCGCGAACTGTTTAGAGGGATCAATGATTTTTGGCTTTTCGGTTGTGGTGTATGTCAACTCATTTTGTTCTATTTCAACTTTTTCTTTGATTCGCACCAAAATATGAAAATGATTTTTCAACAAGCACCAAGCAAAAGTTTCGGCAATAGGTTCTATATATTTTGCATACAACCCAAGAAAATAAAAGTAATTCTCGTTTTCTAGAAATATATCAATACCATTATTACCACGATTATAAATATGGTAATAATGCCCGTAAAGTATCGGTTGTTTTATTTCCATGGTAGTATCTATTTATCTATTCTATTAACCCTAACAGGATTTAAAACCCTGTTAGGGTTGTTCTAATTGAAAGTCTTGCCCTTTACTGTTTATTGCAAAACTCAAGACAAATAACAATTTGACTATTTTCTTTATCATTAAGATTTTTTCAAGACGATTTTTTCGTTTAACTTATCGATAGTTCTTTGAAAAAATTCTTTTAACGTTTCATAATAATCCGCAGTAACAATGACTTTATTTATTTGACTACTTACCACAACCTGCAATATATTTCCGTCCAATTTAGCATTATATGAAAAACCAGCCACATTGTCTTGTGCTTCAAGCCTTATAGGGGCAGGCAAGTTTTCCAAGATATAACCCTGAGGTATCTCAATGCTAATAATGAATTTCTCTTGTTTTGTGGGGCCAAAATAAATGGGCAGCTTTCTCTCTTGGGATTTAAATGGATTCTTCAATTCCTTCAAAAACAACAAAGGATTGAGGTACATTTTATTTTCAATAATATCAAAAGAATGAGCAATTTCAAAAGAATACGCTTCCAACACTGGCTTAGACAAATCAGTTTTAAGATTTGTTATACTATAATCTGAAATAGTTAAGCCATTATGTTTACTTTCTATTTTTTCAATTTGCGCTTCTGTTGTAACATCTACATTCTTTTCTCTAAAAGCTAGCGCTTCAAAATCGGTCTTTTGATTTTTATAGTTCCCTTTTATGACTCCATTTGCATCTATTTTGACATTGATTCCAAATATACTTTTAGAAAGTGCGGTATCTGTTAGTTTTATTTCGGTAGAATTTCCATCTGATTGTACCGCTCTCCCCGACCAATTCACTAAGGACAATGGATAAATATTTGGGGCAGTAAATTTATTAGCCGCATCTAACAAATAACTTTTGCCATCTGCAATTACAGAAACCATCACATAATTAAAACCCGTTCGTCCTGGAAAAACTGAAGCTCCATTATCGATGGTACTTGCTAAGACGGGGCTTGCATTTAAGCCTGCTATATTTAACATATTAACAAGAATAAAATTAATCTCGGCCACATTTCCAGTAGAAGCCTCATATGCTTTCTCTACCCCTTTATCCACGTAGACCCCAAACGTTTTATCCCAACTCATTTTTTCTTGTACGTGTTTAAAAATAGCTTCCATTTTTTCAGTTTGAGTCGTTTTCCCCTCGAAAAAGCGGCTAACATGAGGAACAAAATATTTGGCTTTTAGTAGTTCTTCTCCAAATTCTTTTTCTTTAAATATAGTTTTCGAGACTCCTTCCCACGTTATAGAATAGTCTTTATCTGGTTTGTCTGTATATCGAACTCTTTCTAATTCTTGCTGAATTTTTGATGTATAATTTTCAATGTTATTGATGAAAATTTCCTCATGCAAAGCCGGTACATTTTGCACCGTATATTTAGTGTTTATTTGTGTAAAGTTTAAATAGGACTGATTACGAAACTCATTTTCAAAAGAACATGATCCTTTTGTGATTTCATTGGTTGAATTCACCTCAACATAACCATTTAGTATACTTTTGTATAGGTACATTTCTGGAATTTCGGTAGTGTATTCAAAGTTGTTTACTGGAATATTGTATTGGATTATCATGTCTGGAAATTTAAAAATATTCTCCGATTTGTGCACATATTTAAATTCAATTACCGAACCTACTTTCACATTAGGTAAAGTGACGCTAGTTTTTTTCCAATATTTATTGATTTTTTCTACAAAACTTCCTTCGCTGGTGAGTTTTGTCTTTAAAATTTTATCTTGATCCAAATTATAAGTAACCGCCTCTGAAAACTTAATCACATCGGGCGTCAATTCTTCATATCCTATATAATAGGGAACTACAAAAGTGGCCCATTTCAACCCTTCTTTTTTATAAATTTTAATTCTATATTTAATTTCATGATTCGCAATAAATCCCGCTTTGACAGAATATGTAAAAAACGTCCTTGCTTTTTTAAACAAAACTGCCGCTACCGCTGAAGTATCTGTGGGGTGCTGTTTTTCTTGGAGTTCTTCGACTGTAACTTTTCCTAATTGAAAATCTTGCCCTTTGCTATTTATTGCAAAACTCAAGACAAATAACAATGTGACTATTTTCTTTATCATTAAGCTTTTTTCAAGACGATTTTTTCGTTCACTTTTTCAATCATTTTTTGATAGTATTCTTTTAGCATTTCATAATAATCAGAAGCTACGATTGGTACTTTTATTTGATGTTGCACCGAAAGTTGAATGGTTTTACCATTCACACTAGTCAAAAACTTAAAACCTCCTAAATCATCTTGCATGACTATGTTTGCAGGTACAGGAACACTTTCCACCACGTATCCTTCAGGAACTTGAATATTTACCGCATATCGATCCATAAATGGAAAACTATAATCTATGGGATACTCTCTGGTTTCTTGTTTAAAAGGGTTTTCTTTATAGGTATAAAAAAGTAAGGGGTTGATATAGATTTTATCCTGAATAACTTCACATAAATTAGACCCTTTAAAAGTAAAAACTTCACTTACTGGTAATTGCAATTCTTTTTCATTGTTTCTTTTATAATCTTCGATTTCAATTTTCCCTTTTTCGTTTTCTAATTTCTCCAAATAAGTATCTTGATTTTCTCCATTTACGCGATTTCTATACAGCATGGCATTGTAATTGGTAAGCTGTCTCTGCATTTTTCCTGTAACTTTTCCAGAGGGTTCCACTGTATAGCTCATCGTTATCGCGTCATTAGACAATGTTTTTGGCATCAAATCTACTTGAGAGGAAGATCCGTCTTTTCTAATTAAACGCCCCATCCAATTTAGATCACGGGTAGGCAATACGTTTGGTATAGCATTAGCTGCAGTAGCATCTAGCAACACCAATTCGTTGGGAAATTCTATGGCTGCAATTACATAATCAAATGCTGTTCTACTAGGAAATAACGCAATACCATTATCTCTTGTACTCACCAATACTGGATTAGCTTGTAAACCTGCATAACGTAACATAGCCGTTAACATCAAGTTAATATCTCCAACATTCCCTGTTTTGTTTTTGAAGGCCGTTCTTACTCCTTGTTCACAATAGTATCCTCGGAATCCATTCCACTTTACATTATTTTTCACATAGTTAAAAATTGCTACTGTCTTTTCTTCAGGTGAATTCAGTGAGCCAACCAAGGCTTTGATTTCGTCTTCAAAGTAACCTGTTTTATTCAACTCTGATCCAAAATCTTCATCTTCATAAATTGCTTTTGCTACAGATTCCCAATTTGTAGAAAAATTTTTATAGGGTTGGTTAGGATAACGGATTGAAGATAACTCATGACTAACACTTGATATGTAATTATTGATGTTATTAACAAAAGATTCTTCTTTTAATGCTGGCAAATCCTTTGCTATATAGGCTGTTATAGTTTCATCAAATTCTAATTTCTCTTGACTAGTTGAACCTCCTGCTCTTCCTGGATCGAACTCTTGTCTATAAGAATAATTCATTGACTTTCTTGACTTGCCAACTGTTCTTAACGGCATAATCGTTCCTTTCATGTTAGTGTTATAAACAAAATATTCAGGCACATATGTCTTAAACTCTGAGTAATTTACTGGAATACTTGCTTGAAAAGCCCAATCAGTAAGTTCTGCAATTCTTGGACTTTTCACCCGATAGGTATATTCTATAATAGATCCCACGCTTACATTCGGCATAGTTATCTTCTTTGAGCTCCAATATTTATTCACTTTTTCTTCAAATATACCATCGCTCTTCAACTTTGCTTTTTCTACCTTACCATTTACCAAATTATAGGTAATAGCATCTGAAAAAGACACGACTTCTTTTGAATTGCTTACACTATAAAAATCAATTTTTTTATTCGCCCACTCATATCCTTCTTTCTTGTAAATCTTAATGCGTGTAGTCACCTCTGTCAGCATTGTAAATCCTTGATCTTGACTGAATTCAAAATTCACTTTCCCCCTTTTAAAAAGAATTGCAGCTGCTGCTGTTGTATCTTTTGGATGTTGTTTTTCTTGCAATTCGGCTATGGTTACTTTATCTAATTCTAATTCTTGCGAATAAACATTGATGTGAATTAACGCAATTAAGCAAACAATAAAACTTTTAAAAAAATTCATAAAATTAAAGGGTTTTGGTTAGGACAATTTTGGTGTTATCGTTCTGGCTCACTTGATCCATAAATAGGCGGTACTCATCATACTCTTTGTTGGTATATTTTCCTGTATTAACCAACAAAACTCTTTTGTATATCAAAGTATGAGCTTCTTTTTTGACTAATGAAATAGAGTAAGTTCCAAATTTGGTCTTGCTCTCAAAGGCAGGAGGAATAAATTCTAAAACAAAATCTGAGGGTAAATGAATGATAATTTCATCCTCATCGTAAAATCCACGTGCAATTTCAAAAGGTGTTTTTCGATTTCTAATTCGTTTAATCCCACCTGAAAATCGATTAAAAGCGTTCACGGTCACCATCATTTTATCGGCAGTGAATGTTCCATATTTTGTGGCAGATAACTTGGCATTTTGCGTAAAACGAATCTCCTGTTTATTGTTCTCATGGGCGATTTTATCTATTTTCAAATTATTGATTTCATCCCAAAACTCTTTATAATACTTTTCTTTTTGATCCGGCAGCATGTGCTCCACTTTCTCCTTATCCCCATACTGTGTTCCTTGAGAGA
Source organism: Flavobacterium sp. (assembly GCF_027531905.1). Classification (GTDB taxonomy): domain Bacteria; phylum Bacteroidota; class Bacteroidia; order Flavobacteriales; family Flavobacteriaceae; genus Flavobacterium. The sequence continues at coordinate 19,176 of NZ_JAPZSU010000062.1, read as the reverse complement.
CGATTTGGATTTCGCCCGAAAAATCTCCATTAGCTGCTATCGTGTAGGATCCTTTACTCAATTGAGAATTCTCATTCGCCGCATAAATTTTGGTATGCACAATTTGCCCGCCCTCTGGCTTAATGATTAACACATCGCGATCATCTGTAAAATCGGCTTGGTACCCAAAAGGATCGGTTTGACTGGTGCATTCTAACCATGTATAATGATCGCCAACAGGAATCATCAGAATAATGTGATTGCCTTGCATCGAAACAAAATCGGCATCGATATTAATTCGCTTTCTATCGCCATACAAAATAGTGTAATAAGAAGGCACTTCTAATGCTTTTAACAAGGCTTGAGTATAATTGGTCAAAGCTTTACAATCTCCATAACCTAATCGATCTACATCCGAAGCTAGCATAGGTTTCCAACCTCCAATTCCGACTTGAATACTAATATATCGTACTTTTTGCTGAACGAAATCATATACAATTCTGGCCTTTTTTATAGGGTCTTGTTCTGTCCCAACTAACTCTTTTATTTTGGAAACAGTTGTAGGTGGTAAATCAATTGTTCCTGACAAAATTTTGCCAGAATACCATTTACCAAAATCTTCCCATGTTTTTGCATTTCCATCGACTCCTTCGAGGTGGAAAGATTCTAATCCCATAATTACTCTTGGCAAAATATCGTAAAAATAAGGACTATAATCCTCTTGTTTCATTGCCACCAAATTTGAAGCAGTATAACTTAGTTGAGTAGCTGTATCTAGGTTTTTTTGAATAATGTTGTTGGGAAAATTACTTTCTTTTTTCTTAAAACCTAAGTTATTTGGAAAGGTTACGTTCAACACACTTTTTTCGACACTCAATAAATAATCGGGCATAGGAAACCATTGCGGAATAAAAGCGGTGGTGGAAGTTTCCGTTTCGCATTCAAAAATCATAGTAAAGGGATAATTAATCGGGGTATACTCTAAATACAATACACGATTATCCGAAAAAAGAGTGCCACCATCAACCGCACTATGATCTTTGAAATCTTTTCTTTTGAACTTTTTTTGCTCATTTCCTGCTGCATCTACTATAATTGCTTGGATGCTGGAAATACTAGTCGATTTATCATAATGAGTGTAAGCATCCAAAGCGCCTACTCCTGCTTCATTTAGCACGGTGACTACTCGCTTACTTTTAATGACCATTTTCCTTTGAGAAAGAATATCAATATTGAGTTCACTCCATCTAAGCACTGCATTCGCATTTGTCTTTAAACTATCTGCAATAGTTACAACAGGGAATTTTACTTCTTGCGCTGAAAGAATATTTAGCGCTAAGCACATCAAAAACAATACAATAAACTTAAATTTCATAAAATATATAGGGATAAATAAAACCAAAAATCACAAAAAAACGGCAACAGCTTACCGTTGAAGTATTTATTAGAGATTTGTTTTTCTTTAATTTGTGGTAACCAAATATATTGTTATTCTTCAAATAAAAGAAATTATTCTCTGTTTTTTGAATCGATCTGTATCGTCACCGGCCCATCATTTAACAACAAAACCTTCATGTCTGCACCGAAAATTCCAGTGGGTACTTTTTTTCCTAATTTTAATTCTAGGGCTTTTACAAAACGCTCATACATCGGGATGGCAAAATCTGGTTTTGCGGCTTTGATATACGAAGGGCGATTCCCTTTTTTGGTAGCTGCGTGAAGCGTAAACTGGCTAACCACAAGCACATCTCCCCCAACATCTTGAATAGAAAGGTTCATTACCTCATTTTCATCGCCAAAAATGCGAAGTTGGGTAATTTTGGTCACTAACCACTCTAAATCTTCTTGAGTATCGGCTTCTTCTATTCCAACAAAAACCAACAGCCCTTTTTGAATTTCAGCTACTACTTTGCTCTCAACTGTTACTGAGGCATATGCTACTCTTTGGATTACGACTCTCATAAGCCCCCTAACCCCCAAAGGGGGAATTAAAGTTGTGACTTACAAGTACAACTTGATTATTATTCATATAATGATTCATTTCTTAAATATATTTTTAACCCGTTGGGTGAAATTGTTTTTCACCACATAGAATCATAGAATTTGTTGTTTTTAAGAGAAACTAATAGACGTTTTACTATTCACATAGCTCTTCTATTGTGAAAAATAGTGCTATTTCTGTTTGTTTCTATGTTCATTTGCTATTAATCTATGGCTCTAGCCTGCACTGAGGCATCGAAGTGTGGTGAGGTTTTTTATTTTTTTTGAATTTCACCCAACGGGTTATTTTTAAAAAAATACTCATCAAAAGGTATTTTTACAAAGATTAGAGTTCCCCCCTTCGGGGGCTAGGGGGCTTTACTCCCTCGTTTTATCACTCGCTTTTCTGTCTTCATCGTACACATCGGTGCGGTAGTGCTCATCATCACCTTCAAGGATTTTAAGGTAACTATTGTAACGCGACCAAGCAATTTCATCGGTATCTAAAGCAGCTTTTATGGCACAATGTGGTTCTTCTTTATGTAAACAATTGTTGAACTTGCATTGTTCTTTCAACCTAAAAAATTCAGGGAAATAGTCGCTAATTTCTTGAGGCTCCATATCTACAATTCCAAATCCTTTGATACCTGGTGTATCAATAATACTAGCATCAAAAGACAAATCATACATCTCTGCAAAAGTGGTGGTATGCTGTCCTTGCTTGCTTTGTTCAGAGATATTCTTGGTTTTCAAATCCAAACTGGACTCCAAAGCATTAACCAAAGTCGATTTCCCTACACCCGAATGCCCCGAGAACATACTCGTTTTACCAATCATTAATGCTTTCAAATCTTCAACTCCTTTACCTTCAGCAGCTGAAACACGCAAACATTGATACCCAATTTCCTGATAAACGTGCTGCATATACAATTGGTCATCTAAGGTAACATCGTCTAAAGTATCTATTTTGTTAAAAACCAAAATAGTCTCAATACCATAGGCTTCAGCAGTAACCAAAAATCTATCGATAAAACTAAACGTAGTTGGAGGATTGTTGATGGTAATCAACAGAAAAACACGGTCAATATTGGCCGCAATAATGTGCATTTGATGTGACAAATTCACCGATTTTCGAACAATGTAATTCTTACGGTCGTGAATGTGATGAATCGTACCCGTAACGGTGTCCGAAGTCTCCTCCAATTCATAATCTACTACATCGCCTACTGCAATGGGATTGGTGCTTTTAATTCCTTTCATTCGGAACTTCCCCTTCATCCTGCACTCAATAAAATCACCTTGCTCGGATTTCACGGTGTACCAACTGCCTGTAGATTTATAAACGGTTCCTGTCATTTTCAGATTTTAGATTTAAATGTTTGCAAAGATAAATGATTTATGATTGAAGAGTAACGATTTTATATTTATGATTTTAGAACCCTAGAAAAAAACAAAAAAATCCCAAAACAAAAGTCTTGGGATTTAATAAAATCTAAAGTCAGAAATCTTTACGAATTCAATACTTTATCTTGTTTGCTGATACTTTCTTGGTGAATCGCTTTGAACATTTTTAAAACAAACTCTTCCGAAAGTCCTTTCTTTTCTCCTTCCAAAATCATTTTACCTAAAATCTCATTCCAACGATTGTTTTGTAAAACCGCCACGTTTGCTTCTTTTTTCACCTGACCAATTTCTACAGCCACTTTCATTCTTTTGCTCAAAAGCTCCAATAAATTAGCGTCTAACACATCGATATTCGCTCTTAATTTACTCATTTTAGTCATAAACTCATCCGAAACATCAATTTGTTTTCTTACTCTTAAATCTACGAAAATTTGTTTCAAAGCATCTGGCGTTACTTGTTGCGCAGCATCACTCCAAGCATTATCAGGATCTGTATGCGTTTCGATAATCATTCCATCATAATTCAAATCCAAAGCTTCTTGTGTTACTTCAAGAATCATATCACGGTTTCCTGTAATGTGAGAAGGATCAATAATCAAAGGTAAATCAGGGAATTTATTTTGCAATTCAATCGCAATTTGCCATTCCGGAATGTTTCTGTATTTTGTTTTTTCGTAAGTAGAAAAACCACGGTGAATCACCCCTAACTTTTCAATTCCAGCCATGTGCAAACGCTCAACACCACCTAACCACAAAGCTAAATCTGGGTTCACAGGATTTTTAATCAAAACGATTTTATCTGTCCCTTTCAAGGTATCTGCAATTTCTTGAACCGCAAACGGATTGGCAGTAGTACGTGCCCCAACCCATAATACATCAATATCATTTTCTAAAGCCAATTTACAGTGTGCAGCAGTCGCAACTTCGGTTCCCATTAACAAACCTGTTTCTGCTTTGGCTTTTTTCAACCATTTCAATCCTATTTCTCCTACGCCTTCAAATCCTCCTGGACGTGTTCTTGGTTTCCAAATTCCAGCTCTAAAAATACTTACATCAGAATCTTTCAATTCGTGTGCAATTTTCAACACTTGCTCTTCTGTTTCGGCGCTACAAGGTCCTGCTATCACTAATGGATGCGTTAAATTGAACGCTTTCAACCAATTTCTCATTTCTTTCTTGTTTTCCATCTTATTTTTTGTTTATTGATTTATGGTTTATTATTTTATGGTTTGTTGTTTGTCGTTTGTTGTTTATCGTTTGTTTGTGGTTTGTGGTTTGTTGTGTGTGGTTTGTTGTTTATGATTTTTACTTCGCTGTTTTTCCCTTTTCGGGAGTTGGGTGGCTCATCCCATTCAAAATTTCTTTTATTTTATTCACACTTTGCATTTCCTCAAAAATCAAATCGTATTCTTCGCTTTTCAATAAGTCTTTAAACTGTGTCAAATTGGCGATGTACTCTTCTAAACTTTTTACTACATGCTTTTTGTTTTGTTTAAAAATAGGCGTCCACATCGCTGGAGAACTCTTGGCCAAACGCACGGTGCTCTCAAATCCAGAACCCGCCATATCAAAAATATCTTGTTCGCCTTTCTCTTTATTGATGACCGTTTTTCCCAGCATAAACGAACTAATGTGCGACAAATGTGACACATACGCAATGTGTTTATCGTGCGACTTCGGATCCATATACCGAATACGCATTCCTAACGCCTTGAACAATTCGATCGCTTTTTCTTGCAGCTTAAAAGTCGTTTTCTCAACCTCACAAATGATATTCGTTTTTCCTTGAAACAACCCTTTTATAGCCGCTGATGGCCCCGAAAATTCGGTTCCAGCAATAGGATGCGTGGCAATATAATTTCTCCTTCTAGGATGATTGGCCACCACTTCACAAATAGGCATTTTTGTAGAACCCACTTCAAACACAATGGTGTTTTCGCCAATATGATCCAAAACTTCGGGCAAAACGTGCAACGCCACATCCACAGGAACCGAAACAATAACATAATCTGCATCGGCCAAATCCTGCATGGTACTTACTTTCTCCACAACCCCAAGCGCCATCGCTTCTTGCAAATGAGCGTCATTTTTGTCCATTCCGTAAATAGTCGCTTCTGGATGCAAAGACTTTATATCCATCACCATCGAACCTCCAATCAAACCAATTCCTATTACGTGTATATTCATTATAATTTTTATTAGTAGCTAATCCTGCTATCCGCTATATCTATTGTGGCGAACCCCGCCACAATAGGATGCCGCTACTATCAGGGCTAGGGCTTCAGTTTCTTAACACAATTTCAAAAATCTTGCAGACAATCTGAAATCTAAAAATCGTTAATCAACAATCTAAAATCTATGTATCGCTTCTTCAATTTTTTCTTCTTTTACACACAAAGCAAATCGGATGTAGCCTTCTCCATTCGAACCAAAAATTGTTCCCGGTGTAATAAATAGGTAGTTCTCATTCAGTATTTTATCAACAAAATCCTCCGCCGATGTGATTCCTGCCGGAAGCTTTGCCCAAACAAACAAGCCTACTCCTTCTTTGTACACCTCACAACCTAATTTCTCCGCCAATGCTTCGGTTAAAACTCTGCGTTTTGCATAAATCGCATTCATGTCGTCAAACCAAGAAGCGTCACTTTGCAAAGCAGCAATAGCCCCTTTTTGAATGCCGTAAAACATTCCGCTATCCATATTGCTCTTCACTTTCAATACCGCATCAATACAGGCAGCATTTCCAGAAACCATTCCTACGCGCCAACCCGCCATGTTAAAGGTTTTGGACAACGAATTCAACTCCAACGCTACTTCTTTAGCACCTTCAACTTGCAACAAACTCATAGGTTGGTCATTCAAAACAAAACTATACGGATTATCATTGACCAATAGAATGTTGTGTTTTTGTGCAAAAGCTACCAGTTTTTCAAACAAAGCCAAATTCCCTCTGGCTCCTGTAGGCATGTGTGGATAACCAATCCACATCAATTTTACTTTAGACAAATCCATTTTTTCCAAAGCTTCAAAATCTGGTTCCCAATTGGTGCTTTCTTTCAAGTCATAGTACATTGGCACCGCACCTACTAAATTGGTAACCGAAGTATAGGTCGGATACCCAGGATTTGGAATCAAAACGCCATCGCCTTCATTCAAAAACGCTAACGAAATGTGCATAATTCCTTCTTTGGAACCCATCAAAGGCAAAATCTCCGTGGTGCTATTTAGGGTCACTTGATAATTACGCTCATAAAAATCAGCCATCGCTTGTCTTAATTCTGGCAAACCTTGATAGCTTTGATACTGATGTGCATTTTCATCTTGCATTGCAGCAGTCATTGCAGCAATAACAGCAGGAGCAGGTTTTAAATCAGGACTACCTATTCCCATGTTGATTACAGGTTTTCCTTCGGCGGCCAATTGGCGTACTTCTCTCAACTTTGAGGAGAAGTAATATTCTTCAACTATCGCTAAACGTTGGGCTGTTGTTATCATTTTTTTAGCTTTATTCTAAATTGGAATTTGTTATTTTCTAGTTTGGAGATTCAAGTAATGGCTTTGTATTGGGATATTCTCCTAAAACCTTAAAATAATCTGCCATAATACTCACCAACGATTTGGCTTTGGCATAGTCTTCATACTTTTCAAAAGTCACATCGACGAAAAAAGAATACTTCCAAGGTGTTTCAATTTTTGGAAGCGACTGTATTTTGGTTAAATTCAATTTACAATCACTCATTACATTGAGCACAGCGGCCAAACTTCCTCGTTTATGATTTAACTCAAACTTGAGTGAAGCCCTGTTTATCTTATCTTCAGATGCGAATGAATTCTCTTTTTTGAGCATTACAAATCGAGTCATGTTATTTTTAATCGTCTGAATCGATGGCGCGATGATTTCCAATTCATACATTTCTGCAGCAGCAACACTAGCAATTGCCGCAATACCTTTGATTTGATTTTGATGAATTCTTCTAGCGGTTTCGGCTGTATCTTTATCCTCAACCAATTTGATATTGGGGTATTTTTTCAAAAAATCCATACATTGCAACAACGCCATAGGATGAGAATGTACTTCTTTGATGTCTTCTATCGATTGCCCGGGCAAAGCCATCAAATTTTGAAAAATATCCAGATAATGCTCCCCAATAATGTGCAAATTATTCTTATCAATCAATGCATAATTTGGGATAATTGGCCCAGCAATCGAATTTTCAATAGCCATTACAGCTTGATCACATTTACCGCTCAACAAACTATCTACCAACTCCTCGAAAGATAAACATTCATCAACCTCAATATTTTGATAAAAATAATCTTGAGCCACTTGGTGGTGAAATGACCCTTTAATTCCCTGAATTCCAATTTTTGTTCTCATATAGTCAAAAAAAAATCCTGATTTTCATCAGGATTGTATCGTAGTTTTATTTGTATCTTTTTTACTTTCAAATAACCATAGCACAATCCTTACTTCTCAAAGAAGAAATAAAAAGTGTAGCTAAAATAAAAACGGTTGTTTGACATTTTGTTTATTTGTTTTTCTGAATAAATTCTTGACAAAGATAAAAACTTAATCCAAAGAACTAAAGAAAAATTACCGAAATGATTAACAAAAACGGATTTCTTTGTGAAATTAACTTTCAATTAACAATAACAGAAAAAAAGCCTTGCAAAACACCTGCTTTTTAACAATTATTCTGTTACCCAAAGAACTTGTTCATTTAATTTTTCATTTTTGGAACACGAGAAGGAGTATCTTTTCCACTGATTATGGTTTGTGAACTGATGGCAATCGACTTAATAATCTCCGTCATATTATTCATATCTAAAGTCCCCACTTCGTCACTCAATTTATGATAATTCGGTTCAATATCCATTTTTGATGTTGAAATAGTGTGAGCAGGAACCCCTAGAGCGGCTAATCTTGCATTATCAGAACGGTAAAACAATTGTTCTTGAGGGTACGGATCTTGATAAAAATTGAATCCTGAACCTACCAAATTCTTTTGCAAAATAGTTCCAAAATCAGAGCGTTCGAACCCTGTAATATAGGCTGAGTTTTTGCCCCATTTACTTTCCGTACCGATCATTTCTATATTAAACATCGCCACGACTTCGTCTGCATTAATCGAATTTGAGAAAAAAGAAGATCCATAACCTCCTGTTTCTTCGCCTGTAAATGCTACAAAAATGAGTGTTCGTGCATTATCGTTTTTCTTTTTAAAATATTCTGCCAAAGTAATTACCGCTGTAATTCCAGAAGCATCATCATTGGCACCGTTAAAAATTTTGTCATCGCCAGCTTCTTCCATTCCTAAATGGTCGTAATGTCCTGAAAAAATAACATATTCATTTGGCTTTGATTTCCCTGGAATTATTCCAATTACATTATTAGCCTTCTTGCCTTTAATCAAAAAATCTTGGCTATAAGATTGTAATTCTTTATAGTAGGTTAACCCAATGCGTTTGAATTCGCCTTCGATAAAAACCGATGCTTTCTCGATTCCTGGTGTAAACATGCCACGCCCTTCCATGGCATCCGAAGCCAATTCCGTCTCTATTCTAGTCACCTCGCTTTGTTGAATTCCATTTTGAGCATAAGTGATCGCTCCCAAAAGCATGAACAGTCCTAAACTAATTTTTTTCATTTTGTATGATTTTGATTTAATTGATTTCATTTTGTCCCAAAAGCCATTTTTTACCTTCCACGATTCTGGTCACCATCATTGCCGAAATCAAATCGCCATTGGCATTGAGCAAAGTCGCCATGGGATCGACAAGTGTACCAATAATCATGGCTGCTGGCAAAGCTTGTTCCATTGGAAAACCATAAATGGTGATGGCTAAAATCTCTCCAATATAACCTCCATTTGGAATCCCACCTTCTACTACCGAAACGATAATCGTTATACCAATAGCTGTTAGAATCGTAATCGGATCTGTAAAATCCTTACCAAAAATAGCAAAAATCACAGCTATTTTCACGATAGATGACATACTCGATCCATCTTTATGCAAAGGCGCTCCTAGTGGTATGACTACATTACGAATATACGCTGGGATTTTCATTTGCGTTGCTCCTTCAAGATTAGCTGGAATGGTCGCGATACTGCTGCACGTTCCGATGGCCGTAAAGGAAGGCGTAATGTTGTTTTTCCAAAATACTTTCACGCCTAATCCACCTCCAGAAAAATAGGCATAAAGGGTAAAAAACACGATGAAGTAAAAAGCGCAGGTGCCATAATAAACCGCCAAAGGCTTAGCATATGCTCCAAAAAGCTGAGGACCAAAAATTCCCACTTGATAGGCAAAGTAAGCACCTAATCCAATTGGAGCTCCTTTCATGATGATGCCGAGTAGTTGTTTCATCACCTCATTGGCGGACTGCAAAAATCGAGCAAAGTCCTTCCCTTTTTCACCAGCATTTAAAGTGGCAAAACCCATTAAAAAAGAAAAAAAGATCAAAGCTAACATGTTTTTACGAGACAAAATTTCATAAAAATCATTTACTGTTAACAGCTTAGTAACGGGCGAATCTGTTGTACTTTCATGAGCCATCTCCAAAGAAGATTTTACTAAAAATGCGGCTTGGTCTAAAGGAAAAAGTAAAACGCCAATCACCATAACTATAGCAGAAATGATTACCGTACTCAAAAAGACTAGCAAAACGATTCCGAAGAGTTTACCAAGTTTTTCGGTTTTCTGTAAATTGGCAATAGAAGCCGCAATGGTAAAGAAAACCAAAGGAATAATCGCTGTAAATAAAAGATTCAAAAAAATATCGCCCAAAGGTTTAATGACTTCAACGTCTTTACCAAAAAGCAATCCAGCAATACTTCCAAGCATAATTCCGCCCAAAAGGAGTAGGATACTGCTATAATTTTCTAAAAAAGAATTTGATTTATGCTCGCTCATGATAAAATGTTTTGGGTAAATATATAAATATTAGCCCATTGAACTATAAAAAAACAAATTGGCTCAAGATAAAAGCCTAAAATGGAACATTATTTTTCATACCACCCAAAGAAACTTCCATAGCTTGGTTTTTCTGTTTACTTTTGCAACAAAACCATTGTCATGTCAATAGAAGTTACAAATTTATCCAAAAGCTACGGCACTCAAAAAGCCTTAGACTCGATTACATTTTCAGTAAAAAAAGGAGAAATCGTTGGTTTTTTAGGCCCAAATGGCGCTGGAAAATCCACTTTGATGAAAATATTGACCACGTATCTAGCGGCTGATGAAGGCGAAGCATTAGTAAACGATAAAAATGTCCTTTCAGACACCAAAGAAGTACAGCAAATCATTGGTTATTTACCAGAGCACAATCCGCTGTATTTGGATTTATATGTTAGAGAATATCTGGCTTTCAACGCCGATGTATACAAAGTTCCCTCTTCTCGCATTCAAGAAGTAATTGAATTGACAGGATTAACATCCGAAAGTCATAAAAAAATAGGACAACTCTCTAAAGGATACCGTCAGCGTGTAGGATTAGCCAATGCCTTATTGCACAATCCTGAGGTTTTAATTTTGGACGAGCCCACCACAGGTTTAGACCCGAATCAATTGGTCGAAATAAGAAATGTGATCAAAAACGTCGGAAAAGACAAAACCGTATTTCTTTCGACTCACATCATGCAAGAAGTAGAAGCGATTTGTGACCGTGTCATTATTATTGATAAAGGGAAAATTGTAGCTGACAAAAAATTAGAAGTTTTGATTGCCGCCGACAAAGAACAAGTCATTGAAGTAGAATTTGATTTAAAAGTAACCGAAGACCAAATCAATACCATTCCACATTTAAAATCATTCATCAAAAACAGTGATTATCTATGGGAACTGACCTTTTTGTCGAGTCAAGATATGCGTCCAACCGTATTCGATTTCGCTCACGACAATGGTTTAAAAACCTTGCAACTCAACCAGAAAAACAAAAACTTAGAAGCGGTGTTTAGGGAGATTACGAAGTAGTCCTTAGTGAGTAGTCCTTAGTGAGTAGTGAATAGTAATTAGTGAATAGTAATTAGTGATTGGTAATTAGTGAGTAGTAATTAGTGAGTAGTAAATATTGAATAACAAAAAAAATACCCGACAAGCAAAAGCTCATCGAGTACTTCCAATTGAAATAATATACTCCTTTTATTAAAAAATCTGACTAGCGATTTGTCTGATGTTTTCTGATTTTCCCATAGAATAATAATGCAAAACGGGAACTCCTGCTGCTTTTAATTCTATCGATTGTTGAATCGCCCATTCGATTCCTACTTGGCGAATTTCGGCGTTGTTTTTACATTTTTCTACCGCAGCAATTAGATCCTCTGGTAAATCAATACGGAAAATTTGTGGCAACACTTGCAAATGTCTTTCTACTGCAATAGGTTTTATCCCCGGAATAATCGGAACTGTAATGCCCATTTCTCGAGCTTTGGCTACAAATTCGAAATATTTAGCATTATCAAAAAACATTTGAGTAACGACATAATCCGCACCTGCATCTACTTTTTCTTTAAGGCGCTTCAAATCGGTTTGCAAAGAAGGGGATTCCAAATGCTTCTCAGGATAACCCGCCACACCAATACAAAAATCGGCTTTATTGTCGATATCCATTACCTCGTGTAGATACTTCCCTTGGTTCAATTGATAAATTTGGCTTACTAAATCGGAAGCATACTTATTTCCTCCATTGGTAGGCACAAACGATTGCTCGTCTTTCATCGCATCACCACGCAAAGCCATCACATTATCAATACCTAAGTAATGACAATCGACCAACAAATACTCGGTTTCTTCTTTCGTAAAACCGCCACAAAGCACGTGTGGCACCGTGTCGACATTATATTTATGTTTGATCGAAGCACAAATACCCAAGGTTCCTGGGCGCATTCTTGTCAGCTTCTTTTCTAATAACCCATTCCCTTTATTTACGTAGATAAACTCTTCACGAGAAGTGGTCACATCAATAAATGGTGGCTTGAACTCCATCAACGGATCGATGTTGTCGTATAATTCCTGAATGCTCTTGCCTTTTTGTGGCGGAATAATTTCAAAAGAAAACAAGGTTTCTCCTTTAGCGTTTTCTATATGTTGTGTTACTTTCATAATCCTCCCCCGACCCCTCCGAAGGAGGGGAGAACTCGGGTAATTTTAATTGAACAATATATTTATACTTTAATAATAGTCATTTCTGCCCTACTCCAATTTTTATTAACAAAGATTGGAGTTCCCCCTTCGGGGGCTAGGGGGATTAATCAGCTATATTCGGATTCAACCATTTCATGGCTACATCGGTCGAAACATTTCTTCGTTTGGCGTAATCAATTACTTGGTCTTCTTTGATTTTACCTAGTCCGAAATACTTGCTCTCTGGATTTCCAAAATAGTAACCAGAAACGGATGAAGCTGGCCACATCGCCATACTTTCAGTTAAGGTTACTCCAATTTCTTCTTCAACGTTCAATAATTTCCAAATAGTCGGTTTCTCTAAATGGTCTGGACAAGCTGGATATCCTGGTGCTGGACGAATTCCTTTATACGATTCTTCAATCAAGTCTTCTTTACTCAACACCTCATCAGCAGCATAGCCCCAAAATTCTTTACGCACTTTCTCATGTAAATATTCCGCAAAAGCTTCTGCAAAACGGTCTGCCAACGCCTTCACCATAATGGAATTATAATCGTCTAATGCAGCTTCAAATTCGGCTGCCCATTCGTCTACTCCAAAACCAGTAGTCACACAAAAAGCTCCCATATAATCCACTTTTCCACTATCTTTTGGCGCAATAAAATCAGACAATGCAATGTTTGGCGCTCCTTTGGTTTTTTGAGCTTGCTGACGCAAAGTCAAGAAGAGCAAAGCCCCCCCCGCCCCCGAAGGGGGAGCTTCCGTACTTGTGGAAAATTTTTCAGAATCTTTTCTCATATGCTGAGTAGCTCCCCCTTCGGGGGTTGGGGGGCTTATTTCAATATCATCATCATTGATTTGATTCGCAGGAAAAATTCCGTAAACGCCTTTTGCCCTTAACTTTTTCTCCTCCAAAATGACTTTCAGCATTGCTTGTGCATCCGCAAAAACGGAAGTAGCTTGTTCACCTACAACCTCATCGGTTAAAATTGCAGGATACTTCCCGAATAATTCCCAAGTTCTGAAAAAAGGCGTCCAATCGATATATGGTACCAAAGTCTCCAAATCCACTTCTACGATTTGTTTGCCAATTACTTTGGGTTGTACTGGAGTAAAATTATCCCAATCCAATTGCAATTTGTTTTTACGGGCTTGCTCAATCGTTAGGAAGTTTTTGTCGCGCGAACGATTTAAGAAGGTTTCCCTAAACGCATCGTATTCTGCCCGAATATCGCTGGCATAAATTTTTCGGTTATGATCCAATAAGTTACCCGCTACGGTCACCGCTCTTGAAGCATCGTTAACGTGAATTACCGTTTCTCTGTATTGAGGCGCAATTTTCACGGCGGTATGCGCACGCGAAGTAGTCGCTCCACCAATCATCACTGGAATTTTCAGCCCTCTTTTATCCAATTCCTTAGCGAGATACACCATTTCGTCTAGTGAGGGCGTAATCAATCCGCTCAAGCCAATAATATCCACTTCGTGCTCAATAGCTGCAGCAATAATCTTTTCTGGGGGCACCATCACACCCAAATCAACTATCTCATAATTATTACAGGCCAATACTACCGAAACAATATTTTTTCCAATATCGTGTACGTCTCCTTTTACGGTTGCCATCAGGATTTTTCCGTTTCCAGACTTGTCACCAACTTGCTTGGCCGCTTCAATATAGGGAAGTAAATACGCTACCGCTTTTTTCATTACACGTGCTGACTTTACTACTTGTGGCAAAAACATTTTTCCAGAACCAAACAAATCTCCCACGACATTCATTCCAGCCATCAAATTGATTTCGATTACTTCGATGGGCTTTTCGGCAGCCAAACGTGCTTCTTCTACATCGGCTTCTATAAATTCATCAATACCTTTGACCAAGGCGTGTGTGATACGGTCTTGTAAAGAACCCGAACGCCATTCTTGTACTGCTTTCTCGTTGCTCTTTACATCGCCTTTTACATTTTCAGCAAAATCCAACAAACGTTCGGTGGCATCATCGCGACGGTTCAAAATCACGTCTTCAACGTGCTCTAATAAATCCTTCGGAATGTCGTCATAAATCGTCAACATTTCGGGATTTACAATTCCCATCGTCATTCCGTGTTGGATACCGTGATACAAGAAAACCGAATGCATCGCCTCTCTAACCACATCGTTTCCTCTAAACGAAAACGACACATTACTCACTCCACCACTAATGTGGGCGTGCGGTAAATTTTCGCGAACCCATTTGGTTCCTCTAAAGAAATCCAAAGCATTCAAGCGATGTTCTTCCATCCCTGTTGCTACAGGAAAAATATTCAAATCGAAGATGATATCTTGTGGTGGAAAATGTACTTTGTTCACCAAAATATCATACGAACGCTGGCAAATTTCGACACGCCTTTCGTAATTATCGGCCTGACCTACTTCGTCAAAAGCCATCACAATCACCGCCGCACCATAACGTTTGATTAAGTTCGCGTGATGAATGAATCGCTCCTCGCCTTCTTTCAAAGAAATCGAATTCACAACACATTTCCCCTGCACCACTTTCAATCCCGCCTCAATGATTTCCCATTTCGAGCTGTCAATCATAATCGGAACACGCGAAATATCTGGTTCGGCCGCAATCAAATTCAGAAATTTGGTCATAGCATATTCGCCATCCAGCATCCCCTCGTCCATATTGATATCGATAATCTGTGCGCCACCTTCTACTTGTTGGCGCGCAATATCAAGCGCCTCATCGTATTTCTCTTCCTTTATCAATCGAAGAAATTTTCGCGAACCCGTCACATTGGTTCGTTCCCCCACATTCACAAATACGCTTTCCGGCGTGATGATTAAGGGTTCCAATCCTGATAATACTAGGTTTCTTCTTTTTTCTGCCATTTCTTTATTTTGAGTTACTCAGTGGCTAAGTAGCTTAGACACTAAGTGATTTTCTATTCTATATTTTATCTCCAGCTCGTCTTCAAAACGAAACTGGGTTTTCTTTTTTATTTTGGGCGTGTCCCAAGGGCCGGGCTATCCGTTCCCGCTTTTTTTCTTGATAAAAAAATCAAGAAAAAAGAGCTCCACTACTATCCCTCACGCGGGCATTGTGCAATACAAAACCATTTTTGTTTCAATGAAACGGTTCCGTTTTTATAATTCACAACGGAATGAATTTTCCTCTTACATCCAACGGATTAAAATCCGTTGCTACAAAATGGGTCGTTCCTACGGAACTTTTATACTGCTAGCGCGAGCGTCTCGCTCGTGCTTATTCTTCTTTCTTAAAAATATTTCCTGCCTAAAGTATGTGCACGAGCGGGACGCTCGCGCTAGCTGGGTTAACTAGCAGATATAATTCATTTATATTTTTCTTGAATTGATTTACAATTACTATTCAAACCAGGATAGATACTTTCTTCTGAAATTCCTAACCACCTTAGTTCTTTTTTAATTTCATTTTTCTTGCATCCATCAATAACTATACTTCTCAAAAACATATCCTTATTAGAGTTATTTAGCAAACCATTAATTTCATTTCCAAAAATTGTAAAGCAAGATTTTTGTGCTTTCATTCTTTCGTCAAACAGATACGGATAAATTGCTAATGGAAAAGCCTTTTTATTTGATTCAAAATCCATTTCTAAATATTTCCTGCAAAATTCATCTATAACCAATTTTCCATCTTCATATAAATCTTCTTTTTTTGAACTTTGTGGAAAATAAATCATAGTCGAATTAATACTTGTATAATTACTATATGTTGTTTGGTTCAATTTGTGAGGATCTAAAACCCATATTTTAAAATCATCTTTATTATTATCATCTTTAACTGCAAAATATATTGCAACTAATGCACTTTCAGTCCAATCTAATAAACGGGTTCTTAATCCATAATGCTGCATTAAAAAATAATTATTCCAGCTATTATTTTCAATTCTGTTTTGATTTAAAAACATCATTGAATTTCTTAAAAACTCTGCTTTTAAATTATTTTCAACGTCTTTTGTATTCCTAAATATATCATTATAATCTTCTTCATCAACCCGACCTATACACCTATAAGCATTAGGGAGTAATGGAGTAAAAGGTACTAAATCAATTTTATTTTTTAAAGATTCTCTATTTTCTAAAGGAGTAAAATCTTTTTCAGCTCTAAACCAAAAATTCTGTATACCGCCAATATTATTAAACGAACTAAATTGATTTTTAATTAATTCAATTATTTCAGAAAGGCTTTCAGCTTTTTTATCCATTTTACTTTAATAAATAATTAAAAACAATAAATTATTCTTTTACATCACCGCAGTCGAAACCCTCGGTTTAAACTCCTTAGCGATATCCGCAATTAATTTGATGTGTTCTGGAGTGGTGCCGCAGCAGCCGCCTATGATGTTGATTAAATTATCTTCTAAATAAGAGCGAATTTGCGCTTGCATTTCCTCTGGTGTTTCGTCGTATTCTCCAAAGGCATTCGGCAAACCTGCATTAGGATGCGCCGAGATATTGAAAGAGGTATTATGCGACAAAGTTTGCAAATACGGCTTGAGCAAATCGGCTCCCAAAGCGCAATTGAATCCTACACTCAACAACGGAATGTGCGAAACTGAAATCAAGAAAGCCTCAACGGTTTGTCCAGAAAGGGTTCTTCCTGAAGCATCGGTGATGGTTCCAGAAACCATAATAGGCACATCTATGTGGCGTTCTTCTTTGACTTCTTCGATGGCAAAAAGTGCGGCTTTGGCATTCAGCGTATCGAAAATAGTTTCTACCAAAAGAATGTCAGAACCTCCATCCAACAAGGCTTCGACTTGTTGTTTGTAAGCGATGCGTAAATCATCAAAAGTTACGGCGCGGTATCCTGGGTCATTCACATCGGGTGACATACTTGCGGTTCTGTTCGTGGGTCCAATGGAGCCAGCAACAAAACGCGGTTGGTCTGGATTTTTAGCAGTGAATTCATCTGCTACTTCTCGGGCTAGTTTAGCGGATTCGTAGTTGAGTTCGTATACCAAATCCTCTAAGTGATAATCGGCCATTCCGATAGTGGTTCCTGAGAAAGTGTTGGTTTCTACAATATCGGCTCCTGCCTCAAAATAGGCGGCGTGCACGGCTTTGATGGCCTGTGGTTGCGTGAGAGACAATAAATCATTGTTCCCTTTTAACGGATGCGGAAAATTTTTGAATCGTTCGCCACGAAAATCTTCTTCGGAGAAATTGTAGCGTTGCAACATTGTTCCCATCGCTCCGTCGAGCACGAGAATTCTTTTTTTAATTTCTTCCCAAATAAGCCCCCTAGCCCCCGAAGGGGGAACTCCTATCGTATCTTTTAAATCTTTTGACATATTTTTATTTACCGCTAAGACGCAAGGGCGCAAAGCTTTTTTTAATTTATAGTTTCTATTATTTCTCCCGTTTGAAGAAATACATTGCTTTTTTTGTTTCTAAATAAGCCTATTGCCAACTCTTTAGCCCCGATGGAAGCGGCATCCTTTTTTTATTTTACCCTGTCAGGGTTTTGAACCCTGACAGGGTAAAATAAAAAAAGATATAGCGTACAGCGGGAACATTGATGCCAAAAAAGCGGCAATGATGCGCTCATTCAATTATTTAAAAATGTATCGGGAAAGGGGTTTGAAAAAATACGAGACTGTATTTTGTTGTTATCTATCCGCGCTATGCTTGGTAGAATGTAGCACCTTCTTTAAAAAAGTAAAGGGTTGCTAAGGTTTCATCGGGTCTTTTCCCTCCGCCTTTCGTGATAACTTTCAATAAAAATAGGAACGCTGCAAAGTAACGACATAACGCTAACAATTGCAAGTGTTTTTTTAGAAGTTTAAAAGTTTAAAAAAGGTTTAAATTGTTTAAAGTTGTTTAAGATTGTCGCCAAATCGACGCTTCACTCAAACTTTTAAACATTTTAAACTACTTTAATACTTAGGCTTTTGCTTTGTCCCTCTGTAATTAATAATTTCAATTCGTTTTAATCGGGTATTAATTCGGTAAACCAGATAGTTATTTTTATCTATAATTGCTTTGTGTAAAAGTGGATGGGTTGTAGATTTTGGAAATAATTCAGGGTAAAGAATAATTAGACTTGTAACTTGTTTTATTTTTTCTTCCAATTGCAAAATTTCTTTTGTAGACCAAAATTTGTCTAAATAAACAAGAACGCTTTCTAAACCCTTCTCTGCCTGTGGAGTCCATAGAAGGCTTAATGCCATTTTGCAAATTTATCCATAATAGTTGTATGGCTTACTAAATCATTATTTTCGGCTTGGGAAATGCCAATTTCAATTTCTTCTTTTTCTTTTACAGACAAATCACTGTACCAATCCTTTTTACTAGCCTTTACCAACAATTCCAGTTTTTCCATAAGATCCTCATCTACATTAGATAGTTCTTGAATAAAATGGTATTTTCTTGTTACTAAATTCATAATAAATTAATTATAATACCTCACAAAGATATAAATAAAAAAGCTCAAACCATAGTACAAGTTTGAGCTTTAATATTTTGAAGGTTTAGGATTTCCAAAAAAGTTTAAATTGTTTAATGGCGTTTAAATGTTTAGAGCTGTAAAGTTATCTACTTGTTTTAATTGATTGTAAACCAATAGGCTTTTGATTAATCATTCTTGTGATTAGATTGTCAAATATGGTTTGCTTGTGTATTGATCTGTTTAATCGATAGCTATACTCGTCTAAATA
>NZ_JAPZSU010000061.1 GCF_027531905.1 Flavobacterium sp. | reverse complement strand
GCGAACCAACCAACCAATCCAATTGCACCGAAGAACAACACCAAATGAACCGAAGAAGTGAGTTTATTATTACTGCACTTTAATAGGTTTTTCTAAACCAAAAAAATGCCCTCTGAATTTTTTCATGAGGGCATTTTTTTTGACATAATTTTTATTCATGAACCAAATCGGCTAATAATTTTTTGTCGCCTACAATCCACAAGATATCGTCTTTTTCGAGTAAAATACTTGATTCTGGATTCATGAATCGTTTTCCTCTCTTTTCAACGCCTACAACTAGACCTTTTGTTTTTTCGCGAAGTTTTGAGTCTTTAATACTTTTGCCAATAAATGCATGATTTTTTAATTTGATTTGTCGGAGTACAATATCGGGTTCTCTCACTTCTGGTGAAGCTTCAATTTCATGTTGATCCAAATATTTTTTGAAATCTTGAAGTTGTGCATCAGTACCAATAACGAACACTTCATCTCCTGGAAAAATACGTTCGTTAGCATCAGGAATATGAATGGTAATTTCTCCTCTTTTGATTGAGGCGATATTGATCCCAAGTTGTTCTCTAAGTTGCAATTTTTTTAAGGTTTCCCCAGCAATATTCGACTCGGCAGCAATATCAAAAACAGCCATGTGCCCGTCCCAAGGCGATAAGTCACTGCGACTTCTTTTGGCTTTGCTAATCTCTCTATCATTTAAATTGGATAAAAAATGATTCTCAATTTTA
This sequence comes from Flavobacterium sp., assembly GCF_027531905.1. GTDB lineage: Bacteria > Bacteroidota > Bacteroidia > Flavobacteriales > Flavobacteriaceae > Flavobacterium. The sequence continues at coordinate 20,446 of NZ_JAPZSU010000061.1, read as the reverse complement.
TGATATTGATGATTTATTTTCTTTTGGAATAAAAAATACAAAAGAATAGCAATTACAAAAGCTACTAGAGCTATTTTTGGCGAAAAGAAAATATTAAGCAATAAACCAATGTAGCCTACCGCCAGCAAAATCCTGAATAAAAAAAGCATAGCCATTGGACCTCTTGATTTTCGGTCTTCTAGAAGAACAGAAACTTCGGCAACAGCAACTCTTCTTAGGGATAATGCCCAAAGAAATGGGGACAAAACAATCAGTGTGATTAAGGCACAAAGAGCCGAACCAAAGGGATATGCTTTCACTAAAGGCAAAATAAATCTTGAGGAAAGCACAATTACTGCCACAATAATGATGGAATGAATGATTACTTGTATTAAATAGGCATTGATGACAATTTTCCAATTATTTACAGTTTTTATAGCTTGAGTACTAGCACTATAGCGTTCAATTTTTTTAAGCCATCTTCTTGGGAGTTTTCTGCTCAAAAAATCAGAAAAAGGCCCAGAAAATTTAATCATATAAGGGGTACTAAAGGTCGTTACTGCCGAAACCGCTACAACAATTGGATACAAAAATGAACTGGTAACTTGCAGGGTAATTCCCAAAGTAGCAATGATGAAGGAGAACTCTCCAATTTGTGATAAACTCATCCCTGTTTGCACCGATTCTTTGAGGGGTTGTCCCGACAAAAGCGAACCCACAGTAGAGCTAATGGATTGACCTAATATGGTCACGAGCGATAATACCAAAACAGGAATCGCGTGTTCTTTCAACGCTTCGGGGTCAATCAGCATCCCGACAGATACAAAAAAGACAGCACCAAAGAGATCTTTTACAGGCTTTACCAAATGTTCGATATGTTCTGCTTGGGTAGTTTCGGCAATGATAGAACCCATGATAAAAGCTCCCAGGGCTGGTGAAAAACCTACATTAGCCGCAAAAATCACCATTAACAAACAGAGCGCAATAGATATAATGAGCAACATTTCGTCGGTTAATAAATGCTTGGCTTTTTTTAATACAGTGGGAATGATAAAAATTCCACTCAAAAACCAAAGCACTAAAAAGAATACCAATTTAAAAATCGATTGAATCAACTCACCACCAGAGAAGTTCTTACTTACCGCTATAGTTGATAAAAGAACCATCATTAAAATGGCAATTATATCTTGCACTATCAAGGAACCAATAACGTTTCCAGCAAAACGTTGTGCTTTTACCCCAAGTTCTTCAAAACTTTTTAGAATAATAGTGGTGGATGAAATGGATAAAATAACACCTAAAAAAATGCTATCCATAGTAGACCAATCGAATAGTTGTCCTACAGTATAGCCAAAAAACACCATAAACGCGATTTGAGTGATGGCAGTAATAGATGCCGTTCCGCCTACTTTTATTAGTTTTTTGAAACTAAATTCCAATCCTAAACTGAACAATAAAAAAATAACCCCAATTTCTGCCCAAACTTCAACACTCTTGGTGTCGCGAATGGTAGGAAAAAAATCAAAATTATTCCCGGCCAAGAAACCCGCAATCAAATAGCCCAAGACTAAAGGTTGTTTGAGTTTCTTAAATAACAATACCGCAATTCCTGCGGTCATGAGTATTAAACCCAAATCAGTAATTAATGGTTCTAAATGGGTAGATACTTCTGCAACTGCACTCATTGTTTTTTATTTTGAAAATTATAAAAATCTCGATTTTGGCTAATTTACAAAAATCGTTTTTCAATTCAAGTTTTTGAGCTACAACAAAAAGTTAAAACCAAAAAAAGCTATCGGTTAGGATAGCTTTTTAGGTAAAATATTTACAAGATGGTTAAATCCCAATAAAATTACTTGGTGTGATTTGATAATATTTAATTTCATTCTATTTGAAAAATTCCAACTTTAGAATTCTTATAATAAAGGGCATAAATAGAATTTTTTAGTTCTTTTAATGTTATAAAGAATAATTCAGCTCTAAAGTTTTTATAAGTTGTTTTGCCGAAATATATTAGACTTTTGTCTGAATTTTTTTCAGTCCCAAATTCAATTGGAACACCAAAATCTTTATAATCTTTCATAGTAAATTGATCAAAAACATCGATTACATCAGAATTGTATTGTGGTAGAATATAAGAATATTTTTTACTATCCTGAGGTTTGTCTTTTCGGTATGGATTTACTTCGGGAAAACCTATAATACTAGCATATCCCAAATAATCAGCAACTCGATACCTAACTTTATTTACAGTGTCTAAAAGAGAAAATGCACTAATTTCTGTACGATATTCCCCCTTTGATTTTATTTGGCATTTTACCATTATAAATTTCAATTTTGCTTGGTCAAATCGTACACTTCTTAGCATTGAATTTGAAAAACCTGATGGTTCTTTCGCCTTTTCCATCTCAATACTTAAACTATCGACAATAATTTTATTTTGCGAATAAGAAATTTGAAAAGTTAGTAAAACGAAAAAGTGGAGTAGAATATATTTTACAATTCTAATAGTTTTCATCATCACAAATTAATTAAATCCCAATAAAATTACTTGGTGTGATTTGAAGTAATTCTGCCTTTATGGCATCAGAAACTTCAAGCGTAGCTATAAATGCATGCATAGAATCTTTTGTAATTGCTTCATTCGTTCTAGTCAACCCTTTTAGCGCTTCATAAGGATTTGGGTAGGCTTCGCGACGTAAAATCGTTTGAATAGCTTCTGCAACTACAGCCCAATTGTTTTCTAAATCCTCGTGGAATTTACTTTCGTTCAATAACAATTTGTTCAATCCTTTCAACGTAGCTTCAAAAGCAATAAGAGTATGTCCCATCGGTACACCAATATTTCGCAACACCGTACTGTCTGTTAAATCGCGTTGTAGTCTTGATAATGGTAATTTGGCAGACAAATGCTCAAAAATAGCGTTGGCAATACCTAAATTTCCTTCTGAGTTTTCAAAATCAATAGGGTTTACTTTATGTGGCATAGCCGAAGAACCAATTTCGCCCGCTTTGATTTTTTGTTTGAAATATTCCATCGAAACATACGTCCAAATGTCACGGTCCAAATCGATAATGATGGTGTTGATTCTTTTTAAAGCATCAAAAAAAGCAGCAAAATGATCGTAATGCTCAATTTGTGTAGTAGGAAAGGAGTGGTGTAATCCCAAAATATCTTCCACGAATTTTTTACCAAATTGTCTCCAATCAATTTGTGGATACGCCACGTGATGTGCATTATAATTTCCTGTGGCACCACCAAATTTTGATGCAAAAGGAATGTTGAACAACAAACGCATTTGTTCTTCTAAACGCTCCACAAAAACCCCAAGTTCTTTTCCTAAACGAGTAGGAGAGGCAGGCTGTCCGTGCGTGCGTGCCAACATCGGAATGTGAGCCCATTCTTGACTTAATTCTTTCAATTTGGCAATTAAAGCAATCAAGGAGGGCAAATATACGTTTTCAAACGCTTCTTTTGTAGAAAGCGGAATAGCCGTGTTGTTGATGTCTTGAGACGTTAATCCAAAATGAATAAACTCTTTGTGGGCCGAAAGACCTAATTTTTCAAAAGCATCTTTAATAAAGTATTCTACCGCTTTTACGTCGTGATTAGTAACTTTTTCAGTTTCCTTAATCCAAAGCGCATCTTCAGTACTAAAGTTTTTGTAGATGTTGCGTAAACTCTCAAATACACTTGGGTTTACTCCAGTTAATTGTGGTAAAGGTTGTTCGCATAAGGCAATGAAATACTCGATTTCAACCAAAACGCGGTATTTAATCAACGCTTCTTCTGAGAAAAAAGGCGCTAATGCAATTGTTTTATTTCTATATCTTCCATCAATAGGAGAAATGGCATTCAATTCGTTTAAAGTAGTCATTGTTGTGTTTTTTGTTCGAAAGGCACAAAAATAAGCATAAGTGTTCAGTATTCAGTTTTCAAGACTTAGTTTTTTTCTCTAAATCCAATAACTTTTGTTGCAATACAAGAATTCCTTCAGTAGCCTTCATAGCAATACAAGTCAGCGGATTTTTTACATTCGAAATCTTGGTCGCTTTTGGGTCAATATAAAAAATAGGAACATTTTTTGGTGCAAAATCCGTCAGTCCTGCCGCAGGATACACTTGCAACGAAGTCCCAATTATCACAATATAGTCCGCTTGTTCAACCAGAACAATAGCATCCTGTAGCGCAGGAACCGCCTCACCAAACCATACAATATGCGGACGCAATTGTGCTCCGTTGGCATCACAATCGCCCAATTGCAAGTCACCCCTCCAATCCAAAATATGCAATTCATTTCGCGTACTTCGTACTTTTAGCAACTCCCCATGCAAGTGCAAAACGTTTTGACTTCCGGCGCGTTCATGCAAGTCATCTACATTTTGCGTGATAATATGAATGTCAAAATCCTGCTCCAATTCCACCAAAACCTGATGTGCCAAATTAGGTTGTACTTCCAACAATTGCTTTCTACGTTGATTATAGAAGTCCAAAACCAAGGTCGGATTCTTTCGCCATCCTTCTGGCGTTGCCACCTCCATTACATCGTGCCCTTCCCACAATCCGTCACTATCTCTAAAGGTTTTTATGCCGCTTTCAGCACTTATTCCAGCTCCTGTTAATACCACTAATTTCTTTTTCATATAAGTTATTCTTTAATTTTTATTTGGGCGTGACCCCATCTCCCCAAAGGGGCATATAGCAACTGTGTTATGCGCCCCTTTGTGTAGCTGCGGTCGGACTATCCGCGCTACTTCGGTAGCTAGCTCCTATCCCTCACGCAAAAACAACAACTCAAATAAAATCATTTTTTCATTCAATTCCCAATTCCCAATTCCAAAACTCAAATTCCAAATTCCAAATTCCAAATTCCAAATTCCAAAACCCAAATTCCAAAACCCAAAACCCAAAACCCAAATTCCAAATTCCAAAACCCAAATACTAATTATTAATCACTAATTACTTTTCTTATTTTTGCAAAAAAAAAAATCAGGCATGATAGATTTGGATTACCTAGAATATTTAGAAGGATTTTTAACCGATAATAGAAAAGAGAATTTCTTAAAAGTACTCAAAAACAGAACCAATCACTTTACAGTGGTAGTCGAGGACGTGTTTCAAATGCACAATGCTAGTGCGGTAATGCGTAGTTGCGAAGTTTTTGGTGTACAAAATATGAATGTAATTGAGCAGCGTTTTGGTAAACGAATCGACAAACAAATCGCCATGGGCGCTCAAAAGTGGGTCGATATTACCCCGTTTGATTCGGTAAGCAATTGTATCGATACGCTAAAAAGTAAAGGCTATCAAATCATAGCCACGACGCCTCATACAGACGATTGTAATTTGGAAGATTTTGATTTTTCTAAACCTAGCGCTTTGTGTTTTGGTACCGAAAAAGAAGGTTTATCCGAAGAAATCATGCAAAAAGCCGATGGATTTCTCAAAATTCCTATGGTTGGTTTCACCGAAAGTTTGAATATTTCAGTATCCGCAGCAATTATTTTGCAAAATCTAACCAATCGACTGCGCAATTCCGATATTCCTTGGCAGTTAAACGAAGCGCAAATTCTAGAGAAACGACTCGATTGGGCACGAAAATCCATCAAAGACATCAAACGCATCGAGGCACGTTATTTTGAGGAGAAAGGAAAATAATGCAAAGTTCCGTAGGAACGAAATATATTGTAGCAACGGATTTTAATCCGTTGAAAGAATGTAAAATTTAATTGCAACGGATTTTAATCCGTTGAATAAAATATGTTTAACAAATAGCATGCAACAGAAAAGAGGCAGTCCGAAAAGGACAGCCTCTTTTTATCTTAAAGACCTTTGATTAATTAGCAACTAAATTCGGAGCATGTCGGTGTTTTGTGTTTTGTTCATAAGCATAAGCTAAATTCAACAAAGCGGCTTCGCTCCATGCTTTGCCTACAAAAGAAATTCCCACAGGCAAACCCTCTACATACCCCATAGGCACCGTAATACTTGGATAACCTGAGTGCGCCGCAGGTCCAGATGTTCCAAATGTAAATTTATCGCCATTTTTCAAATCCGTTACCCAAGCTGGGGTCCCCGTAGGAGCAATAATCGCGTCTAGTTTAAAATCATTCATCACTTTATCAATTCCTTTTTCTTGACTATTGATTCGCATTGCTTCCAAAGCTTTCTTATACTCTTCTGTACTTAAATCGGCTTTTGATTGTGCCATTTCAAGATACAATTGGTTAAAGTGCTTTAGTTCTAAGGCATCTTTTTTATTAAACGCAATCAAATCAGCCACACTTTTTATGGCTGCATTTGGTCCTAATGATTTGAAATAATCATTCAGACCTTGTTTGTATTCATACAACATCACAGTAAAAGACTGCATATCAATTTCTTCAGGAGTAATTTCAGGAATTTCGACCAAAGTAGCTCCTTGAGCTTTCATATCTTCAATAGCTTTTTGGTACAACACATCAACTTCTTTGTTTTTACCGTTAACGCCAACATAGACACCAATGCGCTTACCTTTCAAACTATTAGCATCTAAAGCACTAGCGTAATCTTTGACAGCCATAGTTGCACTTGCAGCAGTTTTACTATCTCTAGTATCAACACCTGTGAGCCAACCCAAAACAATCGCAGCGTCTTTGACTGTTCTCGTCATAGGTCCAGCCGTATCTTGAGTAAAAGAAATTGGAATAATACCACCCCTACTAATTAAACCTACAGTAGGTTTAAGCCCAACAATTCCATTGGCATGAGCAGGACAAACAATCGAACCGTTGGTTTCTGTACCAATGGCAAACAAAGCCAAATTAGCTGCTACAGCCACTGCTGAACCCGAACTAGAGCCACAAGGATTTCGAGTGACATCATAGGCATTTTTGGTTTGACCGCCTAAACCACTCCATCCACTAGTAGATGGCGCTCCACGAAAATTAGCCCATTCACTTAAATTCGTTTTACCAATAATTACTGCACCAGCTTCTCTTAATTTTTGTGCCACAAAACTATCCTGTAATGGAAATGAATTAGCCAAAGCTCTAGAACCAGCTGTAGTAGGCATTTTATCTTTGGTATCAATATTATCTTTTAGCAAAACAGGAACACCATGCAAAGGCCCTCTCCATTTTCCAGCTTTCAATTCTTCATCTAATGCCTTGGCAATTGCAATAGCATCCGGATTAATGGTTAAAACGGAATTCAATTGAGAACCATTTTTATCTACAGCCTGAATTCGGTCTAAATAAGCTTGAGTAATATCTTCAATTGAATATGTTTTTTTTCTATAACCTTCTTGCAAAGTAGTAATATCTATTGCATCGTTTAAAACCACTGCTGTTTTCTTTTGAGCATATATCCCTTGATTCCATTGAACACAAACAGCTATTAAAAGCAAAACAAATTTTAAAGTATAGACAGTTTTTTTCATGTTTTTAGTTTTAATTTTTAATAAAAATAGAAAAAAAAGAAATACCTCTGTCTAATTATTAAATTCATCTAAGACAAAATGCCTTGAAAATTTTTATTCTAAAAATAAAATTAAATTGATTTTATTATCGTAATATTGCGATATTAAAATATGACAATGGGCGCATCAAAGACAGAACATTTTACAGAGCATCAAAATCAAATTGCTCTTTTGGCCAAAGCTATGGGGCATCCAGCTCGAATTGCTATTTTAGAATTCCTATTAGAAGCTAAGTCATGTATTTGTGGAGACATCGTCAATGAACTTCCACTAGCACAGCCTACAGTATCTCAGCATTTAAAAGAACTAAAAAATGCTGGACTCATAAAAGGAAACATTGAAGGGAATGCCATTTGCTATTGCATTAACAAGGAAGGCTTTGAAAAAATCAAGACTTTTTTCGAAACCTTAACCTGTAAATCAACCGCTAGTTCCTCCAACGAATCTTGTTGTTAATCATTAAAAAAAAATAGTTATGAAACTTTCAGAAGTAAAAACGATTTTAGAAAAACTAGAGGATGTTAACTTTAGTTTACCTAACGGACAAATGGTACCCATTCATTTTCATGTGACCGAGGTTGGCATTATTACTAAAAAATTTATCGATTGCGGCGGAACTGTCCGTGAGGAAAAGGTAGCAAATTTTCAATTATGGAATGCTAATGATACCAATCACCGTCTAAAACCAAGCAAACTACTAAACATCATCCATCTCTCCGAAAAAGTACTTGGAATAGAAGATTTAGAAATCGAAGTAGAATACCAAAACGAAACTATCGGGAAGTACGATTTAGGATTCAATGGCAATCATTTTTTATTACTAAGTAAACAAACCAATTGTTTAGCACAAGATAATTGTGGCATTCCAGCCGAAAAACAACATATTTCTCTACAAGAACTTACTACTTCAAAAAACTCTTGTATTCCAGGAGGCAGTTGTTGCTAATACATCTCAAATTTTAAATTCTATTGTATGTTTCCAAAAATTAAATCAACTATAGACCAAGTCAGTTTTGAAACCATTTCCGAGGAAAGAAAACAGGTTTTAACACCGCTAATTCAGTTCATCCAATCAAAAGTAAATAGTGGGTTAACTATTCGTCTCAACTTCATTTGTACCCACAATTCTAGAAGAAGCCATTTGTCTCAAGTTTGGGCTCAAACAGCTGCTTCATTTTACAATATAAAAAATGTATTTTGTTATTCTGGCGGAACAGAAGCAACTGCCTTATTCCCTAAAGTAGCCGAAACACTAATAAACACAGGATTTGAAGTGAAAATCATCAGTGAAGGAGACAATCCTATTTACGCAATAAAATACAACACTAATGACCATCCTGTAATTGGATTTTCAAAAAGATTCGAGGATGACTTTAATCCTCAAAGCGAATTTGCCGCAATTTTAACCTGTTCACAAGCTGATGGCGGATGTCCATTTATTGCAGGAGCCGAAAAAAGAATTCCAATCACTTTTGATGACCCAAAAGCTTTTGACAACACCCCGTTACAATCGGAAAAATATCAGGAAAGAAGCATGCAAATTGCTACCGAATTCTTGTATGTTTTTAGTCAAATTAAATCCTTATAATTTATGTCAGCAAATAATTGTACTCCGGTTGTTGCCCGAAAAAAATTAGGCTTTTTAGACAAAAATTTAACCTTGTGGATTTTCTTAGCCATGGCTTTAGGCGTAAGTATTGGTTATTTTATTCCTTCGAGTAGCACTTTCATCAATTCCTTTTCAAGTGGAACCACTAATATTCCATTAGCCATTGGATTAATAATTATGATGTATCCTCCTCTAGCCAAAGTAAACTATAGCAAAATAAACGAGGTTTTTCAAAACACCAAAGTACTTGGAACTTCGTTATTTTTAAACTGGATTATCGGACCAATCTTGATGTTTTTCTTGGCATTGATTTTCTTAAATGGTTATCCTGAATACATGATTGGAGTTATATTAATTGGTTTAGCAAGGTGTATTGCAATGGTTGTGGTTTGGAACGATTTGGCAGACGGAAACCGAGAATATGCTGCTGGATTGATTGCCTTAAACAGCATCTTTCAGGTCTTATTATACAGCGTATATGCCTATCTATTCATTTCAGTACTTCCTCCTTATTTTGGCTACACAGGCTTTGATGTTTCTATAAGTATTGGTCAAATTGCAGAAAGTGTTGGTATCTACCTAGGAATTCCATTTGCATTAGGAATCATAAGTAGATATCTTTTAATTTCTATAAAAGGACAAGAGTGGTTTGACAAAAAATACATACCAATGATTTCTCCTGTTACGCTAATTGCACTATTATTTACAATTGTTGTAATGTTTAGCCTTAAAGGTGAATTGATTGTTCAAATCCCACTTGATGTAGTTCGAATCGCTATTCCATTAGTAATTTATTTCAGCCTTATGTTTGTTCTTAGCTTTTTTGCTGGTAGGTATTTTGGCGCAGATTATTCCAAAGCTACTGCCATTGCTTTTACTGCTACAGGAAATAATTTCGAACTAGCCATTGCTGTAAGCATAGGTGTTTTTGGTATCAATAGCGGACAAGCCTTTGCAGGTGTAATTGGACCATTAGTAGAAGTTCCAGCATTAATTGCATTGGTTAATTTAGCCTTTTGGTTTAGAAAAAAATACTTTACTAACTAAACAAAAAAATACTGCTTGATTTCAAATAGAAATCAAGCAGTATAAAAAAAAACTGTCACAACACTTTATAAAAAGTGTCATGACAGAAAAAAAATAGATTATAATTAGAATGAATAGGTTGTTGCAAATAATATATTACCTGAACTTCCTGTAGCGCTTCCATTTGATTTAGTAAAAAAGTCTTTAGATGAAGAATCTAATCTAACCTCAGGTATGAAAGTGAAATTTCCTTCTTTAAAGTTTAAAGACAAAGTGTTAGCAAAAACATTATTATCAACTAAACCATATTTTGCAGCATCTTTATCATCAAAATATTCAATTCTGTAAGCCAAACTCACTTTATCTGAGAAAGAATAATTAGCATAACCAACTAAGGCAAACCAATTAGCATCCAAAGAACCATTACTATCATTTTTCAATGATGCATAAGTTCCATTGAAACCAATTCCAAATTTATCTCCTAATTTCTTAGTAGCCACAATATCATATTGAGTAGCATTAGTATCAGAAGCAGGGTTATTACTACCAGACGTAAAGTTTAAGTAAACAGCTCCTGTCTCTCCAGTATAAGAAAGTTGCGCAATATAAGTTTTTTGGTCTGTTCCACTATCTAATGCAGTTTTAAAGTCAGTTGGATTCGTAATCCCTGCCATTATACCAAATTTGCCTGCAGTGTACTGAGCTTTAACCCCCGTATTAAAGAAAGGTCCATTGGTAAACGCATACGACATACTGTAGTTTTTATTATCAACCGCATCTACTAATTCATAACCAACGTGAGTAGCAAAACTACCTGCAATTATTTTAAACTTATCGGAGAATTCATAAGTAAAATTCAATTGTTTGATTAAGAAAGTCGCATTATCATTTGGTGATGTATCATTATAAGAGAACTCGGCTGCTCTTTTACCAAATCCTAAGTCAATAAACACCGAAGCTTTTCCAAACTTGTGCGACGCTTCAATAGAAGCCATTCCAAGTTCGAATGAATTACTTGAATTGGTAAAACTTGTTTTGTTATTTGAAAAGTCATTTGCAAAATCGTATTTGTAATATGCATCTGCAGAACCTGCAAAAGTTGTCGCTGGAGGTGTTTTTGTTCCTTCCTCTTGAGCAGAGATTAAGTTAGACGTAAGCAATAAAGCTAAAATAAGAGTGGCTTTTTTCATGTGCATTAATTTTGGTTAAAATTTCAATTTTTGGTTATTGTTTTTTTGGAATGCGAAATGATTTTAGCTAAAAATCGAACCTAATAAAAAGTACTTTTTGTAATTTTTTCTCCTTCTTATTTGACGAATGTATTACCTTTTTTTCTAAGAACTTCTAAAAAAAAATGACTTTTTACCTTTGATATAGAAGAATTATGAAATCAAAAATTTGGCTTCAAAATAATAGCAATATGTTATTTTAAACATTTTATTTTAAAAAATCAATAAAGGGTATTTTTTATAATTATTGTATTATTTTTAATTAATACCCCTATTTTTAAATCATAAAAATTATATAAAAGTATTATTTTGTGGTTAATGCCATTAAAAAATAGGGGGTATGTTTAAATAAATTATTTTTTATAAAACATTTTTAAACAACGGTATTAAAGTCGGAAATTGCAAAAAAAAACTATTGGAAAAATCAAAAAACAACCTCTAATAATTATAATTCCTATTTTTATTCTAACCGTTGGTAAATTGTTTATTTTTACAATCCTACTTAATCAAAAAATGAAGTCATTTGCAACTATAGTTTTATTGTTTTTTGTAATGTTTCTTTTCAAACCTTCAATACTAACCATTATTGAAAAAGGAACAGAAGTCTCTATTGCAAAAGATCTTTTGGAAGATGATTCTAATGAAGAAAAAAAAATAGCCTCTTTCTATAAACCAAATGATATATACATAAGTAATAGTGAGGAAACAGTTGGGAAAAACAATATACATTCTAAAGATTTTTCGTTACCTAGCATTCTTTGTATAAAAATACATACGCCTCCTCCCAAAAATTAATTGCATGGATAAATCTTTTTTTTAGAATATTTCTAAAAATGTCTTTGTTAATTAATTTTCAAAATAATATGTCAAAAAAAATAAGTTTATTTGCCAACCTCAACTCTGACTTTGCGGCAGGGTTGGTGGTTTTTTTAGTTGCACTACCATTATGTCTAGGTATCGCAATGGCGTCTGGGGCTCCATTGTTTTCCGGCATCATTTCGGGAGTCGTTGGCGGAATCGTTGTTGGGTACCTAAGTCAATCTCACATAAGTGTCTCCGGACCAGCAGCAGGTTTAACCGCAATAATATTGACAGCTGTAACCGATTTTAAAGCTTTCGATGTGTTTTTATTAGCCGCTTTTTTAGCAGGAGCCATTCAACTTCTATTAGGTTTTGTAAAAGCAGGTAGTATTTCAAATTACTTTCCAAATAATGTAATTGAAGGCATGCTAGCTGGTATAGGAATCATAATTATCTTAAAACAATTGCCCCACGCAGTTGGATTTGACAGGGACTTTGAAGGAGACGAAGCTTTTTTTCAAGCAGACGGTAGCAATACTTTTTCTTCCCTTTTAGGTTTCTTTAACTATATCCAATTAGGTTCAATTGTCATCACCCTTATTTCGCTAACAATTTTAATTGTTTGGGACAAACTTCCTGCTCTAAAAAAACTAAAGCTAATTCCAGGCGCTCTGGTCGCTGTAGTTGTAGGCGTAATTTTAAATGAAATATTCATTGTAAGCGGAAGCACTTTAGCTATTCAAAAAGAACATTTGGTTTCTTTACCCATTCCAACATCTTTTGAAGAATTCAAAAACATCATTATCACCCCTAATTTCTCAAGCATAACCAATCAAAAGGTGTGGGTGGTAGCATTAACAATAGCAATTGTTGCTTCAATAGAAACGTTATTATGTATAGAAGCTGCCGATAGAATGGATTTTCAAAAAAGATACACCAATCCCAATGTTGAACTCAAAGCACAAGGAATTGGTAATATGATAAGTACACTTTTAGGCGGCTTACCGATGACTTCTGTTGTGGTTAGAACTTCTGCTAATAATAATGCTGGAGCCAAATCAAAAATGGCCGCTATTATACACGGTGTTTTGCTACTAATAAGCGTATTGACAATCCCAACAATTCTCAACAAAATTCCACTAGCTACGCTCGCTGCTATTTTATTATTGGTAGGCTACAAATTGGCTAAACCTGCCACTTTTCTTCATTTTTGGCATTACGGAAAATACCAATTTGTCCCATTCATTGCTACTTTATTAGCTGTTGTATTTACTGATTTATTAAAAGGTGTCGCCTTGGGTATTGTCATCAGTATTATCTTTGTATTGAGAGGAAATTTAAAAAGAGCTTACAGCTTTAGAAAAGAGGAATATGAAGATGGAGATATAATTCATATTGACTTGGCACAAGAGGTTTCTTTTCTAAACAAAGCTTCGATAAAATCTACTTTAGCCAAAATCCCAGAAAACTCTAAAGTAATTATTGACGCCAAAGACACAGTGTATATCGCTCACGATGTTTTGGATTTAATTACCGAATTTAAAGAAATCCGATCTAAAGATCTTAATATTAAAGTAAAGTTAAAGAATTTCAAAGACGAATATCGCCTTGAAAACACTGAAGACGCAAATCACGTTACAGTTGAACATCATTATGATTTTGCAAAACGTAAAATCATAAAAAAAGAAACGTTTTAAAAAAGAAATAAAAAATGAGTGATTTTTATAAAAAAATATTAGACAACAACAAAGAGTGGGTAGAACAATCCCTAGCAAAAGATCCCAATTATTTTCAAGATTTAGCCAAAGGACAAACTCCTCCGTTGTTATGGATTGGTTGTTCTGATAGTCGCGTTCCTGCCAACGAAATAATTGGCGCAAAACCAGGAGAAGTCTTTGTGCACAGAAACATTGCTAACATGGTAGTTCATACCGATATGAATATGCTTAGTGTTCTAGATTATGCTGTAAACGTTTTAAAGGTCAAACACGTTTTAGTTTGTGGTCATTACGGTTGCGGAGGAGTAAAAGCAGCCATGAGCAATAGTTCCATCGGAATTATTGACAATTGGATTCGTCATATCAAAAATGTATATCGCTTACATAACGAATACCTTGACTCCATTCAAGACGAAAACAAACGCTTTAATACTTTTGTAGAATTAAACGTAAAAGAACAAGTTTTTGATCTTGCTAAAACCTCCATTGTACAGTCGGCATGGAAAAATGGTCAAAGTTTATCATTACATGGGTGGGTATACGGATTAAACTCAGGATTTGTAACTGACTTACAAGTAAACATCAGCTCAAATAACGACTTAGATGAAGTTTATCAATTAAAGTTCTGACCCCTTTTCGTAAGTAACATGAAGAGAGATATTTTAACCAATATCTCTCTTATTTTTTGAAGTCTCACCAAAATTTTGTTGAAACAAAAATAAAAGCGTATTTTTATTGCTAAACCTCACAAAATAAACCGTTATGATACGAAAAGCCACCTTACATGACCTTGATGCATTGACTGATTTATTTGATCAATATTTAGTTTTTTACAAAAAACCTTCTAATATTGAAAATCACAAAGCTTTTCTAAAAGAGAGACTTGAAAACCATGAAGCAGAAGTATTCTTGGCTTTTGACGAACAAAACAAAGCTATCGGATTTGCTTTAAATTACATCACTTTTTCCTCTTTATTGCTAAAAAAAATAGTAATTCTGAATGATATATTTGTAAACCCAAGTACAAGAAAATCAGGTGTAGCAAGCAAATTAATTGAAGAAACTAAAAAATTAGCGCAAGACCTTGGCTCCCCAATCATTCGTCTTCGAACGGCTAAAAACAATTTTACCGCTCAAAAATTGTATCATAAAATGGGTTTCATCAGAGACGAACATTTATATGGCTATGATTTGATTTTAGAAAAGTAAATCTAAAACAAAAAAAAAGCTCAACATTTAATCAAAAATATTGAGCTTTTTATCATAAAATTGTAATTCACCTTCATAAAACCGAATCAATCTAATTTTTTATGGCTAATAGCTCTTTCTTTTTGAAAGAGAAAGCAACCATATAATAAAAAAATTAGATTCCTAAATCATGATGTGTTTTAAAATAAGAACCATAGGCTAAAAACAATCTTTCAGCAGCTTTCTGAACTATTCTTTCAACTTAGAAATCGAACCATTATAAGAAATACTAGCTCTATTGTTGCTATTAATAACCAATGAAGCTCCACCATCAAAAAAGATGGTCAATTGTATTGTATAACTGTCATTTTTATCTTTAACCTTTGCTTTGAGTAAATAATTTTTTTTCTCTTTTGTTATAGAAAATTCCTCGGGAGTCCCTTCAAACTTCAAACCACCTTCTCCTCCTCCATAAGGAATACTCCCAGTTGCTCTACCAAAAAAAGGCATATCGCTCTTAATTAAATCAGGTGTAAAAGATATAGAATTCGGATTCGTAGTCAAATCTATACTTCTGAACCCCATTGGGAAAGCTCTATTCGCCTCAAAAATAAATTTCTCACCTGCTACAAGCGTTTCGACTTTTTTCTGCTGTTCAAATTTTTTAGCCTCTTTTAGTTCTTTTTTTGTTTTTTGTTGCGCAAAAGAAGCATTTGAAAAAACCAATAAAGCTATCAAAATCAAAACATTAAAAACTTTATTCATCTTTTTGAATTTATATTAAAAAATTACTTTTTCTCAAATCGCAATAAACGAACACCGTTACCCGTCATTATCAATTCTTTTCCATCTTCTGAAACAGCATAACTATCCACTTTTTCAAGCATATTCATATAAACACTTTCGCCATTTCCTGGACATGCCATCAAAGTAACTGCCATTTTATTTTCCTTGAAACTTATCTTATTGCCATCTATATTAAGCATACCTGAATAATTGTTACAACTATTTTTACCAAACACTTTTTTGGACGCTACATCAAAATTGATGGTAGGTTTTTCATTGGGATAAAGTCCTTCAAAAGCAATTCTTGGCCCACTGATATAAGTCAAAACCCAGTCCCCTTGTAGAGAATTTGAAGAATTTGTTGTATTTTTGGTTGCATTGCAAGCGGTTAAAGTCAACACAATACATGCGACTAGTAAATTCATTTTTTTCATATTTGTAAAATTTATTTATTATCAGCAAAATATAGAATACTTCGCTCGGATCGCCTTTTATTTACTTGGTGTTTCTCGCTAACAAACCTGTTGTTAATGGCGATTTCATATCCTGTTTTTTTATTAAACTTGATTGTAAATTTACGAAAACCATACCGAAAAAACGGATTCAGCTTTTTTTTGAGAAAAATTTAATACTAATTTAAGAAAACTAACATTGAACAGTCATGAAATTATTAGGAATTGGATCACGAATACAACATGAACAACTAGGTAAAGGAGTAATAACCAACGTAACATCAACCGACTATTGGGTTACCTTTATCGAAACGGGATTAGAAACCATAGCATTAGATAGTGCTTTTGAAATCATTGAGGCAGCAGAAAACGAAGTTGATACCATAAGTTTTTATGAAGTAGAAACTACACTAAAACAATTATTACAAAAATGGTCTGATGTATCAGAAATTGTTCCGATGGCTGATAAATGGAAAGGCGGAAAAATTATCCTTGAGCCAGGACAAGCGGGATTGGCCTCGAAAGAAATACCAATCGATACCTTTTTTCATAAAATAATAATGGTGAGAGACCGCTTAAGAGTAATGGAACAAAAAATCAATGCTAGTAAAATTGAAGAGCTAGAAAAGATTGAATTGCAACAATACCTCACTCGAATTTACGGTACATTAACCACATTTAATATTCTTTTTAAATCTCCCATTCATAATTTTGTAGGAGAAAAATCAAAATAACACCAAGAACACACTTTAAACAATTAATTCAAAGAAAATGGAAAACAACAGCAGTAGAAGAGATTTTATTAAAAAATCGGCACTTCTTTCAACAGGAATTTTCATGGGAACTTCAATTATCAACTCGAGTTTAGCGGCAAATACAAATGCTTCAACCTCATCTGTTTTTCATCATGATTTGCTAAACACGCAAGAAGCGGCTTACACTTTACCCAAATTACCTTACTCCTACGATGCTTTGGAACCTCATATCGACATACTGACTATGGAAATCCATTATTCAAAACACCATCAAGCTTATGTAACCAATCTCAACAAAGCCATCGAGACTTTAGATAAATCGATTGTGGATAAAGCCAAAAGCCTTAACTCAATTTTCGAAAATATGAACCTGTTCCCTGAAGCCATTCGCAATAATGGTGGAGGTCATTACAACCATAGTTTGTTTTGGAACTTAATGAAACCTAATGGAGGTGGAGAACCAAAAGGAAAACTAGGAGAAGCTATAATCACTACTTTCGGCTCATTTGATGCTTTCAAAAAACAATTTGCCGATGCCGCCGCAAAACGCTTTGGTTCTGGCTGGGCATGGCTAGTGGTTAGCAACGGAAAGTTGACCATCACTTCTACTCCAAATCAAGACAATCCATTAATGAATTTACCTACGATTGTTGCTAAAGGAAAACCTGTTTTGGCACTAGACGTATGGGAACATGCCTATTATTTAAAAAATCAAAATCGAAGAGCTGACTATATTGCTTCTTTTTGGAATGTTGTAAATTGGGAAGCGGCTGAAGCACTCTTCATCTCTTAAACCTAAAACATTTGGAAGAAAAAGAACATTTATATTTTAAAAATGCTGACGAATGGCGAACATGGCTACATGAAAACCACCATTCGTCTAAAGGCATTTATCTGCTGTTTTACAAAGTTAGCAGCAATTTCGAAAGCATGCGCTGGGAAGAAGCCGTTCAAGTTGCTATATGCTATGGATGGATTGATTCGACTGTAAAGAAAATAGATGAACATCAACGCAGACAGCTTTTTACACCGAGAAAAGACAAAAGCGTTTGGAGCAAACTGAATAAATCTTACATCGAAAAACTAATTCAAGAAAATGCAATGCATGAAAGTGGTCTTAGGAAAATTGAAATTGCGAAACAAAATGGCTCTTGGAACTCCCTAGACGATGTAGAAAACCATATTATCCCAGAAGATTTACAGCTTGTGTTTGATGTTAATCCAAAAGCATGGAGCAATTATCAATCGTTTAGTCCTTCCTATCGGAAAAATTACTTATACTGGCTAAACCAAGCCAAAAGAACTGAAACTAGAGACAAAAGAATCAAAGAAATCATTCTTCTTTGTGAACAAAATTGCAAGTCGAGAGGTTCCTATTAATTTTAATCTAAAGTTTAACTTTTACTAACCATTGTCGTTGTAAAAAAACATAGCTTTGCAACTTCAAAACATTACAATGATTAACCCATCTGCATCTGGTTGGATAGACAAATTTTTTATAGAACAAGATTTTTCTAAAGAAGTTTCATTAGAAAACAGTACTTCTTTTTATCTAAAAACAAGAGACACGGGCTTTATTTATGGTCATATTATTTCGTTCAACACCATAAATCCTATTGATTCCAAAAGATGGTTTAAAGAAGAAATCTCAAAAGTTGCTTTACTGAATACGCTTTATGGTGCTTTTTGCTTGACAGAATCCAATAAAACACCCGATCTGTTTATTGCCAAAGCCTTAGCCTTCTATAACCAAATGAATCCTCAAGGTTTCAATCTATTCAAAAAAATACTTCCTAAAAACAGTCGATCTTTAACTTTGGAAAAATTTATTGACGAAAGAGTGCAAACCAACGATGGCATCATCAATAAAAACTTTTCGCATTTAGTCACTAATGCCCTTTTATTTATTGATGTTTTGGCTTTTTGCCAATACCTGAAACACGGAGAAATTCCAGAAAAATACTTGAAACGTATTGAAGAAACTGTTGTCAATATTGTGGCTTTAGCATTAAAGATAAAAAGTAACAAAACGCAATATGACGATTTACTAATCAAACTTTTTGAAGCTTCGATTCGTTATACCAAATTTTCTAAAAACGCATCTTTGACGCTTGAATCGTTAGAATTGGATTATTTTACTCTTGATTTAGAAAAAAAATACTTAATCGATATTGCGGGAATGGCGCTTTGGAGTGATGGCGTAATAGAAAAAGAAGAAGCCTATTTTTTACATACTTTAGGAAGCATTCTCAATGAATCCGATGAATTTGTTATGGCATCAATTCATCACACCAATGATTTCATTACAAAATACAAAAGTGAAATCCCATATTTCAATTATTCCAATCCTGTTAAGCATTTTTACGACCAAACTACAGAAAGTGTCGTAACTTTGGTAACCCGAAATAAAAACAGATTGGTTAAAGAAATTTTAGAGAGTAAGGAATTAATGGTGCTTTTGGCACATTCAACACATCGCGATCTTGATGAAAAAGAAAAGAAAAAAATCAGAAAGCAAATTTTGGATATCTGCAAGACGATACCTTCGCTCACTATCTTTTTATTACCGGGAGGAAGTTTATTGCTTCCCATTTTGATTAAGTTTATCCCAACTTTATTACCTTCTTCCTTCAATGAGAATCTAGAAGAAGATTAATTTTAGTCACACACAAAAAAAACAGAAGCACAAACTTCTGTTTTTTTTATGACTACCATTTGGAATAACTAAGCCAACCAAGCTTGCATCATCCATATTGTTTTTTCTTGTTCTACAATAAAATCACTCATCATCGAATTCGTTCCTTCATCATTTATAGCTGAAGCATTTTCTAAAATCTTTCTCTCAATCGTAAGCAAACTTGCCAAAGAATCAACAATCAGTTGAATTGCCTTTTCATCATTTGAAATATCTTTACCTACTTCTAATTGGTTGTGCTTTATATAGTCATCAAAAGTATGTAAAGGAGTTCCCCCAAGTGTAAGTACACGCTCTGCAATTAAATCAATCTTCAGTTGAGAATCATTGTACAATTCTTCAAATTTAAGATGCAAATCAAAAAAACGTTTCCCTCTAATATTCCAATGCATTCCTCTTAAATTTTGGTAATATACTTGAAAATTAGATAACAAAATATTCAATTCCACAACAATTTTTTCTGTCTCTTGTACTGGTAAACCAATAGTATTTAGTTTCATAATCACTCATTTTGTTTCTACTGGATATTTTTTGAAAAGGTTAAATTTACAATATGTAATAATATATAAAAACGATACTAGATAAAATTATTTTACCGATTCAAGAAGGCTGGAAATTATCAAAATTAGAAATTGATGAAGAAAAACTAGAAGTACATGTTTATCTGTATTATGAGCCCAAAATATATAAAGTAGGAGACTTAGAATATGAATTATATGATAATAGATCTGAACGTAAATGGCGTCAT
>NZ_JAPZSU010000012.1 GCF_027531905.1 Flavobacterium sp. | reverse complement strand
AAGACAGAAACCGTGCGCTCAAAGCGTGATAGTAATTCTTCAAAACCTAGAACTTCCCGTTTGGCTTGATGTAGGATTTTATTTTCCCTTAATGCTTCCGGATTCTTTTTTTTGTAGTCATAATTTACGAATTTTAAGTATATTCGTAAGATACTAAATCATTTGCTTGGTGCTACCGAAGGTTTAGTTCAACAAAGTTCCATCTTTATATGGGCCAAATTATGAAGAATCTCAACAAATGGGGCAATAATTTAACCAATGATCCCAAAAGTTAAAGGCTGGATTTTTTAACCTTTAACTTTTTATGTTTACCGATAAATTTGGAATAAAAAGGATGGTAAATTTAGATATGCAGCAACGTGAACATTATAAATGCCCCCCATCAGCAGTTTGCAAAAATGGCGGTTTTTGGACTTACTTTGAAATTGCTTTTGTACTTACCAAGTCAGAATTTAATCGAAAATTGAGACTTCCTTATTTTTACATTTCTTCAAGCTTTAAAACGTTATTAGACAAATGATAAAAATGGCAACTCAATAGGAAAGCTGATAAAAATCTCAACTTGTAAATAAATGAATAAGAATTTCTAAAATGCATTTATGGATTATGGGGTTAACGTAAAGTTTTAAGAAAGAAGTATGAAAGGCTTTTATACTTTAAAAAAAAAATCCAAATTACTAAGATCCAAAACTATCCACCAGTTTTTATAAGCTTATTCCATGGTTACTTTTTAAGTAAAAATTTAGCGCCTAAAAAACTCTAAACTTGATGTTTTTTGCTACTCAAGTATTGTAAACATACTAAAAGTCTCCAAATCAAATCAACTCCCTGAAATATTGTAATAAAATCTTATCATTTTCAACCGTTGGGGTGAAGATTTCTAATAGTTGAGGCACTTCATTTTGTTGGAACAAAGTAACAATAGCCTCATCTAAACTTGCAGCATCTGTCGCTTTGCTGTACGCTAAACCATACATTTTAGCCAAATGTTCCGCAGTTAAGTGATGTGAGGTTTCGAAGAAAGTATTAAAAACTGGTGTTTCATCATGTCCGGGTAAGATTCTAAAGATGCCTCCTCCTCCATTATTGATAAGGATGATTTTAAAATTTTTCGGAATATAATTGTTCCAAAGGGCATTACTATCATAGAAAAACCCAATATCTCCGCCCATAAAAACGGTTGGTTTTCCGTTAGCCACAGCCGCTCCAATGGCAGTAGACGTACTTCCATCGATACCACTGGTTCCTCGGTTGCAAAACACTTCAATCGATGGGTCAATATCAATCAACTGAGCGTATCGAATGGCCGAACTGTTACTGATTTGCAATTGCGAGTTTTTAGGCAAATTCGAAATTACTTTATCAAAAACCATAAAATCACAAAACGGCATTTTAGACACATACCAATCGTGTTTTTGCTTGCGCAAATATTTCACCTGCGCCAATTGGGATGAATAATTGCTCTTAACTTTTTGTGCCAAAGGATAAAATGCGGTAAAAAAGATATTCGGATGTACTTCAAAATGGTGTGTTAAAGCACCAAACGTATCATAAGCTCTCAAAGGGTCAATATGCCAATGATGTTTGGGTTTGTATTTTCTTAAAAAAGCTTTGATGCGTTTGGACACCACCATTCCTCCAAAAGTCACCAAAATATCGGGTTGAAACTCCTCGAAATCTTCTTTTGTAAACGGGGTAATTATCGTATCGATATTGTTGACAAAACTCGGATGGTGAATATTCGAAGTCGTTTCAGTCATCACTATAATCGAATCGTCATTCGCAATCACGTTAATCGACTTCGCATTGGCATCCAAACCACTAACGCCTACCAAAATCATTTTCTTTTTGGAGGCATTCCAAATCTCCGCAAAAGGTGTCAAATCACCTAATGGCTTATCAACAGTAACAGGAATCGTAGCATCGATATGAGCATTAGCTGTAAAAGCTTCTACCGTTTCATATAATGGCTCTTCGAATGGCGCATTGATATGAACGGGGCCTTTTTGGGTAATCGAAGTGTTAATCGCTTCGTTGATTTTTACATCATTCTCGAAAGAAGCGTCTTCGGTTAAATTGGCATTGTATAACGAATGATTCAGGAAAACATTCTCTTGACGAATCGTTTGTCCGTCTCCAATGTCTATCTTGCTTTGTGGACGGTCTGCAGAAAGTACAATCAACGGAATCTGACTATAAAAAGCCTCTGCAAATGCAGGATAATAATTTAATAATGCCGAACCAGAAGTACACACCACGGCCACTGGCTTTTGCGTTTGTTGGGCAATTCCCATCGCAAAAAATGCAGCGCAACGCTCATCAGCAATGCTATAACAAGTAAAATCAGGATGACTCGCAAAACCAATGGTTAGAGGGGCATTTCGAGAACCAGGAGAGATAACTATTGTTTGAATTCCTTTGGCTAAAAAAATCTGAAGTAGGCTTTGTGCTAAAGGTATTTTGGGATACACCATTTTTAAAGTTGGAAATTAGATGTTAAAAAAGTTAGAAGTTATAGTACTTCAACATAAGCAGCAAAGTTACAAACTTGAGTACCGAAAACCTTCAAAACACATCAATTTTTCCTATTTTTGGATAGAAATACTTTAAAAATGAAAATCGAAATCAGAGCCTACCAAACCGAAGATACACAAGCCATATTGGACATCATCAATTATAACATTTTGCATTCAACTGCTTTGTATGATTACAACATCAGAACGTATGAACAACAGAAAGCAATTTTGGATGATAAATTGGCCAAAAATTTTCCTGTAATCGTGGCCGAAGTTGATGGTCAAGTGGTTGGTTTTGGAATGTACAGCGAGTTTCGTTTTAGAGAAGCCTATAAATTTACTGTAGAACATTCTGTCTATGTAGCGAATGATTACCACGGAAAAGGAATTGGAAACGTATTATTAGCAGAACTAATTGCTTTGGCCAAAGCCCAAAAACTCCACACGATGATAGCTGTTATTGATTCCGAAAATCAAGGTAGCGTTTTGTTTCATGAAAAATTTGGCTTTAAAACCGTAGGAATCATCAAAGAATCGGGTTATAAATTTGATCGTTGGTTGCATTCGGTATTTATGCAATTGATTTTGGAATAGAGTAGTTTTATTTTGCCACGAAATCGCGAATTATTTTTTATTTCTTATTGAATTAGAGTAATCTGTCGGCTTCTTTTTGTTTTATTAATTCGAGAATTTGTAGCTAAATATGAACTCCCCTTATATTTATTAATTCGTGGCAACAACTCTGATACTTTGGGCTACCAAGATTCGTCTTTCTAAAATTGAATGACTTATCTTTGCAGCTTTATTACGACTATGAGTTTCACATTGCTTTCTTCACCTTTACAAGGATTCACCGATTACCGCTTTCGAAATGCACAACAAAAATATTTTGGCGGCATCGACACTTTTTATTCGCCTTATATTCGGCTGAACGGAAAATTACTCATCAAAAATTCCTATCACAGAGATTTACTCCCAGAAAACAATGCTACACTTGAAGTGATTCCGCAGGTAATTACGAACGATGCCGAAGAATTTTTATTTGTTGCCCGCTATGTAAAAGAATTAGGATACAAAGAACTCAACTGGAATCTAGGTTGCCCCTATCCGATGGTTACAAAATCTGGAATGGGTTCAGGTCTAATAAGCAATACAGAAAAAATCAATCATATACTCGATAGAGCGCATACCGAAACCGACATCATTGTTTCGATGAAAATGCGTTTAGGCTACGAATCGCCACAAGAAATACTTGACGTCCTTCCTATTTTGGATCAATATCCCATAAAAAATATTGCCATTCATGCTCGTTTAGGAAAACAATTGTACAAAGGAGGTGTTGATTTGGAAGGGTTTCAAAACTGCATTGACAATACAAAACATAAACTATATTACAACGGGGACATCACTTCGGTGGCGCAATTTCAAAAGATGCAGCAACGTTTCCCAAGTATCGACCACTGGATGATTGGCCGCGGATTGATTGCGGATCCCTTTCTTCCCAATATGATTAAAAACAATACTTTCGAATACCCCAAAAATAAAATGGAAGTGTTTAGCCAGTTTCACGACACACTTTACGAAGGCTATAGCGAATCCTTGTCTGGGGCTACTCATATTTTATTGAAAATGCATCATTTGTGGGAGTACTTTTCAGTGCTTTTTTCAAATCCACACAAAGTGCATAAGAATATTAAAAAAGCCAAAAGCATCAAAAATTATGAAGCTACGGTAAAAGAAATAATAGCTAAAGAATCATAAATTTTACCTGAAATTGTATGTAAATCGTTTTAAAACGGAACGCGGATGACGCAGATTGAAATGAATATCTTTAAATACCAGTAAAATTCTAACTTCAATTCAACAAGATTAGCAACTACTTTACTTTCATAATTTTCCATCAAAGACATCAGTTTTTGTAAAAAAAATTTGCAAATTTGCAGTTCATTTTTTTCTAAAATTTCTCTTTATTTCAAAAAAAGAGCTTGCCAAAGCAAACTCTTTTTCAAATTAAATTACTAAAACTACTATATAATAACAAACTAACTTTTTATCCAATTTATAATTTTTGGGTCGGTTGGTAAGGTTCTAGGTGAAATAACCTCAACTAACTCCCCTTTTTCGTTCAACAAGTATTTTTGGAAATTCCATTCAACTTCAGAATCTTTTAGACCGTTTTTAGCTTTTTGAGTTAAAAACTGGTACACAGCACACATGTCACTTCCTTTTACCGAAACTTTATCCATCATCGGGAAAGTTACTCCATAATTTTGTTGACAGAACGTAGCTATTTCCTCTTTGGTTCCCGGTTCTTGTGAAGCAAAATTATTTGCTGGAAAACCAACAATTACAAATCCTTTGCTGGAGTATTCTTTATACAAAGCTTCTAAGTCTTTGTATTGAGGTGTCAAACCACATTTGGAAGCGGTGTTGACAATCATAATTTTTTTCCCTTTCAACGTAGCGAAATCAAAAGTATCTCCTGATAAATCGGTTACTTTAAATTGATAGATGGTTTCTTTGGCAACATTGGTAGTCATAACTGTAGAATTAACTTTTGAGGTTTGTGCTTGATTTTGACAACTAAAAAATAGTAATGCTACGCTTACTATGGAAACTAATTTTTTCATCTTATAATTTTTCATAAAAGTAACCATTTATTCGTTCCAAAAAAATCTTGGTTAGATCAACAAAAGTTAATCTTTTATCAAAAAAAAAAAAAAATCAGCTGATGGAAAGCAGCTGATTTTGAATTTAAATGGGAATAACGTTATTTTTTATAAAACTTCTTATATTTTGGATAGGTTAAGGCCCCGATGAACGTAATCGTTCCTAAAGAATACCAAATCCAGCTTAAGGATTTTGCTTCGCCACTCGCATAAGAATGTAAACCTACTAAATGGAAATTTACTCCATAATAGGTGAACAAAATCGAAAGAAAGGCGTACATGCTCATCAAATTAAAAATCCATTTTCCTCTTAACGAAGGCACGAATCGCATGTGAATCACAAAAGCATACACCATAATACTGATCAAAGCCCAAGTTTCTTTTGGATCCCAACCCCAGTAGCGTCCCCAACTTTCGTTGGCCCATTGTCCACCTAAGAAATTTCCAATCGTAAGCATCACCAAACCTATTGTCAATGCCATTTCGTTGATATAGGTCAACTCTTGGATGTTCAACTCCATTTTTGCTTTATTCTTTTCATTGGTAAAGAAAATCAGCAATAAAGAAACAAATCCTAGAATCATCCCTAATGCAGTTGGTCCATAACTCGCTACAATTACCGCCACGTGAATCATTAACCAATACGAATTCAAAACTGGTTGCAGGTTTGCAATTTCTGGGTCAATCCAATTTAAAGATGCCGCCCATAAAATCATAGCTGTAACAAAGGCTGAAGAAGCTACAGTTAATTTTGATTTTCGGTCAAAAGCCAATCCAAAGAACATGGTAGACCATGCAATATAAATAATCGATTCGTAAGCGTTGCTCCAAGGTGCGTGACCCGAAATATACCATCTCGCAATCAATCCAACCGTATGTAATGCAAATAAAAGTCCAATAAAAACATGGAAGCCATTAATTATTATACGCAATGCTTTTCTATCTTTAAAAATTTGTAAGATCGTAAAAATTAACATCATCATTGCCGCTAACAAGTAAATATTTGGTAGTTTTTGAAAAACATCATACTTATTGTAAGCTATTTCCAAATCAATTTTCTTTTCGCTAGGCAGCACTTTTCCACCAAATTTTTTCTGAAACCCATTTATACTTTCAAGTAATTCATCCGAAGTGTCATAGGATTGGGTTTTAATGGCATTATTCAAGGTGCCAAAATACAAAGGCAAAATACTTTTGGTATAGGTAGAATCCATTCCTTTTAATCCTGCTTCATTCAATTCTAAGTAGGAAACCCATTTCGAATTTTCATGATTGGGAATAGGAAAAATTTTCAAAATACGACCGCTCAATGCCGATTCCATTAAGTTGACTTTTTTATCCGTTTCAATAAAATCTTTTTCAAAACTATTTGGATTGGCTGCTTTGTAGGCAGCATCCAAATAAGGAGACAATTTGTAGTTTCCTTTTTCATCAAAAAACTTGATAAATGGGACTAATTTAGCTTTGCTATCAACACCTATAATTTTACGGATACTATCGTTTTTGGGGGTGATATAAATCAAAGGCACTTCTAGCCAAATATTAGCAAATTGTGTCATTGACAGAAACACTTGATCCGAGTTCATCCCTTTAAATGTATTATCGTGACTCACTTTTCGCAATAATTCAGACGAAAACGTATTAATCGGTTTCATTCTTCCGCCGGCATCTTGAATAATCAATCGACCAAATTTCGCCGCATGTTCTGCTTTGATCGTATTGGTTTTCAATAACGCATCCAATTCCGCTTCGGTTGGCGCTTTTCTTGTATGCATTGCAGATTGCTCATGCTCATGCCCTTCACCAGGCGCGTGATTGTGTCCTTCATGACTTTGTGCAAAACCTTGTAATCCAAAAAACAACAAAAAAATAGAAAGTAATTTAGCTTTCTTATTCTTTACTGCTTCTAACTTTCTTTTCAAATCGCCAAAACGAGAATGCTTGGTAAATAGAATTGCCATCATTGCAAAATATAATAAAAAGTACCCCAAATATGTAATGTTCGTTCCCCAGAAATCATGGTTTACCGAAAGAATGGTTCCTTTTTCATCAGGATCGAAACCCGATTGAAAGAATCGATATTGTTTGTGATCCAACACATGATTCATATAAATACGTGCGTCAAAATTATCTTTGCCATCTAAAACAGTTACTTTACTTTCAAAAGCCGAATAACTCTTTTCCGTTCCAGGATATTTGGTCGCAATAAAATCGTTTAGTTTTACTTTGAAAGGCAATAGATATTCTTTACTTCCATAAGCGATGGCAAAATCCAATTTACCAATTTTAACTGTTTTAAAATCACCAATTTTTCCTTTAGAACCTAAAACAGTCACTTTTTCAGTCTTTCCTTGTGAAGTAATAGTCAACTCTAAAGCATCTTCATGAGTTTTGGCTTTAAAATCATTATTTGACTCGTAAGCAATTACTCCTCTAACAGCAGGTTCGGGAAAAACAATTCGTTTTTCACCAATAGAATATAACGAACGCATCATTAAAGGTTGCACCACATCTTTGGCTACTTTTCCTTCCAACTTATCCGCCATTCGCATAAAGTTTCCTTCAAATGGGGTTTGAATGGTGTACTCTTTTCCCGTAGTCGTAATATTGATCGCTCCTTCGGTATATTTATTCAAAGCATACAAAACGTTATGAATGTTTTGTACTTCGCCTTCTTTCAAGAAATGCTCTTCTCGTCCGCCTTCGCCAGCTTCGACGATTTTTAGATATAAAATTCCTTTAGAATCAGGTTTGATGTATTCCTTTGCGCCCATGATGAAGTTTTCATAATTCACTTCAAAAGGGATTTCGGCAAATTTATCCTCAATCGAGAAATCATTATTTGTCACCGGAGAAAGCAACACATTTTTCTCGAACGTTCGACGCTTCATTTCTCCTTTGTACTCCCCATCAACAAAAACAGTTACAAACGTTTTATCAGAAAAGATTCGGCTTTCAGTAGCACCTTCTCTAATTGGCATCATTCCTTCATAGCTAATATAACGTGTAATAAATGCACCAATGATAATAAAAATAAAAGCCAAGTGTAGCAATAAGGTGGCCCATTTTTCTTTTTTTAATAACTGGTATCTTTTGATATTTCCGAAGAAATTAATCAAGAAAAACACATGAATGACTTCGAACCACCAAGCATTATAAATCCAAATTTTGGCTGTATCGGTATTGTATTTACTTTCGATAAACGTTCCGGTAGCCATGGCTACTGCATAGGCAATGAACAATACCGCCATCAAACGAGTAGAAAACAAAAAGGAGTAGATTTTTTTATCCATTTAAAAAGGAATTTATTTTTTGTAAAAGTGTAGCAAAAGTACTTAAATATTGTTGATTTGAAACGAACACACTTGTTAATTTAATCTAAAATTAAGCTTACAAATTAACTCCAAAAACGTTTGAAATAGTGCCTCCAAAAACAAAGTATCCTTCAAAAACAATCCCTTTTATCACTATAAAAAAATCACTATTTTTGCGGGATGATCAGAGTAACACTTATTGGCGCTGGCAATGTAGCACAACATCTTATTTCGACCTTTCTAACCGCAACGGGCATAGAAATCGTGCAAGTGTATTCCAGAAATTCAACAACTATAATCCCAGGAATTGGGGTAGACAAAATCGTTTCTAATTATAGCGATTTGAAAGAAGCTGACGTCTATATCATTGCCGTTTCTGACGATGCCATAGCCAGTGTTTCATCACAATTGCCTTTCGAAAACCGCTTGGTCGTTCATACCTCAGGAGCTGCTCCTTTAGACGCTTTGAATGACAACAATAGAAAAGGGGTTTTCTATCCATTGCAAACCTTTACGAAAGGAAAACAGGTCGATTTTAAAACGATTCCAATGTGTTTAGAAACAGTAGAACCTCAGGATTATTTTATAGTAGAGAAAGTGGCAAGAGCTATTTCAGATGATGTTCATGCGATTAATTCCCATCAACGAAAAGCATTGCATGTGGCGGCAGTTTTTGTAAATAACTTTACCAACTATTTGTATCAATTAGGTCATGAAATTTGTATAGAAAACCATGTTCCTTTTGATATTCTAAAACCTTTAATCCTGGAAACGGCCGAAAAATTATTGACATTATCCCCAAAAGAAGCCCAAACAGGACCTGCAAAACGTAATGATTTTTCTACCATCGAGGCGCATGAATCTTTTTTATCCAATGAAAATCAATCGACTATATATAAAATCTTAACCCAATCTATTCAAAATCATGGCAAAAAGTTATAAAGAAATAATGAATGAAATTACGACGTTTGTGTTTGACGTAGATGGCGTACTTACTGATGGTTCTGTATTTGTAAATACCACAGGCGAAATGCTACGAACCATGAACATTCGCGATGGCTACGCACTAAAAGCAGCTGTAGATAATGGCTACAATGTTTGTATTATTTCTGGCGGAAGCAATGAAGGTGTTCGAGTGCGCTTGAGAAATTTAGGCATCACCGACATTCATTTAGGTACCCCCGATAAAGTAGCCACCTTTGATGAATATACCGATGTCTATAATATTCTGCCTGAACACGTTTTGTACATGGGAGACGACATTCCAGACTACCACGTCATGCAATTGGTAGGATTACCTACTTGTCCGCAGGATGCAAGTCCAGAAATAAAAGCCATTTCAAAATACATTTCTCATAAAAATGGCGGTAAAGGAGCTGTTAGAGACGTGATAGAACAGGTCATGAAAGTACAAGGAAAATGGATGGAAAGTTTTGATGGGAAACATGATTAGAAGGGAGAAAGTGAAAAGTGAGAAGGCAGATGTGAGAAGTGAAATGTGAAAAGTGAAATGTGAGATGGGAGAAAAAACCTTGCCGTTTCGAAACTGCGCCGTAAATTAATACAGTACCAAAATGATGAAATACCTTCAATTACTACGTTATCAAAACTTACTTTTATTAGCTTTAATGCAATTGATGTTGCGTTTTGGTTTCTTAAAAGAACAAAATTGTAGCTTGGCTTTATCCAACTTTCAATATGTTTTGTTGGTTTTAGCTACGATTTGTATTGCGGCAGGTGGCTATGTAATTAACGATATTTTTGATCAAGATACCGATGCCATTAACAAACCCGAGCAAGTACTTATTGGCAAAACCATCCAAGAAAGTGTAGCCTATAACTTGTATATTGGACTGACCGTAATTGGAGTATGCATCGGTTTTTATCTTTCAAACGTGATTGACAAACCTAATTTTGCTGGATTGTTTATTTTAATTGCCGCCACACTCTATTTTTATGCCACCACTCTAAAACAAATGCTGCTACTTGGGAATATCATTATTGCTTTACTATTAGCCGTAAGCGTATTGATTATAGGTGTTTTTGATTTGCTCCCAGTTATTTATGCTGAGAATCAACGGCAAATGATACCAATTTTCAGCCTACTGATAGATTATGCCGTTTTTGCTTTTCTTTTACATTTGATAAGAGAAATCACGAAAGATCTAGAAGATATCAAAGGCGATGAACACCAAGGGATGAACACCTTGGCGATTCGTTTAGGCATTTCTAAAACAACCAAATTACTTGCTGTCTTGAGTCTTCTCCCGATTGGATTACTTCTTGATTACATGTATCGCTATTTTGTTTTAAACGATTTGCATCTCATTACGATTTACAGTTTGGTTTTTATTATTGCTCCTTTTTTGTATTTTACCATAAAAATAGCGACTGCTAAAACCAAAACTGAGTTGCATCACTTGAGCACTGTTCTCAAATGGATTGTCTTTTTTGGACTCTTTCTATTGCCCTTACTCACCTACAACATTCAACATCATGCTTAAAAATAAACTAGCGCCTTATCGTATTATTTTGGCTTCGAGTTCCCCTAGAAGACAGCAATTTTTCAAAGACTTAGATTTGGATTTCGAAATCCGACTCAAAGAAATTGAAGAAATTTTTCCCAATACGCTAAAAGGAGAAGAAATCACAAATTACCTATCTATACTGAAAGCCAATGCTTTTGAGGGCGAATTGCAAGATAACGAACTTCTTATTACTAGTGATACCATTGTTTGGCACCAAAATCGCCCCTTAGGAAAGCCGAAAGATGCACAAGAGGCCTTCGAAATTTTGCAATCTTTATCGAACAACACCCATGAAGTCATTACATCGGTATGTTTTAAAACAAAGCACAAAACAGAAGTCATTTCCGAGACCACAAAAGTCACCTTTAATGCCTTGAGTGATGAAGCTATTCTCTATTATTTAGACCATTACCAACCTTTTGATAAGGCTGGTGCTTACGGAATTCAGGAATGGATTGGTTTTATTGGCGTTTCTAAAGTAGAAGGTTCCTATACTAATGTTATGGGAATGCCAACTGACAAAGTGTTTGCGTATCTTAGTCAACTTTAAAATTAATGGATATGAATTTTTTTGATCAATATCTCAAAGAAGAAATCAGTACAGGAATACTATTAGTATTAGTTTTTCTCACTCGGGCCTTGGTTGCCAAACTCATTAGAAAATATGCTAAAACGAGTGAAATTATTGAAAGAAGAACGAATTTGGTCATCAAATACATAAACATTTTGATTACTATCTTAGCCCTTATCACCTTGATTTTGATTTGGGGCGTGCAGGCTAAAGATATTTTTATCACCGTTTCATCCGTAGCCACGGTAATTGGTGTTGCTATGTTTGCGCAATGGTCCATATTAAGTAATATAACTGCAGGAATTATTTTATTCTTTTCGTTCCCATTCAAAATTGGTGATGCTATTTTGATCCATGACAAAGAGTATCCTGTAGAGGGAGAAATTGAAGATATTGGTGCTTATCATGTAACCATCCGATCCAAAGAAGGGGAAATGGTGATTTACCCCAATAATTTATTTTTTCAAAAAGGCATTTCAATTCTCAACAAGAGTTCCAGCGATACCATTAATGAATTTACAGATTAGGCAAAGTTTATATTATTGAATTAACATAAAAAAAACAGGCAACATGTATCAAAAAAAAGCTTTTACTTTACTAGTCGTTTTGTTTTTTTTATCTCAGTTTGCTTTTTCCCAACATGAAAAACCAAAGGCAGATAGCGCCAAAATTTATAAAAACATCCAACAATTTTCTCAAAAGAAAAAAGCGACCAGTTTTTTGCATCGCTTAATCTTTAGACCCATAAATCCAAACCTTCCCAACAAGCCAATCTCCAAAATAGATTACCGTCCTTATCAAGGTAAAATAATCCGAAGTATTTCGATCACTACTCTTGATCCTTTTGGCAAAAAAACACAGCAATTTGAAACAATTACACCCCAAAAAGAACTCAATACAGTAGAAGAATGGGGAAACAAATTACATATTAAATCCAAAGACTATACGATTCGAAAAGTTTTATTACTTAAAGAAAATGAACCGTTAGATTCGTTATTGGTTAAAGAAAGTCAGCGTTTGATTCGAGCACAACGTTTTGTCAACAGTGTGGCAATACATATGGAAATTGTAGCCGAAAACCCCGACTATGTAGATGTTTTTATTCAAGTTTTGGATTCTTGGAGTTTAATTCCAAATGCCTCTTTTAGCACTGCCGAAACCACCCTAAAACTTAGAGAACGTAATTTTCTTGGTCAAGGTCATGAAATTCGAGGAGAATATACCAATCGTTCCAAAGAAAGTCAAAATGGTCATTTGTTGCAGTATACGGTCAATAATTTCCGGAAAACCTTTATCAAATTACAAGCGACCCATCAAAAAGAGGTAAACAGTAATTATAACCGAAGTTTGGAAGCTTCTAGAATGTTTGTGTCGCCTTTGACCAAATGGGGAGGTGGAATTCTCTATGAACAAAGGTTTATTCAAGATAGTTTGGCTGATAAAAATGGTGTTTTTGCGCAACAGCGATTCAAGTTCAATACTGATGATTACTGGCTTGGACATGCTTTTTCGTTGGATAACGACCATTCAGAAAAAAGCAAAATTACCAACTTGATCGTGGCCGGTCGTTTCTTGAACATCAATTTTTTAGAAAATCCGAGTGTAGCTTATGACAGTGTTGGATTCTATACAGACCAAAAACTTCTACTCATGAGCGTGGGGATCAACGCCAGAAACTTCGTCCAAGAGCGCTATTTGTTCAACAACGGGATTATTGAAGATGTACCTATTGGAAAAACCTATAGTCTAACCACAGGTTATCAGCGAAAAAACCATACGGGGCAATTGTATTTAGGCACAAGAGCTTCGTTTGGAAACTATTTCCGTTGGGGATTTTTTAGCATGAATGCCGAATGGGGCAGCTTTTTTCAGCATTCCAAAACGGTTCAATCCGCTTTTTCGTTTCAAGCCAATTATTTTACCAAATTATTCGAGATTGGCGATTGGAAAATTAGACAGTTTTTAAAACAGCAAGTTATATTTGGTAACCATCGATTGGCTGCAACTGGGGATCAAATCACCTTAAATGGTGAATATGGAATTCCTGGATTCAACAATGCTTTATACGGCACCAAAAAAATGGTTTTCAGTGCGCAAACACAAAGCTATTCTCCATGGGATCTTTGGGGTTTTCGTTTGAATCCGTTTTTTAATTATACCCTTGGAATTATTGGAAATGATAAAAACACCAAGCTTAAGAATCAAACCTACTCTAGTATTGGCTTAGGTTTAATTATCAATAATGATTATTTGGTGTTTAGTTCGTTTCAGTTGTCGTTTGCTTACTACCCGACTACCTTTGGTCCCGATGATAAGAATCTTAGAACAAATGCTTTTGAAACGAGTGATTTTGGCTTACTTGATTTTGAGTTGAATAAACCCCGAACGGTGATTTATAAGTAAAGAATAACCCGTTGGGTGAAATTCAACTAAAATAAAAAATATAGCTACATAGAATCATTGATAAAAGTAAAATCGTTAAAGAAAGAATAGAAATAGCATTACTTCACACATAGTAGAGCTATGTGAATAGTAAAGCGTCAATTTCTAGTTAATGAAGCTATAAATCCTATATTAATGTGGCAAAAATAACTTCATCAACGGTTTTATGAATAATCATTTTATAATTTGTTCCAACCACTCAAATAAAACAAGATATACACGTTCTCGTACCTGAAGGGGTGACAAGATCAGATCATGCATACCACCATTAACTTCGTGTATCTTGCGTTTAGGTGCTAGGATCTTTTCTGCTCCTGCCTTGATGTCTTTTACATTCAAAATGGCATCTCCTTCAAAAAAAGAAGCCTTCCAATCCTTGCTATAAATCGATTGATGAGAATGCATCACCAAAATTGGTCGCGTGAGAATTATTCCTTTTTTTATTTGCGCATGTCCTTGATATATGGCGTTGATCCAACCTGCATTTAAAGCGGGAACCAAATGTGGTTTCCATGCCAAGTTATAGTCCCACTCCCCTTTCTTTTCACTATGCAAGCTGTGGCCATACCATTCTGAAATTTTACCAGGAAGTAATACCTCAGGAAAATACGTTCCGAAAAGGGCAACCAGTGGCAGCAGCAAGCGCTTTTGATAGCCCGGAATATTCATCGCATAAAAGGGGCTATTGCAAAAAATGGCTTCGAATTTTTCTTTCCCGATGCGTTGCGATGCATATAAAGTAACCAATAAACCACCTGTAGAATGACCCGATAACACCACTTGTTTATTGCCCTCTTGCTCCATTATCTCTAAAGCCGCGTCTAAATCTTCAAAATATTCTGTTAAGCTACGCATGTTATTACTCTTTTGATGCGGCAAAATAGAACGACCATATTTCCGTAAATCAATCGCATAAAAATGAAATCCTTTTTCATTAAATTTATGAGCCATTTCCGATTGAAAAAAATAATCATTAAAACCATGTACATACAAGACCGCTTTGGTACTGGGTCTGCTACACTGTTTTCTAATTATTGTTGCCACTACTTTACCTTCATAATCATCGGGTTGAGCAATAGTCGCATATTCAAATCCATTTCCTAAATAATCTGATTGATAAGTTATTGTTTTCATAGCGTAAATAAGAAATAACTCTAAAGTAGTAATATTATCTGTAAAAATCATCATTTGACGGATGAAATCATAAATAATCAGCATTAACAAAAATTAACAAAAATTACCAACTCTTAATTACTATTTTTGAAATGTATCAATAACAAAAAACTCTATGCAGCAGTCAATAGTTAAAACGGCCTTCCTTTTATTACTATCCACTACCCTAGCTTTTGCACAAAAACCTACAAAACCCAACTCGGTTGAAATTTACAATCAAATTCAAAAACTCAATTTTCTGGGTTCCGTACTCTATGTCGCAGCACATCCAGATGACGAAAATACCCGATTGATTTCGTATTTAGCCAATGAAACCAAAGCCAGAACAGCCTATTTGTCGCTAACTCGAGGCGATGGAGGACAAAATCTAATTGGAGCACAATTGCGCGAACTGCTTGGAGTAATTCGTACTCAAGAACTTATAGAAGCACGAAAAATTGATGGCGGAGAACAACTTTTTTCTAGAGCCAATGATTTTGGTTTCTCCAAAAATCCAACTGAAACTTTAGCCATTTGGGACAAAGAAAAAGTCCTTGCTGATGTAGTTTGGGCAATTCGTAAATTCCAACCCGATGTAATCATCAACCGTTTTGACCATCGTTCTCCAGGAACTACTCACGGCCATCACACCGCTTCTGCAATGTTGAGTGTGGAAAGTTTTAATTTGACCAATAATCCTTCAGTTTATCCTGAACAGCTTAAATACGTTCAACCTTGGCAAGCCAAACGCCAGTTTTTCAATACCTCTTGGTGGTTTTATGGCTCACAAGAAAAATTTAATGCCGCGGACAAAACCAACCTAATTGCAATGCAAACTGGAGTTTATTATCCAAATATTGGAAAATCCAACCAAGAAATTGCCGCATTAAGCAGAAGTTCACATCAATCACAAGGATTTGGAAGCACAGGAACGCGTGGTGAAGAAACGGAATATTTAGAATTTTTAAATGGCGAAAGAGTACCTACAAACGGTTCTCTTTTTGACGGAATTGATACGAGCTGGAATCGTGTTAAAGGCGGAAAAGCCATTGGTGAACTCCTAAATTTGATTAGCAAAGAATTCAATCATAACAATCCTGCAGCTAGCATTCCAAAACTAGTCAAAGCCTACCAAATGATGTTGCAATTAGACGAAAATCATTGGTCGAAACAAAAAGCCGCCGAAACCAAAAAAATAATTGCAGCCTGCGCTGGTTTATACCTAGAAGCTGTTGCTCCAACGCAAGAAACGACGCCTGGAAGTAGTCTGAAATTAAAGATAGAAGCCATCAATCGTTCTTCAATTCCGATGGTATTGAAAAGTGTAACCACCTTGCCTAACCAAAGCACAACGTTACAGAATACACCTTTGCAACCTAACCAATTACTCAACTTTGCCCTTGATTTGCAACTGCCAGAAACCATAGCCTACACACAACCATATTGGTTGGCAGAAGAAGCTACTGTGGGAATGTATACTGTAAGTAATCCTACTGAAATTGGACTACCCGAAAAAGAAAGAGATGCGAAAGTTGTATTTACTGTAAGCATTGAAGGTGTTGAAATTCCCTTTGAACGAACAGTCGTTTACAAATACAATGACGATGTAAAAGGCGAAATGTACAATTTCTTGGATATCGTTCCCGAAGCCACCTCAACGTTTACTGAAAAAGTTTTGTTATTTACCAATGAAAAAAGCAAAACCGTTGGTGTGAAAGTCAAAGCTGGTAAAGATGCAATAAAAGGAATCGTTCAATTGGATTTAGGAAAAGATTGGAAAATAAATCCCGCTTTTATCGAAGTGAATTTGGATAAAAAAGGAAGTGAAAAAACCGTTTATTTTACCGTAACTCCACCTAAAAACAATCAAGAGATTGTAGCCAAAAGCATCGTGGTTATTGGAGACAAACAATTGAACAAAAGCCAAATCACTATCGATTTTAATCATATTACCAAGCAACAAATTCTTAAAAATGCAGAGGCTAAGTTCTTGCGTGTAGATTTGAAAACCAATAATGAAAAAATCGCCTACATTATGGGTGCGGGTGATGAAGTCCCCGCAAGCTTAGAGCAAATGGGCTATCAAGTCACTATTTTGAAACCCGAAGAAATCACACCCGAGCGTTTGGCTACGTTTGATGTAGTGATGACTGGAGTTCGAGCCTACAATACCGTTCAGGCTTTGGCTAACAAACAAGCGCTTTTATTTGAATTTGTCAAAGAAGGAAAAACAATGATTGTTCAGTATAACACTACCGATGATTTAGTAACTCCCAATCTGGCTCCTTATCCGCTAAAAGTTTCTCGTGACCGAGTAACGGAAGAAGATGCCGAAGTTCGTTTCTTGGCTCCTAATCATCCTATTTTGAATTACCCAAATAAGATTACTGCCAATGATTTCAAAGGCTGGAAACAAGAACAAGGATTGTATTATCCTAATACTTTTGATGCTGCCTTCACTCCTATCTTGTCTTCTAATGACAAAGGCGAAACTCCTAAAAACGGAGCTTTGTTAGTAGCACCTTACGGAAAAGGCAATTATATTTACACTGGATTAAGCTTTTTTAGAGAACTACCAGAAGGTGTTCTTGGTGCTTTTAAATTGATGGCCAATACCATTTCTGTAAAATCAGAGACCAAAATGCCTGCTCCAAAAATTAACAACTAAAGACCCGCTATGGAACCCAAGAAAGAAAAAATTTGGAAAAAGGACTACACCTATGTATTGGTGGCCAATATCGTCTACATATTGATTTTTTGTCTCATTATGAAATTATACGCCTAGCTTATGCAATTATTTGATTGGATTATTTTATTGACCACCCTTTTATTCATTGTCATTTATGGCGTT
The DNA here is from genome assembly GCF_027531905.1 of Flavobacterium sp. Lineage (GTDB taxonomy): Bacteria > Bacteroidota > Bacteroidia > Flavobacteriales > Flavobacteriaceae > Flavobacterium. The sequence goes on along the minus strand of NZ_JAPZSU010000012.1, from coordinate 74,628 downwards.
TGGAAAACCAAAGGAAGTAAAAACGTTGAAGATTTCATTTTGGGTAATAACGAAACGCCTTGGCACGTTGTTGGTCTTTCTGTGATGGCAACTCAAGCTAGTGCAATCACTTTCTTGTCCACTCCTGGGCAAGCGTATCACGATGGTATGGGATTTGTGCAATTCTATTTTGGATTACCCATTGCAATGGTATTAATATGTGTGACCTTCATTCCTATATATCATAAATACAAAGTCTATACAGCCTACGAATATTTAGAAAAACGATTTGATTTAAAAACTCGTTCCTTAGCAGCGGTTTTGTTCTTAGTCCAACGCGGATTAGGCACTGGCTTGACCATCTACGCACCCGCAATTATTTTATCGGCTATATTGGGTTGGAACTTGACCTATATGAACATTTTCATTGGTATTTCGGTGATTATTTATACTTTTTCTGGAGGTACCAAGGCTGTAAACGTGACGCAAAAACAACAGATGTTTGTAATAATGTCTGGTATGTTCATCACTTTTTTCTTAATCTTACACTACTTACCCAACGATATGACTTTTTCTAGTGCCTTGCACATTGCAGGAGCCAATGACAAAATGAACATTGTAGATTTTTCTTTTGACCCAGAACAAAAGTATACGTTTTGGAGTGGAATTACGGGAGGCTTTTTCTTGGCTTTGGCGTATTTTGGAACCGACCAATCACAAGTGGGGCGTTATCTGTCTGGAAAATCGGTTCGAGAAAGTCAAATGGGATTGATTATGAATGGGCTGCTCAAAGTTCCTATGCAATTCTTTATCTTATTGACTGGTGTTATGGTTTTTGTCTTTTTTCAATTCAATCCTGTTCCGCTTAACTTCAATCCGAATAACAAAACCGTAATTGAAAATTCGAAATACAAAAAGGAATATCAAACCTTAGAAAACAAACTTAATGCGCTTTCTGAAGACAAGAAAGTAATTAATCTTTTGTACATCGACCAATTGAATCAGGATTATGACAACCCAACTTTGCGCAAGGAATTAGTTGCTTTATCGAATAAAGAAAAAGATTTACGCGACCGCGCCAAAGACATTATCACCAAAGCCGACCCAGATAGCGAAACGAATGATAAAGATTATGTCTTTTTCCATTTTGTACTCAACTATCTTCCCAAGGGTTTAATTGGTTTGTTGTTGGCGGTTATTCTTTCAGCAGCTATGTCCTCGACGGCTTCTGGATTGAGTGCTTTGGCTTCAACCACAGCAATTGACATTTACAAACGCAATCTCAAAACCGAAAAATCAGAGACCCATTATTTAAATGCTACGAAGTTTTTCACTTTGATGTGGGGAGTAATTGCTATTCTATTTGCTTGTATTGGTACTTTATTCGAGAACTTAATTCAGTTGGTTAACATCATTGGTTCTATATTTTACGGAACCGTATTGGGTATCTTTTTGGTCGGTTTTTATCTCAAAAAAGTGCAATCACAAGCCGTGTTCTATAGTGCAGTGATTAGTCAAATTACCATTTTTATCATCTACTATTTTGCTATTTACATCTATCCGAGCGACGAAGAAAAATTAGGGTATCTGTGGTTGAATTTTATTGGTGCGCTATTAACTATTGTACTATCTATTTTGATTCAAATGTTGTGTAAAAAGAAAATAGAAATAGAAAGTAATTAATCCCAGATTCCGCATTAGAAATCTACTACAACTAAATTCTTCTTCAAAAGCAAGAACTTACTCCCATTTTTAAATTCAAAATACAAAAGTATTCCTTCTTCAAAAATAGTCCGTGAGCTCTTGCTTTTATTGAATAATTCAGTTTCGCTACGAAGTCTAATGCGGATTCTGGGTTAATATTTCATCTTTAGACCCAAAAAAAGTCCCGTTCTTATCATAAGAACGGGACTTTTTTTATAAGATAACAATTGCAGCTTATTTTTTGCTCCACTCTGCTATACTGTCTTTATTCATTTTTACATAATCTTGGTTTTTAGCGGCTTCAGCTGCTACAAGAGATTGTTTCGCAGTTTCGATAGCCCCAGCTTTATCACCTTGTTTGGCTTGGATCAATGATTTCAAACGCAAGAACCAAAATGGTTTTTCAGTGCTTAATTCTAAAGCTTTGTCCACATACGTTCTTGATTTTGTAATATCTCCATTCGCTTGGAATAAATATTGTGCAGATGAAAAATAATCATTCGCTGTTGGACCAGCTAATACTTTTTCAATGCTTGCTGTAGCTATTTTTTGAGTTGGCACTTCAAATTTCATAGAAACAGAAGAGTTTTCCCAAGCCATATCCAAATGTCCAGAATTCAAATCTAGATTATTGATTCCGATAGTGAAAGATTCTACTGCTTTTGGCAAAGCCTCTTCTTTTACAGTAGTTCTCAAAGCCACATTAGCTTCTTTGAATTCTTCTGGTAATCCCCAATTATCGGTAGTGGAATAGAAAATGATCTCCCAACTTTCGATTTTTGGAATAGTGTACAAAGCATATTTACCTTTTTTCAAGGTTTTACCATCAATCACTACGTCATCTGAAAATGAAATGGTAGTATTGGCATTTGCCCCAGTTCTCCAAAGTTTTCCAAAAGGAACTAAGTTTCCAAAAACAGGTCTTCCTTTGGCAGCAGGTCTTGAATACACCACCTCTACATCTGTCAAACCTACTGTTTGCATAATGGTCGCTTTTGGACTTGGAGCTGGCGTTTTTACTTGTGCTTCGATAGTGAAATTCGCAATAAAAATCGCTAAAGCAATAATAATTTTTTTCATATGTGTTTATTAAGTTAGTGGCTCAAATTTACAAATAAGATTCAAATATTTCCACAATTAAAATTTAAAAACCCAATTTTGAAACAGTTTCAGCGTTCAATTCATTAAAATCTTGAATGATGCAATCAGCAGATGCTAAATTTTGGTCTTTGGAATGAAAGCTCTGATACCCAACACAAAAAATTCCAGCGGCATTGGCTGCTTTCACGCCATTCGTACTGTCTTCGATGACGATACAGTTTTCTTTAGGAGCAATTGAGAGACTCGCCGCGTGCTCAAAAATGGCAGGATGCGGTTTGGATTGCGGAAAATCCTCACCACTAACGATGTGGGAGAAATACCGATGCAAATCAAATCTTTTAAACACTCGATCAATCGTAACTTTTGAAGCTGAGGAAGCAACAATTAATTGCTTTTCATTTTGGTGAAGATCTTTGATTAAATTTTCAACACCGGCCAACAATTCCAAATCTTCTTTGGTATCGAAAGCATCATTAAAAAGGTTCCGCTTACGTTGGATCAAATCCTCTACTTCATGGAATAAACCAAATTCATTTTTTAAAAACTGAAAAGTATTACGTGTTGAAAAACCTGTAAAAGAAGTATACATTTCCTCGGGAACGGTAATATTTAATTCATCAAATAATTGATAATAGGCATAACGATGAACAGGTTCTGTGTCTACAATTACCCCATCCATATCAAAAATCACAGTTTGTATCATATTTTTTTAAGTTGCTAAGTAGCTAAGAAGCTAAGTTTCTGAGTTGCTTGTTTGTATTGAACTAATTACTAAGGACTAATTCTTCAGTAAATAACGAATTACAGTTTCGGCCGCATGCAGGCCAAAAAGACCTGGCATATAGCTATTGGTTCCGTAAAATGATTTCTTGAAATTAGAACCATCAGTCATTCTTAAGCTATTTGGGTCTTGAATTTCTGAAGAAAAAACTACTTTCAGTTTGTTGATTTTTAATTCTTTTAGGCGACGTCTTATGGTTTTGGAGAAGTAACAATTCATTGTTTTGGAAATGTCTGTGACTTTTACTTTTGAAGCTAACATTTTCCCTCCAGCTCCCATACTACTGATGATTTTAACTCTGTTTCTTTTGGCTGACAAAATCAAATTCAATTTAGGAGTTACGCTATCGATACAGTCCAAAACATAATCATAATCGGTAGAAACAATCTCTAAAGCGCGCTCTGGAGATAAAAATTCTTCTACTCGAGTAAGGTTAAGTGCGGGATTGATGTCCATTAATCGGTCGCCAACGACGGTTACTTTTGGTTGCCCTACAGTGGAATGTAAGGCTGGTAATTGACGATTGATATTGGTAATGTCTACCACGTCGCCATCGACAATCGTCATATTCCCTACGCCTGCTCTTGCCAAAAACTCGGCAGCAAATGAGCCTACTCCTCCAAGTCCTACGACTAATACCTTAGCGTTTTGTAATTTTTGTAATCCTTCGGCTTTAAATAAAAGCTCGGCTCTTTCTGTCCACTCTGCCATATTCTTTGTTTAAAGTTATTCTTTGTTATTTGATTGTTTTATAAACATTTAAGTCATTTTAGTTTTTGCTACTTATTAATTGTAGTAAACTGTTTGAGTTACTTTATTTTTAACCACATAGAGTCATAGAATTTGTAGGTTTTAATAGAAAGAAATAGACGTTTTACTATTCACATAGCTCATCTATGTGAAAAATAGTGCTATTTCTATTTTTTCTAGGTTGATTTACTTTTAATCTATAATTCTATGTGGTTAATTTTTTTTATTTGTATTTCAACCAAAGTGAGAATCTTTTTTCTTTTTTCAATGTTTCCTAAAAATCCCCAATCTTCCCTTCTAGCCCCGGTAGGAGCGGCATCCTTTGCTTTTTTTCTTTAAAAAAGCAAAGATATAGCGGATAACGGGACTTTGCTGGCTAAAATGCCTATTTTTTCTGCTCCTAAAAATTCATTTTATTCTAAAATCAATCGAGTTGTAGTCCAAAAACTCGTTTTATGTTTGCGTTGATTTGCTGCTGTATGGCTTCAACGGTTGTGTTTTTGTATTGGGCGGCCAAAGCGTAGACTTCTTCGATTCCGTTTTCGATGGTATCGGTTTCTAGAAAGAACTGATGGTCTGGCACTTTTTGAAAAACGCTTGCTAAAGCTGGATTTTGAACCAAATACTTCCCAAAGGACAGATAAAATCCGTTGTTGAGTAACGATTGCGCCACGGTTTCGTTCTTTGAAAATCCGTGAATGAGTAGTGGAACAGTGATTTTTAATTTCTTACTACTAGCTATTACCTCCTGATACGCCGCCACACAATGAATCACTACAGGTTTGTTGTACTTTTGCGCCAAATGCAATTGTTGTTCAAAAACGGCTTGTTGCACCTCTAACGGAATGGCAATTCGCTTGTCTAAACCGCACTCGCCCAAGGCCAAACAATTGGGGTCTTGGAGTTGTTGCTCGATGATTTCCAAATCGCTTGCTATTCGCTCCTCCACAATATACCAAGGATGAATGCCAATGGAATAATAGGGAAAAGAGTTCTCGAACTCGTTTGGATACTGATTGACCAACTCGATTCGGTTGGGATTTTGAGTGGCTTTGTGCGTATGTAAATTGAAATATTTCATTTAGTCGTGAAACTTTTTTACTCCCGCATTTATGGCTATTGGCAAATCATTTTCAAGCGGCACTATGGGGCAAGAATATTTGTGATTGTAAGCGCAATAAGGGTTGTAAGCCGTATTGAAATCGATAAGAATAGTATCGCTTGTTGGGATTTTCAAATCGATGTAGCGTCCGCCGATGTAACTTTCTTTGCCGCAAGTCAGGTCAGAAAAAGGCAAAAACAAGTAGTCTACATATTCTTTCTTTTTGGAAAGTTCGATGTTTTGATAAATATTGAGTACCAAAGCTTTTCCGTCGATATTGAAATGCGCTTCTCCGAATTTAATATACAAGGGTTTTCTTGTCGTAGAGGTTTTCATTTCGAACACCTTCTCATTCGGCGTACGAACAAAACGAGCTTCAATTTGCAAGTTGGGATTGTAAGGAAAAAAATCCAAGCTTTTGAAAACGGCTAAATCCTCTTTGAGCAAAGGACTTTTTTCAGCAGAAGCATATTCTGCATTGAGTTCCTTTTGGAATTTTTCTACGGCTTCTTTGCCTTTTTGAGCTTGTCCGAAAGTCCAATTTGAGCAAATAATCATCAATACAACAAGTGCTTTTTTCATCTTTTGAGTCGTTTTGGCAAAAATAGTTTAAAGTTAGCAGTCAGCAAAGTGCTTCCGGTCAAAGTTACTACCTTTGGCAAAACGAAAAAAAAGATGCTGACCACTGCCATTCAACGCTATTTTGACAATTACCGAGGCTTTTCAAGAGAAATTTGGATACTTACTTTGATGACTTTTATCAATCGAGCTGGAACGATGGTGTTGCCTTTTTTGTCCAAATACTTGAAAGAAGACCTTGGTTTTTCGTTTGGGCAAGTGGGATGGATTATGGTCTGTTTTGGTTTAGGCTCTATGCTCGGTTCTTGGCTAGGTGGAAAACTATCCGACAAAATTGGGTTTTACAAAATAATGATTTTCAGTTTGTTTACCACAGGCGTTTTGTTTTTTTTTATGCAATATGTAACTTCTTTTTGGGCACTGTGTTTTAGCATGTTTTTTATCATGTCAATAGCCGACATGTTTCGACCTGCTATGTTTGTCTCCCTAGGTACTTATGCCAAACCAGAGAACAGAACTAGAGCTTTGACCTTAGTTCGTTTGGCTGTAAACCTGGGACTTGCCGCTGGTCCAGCGCTTGGCGGTTTAATCATTATGAGGATGGGATATCAAGGATTGTTTTGGGTAGACGGTGCTTCTTGTATTGTTTCTATTTTGATTTTTGCCCTTTTGGTAAAGGAAAAGAAAAGCACTATCGACAAAGAAAAACTGAAAGAAATCAATGCTACCAGAATATCAGTGTTTAAAGACACCGTTTTTTGGATTTTCTTGTTTGTTTGTTTCATAACAGCGGTATTGTTTTTTCAATTGTTTACTACTTTGCCTTTGTACCATAAAGAACAATTTGGCTTGACTGAATTTCAAAGTGGATTGCTATTGTCGTTAAACGGGTTGATTATATTTTTCCTAGAAATGCCTATCGTAAGTGTTTCCCAACGCAAAAATGTGAACAAGCTGAAAATCATTCTTTGGGGCTGTGTATTTATGTCCATCAGTTTCTTGGTACTGTTGTTTCAATTTTGGGTAGGTTTTTTAGTACTCAGTTTATTGTTGATCACTTTTGGAGAAATGTTCATTTTTCCTTTTTCGAATTCTTTTGCTTTGAGTCGAGCTCCCAAGGGACACGAAGGGCGTTATATGGCCCTTTTTACGATGAGTTTTAGTTTGGCACATATCGTTAGTTCCAAAACTGGAATGGATATTATCAGTCGATTTGGCTACCAAAACAATTGGCTTTTTATGGCTTTCTTGGGCGTAGTATCCATTTTGGGTTGTATTTGGGTAATGCGATTGGTTCGTAAAGAAAACCAATAACTCCCTATTTTACTGCATTTTGAGATAGTAAAATCTCAACTAACTTAAAATTTAGTTAAATAACTATATTTTTAGTTTGTTAACTACAAAAATAGTTGTAGGTTTGTTTTGTCAATACATCAAACTTAATCGAGATGCAAAAATTAACCAACAAAGAAGAAGAAATTATGCACATTTTATGGAAGCTTAAAAAAGCTTTTGTAAAAGAAATTCAAGCAGAAATCACCGAAGATCAACCCCACTACAACACCCTTTCTACCATTGTTAGAAATCTAGAAGAGAAAGGATATGTGTCGCACAACGCTTTTGGCAACACCCATCAATATTTTCCTGTCGTTAAAATTGAAGACTATCGCAAGAACTTCATGTCGAATGCCATAGCAACATTTTTTGGCAGTTCCTACAAGAATATGGTATCGCAATTTGCGAAAGAAGAAAAAATATCTGCTGAAGAATTACGAGAAATATTAGCGATGATTGAACAAAAATAAGCGTTATGGAAACTCTCTATATCTACTTACTAAAAGCAAGCGGTTTGATTGCCTTATTTTATTTGGCTTACTATTTCTTGTTACGAAAAGAAACTTTCTTTACAGTCAATCGCTTTTTCTTACTCGCTGGATTAGGAACAGCTGTGGTGCTTCCGTTATTCTACATTACAAAAATTGTTTGGGTAACCCCTACTCCACTCACTTTTCCTATTTCTGAACTGCCAATGCAGGAAGTTGCGCCTGAGGAAACCTTTGAAATAAATTGGTATTTGTCTGCCATTGCCATTTATATAGTAGGTTCTGCCTTGTTCTTCATCAAATTTGGAATGGATTATTGGAGTTTGAATCGAGTATTGTATAAAACCAAAGCGCAACAACAAGCCGACTTCAAATTGATTGATGTTCCAGAAAAAATAGCGCCTTTTTCGTATTTCAACACGATTGTTTTCAATTCTTCTTTGTATTCTCCATCAGAATTACAAAGCATTTTAGAACACGAAAAAGTGCACAGCGAGCAACACCATACCATAGATGTTTTGATTATTCGCTTTTTTAGTATCGTGTTTTGGTTCAATCCTTTTATTTGGTTGTACCAAAGAGCCATACTTCAAAACCTTGAATTCATTGCGGATAACGAAGCTACCAAACGACTAGGCGACAAAAAGGCCTATCAAATGGCACTTTTAAAAATAACAACACACGAAAATTGTGTTGCCCTTACCAATCATTTTTATCAATCATTAATCAAAAAACGAATCGTTATGTTAAACAAAAATCAATCAAAAAAATGGAATTCGTGGAAGTACGCGCTGATACTTCCAGCCTTAATCGCCTTTGTATTTATTTTCCAAATTAAGGTTTTGGCGCAAGAGAAAACAGTAACACACACTACATCATCCAAAACAACAACAGAAGACATCATTTTAGTCATAGACAAAAACACTTCTGATGCCAAGTTAAAACAAGAAGCACAATTACTGAAAGACCAACATGGCATTAACCTAAAAATTTCGAAAGTTAAGCGTAATGCTAATCAAGAAATTACAGGAATCAAAGTACAATTTGATGACAATCAGGGAAAGAAAGGAACAAGTCAATTTAGTGGAGACAAACCAATTGAGCCTATTACTTTTTCAAAAAGCACAGACAAAAATGGAAAAACTAGTATTGGATTATACACAGGCAAAAACAAACCAAATGCTAAAATCAATAAAAGAATAGTACTAAATTCTTCAGATGATGAAGAATCTAACTTTGCTTTTTCTTTTAGTGATGACGAAGAGGATTTAACTCCACCAGATGCTCCAAGTGTTCCTGATGCACTAGATGCACCAGATGCTCCTTCGATATTTGCTAACGAAAAAGTACCTCCTTCTATTCATACGCCATATAATTCAACATCGCCAAACACCCCATACACAGTTGTCAAAAAAACAATTTCCATAAAGAATAGTAAAAATGGTGAAAAACCAATAGTTTACATCAATGGGAAAAAAGTGGATGTCACTATGGAAGAATTAACTTCGAAATTAGATTCCAAATCAATCGAAAGAATGGATGTATATAAAGGAGACATCTCTATTGAAAAATACGGAGACGATGGTAAAAACGGCGTAATCGCAATTACAACTAAAGATGGAAGAACTGAGGTAAATGTGAACAAAATAATCAAAAGAGCTCAAGCTGATGTAGAACGCTCTCTCAACGACAGAGAAAACATGCAAGCCGAAATGGAACGTGCTAGAAAAGAAATTGAGCTATCAAAAATTGAAATGCAAAAAGCAAAAGCCGAAATAGAAAAAGCGAAACAAGAAATTCTAAAAGCCAAAAAAGAAATAGAAAAGGCGAAAGCTGATACTCAGAAAAATCAAAAAAAATAATCTCAACAAAATATTAAAGAATACGATTGTACTATATTAATGAGCTCGAAAATATCGGGCTCATTTTTTTTACCAATAATAGCAACTTAAAAAAAGTTGTAAAGAAAAAGACAACCCCAAAATAGTTTTTATTTTGGGGTTGTATAACTTTTACAAACGTAACGTAGTATCTTCTTTTTCATTCTTTTCTATAAAAATAAATTAAATTACCATCAAAAATCTTCAAGATCAATTTCCTCTGCAATAAGCATTTGAATATCGGACATAATTAGCATTGTTTTTAATTTTATTGCTCCTGCCTTCAATTGTTCATTCGATAGGGTAAATTTCCAAATGATATCTACAAAATTTTCAAATGGTAAATTAGCATCGTACTTTACCACTTGTGCTTGACTGATGATCAATACTATCTGTTTCACCAATTCTCTACATTCTTCAACTTTCAATTCAAAGGGTTTCAAAACGGTCAATACCAAACTTTGTAAATCATATAATATCTCCGAAGCGGCTTTTAATTGCGCTTTCTTAAAAGAACTATTTTTAGTATCAGAAAACCTTGGAATCAACAATTTACTATACAAACCTGATAATTCAGAAACCTCGCTAATCGTATACGTGCTAAATATTTCCTCGTTTTTTTGGATCCATGCTGCTAATTTCTCAACAAAAAACGGATCCTTATTTTCTAGACTTCTAGTTATTTTTGGGAATTCCAACAAATTGTTTTTTAGAACACTAACTAGATTCAATGTTGATTTTTTCATCGCTATTCTGGTAATAATTTTGATTCGATTTCTCCATTTGCATTTTCAGATCTACTCCACTCCATACCATTTTCAGAAATTTTCAATTTAATGAAAATCAAATTTTCAGACTTAAGTTCCCTTAATTTACTGGCTTCAACAACAATATTAAGATTGGCCAAAGCTTCAACTTCTTTATTAATAGTAATTTCTTTGGTTACAACAGCAATCAAATCTTTACTAAGCAACTCAATGTTCATTTTGGCTAATACCTCTTTGTTCACCAAAGCATACTTTTCGATTATCCTTAAAAAATAGACTACGATTTCTTTTGAAAAACCCGAAACAGGACCGTGACTATTGGCTAGTTTGATTTGTTTTTCTAAAACACCAACTTGTTTAGCTGTTTCCGTTTGCAACAATCTGGAGGGCTCTTTTGTGATTTTTAAGACTCCAATTTTTTCTAATAGAAAACTATAAACCAAAGTGTTAATCTTTAGACTATCAAAACCAATTACTGGAGGTTTTGAGATGTTTTCAATTTCATCTAAGGCAATTGGAATTGTCATTTCAACATCGTCAATTCGCATTCTTGGAATTGAAAAATGCTTCAAATAATCGTGTTTTGCATATTCTTCAGCCAATTTTACAGTTTGAAGGTCAGACATTATTTTAGCATTGGTAAAACTAGCCACAATACTTCCTAAGTAATCATTCAATTTTATCATAGTTTTTGATTTTTTTTAAATAGATTGGCTTCTATCACTTATCAATAGAAAGCCAATCTATTTTAACATTATTACTCGTTTACACTCGTAATGCTATCTTCTAGCATAGTTAAGATTCGATCCAACCCAGCTGGAATTTCATCATTTACAGCGCGAACGTGAACCCCAAGGTTATAGGTTTTCTCTACATTGGAACCAGTAACCGAAGTTCTCTTATATGAAGCAGAAGCTTTGAAATTGACAATTTTGTAGTTAATACCCAGTTCAGCACTTGCAGCAAACTCACTAGAAACACTTTTGGTCTCAGTAGAAGTAAGTTTGGCATTGAAATCAATGGTCATCTCCTCAATTCTGATACTTGGAATAGACAACATCGTCAAAAACGGAACTTTAATTTCTACCTCTTTATCATCAAATTTTGTATTTCCTGGATCGTTTGCTTTTGTAGGATCAGGATCATAATTTGGATTAGGTACTGATTTTTTGTAATTGAAATCTACATAACGCAATTTTTTTGGATCAGTAGGAGAAGCACCCTCTTCAAATCCAATAGATTGAATAAAATTAACTTGTGCCATAGAGGCTGCGTTTTGCGCTTGAACAGCTGCTTGCAAAGGTCCACCAATGTAAACACTAAAATCTAAACTATTTAATTCTGCGATTAAATTTGACATACTTATTATTTTAAAATTTAACTCTTACTCTCTTACTAAGGTTTTTCAGATTCCACCTCTCCATTTTGTGCACCAAATGGATTGATACAAAGTTGAGTCATAACAAGTTTGCACAAAAGAGCATACACACCCTATTTTTCGTTTTGAATTTACCCTAAAAAAAAGGGGGAATTTCCCCTTGTCCTATCTCAAGAATTAAAATAGTTTTGTCCTGTTACCTTTTACTATAAATTAACCTTAACTAAAAAACATTATGGAACAAAAACAAGGAAAACCAAAACAACTTATTACCAAGGAATTTGCTAAATTGCTAAATGAAAATTATAACAAGACCAGATATCCTTTGATTAAAGAAGCGATAAAAAAAGAAGATGCCAATGCTATTTGGTTTTCTATTGTGGAATTAGAAAACTATATTGCCTATATAAAAGCTGAAGCAAAAAAGCAAAAAGGCGAAATCGACGGAATACGTTTTCATTTTGGCGCTTATCCTGAAGACAAAGCTTATGCTGAAAAAGCAGGATTGACCACTATATTTTTAGCACCAACTGGGAAAAAGAAAATTAAAAAAACAACTGAGAACATCAAAATGGAAAAATCTGCAGAAAATGATGATTCCTTGAATATTGCGCCATTAAACTATGGCTCCATTGGTAACCCTCCTCCAATCACTTATATCTAATAAATGTTTGAAGATTTAAGATTTTGTATTATTTATTTAGCTTTATTATCAAGTTTAGTAGGATTTCGATTCTATCATAAATTGCCTAATAATAAAGCTAAATTTGTATTGTATATCATTGTATTCTCGTTTTTAACAGAATTTATAGGCAAGTATTTTACTTCATGGACTGGATTAATCAATTTTCCAGTTTATAATTTCTATATGCTCGCTAGTTTTAGCGCCTACATCCTATTATTGTATGCGCTCTTACAAAAATTAGCATGCAAAAGGATTGCTATTAGCTTCTTAATCACCTTTTATTTTTTCTACTTTTTTAACCTTTACTATTTTCAGTACCAAAACGATACGGTGTTCACCAATAGTTTTGCTCTTGGAGTCATTTTTGTTTTGCTTTTATCGTGTTGTTACTTCGTAGAAATATTTAATTCCGAAAAAATACTTAATTTCAAGAAATCCATTTACTTTTGGTTTATCCTTGGAATTTTACTTTTTCACGTCCCTTTCCTACCTTTTATGCTGGCCATAAAATGGTTTTTAATAAAAAATGATGAATCAATATTTAGCCTAGTGCTTTTTATATTGAATCTATTAATGAACAGCTGTTTTATCATTGGATTTTTATGGAGCGAAAAGAGATACAACTATTAATTATTTCACTAAGTATAGTATTCTTTACTTTAATTGTAATACTACTGACTTTGTTCTTCTATTTTTCAAAGAAAAAGAATTCTTTTTTGATTGAACAAATGAAGTCCGAACATTACTTTCAATCCGAACTAGTAAAAACAAGGATAGAAATCAAAGATCAAACCTTATCCGAAATTAGCAAAGAACTTCATGACAATATTGGTCAAATTTTATCTGTGGCCATAATGCAACTCAACTTATTTCTACATAATGAAAAAAAGATTGTCAAACCCAAAGATCTTATTGACTTAAAAGACCTTATCGCCAACGCATTAGATGAAATTAGAATTTTATCAACAATAATAAACAAAGAAAATACCTTACAATACAATTTTATTGAGGCGATTCAATTAGACTTAGATAAAATTAAAAAGTTAAAAAAAATCAAGTGCATCTTGAACTGGGATGGTCTTTCACCACCGATAGATTTCGAGCACGAATTATTTATTTACCGGATTTTTCAAGAAGCCATTCACAACAGTTTAAAACATTCGCACAGTGAAACTTTTGAAATCACCATTCAAACTTCAAAAGATTATTTCCTGTTAACCTTAACAGATTTCGGAATTGGATACAATACCAATGAATTATATACCGGTTCTGGATTGAACAATATGAAACTAAGAGCCCAGCTTATTGGCGCATCAATAGATATAAATTCCAACAATAAGGGCACCTCAATTAAGTTAATATATCCTTTATCCCCAAATCATGAAGACTACCAATAAAATAATCATAGTAGATGATCATCTCCTCTTTTCTCAATCTTTAAAACTCTTAATCAATAGTTTTGATGATTTTGAAGTGGTAAACAGCTTTGAGAATGGTAAAGAATTTATCCATCATCTTCAGGAAAACCCCGATACCATTGTCGATTTGGTCCTTTTGGATGTGAATATGCCTATTTTAGATGGGTTAAGCACCATTAAATGGATAAAGGAAAACCAGCCCAACCTGAACGTTATAGCGCTCTCAGTAAAAAATGACGATGAAACCATCATAAAAATGATAACCAATGGAGCCAAAGGATATTTACTAAAGGATACCAGTCCAAAAATCTTTCAAGAAGCAATTATTGCGGTAATCGAAAAGGGCTATTATTTTACAGAGTTGGTTTCCTCTATTTTGATTAATAAAATTGATAGTGACAGTAAAAAAATCACCTTAAAAGAAAAAGAACTCATTTTTATTAAATTAGCATGTAGCGAAAAAACATACAAGGAAATTGCTAACGAAATGTGCCTTAGCCCAAAGACAATCGATGGCTACAGAGAATCCCTATTTGAAAAATTAGAAATTAAAACTAGAATTGGATTAGTCCTTTATGCTATAAAAAACAGAATTGTTTTCATCTAAACAGCCTCAAAATTTTGCAGCAACTTATAAAGATATAAAGACAAAATCCAAATTCATTACAAACGAATTGGAAGCTAAACATTTATCATAAGTTTTTAATCACAAATTCACTTCTTCGATTCAGTTCATGTTGTTCCTCATCACATGAATCTTCAGGGATGCATTTCACTATAGGAACCGATTCACCATAGCCTTTTGCCGTAATTCTATTTTTAGAAATTCCTTGTTCTATTATGTACGCTTTGGTAGCATCAGCTCTTTTTTGAGAAAGCTCAGCATTAAATATCTGGTTCCCACGATTATCAGTATGCGAACCAATCTCTACTACCATTTCTGGATATTTCTTCATTAATTCAACCACACGATTCAATATTTTTTTTGATTCTTTTCGTATATACCACATAGTATAATCAAAATATATTGGATCAGTTTTGATCATTAATCTATCTTTTTCTTTTACCACATCTTTTTCTGCTGCAATAATAGTGGCCATTTTTTCTTTTTTCTTAGCAATTGCAAGTTCAGCAGCTTTTTTATCAGCTAATTCTTTGTCCTTTTTCAGTTGAGAAAGGGCTGCCAAATCTTCCTTCTTTTTATTTTCGAGTGCTATAGCCTCTTCTTTTTTCTTTTTTGCCAAGGCAACTAGTTCAGCCGCTTTCAATTGTTGGGCGATTAATAAATCATTCGCCTTTTTTTGGTCAAGAATAAATTGTTGCTCTTTTTTGATTGCTTCCAAAGAACGAATAGTCATAGATCCATCATTGCTCATATTTCTTTCCGCAGTGCTTGATAAATTTCTAGAGTTTTCAGTATAGTTTTCTTTGGTAACGCTTATTGAATACTTAGATTCACATTCAATTGCAAAATGGAACTTTCCATCTATCGAGGTAATCACTCTTTCCAATTCATGGTTGCTCCCATTTTTTAGCACTACGAGTGCCTTATCGAGTGCGAGATGTGAATCTGTATCAGTGATCGTTCCTGCAATATACTGTTTGCAATTCTCAATCAGTAACTCTTTGGTTTCTTTTAAAGCGTATATATCATCTTTTCCTTTTCCGCCGGGTCTATCCGAACTAAAAAAGCCTTCTTTTGAATCTGAATTAATGTAAAAAGCAAAATCGTCATAACCAGAATTGACTGGTAGCCCAACGTTCGAAGCTTTTAATAAAGTAGCGCCTAAATCAGAAACAAAAATATCTAAACCACCATATCCTTCATGTCCATTCGAAGAAAAATATAATTTATTGTCATTGGAAACAAATGGAAATTGTTCTCTCTTAACAGTGTTTATTTGTTTCCCAAGATTCACTGGTTTTCCATAACTTGTGCCTTCAATAGTCACGCTAAAAATGTCTAAGGATCCCAAAGTCCCTGGCATATCTGAAGCAAAATACAAGGTTTTATTATCTGGACTCAGCGCTGGATGCTCTACGGAATACTCAGGACTATTGAACGGTAAAGATTGAATATTGGTCCATTTATTATTTACAAAATCAGCCCTAAAAATTTGAATATTCGAAACCTTAGCACTGTTTTTAACTCTCTTTCCGTTTTTTGAATTGTTTCTAGTAAAATACATTGTTTTACCATCATTCGTAAATACAGCATTCGATTCATGCAAGGCTGATTTTAAATCTTTTGAAAAATAATTCACTAAAGTGTCTTTTGAATTGACGTCAGCCAATGGAATGCTCACCAAATTTAGATAGGATTCATTATTCCATTTATAAGTTTTGTCAAAAAGGTTTGGTTTTAATTTAACCGCAGCAAATACTAAATTATCGTTCCAAACCACACCACCGAACTCAGAATTCATGGTATTTAGCGCCAAATTCTGAATTACAAATCTGTCGCCTATTGCGGTTATGTTTTTTAGCTGTTTAATACCTTCTTCTAATTTTTCAATGGCAGTAGCATCATTGGCATCGGTATAATATTGGCGTAATAAAGTAATGGCATCATCGTATTTTCCAATAGCTTTTAATGTTTGTGCATGTCTAAAATAAAACTCTTCCGTTAAAGCATTCTTTTTCGATAAAAGAGCATATTGTCTTTGTGCTTTATCATACTGATTCGTATAATAATAACAATCTCCCAATTTCTGAATCACTTCATTCGTTGGTCTTTTTTTGTTTATTTCTTCAAATAAAGGAATTGCGGCACTGTAATAGGTTTTATTAAACAAAACGTTAGCGCGTTGTAATTCTTGTTGTTGACCAATCGCAAATTGGTATACTAACACGATTAGAATTATATAGATATTTTTCATGTTTGTAGTATTTAAAAGAATCTTGGTGATTTGTCGTAACCTTTACCTAATAAATTGAGAGTATACAAGAGTACAATTTCGTGTGAACCCGAATTAAATTGACTCAGATTAGAAGTAGTGTAATCATAAGAATAACCAATTCTAAGGCTAGGCGTTACATTAACATTCATCAAAAGACTAACCGAATCATTAAAGCGGTAGGCCGCTCCTAATTCAAACTTTTCGTTGTACAAAACATTTGCTGTTAAATCTACAGATACTGGGGCTCCTTTTACAAAAACAGTCATAAAAGCAGGCTTAAGTTTAAATGCTTCATTAATATCAAGTACATATCCTCCCGTAAAAAAAGTATGGATTTCTTGTGGGCCAAAGGAATTTATAGTGGGTCTAAACTTGATATGTTCCGCAGAAAGCAAGTTGGGAATCGAGAGCCCAACATAATATTTATCCCCAAAAAAATAAGCACCAACTCCAATATTAGGAACCGTTTCATTTATATTTTCAGCAAATGCATTATCAGTAGTGCTATTACCACTATTTAATCGGAATCCATTAAAATTTGTAGTAATAGCGCTGACTCCCGCTTTAACGCCAAACGCTATGCGTTGCCTCTCATTTAGTTGAAAATTATATGCAAAATCAGCAAAAAAATTAGTTTCCTTCTTAGCACCATCTCCTATATCATCTGAAATCAAAGAAAATCCACCTTCTAGTTTTTCGTAGAAAGGCATATGTGCAAATAAAGTTATCGTTCTTGGGGCTCCTTTAATTCCTGACCATTGATAGCGGTACAAACTTCCTAAATTGAGTACAGAAGCATTTCCTGTTGTATAAGCTGGATTAATCACGCTCATATTAGTCATATATTGAGTAAAATGGGGATCTTGCTGCGCAGAGGCTTTTGTTATAAAAAATAAAAAAAACACAAAACGTATTATTTTTTTCATTGAATTTGGTTTAATGGTAAAGTATAAATTATCGATTTAAATAAAGTTGTCCTTGTTTAGGAGGCAAATTGTCTTTATTATAATGAATACTATAAAAATAAACTCCGGTTGCGGATTCGCCACTTATAAAATTGGAATTTTCATTTTTTCCGTCCCAAGCAGGTTTATTTACATCTCCTTTGAATACTACATTGCCATAGCGATTAAAAATTTCTATCGTATAATTAGGATACACAAATTCAATATTTTGAATTTGAAAGAAGTCATTTATTCCGTCTCCGTTGGGGGAAAACCCATCTGGGATAAAGAAATTATCCGGTGTTGCGGTACAATCTTTTAGTGAAACCGTTACGATCAATGGGCTTGAAGTACAATTTGTAGCACTATCAAAATCAAAACCATAATAAGTAGCACCTTCCGCAAGTAATTTAGAATTCTCTAATACATTTCCATTATTTAATGCATCATACCATTGAATGGTTCCTGTAAAACTTGTCTTATTAGATAAACTCAAAATAGTTGGTTGATCTACGCCACAAAAATTTTGGCCATTAGCAGCTAAAACTGGAATTGGGACATTAGTAATGATTACATTGACCAATGCTGCATTGGACTCACAACCGGAAACATTTCTTTCTCTTACA
Source organism: Flavobacterium sp. (assembly GCF_027531905.1). Taxonomy (GTDB): domain Bacteria; phylum Bacteroidota; class Bacteroidia; order Flavobacteriales; family Flavobacteriaceae; genus Flavobacterium. The sequence continues at coordinate 56,211 of NZ_JAPZSU010000012.1, read as the reverse complement.
TAGTACTTCCCCGTAATCAATTTTGTGTTTGCAGCTAAGGGTTGTGTGCCGCTAGGAGAATCATACCATATGTATTGATTTCCTTTTGGAATTAAATTCCCCAAGGTTGCATTATCATTAGCACAAAAAGGCTGATTATTTGGCGCTATTGGTACAGATGGAATTGAATTGATGCTAAACGTCTTAGAAAATGACGCTACAATTGAACAACCAGTCGAAGCGTTTGTAACATTAGCAATGGTTATGGTTGTTGTTCCTATATTTGGTATTTCGGAGGAGGGAATAGTAAAACTTACAGCACCAGCTATCACGTTTATTGAAATCGTTTTTGTTGCAACTGTATTAGCTCCTGATATGGTATAGCTAATGGTAGTTGCTGACAAGTTTTCTAATCCCGTTAGTTTTACACTTGTGGGCGAACCTTGACAAACATCATTTACCGTCATAATCAAATTAGTCAGTATTGGTAAAGCATTTACAATAAATTCTTTTTTTATGGTTGTACTATTGGCACAATTAGAAATTTTATTCAAAATTTTAGTAATAGTGATAGTGGTAGTGCCAGCAACTGGAATCAAGTTAGAAGGAATAACAAAACTTGAAATCCCACCTACTACATTGATGTCGGCTGAAATAGCAGCTGCTCCATTCAAACCACTTAAATTATATAAAATTGTATAAGTACCGTTGGTAAGATTAGAAATCCCAGAGAGTACTACTGTGGCATTCTCGCCTTGGCAGATAGGATCAATTTTGAGAGTAGCACTATTTATATTTGGTATCGCATAAACATGCAAAATATCTTCAACCGTACCAATATTAGCCTTACAAATGTTTGTGCTTGTCACTTGCTTAATCTCTTCAATTTTAACAGTGTAGTCATTAACATTTTGAAAATTAGTACGTTCAATTGGAAAGACTAATTTTCCCCCAACAAAAGGTTGTATGGTTTTTATAGGCAGATTACCCGAAACACTATAGGTAATCTCATAATTACCATCCGGAATTAGATTATTTCCTTGTGATAAAGTTGCAGTATAAGTAGCTGTAGTAATTTCATTTTCACATATATCTGAATTCACAAGCAAAGTAGCACCAGTATAATCACGTTGCTTTTCAATTGTAATTTCTACTTCTGATTTCTGATCAGCGCAAACATTACTTTTAGATAACACCGTATAAGCAAAACGATAAACTCCAGGGCCAAACTTGTTATAAATAGCTAGTAAATTCACTTGATTATCCTCATCATCACTTATCTCTGAGGTTCCAAATTCTGTCCAAGTACCATCACTATCTTCACCAACTAATAGATTGTTTAAATTAAAATTGGTATTGGTACTTAATTCATTCGAACATAAACTGATATTTGTAGGTACTCCAGAAATTGGTGAACGATATATGGTTACAAAAACTGTCACTGGAGGCGGCACTGGACAATTACCAACAGTTGGAACTGTATAAGTATATGAATAAGTACTCCCTGGGTTTAATACCGAAGCATCCAATAAATTATCATTCAATCCTAAATTAGTTGTATTCCCTTTCCAAATACCCCCGGTTTGAGGCGATAAAAAATTACCATCAAATACTTGAAATAAATTAAAAGCAAGTTCTGTATTGCAAATTGAAGAATTTGGGGCAGGGACTCCGGCATAACCCCCAATTGTTACCGTTAGCTCTGCTGTGTTATCTACGCAACCTGTAACATTCGTTACGGTATAGGTAAAATGATAAATACCACTTTTCTTTATTTGTTGTGCGTTTAAAACCCCTGTAGTTTTATCAAAGCCACCTGATTTATCAACATCCTTCCAAACACCACCAGCTGTAGGACTACCGCCAAGTAAACTGAAAAGATTAATCGAGGCACTACTGGGATCGGTTATGTTACAAATTTCTACAGCATTATCACTACCTGCACATTGTGCTCTAGCATTAGTAGACGATAGAAAAAAGAAAAATAAGCCTAAAAAAAAGTAAACACTCCGAAAAGACGGAGAAAAAAGTAGTTTTTTTATCATACGATTATTTTTTTTATTTATCAAATATAAACATTTTCATACAAAAAACAAACAATTAGTTGATTATTAATAAAAAACAAAAAACTTTGAAATGCATACATAAAAAAAATCCTGCCTTGTTTACAACAAGACAGGATTACTATCATTAAATCAAAAAAATTATTTTTTCTCTGATTTTTCCATTTTAGCTTTCAATGCAGCTAATACATCATTGTTATCTCCTAAAGTTGCTGCAGGTGCATTAGTAGAAGCAGATGAAGTATTTTCAGTTGCAGCTTTCACGTTTTTCTCTTCTTCTTCACGGAAGATAGCGGTGTGAGAAGCCACTACTCTTTTAAATTCTTTATTGAATTCAATTACTTTGAAATCTGCAGATTCGCCTTTTTTCAATTTCTTACCGTCTTCTTTTTCAAGGTGACGCGTAGGAATGAATGCAACGATATCATCTCCAAATTCTACAGTAGCTCCTTTGTCAACGATTTCAGAAATTTCACCATTGTGGATCGTTCCTACAGCGAAAGAATCTTCGTATTGATCCCAAGGATTAGCAGTAGTTTGTTTGTGACCTAAAGATAATTTACGTCCATCAACATCTAATTCTAATACCACTACGTCTAATTTTTCACCAACATTTACAAATTCAGATGGGTGTTTGATTTTCTTAGTCCAAGATAAGTCAGAAATATAGATTAATCCATCAATTCCTTCTTCTAATTCTACGAAAATACCAAAGTTTGTAAAGTTTCTAACGATACCTGTATGTTTAGAACCTACAGGGTATTTAGAAGTAATGTCAGTCCAAGGATCTTGAGTCAATTGTTTGATACCTAATGACATTTTACGGTCATCTCTATCCAAAGTTAAAATAACTCCTTCAACGATATCTCCTACTTTTACGAAATCTTGAGCAGAACGTAAGTGAGTAGACCATGACATTTCAGAAACGTGGATTAAACCTTCAACACCTTCAGCTACTTCAATGAAAGCACCGTAGTCAGCGATAACTACTACTTTACCTTTCACTTTGTCACCAACAGCTAAGTTAGCATCTAAAGCATCCCATGGGTGAGCGTTTAATTGTTTCAATCCTAATTGAATTCTTGTTTTCTCATCATCGAAATCAAGGATTACTACGTTTAATTTTTGGTCTAATTCAAGCACTTCACTTGGGTGGTTGATTCTACTCCAAGAAAGGTCAGTAATGTGAATTAATCCATCAACACCACCTAAGTCAATGAACACACCATAAGAAGTAATGTTTTTAACAACACCTTCTAATACTTGTCCTTTTTGTAATTGACCGATGATTTCTTTTTTCTGTACTTCAATATCCGCTTCGATAAGCGCTTTGTGAGATACTACAACGTTTTTGAATTCGTGGTTGATTTTTACCACTTTGAATTCCATGTTTTTGTTTACGTATACATCGTAATCTCTAATTGGTTTAACATCAATTTGAGATCCTGGTAAGAATGCTTCAATTCCGAAAACATCAACGATCATACCACCTTTAGTTCTGCATTTTACAAAACCAGTTACGATTTCACCTGTTTCGTTTGCAGCAATAACTCTATCCCATGATTTAATAGTACGAGCTTTTCTGTGAGATAATACCAATTGACCAGTTTTGTCCTCACGGATGTCAATTAATACTTCTACTTTGTCTCCAACTTTTAAATTTGGGTTGTAACGGAATTCATTTAATGAAATAACACCTTCCGATTTAGCGTTGATATCAACGATAACGTCTCTATCTGTAATTCTAACAACTACTCCTTCAACAACTTCTTCTTGATCTGTAGCGATGAAAGTTTTTGATACTAGTTCTTCGAATTCTAATAAGTTTTTCTCATCTACTGCATCGATCCCTTCTTCGAAGTTATGCCAGTTAAAATTTGCTAAAAACTCTTCTTGTGATTTTAATTGTTCAGACATGCTGATAAAAAATTTGTATTCTGTTTTTCTTGAGTTTCTTAAAGCGAGAGAAAAAACAGAAGTTGTTTTACATAAATAGTTGACACCTAAAGGAAACTCTTATCCACCAAAAGGTGCGCAAAAGTAAAACATTTAATCAATATGACAAAATATTTACCCCTAGATGTTGTCAACTAAAATCATAAGAATAAATAAAAGCATTTAGAAGCGAAAGAATTGGCATTTTTGCTGTGAAGAATACCTCTATTTGCACACTTAGAGGCATACAGCTTTATCTGCACAATTTCTTACCAATTACATATATTTGTAAGAAAAAAAAGTTTATGTACAATTCGTTTCAAATTTTTATCCCAGATGACAAAAAATTTACACTTTCCATTAACTTGGTATACTATCCACTTTTGGCAGTATTTATCATCTTGTTTTTAAATTTACGATTAGAACCATATCATAGTATTATTAATTTTATATTGATAATTTTTGCAATAATTTACATTTATTTGGTTGCTACAAGAACATTTAGAACTAAACCAATCAAAGGAAAATTAGAAGGATTAATTATTTTTGAAAAAGAAAGCCTTGTAGTAAATAATACCAGAATTTATATGTCTGAAATTCAAACCATTGAACTATCGGTTAGGGATTTTATGGGAGAACTTTATAGATATAATTATCGTAGTCCTAATTTAAATGGAGTCGCTTCAAACGGAACAAATAATTGGATTGAATATTGCTTAAAAAATGGTGTCAATAATAAAATCTTTTTCAGAAAAGAATTTGAGGCGCAACATGAGACAATATATCCATTCTTGAAAACATTAATTAAAAGAAATGTCTTAACATTAGCACAAGTACTAACTATTATAGATTTTGAAAGTGAGTATAATATTCAATGTTTTAAGGACTCCTTAAACAAATAATTAATTTGAAATTATAAAAAATCCGAGAACAATTCTTTGCCCTCGGATTTATCATATTGATATATTATTTAATGGCGCGCGTTTTCTACATCCAAAGGACGATGCTCATGTTTGAACAACAAAGCAAAAGCAATAGCTATGATCAAAGCATAGACAGCAAAAGCCAACCAGATGTGATGCCAATCTTTCATTAATAAAACCGAATCTAATGTGCCATCAACAGCAACTTTTTTTCCTTGAGACCCAATAAATTCCATCATTTTAGGATTTGTAATTTCAGTCTGTAAAAAACCAGCTAATTCAGTTGTTGTCTTGAACGACTTAGTAAAAAACTGATCAATAGCCCAACCCGAAGTAAAACTTCCTAAAACAGCCCCAATCCCATTTGTCATCATCATAAACAAGCCCTGAGCCGAAGAACGATTTTTTGCATCCGTATTGGTTTCTACAAATAATGAACCTGAAATATTAAAGAAGTCAAAAGCCATTCCGTAAACCACACACGATAAAATAATCATCCACAATCCATTCACTGGGTCTCCAAAAGCAAACAAACCAAATCGCAATACCCAAGCCAACATACTAATCAACATTACTTGTTTGATTCCAAAACGCTTTAAAAAGAATGGAATAGCTAAAATAAACAAGGTTTCAGATATTTGAGAAATCGACATAATAATGGTAGAATATTTTACCACAAAAGAATCGGCATATTTTGGAAAATGCTTGAATTCATCTAAAAACACATCCCCATAAGCATTGGTTAGCTGTAAGGCGGCACCCAAAAACATAGAGAAGATAAAAAACAAGGCCATTTTATAATTGGCAAACAATTTAAATGACTCTAATCCCATCAGCTCCATAAACGAAGCGTTTTCTTTGATTAAATTTTGTGGTTTACACTTTGGCAACGAAAAAGAATACAATCCTAATCCAATCGCAGCAATTCCAGCAATATAAAACTGGTAGGCAGACGCTTTGTTACCAGTTAAATTGGTAATCCACATGGCTACAATAAAACCAATGGTTCCAAAAACACGAATCGGTGGAAAATCTTTAACTACATCACAATTATTCAATTTTAAGGCAGTATAGGAAATAGAATTACTCAAAGCAATCGTTGGCATATAACAACACATCGCCAAAAGCATCACATAAATAAAGTTATCAGGAGTAGTAATTTGTGGCAAATAAAACAAAACCAAAGCATACAAAATATGCAAAACTCCATAAAGCTTTTCAGCATTAATCCATCTGTCGGCTATAATTCCTGTAAGGGTAGGCATAAACAATGAGGCAATTCCCATGGTACTAAAGACTAATCCAAATTGTGTTCCGTCCCAGCTTTTTGTGCCAAACCAAAAATTGGCAATAGTAATGAGCCAAGCTCCCCAAACAAAAAATTGAAGAAAACTCATTATGATCAATCTAATTTTAATTCCCATACAGTCGAATTGAATTTTAAAAAAAAGTAAGCGGTAAATCTACTATATTAAAAAGAGATTTACAAAACTTACTTGGCATTAATCACTTCGTCAACCAAATCCAAAACAATTTTAAATTGTTCTTCTTTACTTAAATCAGAATTGTCTATTTCTATGGCATCGTTAGCTATAATCAAGGGCGAATCGGCTCTATGTGTGTCAATATAATCGCGTTCTTCAACATTTTTAAGCACTTCTTCATAGCTTACTTCATCTCCTTTTTGTTGCAACTCAGCAAAACGTCTTTGGGCACGAGTGGCAGCGCTTGCAGTCATAAAAATTTTAAGTTCCGCTTCAGGAAAAACTACGGTTCCGATATCCCGACCGTCCATCACAATTCCTTTGTTTTTTCCCATTTCTTGTTGTTGCTCAACCAATTTTGCTCTCACTGCTGAAACCTCGGCTACTTTACTCACATAATTAGACACTTCAATCGTTCTGATTTGAGTTTCTACATTTTCATTGTTCAAATACATTTCGGCAAAGCCTAAAGTTTCATTGAATTCAAAAGACAATTGAATAGTAGGAAGCGCTGCTATCAACGCCGATTTATCAAAAGTTGATGAAGTAATAAATCCTTTTTGCATAGCAAAATATGCAACAGCTCGGTACATTGCTCCTGTATCTACATAAATATATCCTAAATGTTTAGCTAATTGTTTGGCTAAAGTGCTTTTACCTGTAGACGAGAATCCGTCAATAGCGATAGTGATTTTAGTATTCAAAATGAAGGCGATTTTTTGCAATCTTCCCAATGAAAAAATTGCTGATTTTTAATAATGGACAAAGTTAACAAACTCTTATTGCAAGTTCAACGTCAAACCAAACAAACTTGTGTTTGCCGCCAAGGTATATCGAGAGTAGGAATAATTGAATTTCAATCTGTTCATTTTTAAGCCAAAACCGACAGAAATTCCAGAAAAATGACGTTTATCTACTACACGTAATTCTTCTCCACGTCGAAAATTATAGCCAAGTCTTACGTTAAATGCCCTTTTCGGGAACAATTCTACGCCAAAAATAACGTGGCGCAACGCATTATTTACAAAAGAAACCTTCTCTTCGGTTTGGCTTCCATCAATGGCTGTTTCTCCACGCACGGGATTAGAAAAAGCAATATTCCATTGTTGCAAATTCTCTAAGGTCAAATGCCAACGAATGGGAACATTGTCTAATTCTTGAGAAACACCAATCATTACTTCTAAGGGTAATTTTTCACGAACCCCTGAATAAGTAGTGAATTGTGTTCCAATATTTCGAATCACCAAAGCCCAATTCACATCGTTGCGTTCATCTCTATAAACCGCCCCTATATCCAGCGCACCACCTAATGAATTATAGTTTTCTAAAACAGATGAGATTACTTTGGCATTGGCGCCAATATGTAAACTTGTAAAAGGGATATTATAAGCGTACCCCAAAGAAACCGCTACTTCGCTACCGGTAAAAGAATTGGTTGCTTGTCCATTTTCGTCATAGCCATCAAATTTTCCGTAATTGATGTAATTGATGCCTGCTTGAAACGTTTGTAAATGCTGGTCGTAAGTATAGGCATAAGAGGCAGTCCCATAACTCACTTCTCCGAAATAACTTCCGTAATTCAGCGCCAATTGATTATGCATTTCTGGATTAATCGAAGCTGGATTAAAATGCGCTTGATTGACATCTTCATCATATATCGTTACTATTTTTCCACCCAAAGCAGCTTGACGAGGAGAAGTAACCAAATTCAAAAACTGATAGGTGTACCTTCCTCCTATTTGCCCAAAAACTGGCAAACAAAGTAAAATTATGAGTACAACTAAAAACTTTTTGAATACCCTCAAGACGGTGTTTTTTTTGATTAACTAGAACGATAAAACGAAGATAAAATTATATCCAATAAAAACATGGTTTCCCTTATAAAAAAAGAAATTCCAAATTCCAAACTTGATAAACAGCTGGAATTTGGAATAACAATAAACCTTTGTTTTATTTTAAATCTTTGGCATTTTTCACTTTTTGATTTGTAATAGCGATAGCTAAAACTTCACTCATTTCTTTCACATAATGAAACGTAAGTCCTTCTAAATACTCCGATTTAATTTCATCAATATCACTTTGATTTTCGTGACAAAGGATGATTTCTTTGATATTCGCTCTTTTAGCAGCTAATATTTTTTCTTTGATTCCACCTACTGGCAATACTTTTCCACGTAAAGTAATTTCGCCAGTCATCGCTAAGTTTTTCTTCACTCGCTTTTGTGTAAACAAGGATACCAAAGAAGTCAACATTGCAATACCCGCACTTGGACCGTCTTTTGGCGTAGCTCCTTCAGGAACGTGTAAGTGAATGTTGTATTTAGAAATAATTTCAGGATTCAAGCCCAACAACTCAGCGTTAGCTTTGATGTATTCTAAAGCAATCGTAGCCGATTCTTTCATCACATTACCTAAATTCCCAGTAATCGTCATACTTCCTTTACCTGGAGAAATCAATGATTCTATAAATAAAATATCACCGCCAACACTTGTCCAAGCCAAACCAGTAACTACTCCTGCTACATCATTGCTTTCATATTTATCGCGCTCTAATCTTGGAACGCCTAATACTTTTACGATGTCTTCGTCGGTTACTTTTTTGTTGTACTCCTCCTCCATCGCAACAGATTTCGCGGCATTTCGAACAATTTGAGCAATTTTATTCTCCAAACCACGCACACCAGATTCTCTAGTATAACCTTCAATGATTTTTTCTAGTTGTTTTTTTCCAATAGTCAAATCTTTAGCAGTCAAACCGTGAGCTTCAAGTTGTTTGGCAAATAAATGTTTTTTGGCAATTTCAACCTTTTCCTCAATAGTATAGCCCGACATCTTGATTACTTCCATACGATCTTTTAAGGCTGGCTGTATAGTCGACATCGTATTTGAAGTAGCAATAAACATTACTTTAGACAAATCATACCCCATTTCTAGGAAATTATCATAAAAAGCATTGTTTTGTTCAGGATCCAAAACCTCTAACAAAGCCGAAGAAGGATCTCCGTTATGACTACTTGACAATTTATCGATTTCATCTAAAACAAAAACTGGATTGGATGTACCTGCTTTTTTCAAACTTTGAATGATTCGTCCAGGCATTGCCCCAATGTAGGTTTTTCTGTGACCACGAATTTCTGCTTCGTCACGCAAACCACCCAACGAAATACGAACATATTCTCTTCCTAAAGCTTCTGCAACCGAGCGACCAATTGAAGTTTTCCCAACACCCGGAGGCCCTGTTAAACAAATAATTGGAGATTTCATATCATTTCTTAGTTTAAGAACTGCCAAATGCTCTATCATTCGTTTTTTTACTTCCTCTAATCCAAAATGGTCTTTGTCTAAAACTTTTTGAGCGTGTTTTAAATCAAAATTGTCTTTTGAAAACTCTCCCCAAGGAAGGTCTAAAAACATTTCTAAATAGTTCCTTTGAATACCAAAATCTGGAGCTTGAGGATTCATTCTACGCATTTTAGACAACTCTTTTTCGAAGTGCTGTTTCGTTTTTTCGTCCCATTTTTTGGTTTTGGCTTTTTGACTCATTTCGTCCATTTCTTCCTCCTGCGAAACACCTCCCAATTCTTCTTGAATGGTTTTCATTTGCTGGTGCAAGAAATATTCTCTTTGTTGCTGGTCAAGGTCAAAACGAACTTTGGATTGAATGTCATTTTTTAATTCTAACTTTTGCAATTCTACATTCATAAAACGCAAAGTTTCTAATGCGCGCTCCTTTAAACCATTAATAGCTAATAAATCTTGTTTTTCTTTGACAGAAAGATTCATATTGGAAGACACGAAATTCACCAAAAAAGACTGGCTTTCGATGTTTTTAATCGCAAAAGTAGCTTCGGTTGGAATATTTGGACTTTCTTGAATAATCTTAATCGCCAATTCTTTGATAGAATCAATAATTGCCGAGAATTCAGTATCGTTTTTTCGAGGTCTTTTTTCTGAAACTTCTTTGATAGTTGCTGTTAGATAAGGTTCTTCAGCTACTACTTCGTCGATTTCGAAACGCTTTTTACCTTGCAGAATTACGGTAACATTACCGTCAGGCATTTTTAAAACACGTAAAATTTTGGCAACAGTACCAATTTTGTTGATATCGTTTTTCGAAGGGTCTTCGTCGGCTTCGTTGATTTGAGCCACAACTCCAATCACTTTTCCTGATGCATTGGCATCATTGATTAATTTGATGGATTTATCTCTTCCTGCAGAAATAGGAATCACTACCCCAGGAAACAAAACGGTGTTGCGCAAAGGCAAAATTGGTAGTGTCTCTGGCAATATTTCGTTGTTCATTTCCTCTTCATCCTCGGGAGTTAAAAGTGGAATTAAATCTGATTCGGAATCAAATTCTTGAAGTGACAAGTTGTCAATTGTAAGTATTTTGTGATTTGACATATCGTTATTAAGTCATTTTGTCATTAAATGAAAAGTCATTCAATGCAAAGTTAATGATTTATACTTTTTATTTATCTGGAATTCAATACTTATGCCGTTTGGCGTTGTATTATTCACACTAGCAAAGACAATCTTTGTGCCAGAGCTTTTAAAACGAAAAAGGTAAAGGTATATTTTACAGTTTGCCAGCAAAAGAAAAACAATACTAACTGCTAGCCCCGATGGTAGTGGCATCCTTTGCTTTTTTTCTTTATAAAAGCAAAGATATAACGAACAGCGGGACTTTGCTTACAAAAAAGCCAAAACTTTCTGCTCCAAAAGAAAAGAACGAAATTGAAAATAAAGCTTTTCGTCTTAAATATCTTTATTTTGATACCTTTAACTATATTTTTTTTCAAAAACTGTAACACTGCAAAAAAAGGAACGTCTTTCATTAAAACGATTACTAGCTACTTGTCCTATCAACAATTACATATCGAAGAATTGGTAACACTTTGCCAACAACAAAACCAAAAGGCTCAATTTGAAGTCTACAATAGGTATTGTAAAGCAATGTATAATGTGGCTTTTCGAATTGTGAAGGATGAACATTTTGCTGAAGATGTGATGCAAGAAAGTTTTTTGAAAGCGTTTACAAAAATAGATTCTTACAAAAAAGAAGTGGCTTTTGGTGCTTGGTTAAAACGAATCGTTATTAATTATAGCATTGATTTTTGTAAAAAAAACAACAAATTAAAGTCAGATGATTTCGAGAAAAATCTTTACAAAATTGAAGATAAAGAAGCTGAATTCACTGAAGTTATCAACTTTGATGAAATAAAAGTAAAAGAAGTTTTGAATGCTATTCAGTCGTTGAAAAGTAGTTACAGTACGGTTTTGACTTTGTTTTATATTGAAGGTTACGACCAAGAAGAAATAAGCGAAATCCTAAAAATAAGCTACGCGAATTGTAGAACAACTTTGAGTAGAGCCAAAGAAAGTTTAAGAAATAAATTATGCGAAATATGAGAAATGAAGAGGAAAAATTAGACCAATTATTTGCAAAATTCGATTCAGATTGGGATGTTGTTGAATTACCCAAAAATCACGAAAATCGGTTTATTGACAAACTGAATACAAAATCTATCAAGAATAGAAAACGAAATTTATACACAACGATTGCTATTGCAGCGACTTTGGTAGTGATGTTTAGTTTGTCTTTCTTTTTCAAACCTGAGGCAAAAACGAACAAGCTCACTTTTGCTTCAAAAGAAACCAAACAAACAGATTCTATTTTTAATGTTCTTATTAAAAATGAACTGAACAAACTCAAGGAAAAAGAATCTCCTCAGAATCAAAAAATTATTGCTGATGCCCTACAGCAAATGAAGGTTTTGGACAATGATTATCAAAAAATCATTAAAGAGATTGCTAGAAATGGAGAAAACAAGCAAATTATTTATGCGATGATTAGCAATTTGCAAACTCGAATTTCATTTCTACAAAATGTATTAAACCAAATTGAAACAACTGAACAACTTAATACTCAAAATGATGAAAAAACTCTATAAAACTATCATTATCTTTTTGCTATTTCCGATACTTGGTTTTGCGAATGATGATGCTATAATTTCAAAGCAAAAAAACATCAAAAAAGCATTTATTGTAAACGCTGATGCTGGTATTAACATCACCAATTCATATGGGACGGTATTTGTAACCACTTGGAATGAAGACAAAATTGAACTTGATATTTTAATAAAAGTAAGTGGTGATAGCGAAAACTGGGTGAATCAGCGCTTAAACGACATAACAGTTGACATTATTGGACTAAAATCACTAGTTACTGCAAAAACGCAAATCGAAAACAACAATTATCGCTCAAAAGGAAGAAATAACAGTTTTGAGATTAATTATGTTATTAAGATTCCAAAAAATGGCGGGGTAACGATAGATAACAAATACGGGAATATCTCCACTACCGATTTGAATGCGCCTACCAATATTCTTTGTAAATATGGAAAAATTACAATGGGAAGATTGAATAGTAACAAAAACAACATCACTATAGAATACTGCTCCAACTCCAGCATTTCTTATTTAAAAAATGGAAATATAACAGGTCGTTATTCTGGACTTAGTATTGATGCCCTCTCGAAAATAGATTTAATTTCTGACTACACAGACACCACAATTGGTGATGCAGGCGATGTAAAATACACCAGTAAATACGGTACTGTGAAAATCAAAGAAGTGAATTCGCTTGATGGAATTGGGAACTATTTGACCATAAAAGTAGGAACATTAAACAACCAAATCAAATTACAAACCAAATACAGCAGTGTAGATGTTGGATTAGTTCAAGCCAAAGCCAATTCGATTGCAATCAATGCTGGATATACTGGAGTAAAAGTAGGTTTTAGCCCCAATTATGCTTTCGATTTTGACGTAACGCTTCGATATGCTGATTTTAAATACGATAGTGATTTTGAATTTTTAAATAAAGCCGAAACCAATTACACCAAAAACTTTAATGGTTACTACAAGAAAAAAGGAGTAAATAGTGTAATAATTACATCAGATTACGGGAATGTTGCCTTAACTAAAAAACTATAACTATAACTATAACTATAACTATAAAAAAACAATACTTATGAAAAATCTATCTATTGCGAGTGTTTTATTGCTGTCTTTTAGCTCTTTCCTATCCTACGGGCAATGGAATATGGGGAAACAAATTAAAGGGAACGGGAATGTGATTACAGAAACCCGAACTACTACAAGTTATGAATCCATAAAAGTTTCGGGCTTTTTTGATGTGGATTTAGTATCAGGAAAAGAAGGTAGTATCACTATCAAAGGAGAACAAAACATTTTGGATTATATTGATGTGGAAGTGGTAGACAATGTCTTAAAAATTGGAACCGAGAAAGGATACAATTTTAAATTATCCCCAGGAAAATCAGTTCATATTACTATCCCTTTTGAATCGATTAATGGTTTAGTATTAAGCGGCTCAGGCGATATTATTAGTAAAGATGTTATCAAAACGGATGCTTTTGATGCCAAACTTTCGGGTTCTGGTGATTTAAAATTGGCAGTAGATGCTCAAAAGTTCAATATGAGTTTGAGCGGTTCTGGAGACATCGTTTTAAGCGGAACTGCCGATGACTTCTCTAGCAGTATTTCAGGTTCAGGAGACATCAATGCCTCGAATTTAAAATCAAAAACAGCCTCAATCAGCATTTCAGGTTCTGGCGATACGAAAGTAAGTTGTTCCGAGAGTCTATACGCAAGAGTTTCTGGTTCAGGAGATATTGTGTATTATGGAAATCCAACCAAAAAAGACACTAAAGTGAATGGCTCAGGTGAGATTTCTAAAGGTTAATTATTTTTGTTTTTTAGTCACTAAAAGCGTCTTTATTTAAGACGCTTTTTTTGATGGTACACGTTTTAATAAAAGAACCGCGATGAAAAAGAATAAAGCCAAGAAAACAATAGCAAATCTTGGACTTCCAGTCACTTGGTCGATTATACCATACACACACATACCGATAACGATACCTACTTTTTCAGCCACATCATAAAAACTAAAAAACGAAGCAGTGTCTGTGGTTTCTGGCAAAAATTTAGAATAAGTAGAACGAGATAAAGCTTGTATGCCTCCCATTACTAAACCAACAAAAACCGCCATTATATAAAATTGAATAGGCGCTGTTATTATAAAAGCACCTATACAGAGGACTAACCAAATACTGTTAATAACGATTAACGTTTTTATATTTCCGAATTTTTCAGAGGCTTTTGAGGTCAAAAAAGCGCCTAGCACAGCTACCAATTGAATCAACAAGATACATATAATCAATCCTGTAGTGCTATCTTCTTTTGCTTTCCATTCGATTTCTTGGGCTCCAAAATAAGTAGCAATTAGCATCACCGTTTGAACCGCCATACTTGAAACAAAAAAACCATATAAATAGCGTTTTAATGGAAGGTTTTCTCTCAGTATATGCCATACTATTTTTAATTCTTTAAATCCATTGAAAATAAGATTTGTCTTAATAGTCTCCTCAGCTGTTTTTTTTGATCCTTTGGGTAAAAAATAATAGGTATACTGACTGAATAAAATCCACCAAACTCCTACCATTACAAATGAATAACGCATGGCTTTCATTGCCGCTACTCCTTCGGTTCCAGAAATTCCAAACCATTTTGGCTTCATGATCATCGCCAAATTGATAATCAATAAAATCACACTACCTATATACCCCAAAGAATAACCTTTGGCACTAATCGCATCTTGTTGTTCAGTAAAAGCAATATCTGGTAGATAGGAATTATAAAAAACTAGACTACCCCAATAACCCAATAACCCAAGAAAATAGAATAACAACCCACTATAAATTGAATCTAAATCAAACCAATACAATCCCATACAAGACAAAGCTCCTAAATAGCAAAAAAACTTCATAAAGCTTTTTTTATTCCCAACATAATCTGCAATTCCAGATAACAAAGGAGAGATAAAAGCCACTACTAAAAAAGCTAAAGCTGTGATAAAACTTATCAAAGCTGAGTTTTTTAAATGCATTCCAAAAACGTCGATATAATGACTCTTGTCGGTAAACAACGCCTCATAAAATATTGGAAAAACTGCTGATACTATGGTTAAGGTATATACCGAATTTGCCCAATCATAGAATGCCCAAGCATTTAGTAATTTTTTATCTCCTTTAGGTAAGTTTGCCATAAATTATAGGTTCATATTTTAGTTGTGTAAATGTATCTTTTTTCTTGAATTCAAAAAATAAATTCACTTTAAATAATTGCAAAAAAAAGCCAAGTCAATGCTGGGCATTATGCGATAACCTAATTAAATTTTGGTTTAGTATATTTTTCCAAATTTAGCTGCAATAGCTTTTGCTTCAGGGATAAGGTTTTGTAAATTAGCTACTCTCGTGGCGTCAGATGGATGTGTACTCATGAATTCAGGTTGTGAGTTCCCTCCCGATTGTGCTGCCATTCGCTTCCAAAATGCTATGGCTTCTTGTGGATTATATCCTGCAATCGCCATTAATGTTAATCCAATTTTATCAGCTTCACTCTCATGTCCGCGACTAAAAGGCAACATTATACCTACTTGTGAGCCTACTCCATATAATTGTCGCCACATGCTTTGACTTTCCGCTGATTGACCTCCCGTAAGAGCGGCTACTCCTACCGCACCAACACCTTGCAATTTTGCGGCACTCATACGTTGCGCTCCATGATTAGCTAACGCATGAGATACTTCATGAGCCATAACGGTGGCTAATCCTGCATCATCTTTAGTTACAGATAAAATACCAGTATAAACAACAATCTTTCCACCTGGCAAACACCATGCATTTACATCTTTACTTTCTACCAATTTATATTCCCAACGATACTCTTTTAAATATTGATTCTGACCGATTGAAGCTAAATATTTTTCTGCAGCATCTTTTATTTTTATTCCAATGGTTTCCACTCGTTTAGCATCAGCTGTTCCTTGGACTACTTTGTTTTCTTTCAGAAATTGACCATATTGTTGAAATGAAGCTGGAAACAATTCGCTATTCGAAACCAGATTCAATGTTTTTTTTCCTGTCATCGGATTAGTGGCACAAGAGCTCCCCATCAACAATACAAGAATTGGAAGTAAAGAAGTATATTTTTTCATAATTTTTATTTTTTGTAGCACACAAAATTAATGCATTATTTAGGCTATTTACAAGTATTAAGCCGTGATATACAACTTTATTTTTTGATTTTATTGTAAAAAGCCTACTCCTACTGTTTACAACCCAAAACAAAAAAAATCTCATAGCTTTACGAAAAACTATGAGATTGTAATATAGCTAAGATCAGCTATTTCTATTAAATTCTAAAGAATTAAAAAGCAACATTCCATCTAGGTAATGTTCCATTTTTATCTAAAAAACTTTGTAAAACTTGCCCTTCCACACTTGTTGGAATGGCTTTCACCCCATTATTAAAGGTTTCGTACCAAACCACTTCAAGCGATGTAATACCTTCCAATTTCATTTGTGTAGGCCAAGAATATTTTCTACCTGTTTTAGCAAATTGATGTCCTTCTACAATTTTATATGCTAAACCTCCATTTTTAATTTTAAGAGTTCCGTTGTTTTGTACTGTACCTGTAGAACCCACCATAATTAGTTCTCTATCTGAAGTCAAATCATATACCAAAAACACACCACATCCTTCAGAAGCATTACAAACTTGTTCTAGACTATCTTCTGGGGTAAACACAAAACTGTTGGTTACTTTAAACTTTTCTAATTCTTTATACATATCTTTTTATTTAAACAAAATGCCTCACCAAATCGTGAGGCATTTTGAGATTTATAATTTTAAAATCCGGAAATTATCCTAAAACTTCTTTTACTTTTTTACCTATTTCGGCTGGAGAATCAACTACGTGAATACCATTATCTCTCATAATTTGCTTTTTGGCAGCAGCAGTATCATCAGATCCTCCAACAATTGCTCCAGCATGCCCCATTGTTCTACCGGCAGGTGCAGTTTCTCCCGCAATAAAACCAACAACTGGTTTACGGTTACCATCAGCTTTAATCCATTTAGCAGCATCAGCTTCTAATTGACCACCAATTTCACCAATCATAATGATAAGTTCAGTCTCAGGATCGTTCATTAATAATTCTACAGCTTCTTTAGTCGTAGTTCCTATAATTGGATCTCCACCAATTCCAATGGCTGTAGTGATTCCTAAACCTTGTTTTACTACTTGGTCAGCAGCTTCATACGTCAACGTTCCAGATTTAGAAACGATTCCAACCGTTCCTTTTTTGAAAACAAAACCTGGCATAATTCCCACTTTTGCCTCACCTGGTGTAATCACACCTGGACAGTTTGGTCCGATTAATCTAGCGTTTCTTTCTTTAACATAAGCATTAGCTTTAATCATGTCTGCTACTGGAATACCTTCTGTAATAGCAATAATCACTTTAATACCAGCATCAGCCGCTTCCATAATTGCATCAGCAGCAAAAGCGGGTGGAACAAAAATAATTGTAGTATCTGCTCCAGCTTGATCTACAGCATCTTTAACTGTATTAAAAACTGGTAAATCCAAGTGTGTAGAGCCACCTTTTCCAGGAGTTACACCACCCACAACATTTGTTCCGTATTCAATCATTTGAGAAGCGTGGAAAGTTCCTTCGCTACCTGTGAATCCTTGAACAATAATTTTAGAATCTTTATTAACTAAAACACTCATGATATATTTTTTATGTAGTTTTTAAAATTGTGTTGCAAAAGTAAGGTTTTTGAAATTATTTTAACCCCATTTAGTGTCAAATTATTTAAGATAGTTGACTCATTTGATAGCCTCTGAATAATTTATTGTCTTTAATTTCCCAAATTGTCATAAAATGTGCCAAAAGGATCTCTTCCCTTGGGTTTTCAATCGTTTTCACAAAATGAGAATAGCGCACAGCAATCATTTCATTCTCCTCTACAATATGGCTAATTCTTACTTTTGATCTTACATAGGCTTTATGCAATTGATCTGCTAAATTAATCAAGCCCTGATAATTTAACTGAACAAATCCTTCTGTGGAATTCCAATCAATACTAATTTCAGGATGAATAAAATCCTTTAAAATTGTGCTGTCAATTAAAGCATCCGACTTGTAAAATGCTTTGACAAAATCTTTTGCAGACATATTATTTTAATTTATTTAAAATTTCTGGGATTTTTTTAATATTTGCTAATTGCTTTAATTTTTCACGTGATTCTTGGATAGGTGTTCCAAAATAAGATTTCCCTCCTTCAACAGACTTAGTAACACCTGTTTGTCCCATTACTACAGCTTTTGAACCAATGGTTATTCCGCTTGTTGTTCCTACTTGTCCCCACAAAGTAACCTCATCTTCAATGATAACACAACCCGCAATGCCAGTTTGAGAAGCAATTAAGCATTTTTTACCAATTACAGTATCGTGTCCTACGTGTACTTGATTGTCAAGTTTAGTTCCTTCTCCAATAGTTGTATCGCCTGTAACCCCTTTATCAATAGTACAAAGCGCGCCTATCCCTACATTGTCCTCGATTACTACCCTTCCTCCAGAAAGCAATTGATCAAAGCCAGTCATCCTCTTTTTGTAATAAAAGGCATCCGCTCCCAAAACCGTTCCTGCATGAATTATTACGTTATTACCAATAACGGTTTGATCATAGATTGCTACATTGGAATGTATCAAGCAATTATCCCCAATAACGACTTCATTTCCAATAAAAACATTAGGTTGTATTACCGTATTCTCTCCAATTTTTGCGGTTGGACTTATCGTCACATTTGAACCAACAAACGGTTTAAAATGTCTGGTCAAAGCATTGAAATCCCTGAAAGGATCATCAGAAATCAATAGTGCTTTCCCTTCTGGACAAACCACTTCTTTGTTAATCAAAATGATAGTAGCTGCTGATTGTAATGCTTTGTCGTAGTACTTAGGATGATCTACAAATACAATATCGCCTGGTTCTACGACATGTATTTCATTCATTCCTAAAACAGGAAATAGAGGATCCCCTACAAATGTGCAGTCAATTAATGTAGCAATGTCTTGTAAGGAATATTGTTTATGGAATTTCATATGTGTATTTTTTGTTTGATGATCACATATGGTATCGCCAAATTTTAATAGCCTTCGAGAAAATCTATTAAGGCGATTTCATAATATCATTAGTTTAAAAAAAAAGTTTTCAATCTTAGTCACAATTCTATATCCGAATTGCAAACTAAGACTGAAAACCTAAGCTTTTAAAAATTATTCTTTTACACGTTCCATATAAGAACTTGTAGCCGTATCAATTTTAATTTTATCCCCTTCATTAATAAACAAAGGCACATTGATTGTTGCCCCTGTCTCAACAGTAGCTGGTTTTGTAGCATTAGTTGCTGTGTTGCCTTTTACACCTGGCTCAGTGTATGTAACTTCCAAAACTACAGATGGCGCCATATCAACAGAAAGCGGCAAATCCGTCTCAGTATTGATTTGAATCATTACATTTTCACCTTCTTTCAACAAATCTGGAGCGTCCAAAACATTTCTATTTAGAGTAATTTGTTCAAAAGTTTCAGCATTCATAAAATGAAACTGATCTCCTTCAGGATACAAAAATTGAAACGTATGCGTCTCAACACGCACTACATCAATCTTATGTCCAGCAGAAAAAGTATTATCCAACACTTTACCATTAGTTACAGACTTTAGCTTTGTTCTAACAAAAGCTGGCCCTTTTCCTGGTTTAACGTGAAGAAATTCAATAATTTTATAAATATCGTGATTGTGTTTTATACAAAGTCCGTTTTTAATATCTGAAGTAGATGCCATTTTTTTTTATTTAATAATTTATTTGTTTTTTAATAATTTCCTGAGTAGCCTTTCATAACTCCTCTTGAAGAGTTACGAATAAAGTCGATGATCTCATCACGCTCTGGTGTTGCTTCCATTTCGGCCTCAATTATCCCTAAAGCTTGAGTCGTGTTGTAATTTTTTTGATATAAAATTCTGTAAATATCTTGAATCTCTTTGATTTTTTCGGTGGTAAAACCTCTTCTTCTTAATCCTACTGAGTTAATCCCTACATAAGACAAAGGTTCTTTTGCTGCTTTAGTAAAGGGTGGCACATCTTTTCTAACCAAAGATCCACCAGAAACCATAGCATGATCTCCAATATGAATAAATTGATGGATAGCTGCTAACCCTCCGATTACCGCATGTTTTCCAACAATTACATGACCCGCCAAAGCAACGCCATTTACGATAATTGCATTGTCACCAATATGACAATCGTGAGCAATATGAGCTGTAGCCATTACTAAACAATTATTACCTAAAGTAGTTTGTCCAGAAGCAATAGTCCCTCTATTGATCGTCACGCACTCTCTAATAGTACAATTATCACCAATGATAGCCAAAGACTCTTCACCTCCAAATTTTAAATCTTGAGGAACTGCAGAAATTACTGCACCAGGAAAAATATTACAATTTTTACCAATTCTAGCCCCTTCCATGATGGTTACATTAGAACCTATCCAAGTTCCATCACCGATAACTACATTATTATGAATGGTAGTAAAAGGCTCTATTACTACATTTTTGGCAATTTTTGCCCCTGGATGTACATATGCTAATGGTTGATTCATTTTTTGAGTTTAGTCGTTAAGCTGTTTAATTGATTAACCCTTAAAAAGATTAAGCAACTCAACAAAAAAATTATTGTTTTCTAGCAATTTGCGCCATTAATTCTGCTTCTGCTACTAATTTTCCATTAGCATAAGCATTGGCTTGCATATGACAAATTCCTCTTCTGATAGGTGTAATCAAATCACATTTAAAGATTAAAGTATCCCCTGGAAGTACTTTGTGCTTGAACTTAACTTTATCAATTTTCATAAAGAAAGTCAGATAGTTTTCTGGATCTGGAACGGTACTTAATACTAAAATTCCCCCCGTTTGAGCCATAGCTTCTACAATTAAAACCCCTGGCATTACTGGTGCATCAGGAAAATGCCCAACGAAGAAATTTTCATTCATGGTGACATTTTTCATTCCTACAACATGAGTATCCGACATTTCAATGATGCGATCTATCAATAAAAATGGAGGTCTGTGCGGTAAAACCGACATGATTTTATGAATATCCATCAAAGGTTCTTGATTCAAATCATAAACAGGAACATAATTACGCTGTTCAATTTTAATCAATTTTGCCATTTTTTTTGCAAATTGGGTGTTTACAAAATGTCCCGGTTTATTTGCAATAACTTTACCTTGGATTTTTGTTCCAATTAATGCTAAATCACCCACAACATCAAGTAATTTATGTCTAGCGGCCTCGTTTGGATAATGTAACGTCAAGTTATCTAAAATTCCGTTTGGGGTAACTGAAATGGTGTCTTTACCAAAAGCCGTTTTAAGATTTTCCATGGTAGTTGCAGATATTTCTTTATCTACATATACAATTGCATTATTAAGGTCACCGCCTTTGATTAATCCATTATCCAAAAGGGATTCTAACTCATGTAAAAAACTAAACGTTCTCGAATCACTAATTTCAGTTTTGAAATCGGCAATGCTTTTCAAAGTTGCATTTTGAGTTCCAAGGATTTTTGTTCCAAAATCAACCATTGTAGTTACAGAATAATGATCATTAGGCATAACCAAAATCTCACTACCTGTAGTTTCATCTACAAATGAGATGATTTCTTTGACAACATATACATTTCGATTAGCATTTTGCTCTTCAACACCTACCTTCTCAATAGCTTCAACAAAGTATTTTGAAGAACCATCCATAATAGGTAACTCTGAAGCATTCAATTCGATAATAACGTTATCTAAATCGCAACCTTCTAAAGCTGCCAAAACATGCTCAGGAGTTTGAATTTTAACTCCTAATTTTTCTAAGTTAGTTCCTCTTTGTGTATTTACAACATAATTAGCGTCAGCTTCAATAATTGGCTGCCCTTCTAAATCAACTCTTACAAATGTAAAACCGTTATTTACTGGCGCAGGTTTAAAAGTCATTGTCACTTCTTTCCCTGTATGTAATCCAACACCAGTTAATGATATTTCCGTCTTGATGGTTTTCTGTTTAACCATTATTTCCATGTTTTTGATTTATTATTTTCTTTAATTCTTCTAGTTCGGCTACCAATTGTGGCAACTTTTTAAAATAAATATATGACTTATTAAAATCGTTATAAGTAAATGCCGGTGTACCTTGAATGGTTTCGTCATCTTTGATGTTTCTGGTCACTCCTGATTGTGCTTGAATGCGAACATTGTCACCAATGGTTAAATGTCCAACGACCCCCACTTGACCGCCTAGCATAGCATTCTTACCTACTTTTGATGAGCCAGCTATACCCGTTTGTGCTGCTATCACTGTGTTTTCGCCAATCTCTACATTGTGGGCAATCTGTATCTGATTGTCTAATTTCACGCCACGTCTGATGATTGTTGAACCTAATGTAGCTCTATCGATAGTAGTGTTTGCGCCAACTTCTACTCCGTCTTCTAAAACTACATTTCCTATTTGTGGAATTTTATCAAAAGTACCATCTGGTTTTGGTACAAACCCAAATCCATCCGATCCTAAAACCACCCCAGAATGAATGACGCAATCATTTCCAATCACGGTCTCTGAGTAAATATTAACGCCGGCAAAAATAGTAACATTATTACCAATGACAACATTATCACCAATAAAACAATTGGGGTAAATTTTGACGTTATCGCCTATAACTACATTTTGACCAATGTAACTAAAACTTCCTAAATACAAATTAGCTCCATATTTTACAGCATCAGAAATAACGGAAGGTTGTTCTATGCCAGATTTATTTCTTTTGACTTCATTGTAAAATTCTAAAAGCTTAGTGAAAGAAGCATACGCATCTTTTACTTTAATCAAGGTGGTGGTTATTGGAGATTCAGGCTCAAAAGTGTCATTAACAATAGTAATGGAGGCCTGAGTAGAATATATATAATTCAAGTACTTCGGATTGGACAGAAAAGTCAAGGAGCCTTCTGTACCTTCTTCAATTTTTGATAATCTAGATACTGAAGCACTTGGATTACCCACTACTTCACCTTCTAAAATACCTGCTATTTGTTCTGCTGTAAATTTCATCTTATTGGATTGTATTATTCATTGGAATAAGATGTAACTCACTAGAGAATGTATTGTTTATTTTCAAAAATAACTTACTCGTTCGTTTCATCGCGACAAAAATATAAAAAATAGGTTTTAATTGTTATAAATTACAACAGTTGTTTTGGAAAACAGATGTAATACTTCGTTACAAACTTAGATACTGATTTAAAATTCAATTGATCTGAGGCGTCAACAATATCCTCTATGGTTTTATCTTTTTTCAAAATCCTAATAGGCTC
The DNA here is from genome assembly GCF_027531905.1 of Flavobacterium sp. GTDB lineage: Bacteria > Bacteroidota > Bacteroidia > Flavobacteriales > Flavobacteriaceae > Flavobacterium. The sequence continues at coordinate 32,472 of NZ_JAPZSU010000012.1, read as the reverse complement.
TGCTTCTTTACTGTACGCCTGATTTTTGATTTTTCCTCTAAAAATAAAATAATTCGCTTCTGTTAAAGAAATCCCATATTCTGAAACAACTCTTTCCTTTAATGGCAATAAATCTTCTGAAGAAATTTTTTCACTGCTTAGTTTTATTTTCAACAAATCACGATTAATAATCATTTTACTCAAGGATGAGAGAACAAAATCGGGGTGATCTTGCCAAGATTTTAAGGCACTAATAATGTCAAAATCATCTAATTTGGAAAACAAATTCAAAGTTTCTGCATCAAAAGTCTCCATTGTTACCTTGTGATGCATAAAAAAGGATAAAGGCGAACTGGCTTTCAACTCCTCTCCTTTTAATGTAAGTTCTTTTGCTCGTTTTAGTATTTTGGTCAAAATAGATTCGGCAACCAAACTCGTTTTATGAAGATACACTTGCCAATACATTAAGCGACGAGACATTAAAAATTTTTCTACCGAATAAATTCCTTTTTCTTCGATTACCAAAACATCATCCACCACATTCATCATCTGTATAATTCGCTCAGAATTAACATTTCCCTCAGACACGCCCGAGTAAAAACTATCTCTTTTTAAATAATCCATTCGATCCATATCCAACTGACTCGAAATCAATTGCAACATAAATTTGCGATGGTATTCGCCTTTAAAAACTTGAATTGCTAAACTTAATTTACCCTCAAATTCCTTATTTAATTGTTGCATAAACAACAAAGAAATTGCTTCATGGTGCACATCTTCTACAATACTACTTTCCATGGCATGAGAAAAAGGACCATGACCAATATCGTGCAACAAAATGGCAATATACAATGCATTTTCCTCCTCAACCGAGATTGAAACGCCTTTAAAACGAAGCGATTCAACGGCTTTTTGCATAATATGCATACATCCTAATGCGTGATGAAAACGCGTATGATTAGCGCCAGGATATACCAAATAAGACAAACCCATTTGAGAAATCCGGCGGAGGCGTTGAAAATATGGATGTTGAATTAAATCGTAAATAAGCGCATTGGGGACGGTAATAAAACCATAAATGGGATCATTAAATATTTTAAGTTTGTTGATTTGACTCACTTCTTGTTATTTTTTTTAGGACGACAAATATAAGCAATTTAGATGTTACGCCCTTTACTTCGAGAAAGTAAATCGTTCCGAGCACGCTGTAAACCAATACAAAAGTTGCTATTTCGATAGTTAAAAACCATATAAATAGCTAAAAAAATCACAATACCACATCAAAGCCTAATATATTTAATTAATTTGGCTAAATGTTTTACTAATTTTGAATGCTTGACCACCAAATATGGATACAATAAAAATACTTTGGGTAGATGATGAAATCGACTTGCTCAAACCTCATATTCTTTTCTTAGAAAAGAAAAATTATAGCATAACCACTTGTAATAATGGACTTGACGCAATCGCTATTTTTGAAGAAAATAATTTCGACATAGTGTTTTTGGACGAAAACATGCCAGGAATGAGCGGATTAGAAACCCTTTCAGAAATGAAAGAAAAAAAATCGGCCATCCCCATGATTATGATTACCAAAAGTGAGGAAGAATACATCATGGAAGAAGCTATTGGTTCAAAAATAGCCGATTATTTAATCAAACCCGTCAATCCTAATCAAATTCTTCTAAGTCTAAAAAAGAACTTAGATCATTCTCGATTAATTTCTCAAAAAACAACCTTGGATTATCAAAAGGAATTCAGAAAAATCACCTTAGAGATGGCTATGGTCAACACTTATGAAGATTGGATTGAACTTTATAAAAAATTGATTTTTTGGGAATTAGAATTAGAAAATATCGATGACCAAAGCATGATCGAAATTCTTGAATCGCAAAAAGTAGAAGCGAATTCTCAGTTTGGTAAATTCATAGAACGCAATTACGAAGATTGGTTTGCTCCTAAAAGCGACAAACCCATTCAATCCCATACCTTATTCAAAGAATTGGTTGTCCCAGAAATCCTAAAGAAAGACAAACCCGTACTTTTTGTTGTGATTGATAATTTAAGGTACGACCAATGGAAAGCTTTTGAAAATGTAGTCGCCAACTATTACAAACTTGAAAAAGAAGTCCCTTATTATTCGATTCTGCCCACAGCTACGCAATATGCCCGAAATGCTATTTTTTCAGGATTAACTCCGCTTGACATGGAGAAAAAATTTCCAAAATACTGGAAAAATGATCCCGAAGAAGGCGGCAAAAATCTCTATGAAGCTGAATTCTTAACCGCTCAATTGAAACGATTAGGCATAACGATTAAAGAAGATTATTTCAAAATCACCAATTTAGCAGGAGGGAAAAAATTAGTCGAAAATTTTAAAGCCTTAAAAAATAACGACTTAGTTACGATTGTCTACAACTTTGTAGATATGCTTTCTCATGCCAAAACCGAAATGGATGTGGTCAAAGAATTAGCCGCAGATGATAAGGCTTATCGCTCATTAACCTTAAGTTGGTTCAAAAATTCTCCTTTGCTCGAAATCATTCAACAAGCGCAAAAATTAGGTTTCAAATTGATTTTGACGACAGACCATGGAACTATTAATGTCAAAAACCCATCTAAAGTAGTGGGCGATAAAAACACAAGTTTGAATTTAAGATACAAAACGGGCAGAAGTTTGACCTATGAGCAAAAAGATGTGTATGCCGTAAAAGAACCAAAAGAAATCGGTTTACCTACCATAAATATGACCAGTTCGTATATTTTTGCAAAAAATGATTTGTTTCTGGCCTATGTCAATAACTACAACCATTACGTAAGTTACTACAAAAACACTTATCAACATGGTGGAATTTCATTAGAAGAAATGATTATTCCCTTTTTGGTATTCCATCCAAAGTAATTCGTATGTAATAGTTTACATTAAATCATTGAAGGTAAAAAACAAGCTAAAAATTATTAAGAATAGCCGATAAACTTTTATAAGAATGACAATAACATTTTCAATAGAACAGCTAGATCAGGTTGCTCAACAAATACTAGAACAAAACCCAAATAAAGTACTATTATTCAATGGCGAAATGGGCGCAGGAAAAACCACCTTAATAAAAAAATTATGCAAGCATTTAGGAGTTAACGAACCCACAAGCAGCCCAACCTTTTCTTTAGTTAATGAATACTATACTACTAACAATCAATACATTTATCATTTTGATTGTTATCGATTAAAATCAGAAATCGAAGCTTTGGATATGGGAATTGATGAATACTTATATTCGGGACATTGGTGTTTTATAGAATGGGCTGAAAAAATTGCTACTCTTATTCCAGAAGAACATTCAATCATTACCATAGAAATATTACCTGATGGCAATAGAACACTAGTTTTAACATAACAACTATTTCTTGCTATGAAATCGCCATTAATAACAGGTTTGTTGCAAACAAACACCTATAAACAAGAGCCGATACCATATATGGCCGCTAACAAATAACTTTTACATATATGAAAAATCCAAATGCCACAGTTGAAATCATTCCTTTCTCTATTGAACATAAAGAAGCCATTAAAACATTAAATTTAGAATGGTTACAAAAATACTTCAAGGTAGAACCCAAAGACGAATTGGTACTAAGCAACCCTGTCGAGGAAATCATTAATAAAGGCGGCAAAATATATTATGCTCGCTATGACAAAGAAATTATAGGAACCGTATCCTTAATAAAAATGAACGCAACTACTTTTGAATTATCAAAAATGGCAATTACTGAAAATGTGCAAGGATTAGGCATCGGAAGACAACTAATTGCCTTTTGTATAGAAGAAGCCAAAAAAATGGGGATTCAAAAACTAATTTTATATTCCAGTAGGCAATTAAAACCAGCACTACACCTGTATGAATCTTTTGGTTTTAAAGAAATCCCTGTAGAATCTGGGGTGTACGAAAGAGCCGATATCAAGATGGAACTACTTCTGCCTTAAACCATTATGAGTTCCTCCTTTCTACATCAAAAAAAACAAATACTTTTTGTAAATTGTACGCTTAAATTTTTAAACAATTATGTCGATTAGCCCATTTACCAAACAACAATTACTACCTCAAGAAGAAAAATTGGAAGTAGCCAGACATAAAAGTGAACTTTTCATTGGGATTCCTAAAGAAACAAGCTTTCAAGAAAAACGAATTTGCTTAACTCCAGATGCTGTTAATTCGCTCACAATTCAAGGACATCGCGTAATGATTGAATCAGGGGCAGGAGAAAGTTCAAGCTACACTGACAAAGAATATAGTGATGCAGGTGCCGAAGTAACTAAAGATACCGCAAAGGTTTTTAGTTGTCCCATGATTTTAAAAGTAGAACCACCTACTCTAGCAGAAATAGAAATGCTCAACAATAAAGCAATCGTCCTTTCTGCCATTCAATTAAAAACCAGACAAAAAGCATATTTTGAAGCTTTAGCAAGAAAAAAAATAACAGCTTTAGCCTTTGAATATATTAAAGACGAAGATGGTTCTTATCCTGCGGTTAAGTCTTTGAGCGAAATTGCAGGAACGGCTTCCATTTTAGTTGCTGCCGAATTAATGATTACCACCGAGTTTGGTAAAGGCTTATTATTTGGCAATATTACAGGAGTCCCTCCGACTGAAGTTGTTATTCTTGGCGCAGGAACCGTAGGAGAATTTGCAGCTAAAACAGCCATTGGACTTGGTGCTAATGTAAAAGTTTTTGATAATTCGATTACCAAATTAAGACGCTTACAAAATCATTTGAACCAACGCATCTTCACTTCTACCATTCAGCCCAAAGCTTTATTAAAAGCCTTAAGAAGATGTGACGTAGCCATTGGAGCTATGAGGGGCAAAGAACGCTGCCCAATTGTAGTAACAGAAACCATGGTGGAAAACATGAAAAAAGGCGCAGTCATCGTAGATGTAAGCATTGATACAGGAGGGTGTTTCGAAACCTCCGAGGTAACTACTCACGAGAAACCCACCTTTATCAAGAGTAATGTTTTGCATTATTGCGTTCCCAATATACCCTCTCGTTATTCTAAAACAGCTTCTCTATCTATTAGTAACATCATCACGCCATATCTACTTCAAATTGCCGAAGATGGTGGTTTAGAAAGTGCTATACGTTGCAACAAAGGACTTAAAAACGGAGTGTATTTGTACCACGGTATCCTTACTAACAAAGCAATAGGAGAATGGTTTGATATTCAAGACAGCGATATTAATTTACTTGTTTTTTAAGCTAAGTTTCGATTACCTTTGCAAAAAAAATACTTCATGAAGTTTACATATCGTTTCGCTTATTATTTGATTGGTTTATTGATGGGATTATTTGTGGTAGCCGCTATATTTTCTGGCAAAGACACCCGCTGTAATTATTTTCCAAACGCTCGTGTGTTGAACGATTTAAGAAATAAGCCTTTTGTTTATTCAGCTAAAGCTTCTCAAATTCTAAACGAAAAATGGGTCGACACCGCAGATATTAAAAACACCTTAAAATTTGGCGATGTAGATTTTGACAAAAGTAATATTAGCGTAGAAAAAGGAAAGCTCTACACCATTTACGGAAAAACAGCAAAAAATCAAGAAATCAGTGTAGAAGTAATTAATTACTCAGACAAAGCAGTTTTAAGAGATATTATCAAGAGATAATTACAACCAATCAATAGGTTGCAACCCCTTAGAAGTTAAATAGGCATTGGTTTGTGAAAAATGTTTATTTCCAAACCATTTTCCTTGATTAGCACTCATAGGCGATGGATGACCCGATTGTAAAACCAAATGTTGGTTTCTGTTGATTTTGTTGCCTTTTTTTTGTGCAAAACTTCCCCAAAGTAAAAAAACAAGCTCTTGTTTTTCAGAAGCTAATTTTTCGATAACGGCATCTGTAAACTGACTCCAAGCCAAATGTTTGTGGCTATTGGGACTGTCTTTTCGAACACTCAAAGTAGCATTCAACAACAAAACCCCTTGCTTTGCCCACGCTTCTAAATTTCCCGAAGTTGGCATAAAAATAGCACCTAAATCCTCTGTTAATTCTCTATAAATATTGCGCAAAGATGGTGGAATTTTAACACCATCATTCACCGAAAAGCTCAAACCATTAGCCTCACCTTCTCCATGATAAGGGTCTTGACCAATGATAACTACTTTTACTTCTTCTAATGTACAATGATTAAAAGCTGAAAAAATCAATTCTTTGGGCGGAAAACAGGTATGATTTTGATATTCTTCAGTAACAGCTTGCATTAAATTCAAGAAATAATCTTTTTCAAGTTCTTCGGATAAAAAAGTTTGCCAAGAAGGAGTAAGCTTATTATACATTACTACATCTTTTTAATTCTTCTTCGATTACAGATTGAAGCTTTGGCAAATAATTTTTACCTATTTCAAAAACAATTTCATAATCTAGCATTTCATAATGGTGTGAAATAAAATCTCTGAATCTAATTATTTTATTCCATTCTATTTCGGGATACTTTTCCTCTAAAATAGTGTGCTTTCTAAATATATTCTTCAAATTTTCGCCTACTGCTTGGAACCTAGTAACTATGGCATCTAACAAAATCTGACCATACTCAGTCGAAATAAAGTCTGAAGGCTCCTTTATTTCTGAAAATCTCTTATTACAAACTTTAATATGCTCTAAAATAGTTTCTAAAGAATACTGATACACTTCATTAAACATAAATTAAATCATTTTGTATACTATTTATGAATCGCTCAGACAAATGAGGTCCCTTTCTTATTATTTCAATTTTAGATTGTAATTTATGCTCCAAATAAGCATACAATCCCATCAATAAACTATAAGAAGGTTCAGAAAATTCTACCATAAAATCAATATCACTATACTTATTTTCCAGCCCTTTAGCATAAGAACCAAATAAAGCGATAGATGCTACTCCAAAATTCTCAGTCAGATACTGTTTATCGGCTTTTAAAGTTTTTATAATTTCGTCTTTATTCATTTCTGATAAAATCTATAACGGGTTTGATTCGTAACAAATATAAATATTAATTGTTTTAGATTAATACAACTTAACAAGTTTGTAACTTTGTCCTTTTCACAATACAAAATTCAATGATTGCTATCACCGAAAAAACATTACAAGATTTACAATTCCCCACTGTACTCGAAACCCTATCGGATATTTGCAATACCGATATTGGCAAAGAGAAAGCATTAAAAATAACGCCTTTCAGAGAGAAAGAAACGTTGATGGAAGCTTTGTTACAAACTTCAGAGTATGTTTCTTCTTTTCAAAATAACAATGCCATTCCGAATCACGGATTTGACGCCATTACTCATGAAATCAAATTTCTTGGAATTGAAGACAGCTTTCTTGAAGTAGGAAGTTTTAGAAAAATTGCTACGCTCTCCAGCACAAGTAATTTCTTATTGAATTTCCTAAAAAAATTCGAAGACTATTATCCTAATTTGAATGCTAGAGCCGCTAGAGTAGAATACACCAAAAATATCATTACGCTAATTGATGAAGTCGTAGACAAATATGGCGAAATCAAAGACAATGCTTCTCCAGATTTACTCAACATTCGAAGAAATATGAACGTGGTTCGTGGTAAGGTAAACCAAAGTTTCGGTGTGGCCTTATCTCAATATAATGGCTTGGGATATTTGGATGATATCAAAGAAAGTTTTGTTCAAAATCGTAGAGTTTTAGCTGTTTTGGCGATGTACCGCAGAAAAGTCAAAGGCACCATTTTAGGAAGTTCGAAAACAGGCAGTATTGCTTACATCGAACCAGAAGCTACTTTGAGATATTCGCGTGAATTAAGCAATCTAGAATATGAAGAAAAAGAAGAAATCACCCGAATTTTAAAGCAATTATCAAACGCTATTCGTCCGTATTTGCCTTTGCTTATCGAATACCAAGAGTTTTTGAGTGATATTGATGTTATTGCTGCGAAAGCCAAATATGCCAACAAAATCAATGCTATTTTACCTCAAATCAGTGAAGAAAGAAGGTTATTTCTAAGAGATGCTTACCATCCAATTTTGTATTTGAACAACAAACAAAAGAACGAAGTTACCCATCCACAAACTATAGAACTGAACCAAGATAACCGAATCATCGTTATTTCTGGACCCAATGCGGGTGGAAAAACCATTTCCTTAAAGACCGTTGGCTTATTGCAATTAATGTTGCAATCGGGTATGTTGATTCCGGTACACGAACGCAGTGAAACCTTTTTGTTTGACCGAATTTTAACGGATATTGGCGACAATCAATCCATAGAAAATCATTTGAGTACCTACAGTTATCGCTTAAAAAACATGAATTATTTTCTAAAAAAGTGCAATAGAAAAACCATGTTTTTGATTGATGAATTTGGTACAGGTTCTGACCCAGATTTGGGTGGGGCACTTGCCGAAATTTTCTTGGAAGAATTTTACCATCGTGAAGCTTTTGGAATCATTACGACCCACTACTCAAATTTAAAGATTTTGGCTAATGAATTGCCTTGTGCACAAAATGCCAATATGCTTTTTAACGAGAAAACATTAGAGCCGTTGTATAAACTCGTTTTGGGTCAAGCTGGTAGTTCTTTTACTTTTGAAGTAGCTCAGAAAAATGGTATTCCGTTTGGCTTAATCAATCGTGCCAAGAAGAAAATCGAAACCGGAAAAGTACGTTTTGACAAGACCATTGCCACGTTACAAAAAGAACGTTCTAAACTAGAAAAAACCTCTCAAGTACTAAAAGAAGAAGAATCGAAAGCCAGAGAGGAAAGCAAAAAAATGGAAAACATCAATGTGAAAATCAAGCAAAAACTGGAAAGCTATCAGGAATTGTATGATAGTAACCAAAAAACGATTTACATTGGTCAAAAAATAGAGGATATTTCGGAGAAATACTTCAACAATAAAAACAAAAAAGAACTCATTGGTGAGTTTTTGAAAATTATTGAAATAGAAAACTCCAAGCGTAAAAAGATTTCAGCCAAAGAAGCCAAAGTCATCATAGAGAAGAAAAAAGAGATTATCAAAGAGGTTGAAGTTAAGGTCGAGGAAATCAGAACTATAAAAAAAGAAAAGAAACTGAAACCCATTGTTGAAAAACCAAAACCTATTCTAAAATTAGGCGATAGAGTGCGCATGGCTGATGGAAAAGCGGTGGGAACGATTGATAGTATTGAGAAAAATAAAGCTACTGTTAATTATGGTATTTTTACTTCGAAAGTAAGTTTAGACGAATTGGAATTAGTTGAAGCGGTTAAGAAATAAAAAAAATGACCGCAAATTCGCAAATTTTTATTGCATAAGCCTCAAATTAATTTGCGGATTTGCGGTAATTACACCTATTCTCAAACCTAAATCAAGACCAATAAACAAATGCAACATTCCTTATCACTTCCTGAACATAAGAAAATCATTCTTTTTGATGGTGTTTGTAATTTGTGTAATACTGCGGTGCAAACCATTATAAAGCATGATAAAAAAGACGTGTTCCGATATGTGGCTTTGCAAAGTGAAATGGGTATAGCCATACAAAAACATATTGGGATTGATACTCGCAAAATAGACAGTCTTGTTTTTTATTCGCCTGGGATTTCGTATTCTTATAAATCGGAGGCGGTTTTGGACATTGCAAAGGAGCTTGGCGGAATTTTTAGTTTGGCTATTGTTTTTAAAATCCTTCCTGCTCCCCTTTTGAATTCCCTTTACGATTATGTCGCCAAAAATAGGTACAAATGGTACGGTCAAAAAGAACATTGCTGGATGCCTACTCCTGAATTGAAAGCAAAATTTCTTTGATTCCAGAATAGTACTTATGAAAACGCTTGCGTGAGTGATGGCAGTGGAGCTCTCCCGATTTTTTCTATCGGGAAGCGGGAACGTACAGCACGACCTCCTCTAGCCTTTTTCTGGCTAGAGGAGGGCACGCCCAAATAAAAAATCGTTTACAAAACTTCTGTCTTATAAACAATTTTATTTTGAATGCACAAGGCTATTTCAATTTGAACACGGAAATCGCCAAAGGAGGTAACGTTAGGGCAATGGAATAATCTCTGCCGTCATAAGGCGTGGCTTCGACTTTTAATTTTCCGCTTTGTTGCACGCCACTACCGCCAAATGACTTGGCATCGCTGTTGAATATTTCGGTTAATTCTCCTTTTCTAGGTATCCCAATGCGATAGTTTTCTCGAACTACTGGGGTGAAATTGCAAATTACAATCAAATCGTTCTTTGCATCATTCCCTTTTCGGGTATAAGTCATTACAGCGTTGTCGTGGTCAGAATAGTTAATCCATTCGAATCCATCGGGACTAAATTGCTTTTCGTACAAGGCAGGCTCAGACTTATACAAAGAATTCAAGGCAGTAATCACGGCTTTGATTCCTTGATGAAAAGGATATTGTAGCAAATGCCAATCGAGACTCGCTTCAAAATTCCACTCAGCGCTTTGCCCAAATTCGCTACCCATAAACAACAGTTTTGTTCCTGGATGTGTGAACATGTACCCGTATAACAACCTTAGATTTGCATACTTTTGCCATTCATCGCCTGGCATTCTTCCTGCGATGGAATGTTTTCCATACACCACTTCATCGTGAGAAAGTGGCAACATAAAATTCTCTGAAAAAGCATACGTCATAGAAAAAGTCAACTCATTTTGATGGTATTTTCTATAAACCGTTTCTTTTTGAAAATAATGCAAGGTATCGTGCATCCAACCCATCATCCATTTCATTCCAAAGCCTAATCCACCAGCATAAGTTGGTCGAGAAACCATAGGAAATGAGGTGCTTTCCTCGGCTATGGTTTGTACGCCTTCGTAATTCGCATAAACCGCTTCGTTAAAATCTTTAAGGAAACTTATCGTGTCTAGGTTTTCGCGTCCACCAAAAATGTTTGGTTCCCATTCCCCATCTTCTCTGGAATAATCTAAATACAACATTGAGGCAACAGCATCAACTCGCAGTCCATCCACATGATAATGGTGCAACCAAAACAAAGCATTACTTATCAAGAAAGAACGCACCTCGTTACGACCATAATTGAAAACCAAACTTGTCCAATCGGGATGATAACCTTTTCTGCGGTCAGGATGTTCAAACAAGTTAGAGCCATCAAAAAATCCTAGTCCGTGCGCATCATCAGGAAAATGTGACGGAACCCAATCCAAAATCACCCCAATTCCTGCATCGTGCAAACGATCTACGAGATACATAAACTCTTGAGGGGTTCCAAAACGAGAAGTTGGTGCAAAATACCCGACCAACTGATACCCCCAAGAAGGATCGTAGGGATATTCCATTACAGGCATAAACTCTACGTGTGTAAATCCTGTTTCTTTGACATACCCCACAAGGTCTTCGGCCATTTCAGTATAACTTAAGAAACTATTGTCCTCAGCATGGCGTTTCCAAGATCCCAGATGTACTTCATAAACTGAGTAGGGTTTATCTAGCGCATTATGCTCTTTTCGAGACTTCATCCATTTGTCATCCTCCCATTTATAATCCAAATCCCAAATTACAGAGGCGGTGTGTGGCGGTTTTTCGCAATAAAAAGCAAAAGGATCCGCTTTCTCAGTAACTATTCCGGTGTTGGATGACTGAATTTTATATTTATAAGTTGTGCCTTTAGTGATATTTGGAATAAAACCTTCCCAAATACCCGAAGCATCCCAACGCACATACAACTCATGATTGCCTGCTATCCAATAATTAAAATCTCCAACCACAGAAACGGACTGCGCAGAGGGTGCCCAAACGGCAAAATATACTCCTTTCACGCCATCCACTTCAATTGGATGTGCGCCTAATTTTTCATAGAGACGAAAATGCTTCCCAGCTTTAAATAAATCGATATCAAATTCAGTGAAAAGAGAATGTACTTGTACTTTATTCATTTTTTATTTTTTAAACTGATTGCTCAGTACTGTAAGTTATTTTGTTTTAAAATTCATTATACTCGCAATTCCTGTCAGTGGAATTACAGACCAACGAGGTCTTGAATTCAACTCATACCCTAATTCATAAACTGCTTTTTCTAGCAAACAATATTTGAGTAAAAAGTCAATTTCATTTTTGTAACCAATATTAAGATTACCTGCCTGAGCTACTTCAGTGTAGGTTTGCAAAAATATTCCAACAAAGTATTTGTACAACAACTCTCCCGCTATAAACAATTCAGATTGCTCATAATTGTACTTGTCTTTATTATTGAAAATGGTCGCATAGATGGCATAATGAAAGGAACGAAATATTCCAGCAACATCTTTCAATGGGGGCTGTTTTACTTTTCGATCGCGAATGGTGCTTTCTGGTTCTCCTTCGAAATCTAGAATGAAAAAATCTTCTCCGTTAACTAATACTTGACCAAGATGATAATCACCGTGTATTCGAATACGCTCAGATTTCATTTTGGTCCAATCAAAATCTAAGAAAACTTTACGAATGTTCTTTTTTTGATCTAAAAACTGATTGGCCAATTCCAGAGCCAAGCCATCCAGTTTGTGCAAGTTATTTTCTAGAATATTCAATCGGTTTTGAAATTGATACGTCAATCGGTTCTTTAACCAAACCGAATAATCTCCATTGTAAGTAATTGGCGTAAAAGCGGTTTCATGAATATCGCTCCCTAAGGCAATGTGCATTTCGGCAGTTCGCGTCGCTAAGGTTCTGATGCGTAAAAAAATCTTCAACCCTGCCCAATCGATAATTTCGTGTGGAATATCATTCAATCGTAATCTCGAGAACAATTCAACGTCTGGTAATTTGTCAATTTTTATTTTGCGATAGCTCAAGTTTTCGAAAATGCGGTCTACCTCTTCTAACATAAATTTCCATGCATCGCCTTGATTCGGAACTAGCTCTTGCATTAATCCCAAGGTGATATTTCCTTCAGTCAAAATAACGCTGATACTTCCTGTGTAGGCTGGTGAATTTTCAAAATGCATGCGCTCCGTCAAAAAACGGCTTATCTCATAATCTGGATTCATATTGATATAAATCCTTCTAAAAATCTTTAAAACCAAGGTATCATTGTAAATTATAGACGTATTGCTTTGCTCCACACCCATGAATTTCGAGCTTTGATAGGTCTTTTGTGTTAATTTGGAACCACAATGAAAACTCAATTTTTCATTAACTTTCGCGTTGGGATGAACGATGTTATCAAACAATAATTTACGAAAATCTTCCTGATGAAGGGCATCGACCAAATAGCCTTGAACGCCATTCATTATTACTGGAGCGATTACCGTATTGGTTTCTAAATCGACTTCAGACATGAATGAAATAGGCATAAAATAATGTTGGTAGAAAGCTTCTTTAAAATTAACTTCAAACAAAACCCCATAATAAGTGTGTTTTTTTGAGGAAATTTGAAACGATTCTACAATTTCAATATACTTTAGCGTACTGGCTTTTCCGCCATACCATCGCTTATTGATAATGTAATTTTCGAGTATATCCGAAGAAAATATTTTTACAAAAGTTTCTTCAGCAAAAGCATTTTTCCATTCAATATTGAAAACAAACGGATTTTGGAATTCGTCTTCGTTAATTTTATCAACCATTACTTGATTATTTTAAATAAATGAAAAGGTACGTTAGGCCCTAATTCTATAAAATTCCATTCGTTTTCCCAATTGTAAGTGGCATCTGTAATTAAATCGTGTACGCGAATGGGCTGATTTCCAAACTGCGGATAAGGCAATCGCACCATCGCCTGAACCACCTGCTGATCGTTTAAACTAACCACCATTAAGGTTTCATTTTGTTTGTTATCATCATATTTATAGTAAGCAATAACTTGATCGTTATTGGTCTCACAAAAAACAATGTTATTGGTTTGTTGCAACGAATTTTGTTCTTTTCTAATTGCATTAATTTGGGTTATTCTTCGGATCAAATTGTTTTGAATACTCCAATCCCACTTTACAAACTCGTATTTTTCAGAATCTAAATACTCTTCTTTTCCTGGAGCCATTGGAGCACTAATCCTATATTCAAAAACAGGTCCGTAAATCCCCACATTAGAACTTAAAGTAGCCGCCAAAAAGTACTTTTGTAAATGAATCGATTCATTACCTCCTTGCAAGGCAAAAGGATTTATATCTGGCGTATTAGGCCAAAAGTTAGGTCTATAAAACTCTTTTTGAGAAGACTGCGTTAGCTCCGTAACATACTCTATTAACTCGGCTTTGGTATTTCTCCAAGTAAAATAAGTATACGATTGGCTAAATCCTTGTTTGGCCAACTCATTCATTATTTTGGGACGGGTAAAAGCTTCGGCTAAAAACAATACATCAGGATGTTTTTTCTTGATTTCACCAATCAACCATCCCCAAAAATAAAATGGTTTGGTATGCGGATTATCTACACGATAGACTTTGATATTACATTCTTCAATCCAAAACAAGGCCACATCCAACAGCTCTTTCCATAGGTTTTTCCAATCTTTGCTTTCAAAATATATAGGTTGAATGTCTTGGTATTTCTTGGGTGGATTTTCAGCATATTGCACGGTACCATCAGGTCTCCACTTAAACCATTGAGGAAAATCTTTAACATAAGGATGATCGGGAGCCGCTTGCAAAGCATAATCCATTGCCACCTCAATACCTAAATCGTGCGCTTTTTTGACCAAAGATTTAAAATCTTCTATAGAACCTAACTCGGGATGGGTCGATTTATGTCCACCATATTGAGAACCAATTCCCCATGGAGAACCAACATCGCCCTCTTGTGCATTAGTCGCGTTGTTTTTTCCTTTTCGATTGATTTCTCCAATGGGATGAATGGGCGGAAAATACAAGGTATCAAAACCCATGGCTGCTACTCTAGGCAATAGTCTTTCGCAGTCTTTAAAAGTACCGTGTTTTCCTTGCTCTTCGGATGAAGATCTTGGAAAAAATTCGTACCAAGTACTAAACAAGGCTTTTTTTCTATCCACATAAACCTTTAATTCCAACGATTTATTTTCGATATAACGAACGGGATATTTTTTAAAAATACTTTTTAGTTCATAGGAAGTAGCCTCTTTTACTGCTTCATCGTAATCCGCTTCGGATTTGAAAAGATGCATCAATTTTTTGAGATATTCCTTCTCAGAAGCATCGACCTTCTTCACAATGGCTTCTATGTACTCCGCTCCTTCTAATAATTCTGATTTTACATACTGATGGTCTTGAATTTTACGCTCGGTTCCGTGTTGCCAATTCAGTGCATAATCCACCCAACCTTCTACAAAATAGCTGTAAAAACCTTGTTGTTCTACTTTAAAACTTCCCTCCCATTCATCATTATAACTAGGCCACATTCGTACTTCTTGCCATTGTTTCTCGGATTCATGTTTGAATTTAATACAACATTCAATTACATCATGTCCGTCGCCAAAGACATCTGCTGTAAGAGCGACCGTTTGTCCTACTATTCTTTTTATAAAATGAGCGCCTGCATCTAATTGAGGCATCACATTTTCGATAACAATTCGAGTTTGCTTTTGCATAATATTAAAAAAATTAAATCACTTTCTAAACCCTAGAAATTGATAGTATATTCATTATCTTGTAAATCATTTAGCGTAATAATCTATTCTATTCTAAAATTATCAGGTAAAGTTTTCCCTTTTTTAATCACTACAATACCGTCTTTGATACAATACAATTCCTCGGATCTATTTACAAGGTGTTTACCTCCATTGATATAAACGTCATTGCCTATTCTGCAATTCTTGTCAACCAGGGCATGATTGATATAGCAGCGTTCTCCAATTCCAATTAGTTGATTTTCATTTTCAATATCATCTTGCATGTCACAAAGACTTTGATAAAAATCATTACCCATAATATAAGAGTTTTCAATTACGGTTCCTTCACCAATTCGAGATCGGTTACCGATTACCGATTTTATGATGCCTTTGGCATTAATAATACAGCCTTCGGATATCAAAGAATGATCCACTTGCGTACTTTTAAACTTTGAAGGAGGTAATAATCGGGGTCTGGTGTAGATTTTGTTATCATTATCGAATAAATTAAAATCTGGAACATCATTCGTCAAACCAATATTAGCATCAAAAAAAGATTCAATATTTCCAATATCAGTCCAATATCCTTCATATTGATAGCTGAGTATTTTTTGCTTCCCAACCGCCTGAGGGATAATTTCTTTACCAAAATCCTTAGTGTCAGGATTTTTCATTAACTCCACCAATAATTTTTTATTAAAAATATAAATCCCCATTGAAGCCAAATAATGCTTGCCTTGTTGTTTCATTTCATCACTCACATCCGATTCCCAATCAGGCAAAAGCTCGGCGGCTGGTTTCTCGATAAACGCCTCAATAAAACTAGCATCATTTGTTTTTAAAATTCCAAATTCTGGTGCGTCTTTAGCGTTTACGGGGAGTGTAGCTATAGAAATATCGGCATCATTGGCAATATGCGCTTCCAACATTTCATTAAAATCCATTTGATACAATTGATCACCTGACAAAATCAAAGCATACTCAAAATCATGATTCAAAAAGTGAGGCATACATTGTCGAACAGCATCCGAAGTTCCTTGAAACCATGTAGGGTTATCAGGTGTTTGTTCTGCAGCTAAAATGTCTACAAAAGCATGACTAAAAATGCTAAAATTATAAGTGTTTTTGATATGAGCATTCAAGGATTTAGAATTGAATTGCGTTAAAACAAACATTCTAAAAATATCCGAATTCATACAATTTGAAATAGGGATATCTACTAATCGATATTTACCTCCGATAGGTACTGCTGGTTTAGATCGAAACTCAGTCAGTGGATACAGTCTAGAACCTTGCCCTCCACCTAAAATAATTGCAATAATATTCTTTTTTTGTTGCTTCATTTTTTTTTTAGTTAATAATATTAAACCCTACTTTTTTTTATTACAACTTATACTCTCACATAAAACTTAAAATAATCACTAAAAATTCTCACAATACTCAAAATATTGGTTTAAAAATCAGATTTTATAGTACTTTTATGTTTCTTAAATTTAGTAAAAAAGAACGTCACTACAACTTTTAAAAAAAAATTAGTAAAATGCCTAAAAGAAAGACTAATGCAGCAAAAAATTTGCGAATTCCAAAAATAATCATACTAACTGCTAAACTATTCGCTTTTATTTCGACAAAATTAGTTACTCGTTTTGCTGCAAAACTTTTCGTGACTCCTATCAAACACAAGACCCCGAAAAGGGAATATGATATGGACTCAAAATGTGCTAAACAAATCCTTGATATCAAAGCAATTGACAAAAAAATAATGACCTATCATTTTGGAGAATCCAATCTAAAAATACTTTTAGTACATGGATGGTCTGGCAGAGGGACACAATTATTTAAGATTGCTGAAGAATTACTAAAAAATGGCTATTCGACCATTAGTTTTGATGCGCCTGCCCATGGAAAATCACCTGGTTCAACCAGCGTAATGACGGATTTTATCGAATCTATTTTAGAAATAGACAAACAGTTTGGTCCCTTTGAAGCCATAATTGGTCATTCTCTAGGCGGAATGTCCACCCTTAATGCTATTAAAAGAGGCTTAAACGTAAAAAATGCAACCGTTATTGGAAGCGGCGATGTGGTTCAAGATATTGTTGATGATTTTGTATTGAAATTAAAAGTTGATCCAAAGATTGGTAATCATCTCAGAGCGTATTTTGAAAAAAAACACAACATTACTATGGATGATTTTTCTGCTTATAAAGCTGCGGCCGAAATTACTATTCCAATCTTGGTCATTCATGACTACAATGATACCGAAGTTCCTGTTTCAGCAGGCATTCATATACATGAGCACTGCCAAAAAGGAACATTATTTTTGACCCATAATCTTGGGCATCGCAAAATCCTGGGAGATAAAGAGGTAGTTGATAGTACCGTTTCCTTCGTAAAAAAAGCATCACAAATTAAGTAACCCTATTAAGATATATCAATCTTCTTCTTCAGGAATAAGACCTTCTTGATTTTTCTTAGGTTTTTCAGGAACTGGCTTTTTCGATTTATTGAAGTTAATATAATCCGGTGACAATGAGGAATCGTCATCAATATGCGTCGTTTTGGTAGGAATAACCAATTTATGCTTTTTGAATATTTGTTGAACAAATTCTTTAAAAGTATCAAAATCTACATCATAGGAAATACCCACACCTTGAGTATAACCAACTCCTTGCCCAATATAATTGATATCGTTCTCTTTGTTGAATAATCTCAAATTAAAATTACCGGCTTCATTTACCCTATATAAGATTTCGACGTCGCCTACAATTGCCGATTCATTAACCCCTCCAAAAGGTACACCCACTTTACCATTTATGGTGATTCTTTCATTTAATTGGGAAGAAACAGTTGCCACAAAGCGCCCATCAGTTTCTCGACCTGCTCTTCTATCAGCTGTAATTACATTCATCCCAATTTTAAACTTATCATTATCCGATTGAATAATATCACCTAAAAGACTGGATGCTGTTTCGACAAGACTCGTTGAAAAATCCGATTGATTTATCCCTTGTGGGCTCAAAAAACTTCCGGAGGACAATAGATAAAGCGCCTGTGTTTGTCTTGTATCTTTATCGTTTAATTTATATTGTATTTCTGATTCTAAAACAGAACTAACTGTTGGAAATACAATAGTAAAATCAGGTTCTGGACGAGCTAAATCCCCTCTAATTCCAACCACTACCTCCACTGGCACCTTAGTATTAAAAGAAGAGTTTTCTAGTAAAACAGACGGATTGGCCGATGTTTTATAGACCGCCTCAAGATTTAGTTGTGCTTTCATTGGATTACCCTCCCAAATAATTGAACCTCCTTTTTTAACGGCAAATTTTTTATCGATTAAACCACCATATTTAAAATTATAAGTCCCCTCATAAGCTTGAAAATCGCCCCACATATTGAACTTTCCTAAGGTATTTATTTTGAACAGCAAAGACCCATAGCCTTTCCCTTTCATACCATGTCCCGTGTTTCTATCCAGAATTACTTCTACCTCAGCATTGGGATTAATATCAAAATCAAATTCTAATTCAAGACCATTATAATCCTTTATACGCTCAGTAATTCCGTTTTTGCTATTGCTTTTCTCTTTTGCTGTAACAAAATGAATCAATCCATTTTCGCTAACACTTTCAGTATTGTTAATAGGTATTTTAACCGAGGTTCCTTTTTCTGATTTGGCAACCACTTTTACAAATAAACCATCAACAGGCCCTTTTATTGATGCAGTCCCATCAATAAAAGCAGTTCCAAAATAAGCAGCATCTTCAGAATCTTTTGTGTCTAAAGCCAAAAATCGTTTAGAATTGATGGCCAAATCTAATTTCCAATCCGAAAATTGATTATGTTCTACCACCCCATTCAAAATCCCCTTGGTTTTGTATTTAGTATCAAAAATAGAATTGTTTCTGAACAAAAACTTTTCATTAGTTAAATCAACTATTGTTCTATCTGCCAATTCATAATCAACCTTCAAATAAGGAATAATCATGCCTGCTCCTTCTAAATACAAACGACCATTTATATCGGGTTTTGCAAGGGTTCCTTGTACTTTGGTATTTCCTGAAGCTAATCCTCTAATATTTTTAATAACTTCTCCACCAACTGGACTCAAGAAAGCCAAATTAAATTTATCTAATTTAATATCTAAATCAAGAATCGTTTCTTTATTTACAATTTCAAAATGTCCGTTTGTACTGAACGATTCAAAACCATCATTCTCTAAATTGGACTGAATAGTAAATTTTTTAAAACTTTGATCTCCTTGAATATCAAAATTAAGGTTTCCAAAAAAAACATCATTTATTTTTAAACGGTCCACCACTATAGAGGCTGTTGGTTTATAAACTAATCCATCTTGATCGAAGTTGACCTCTCCACTAATATTTCCATTAAAAGCAAATTGATTATTGTAAGGTGTGATTTTCTTTAAATCAACCCCTTTAAAATTAAGATGCAATTCCTTATAATTATTCCCTTTAATCAATCCTCTCAGGTCAATTTCTTGATCTTCATGAGTCAAAACAATATCATTTATTGCGAAATTTTTTAGGTTTTTATCAAAAATAATTTGGTTGCTCTTCGTGTCCACTTCGTTCAAATTCCAGACATAGTTTTTAAATTTTATGTCGGATTTACTAAAACCAATTACATTGTTTTTGTTTTTATCAATAGTATGATACAAATTCAGATTATAAAGATCTTCCCCATTTTCTCCACCTTTGAACTCGGTTCTCACTTTTAAGGAATCTTTCATGGTTACATTGATCAAGCTAAAATCTCTGATTTTATATATTCCTGTTTTTATGCTATCCAATTCTATAAAAGTATTGAACAATGGATTTTTATTATCGATGGCAAGTCTTACATTATCCAAAGTGGTTCCTGCAGCTATAATCTTCTCCGAATTTACATTCAATTTAAATTCCTTGCTGTCCGAATTTATCACGCCCTTAACTCGAGCATCTGTTGCCAAAACTACTTCCGGATATAAAACTTCAATTATTTTATTATAAATGGTAAAATCAAATTTTAGAAATTGCCCTTTAGCTACGAGTATTAGTTTGTAGTTCCCATAAAGACTTCCGAGCGAATTTTGAACTAAAGCTTCTAATTGATTAAATTTAAATTTACCAATTACTTGTCCTTGACCTACATCTGTAGAATTTATGGTCAATGTTCTAACATTATTCGCATCAAATACAGAAGAAATATGCACGTCATCAAAAGCATAGGTCTTTTTAGCATTCTGAAAAGTGGTGTTTTTTACGTAAATGTTTCCAAAGACATTATCCATCGAATTACCGGTGGCTTCAACCACAATATCCCCTTTGAAATTGGAAACTAATTCTTTGTCGAAATGCAATTGATGCAAATTCGCTTTGTCAATGACAATATGAAAATCGTATTTATTTTGTTTTCCGCTTAAATCTACTAAACCATCGAAATTCAAAACTAAATTCGGGTCTTTAATGGAGGCTTTACCTTTATAGAATGGCATTTTAAAATGACCATCTAAAGTCACATTACTGTAGCTATACTTATTATACATAGCTTTTGAAACTTCGCCTTTAACTACAGTATTTAAACTTTTTTCAGTAAAACCAATTCCATCTACTTTCAAATTTAAACTAGTTAGACCAACATCTTTTCTATCCAAAAGAACACCTAAATCAAAATCAGTCATTTTAACATTACCAACATACTTAGCGATATCGGATTTATTCATGTTTACAATAACCAAATCAGAAGTTAAAGTTCCAATAGCGGTTTTCATTACAAAATCGGCTTCAATGTTTTCAGTAGTTAATGCTGTGCTTCCTACTAAGTCTACGTTTCCGAGTCTTTTCAAGATTTCAGGCAATCTTTTCCCTAAAACATTGGGCAAAATGGTGACCAAATTATCATAACTTGTGGCAAGTGATTTGAACTTACCTTTCATGTAAAATTGTTGTGATTTTGATGGAAATAAATTTTTGAAGTTTAAAGTTCCAACAATCTTTGAACCTTTCCTATCCCTCAGCGAAAGATCGGTTAGTCGCAAATCATTCAGTGTTCCTTCAATTCTGGAACGGGCATTAAAAAACAGATTGCGACCAAGCTCGTTATAAAAATAGCGAATATCATTTGAGGCAATAGAAGACGATTTTAGTTTGACATCAAATTTTACTTTGTTGTTGAAGTCGGCAAAATCCTCGATCTTGTAATTTAATTGCACATCAGCTTTTAAGCTAGACTCTTTTGTCGCTAAATCTAAATCTTCTAATCGAATGCGTTTTTTATTATAACTAAAAGCCGAACTTAATCTTTTCACGAATACCCCTCGATGATCTTTGAATGACAAAAAATTGATATTGGTTTGCACTTCTGGACCAAGGATTTTAAAATTACTAATTTGAGCATTCAATTTCGTAAAGTCAACATCCTTAGGAACTGCTCTATTTTCATCGGTCAAAATAAAACGTCCATTGGAAATAAAAGCCTCTCTAGCAGTCATCAAAAAAGGCTTAGTAGAAGGCTTTCCTGTCTCAAAAGCCTCAATAAAAACATCTAAATTGGTGAGTTTTTCTTTTTTATAGGTTTTCAAATTAAAAAGTAACCCGTCCAACCTAATATCATTGAAAATTAAATCGCCGTCAATTACTTTCTTTAGTCCAATAAGGTTAGTTTTTATCCTATTAGCATAAATCAACGTGTCTTTGTGATGGTCTAAAATCAGAACTTTTTTCAATTTTACGCCTCCAAAAATAGAAATTGCCACTTCATCTACCACCATTGAAGTTCCGTAAGTAGTATTGATATCATCCATCAATTTTTTTGCAATTCGAGTTTGAACGGCAGGCAATGAAAGAGCAATACCTACCACTAATAAAAGTAGTAGAAGTGCTAAAATGGATCGAAATAGTATTTTTTTTATTTTTTTGATAGTAGAAATTTTAAGTATTCAATAGACAAACATCGTGCCGTCAGAAATATTTAAAGAAGCGTATTACTTAATAATACTATAAATCTGATGACTCCAACCGCCATTTCATAAAAAATAGCTAATTTTGACCAGGCTGTAAAAATAAAGAATTTCGCAGCCATTTATCAAATAATATTTAAAAATTGTCCCTTTTTATGCAAAATCAAGACGTTTTTATTCTTGCTATTGAAAGCTCTTGTGACGATACCGCCGCTGCGGTTCTAAATAACAACCAAGTTTTATCAAATGTTATCGCTAATCAGCTTATTCATAACCAATACGGTGGCGTTGTTCCAGAATTAGCCTCGAGAGCGCATCAACAAAACATTGTTCCCGTTATCGATGCCGCATTAAAGAAAGCCAATATTACGAAAGAACAACTTTCTGCCATTGCCTTTACGCAAGGCCCTGGTTTAATGGGATCGTTGCTTGTAGGCAGTTCCTTTGCTAAATCTATGGCCGCTGCGCTTTCTATTCCTTTGATAGCGGTAAACCATATGCATGCTCATATTTTGGCTCATTTTATTGATGAAGAAGGTTTTGAAAAACCTGAATTCCCCTTTTTAGCTTTGACAATAAGTGGCGGTCACACGCAAATTGTTCGTGTAGATGGCTTTTTTGATATGACTATTATTGGTGAGACTACAGATGATGCTGTTGGAGAGGCTTTTGATAAAAGTGCCAAAATACTTGGATTACCTTATCCTGGTGGCCCTTTGGTGGATCAATTAGCGCAATTAGGTAACCCAAAAGCATTTTCATTTACCAAACCCAAAGTACCCGGATTGGATTTTAGTTTCTCTGGATTAAAAACTGCCATTTTGTATTTTATCCAAAAAAATCAAAAAGAAAACCCTCATTTTATCGAAGAAAATAAAAATGACATTTGTGCCTCTATTCAGCACACTATTATTGCAATTTTAATGGATAAGCTAAAACAAGCGGTCAAGGAAACAGGAATTAAACAAGTGGCAATTGGTGGTGGTGTTTCGGCAAATTCAGGAATTAGAAGTACGTTAAAAGAAGCTGAGCAAAAATACGGCTGGAAAACATTTATCCCTAAATTCGAATACACTACAGATAATGCCGCCATGATTGGAATTGTAGGGTATCAAAAATATTTATCTCAACATTTTGAAGCTTCATCTGTAGTTTCAAAAGCAAGAATCCCATTTTAATCATGCAATTATTTTATAATTCCGCTATAAACGAAAGCAGTACTTCTTTTGTATTTGACAAAGAAGAAAGCAAACATATCATTAAAGTCCTTCGAAAAAAAGACGGCGACATTCTCTTTGTAACTAATGGGCTTGGCTATTTGTTCAAAACAGCGATTACTTTGGCTTCTGACAGCAAATGTAGTGTTAGTATTTTGTCCTTTGAAAAGATGTCAACATCGCTTCATCCATTACACTTGGTGGTTGCTCCTACCAAAATGAATGACCGTTACGAATGGTTTTTAGAAAAAGCTACCGAAATTGGTGTACAAGAAATTACCCCTATCATTTGCGATCGTTCCGAAAGAAAAGTAATCAATAAAGAACGATTTGAAAAGATAATTTTGACAGCAATGAAACAATGTAATCAATGCTACTTGCCCAAACTCAATGATCCGATTGCTTTAAAGGATTTCTTGAAACAAAAACAAGAAGGCAATTTGTTCCTTGCACATTGTGAAGAAACTGATAAAAAATCATTGAAATCGGTTCTTGAAAAGCATACCAAAACCACCATTCTAATTGGTCCAGAAGGAGATTTTACTGAAAAAGAAATTCAATTGGCCTTAGCTAATGATTATGTTCCAGTAACACTTGGCAATACACGATTAAGAACAGAAACGGCAGCGGTTGTAGCCTGTCATAGTGTAGTTTTTTTTAATGAATAACAATACTCCGTATATACTCTTCAAATAGTTTCAATAATGGCAAAACCTCTTTTAGTACTTATTTTTTTGGTTTCCTTTGGAAGCAATGCACAAGAAATTGCATTATTAAAATACAATGGTGGAGGCGATTGGTATGCCAATCCCACTTCTTTACCTAATTTGATCCGTTTTTGTAATTCAACTATAAACACCAAAATAAAAGCAAAACCAAGTACGGTTGAACCCAGCAGTCCCGACTTATTTTCCTATCCATTTGTTCATATGACTGGACATGGAAACGTGGTTTTTAATGATTCGGAGGCTGAAAACTTAAAAAAATATCTTGAAGCTGGCGGTTTTCTTCACATTGATGACAATTACGGGATGGATCAATACATCCGAAAAGAGATCAAAAAACTTTTTCCCAACAATGATTTAGTAGAAATTCCTGCAAATCATGCTATTTTTCAAAAACCCTTTCTTTTTTCTTCCGGATTACCCAAAATACATGAGCATGATGGCAAAAGACCGCAAGCATATGGGATTTTTATTGCCAATCGTTTGGCCTTACTATACACTTACGAATGTGACTTAGGAGACGGCTGGGAAGATGCTGAAGTCAATAACGACCCCATTGAAGTTCGTCAAAAAGCACTCAAAATGGGCGCAAACATCATCAATTATATTTTTACTAATTAAAAACTGTTTTTAATGCAATTACATCATGAATCGGTCCCTTTTCAACACCAACAATTTCCGATCGTATTAGTTTGTGATTCCATACTTTTTCAACCCAACATAGGTTCGCTCTTTAGAATAAGTGAAGCGTTTGGTGTTGAGAAAATTTTCTTTCTAGGTATAGGAAATCAAATGAATCCGAGAAAAATCAACAAAACTTCACGAAATACGCATCGCCATGTAGCTTATGAATTATTTGAAACTAAAGAAGAAGTTGCATCTTATTTGATCGAAAATGATTTTGAAATCATTGCATTAGAAATAACATCAGATAGCAAACCGTTAGTCGAAGTCGTAATTCCAAAAAACAAAAAAATTGCTCTGCTCATTGGAAATGAAATTGAGGGCGTTTCAGAATACTTTTTAAAAAAATCACACCAAATCACTCATATTGAAATGTTTGGAAAAAACAGTAGCATGAATGTCGTTCAAGCCACTGGAATTGCACTCTACGAGTTAACAAGAAAAATAAAACAATACTAAAATCCTCTTTTCCAACAAAATAGTCGTAAAATTTTTATTAAAAAAATTGGTAGTTCAAAAAAAATGTTATAAAATTGTTAAACAATTAACCAAATTACCTTTTTTATAACAATTTAACAAAACCAAATTATGAAAAAAATTTTATTGAGTGCAGGGCTTTTATTAATGCTTTTTTCATGTCAAAATGAAGAAACCTTAAACACGAACTTAGATGGTCAAGCCGTAGCCAAAAGAGGCTGTGCTACAAACGAAGTTTTCCAAGCACAATTGGCTGCTGATCCATCGTTAGCAATTCGAATGAACCAAATCGAAGAATTTACTCAAAAAGCTAGATTAACAGGTAAATTAGTAAATGGAAAAGTAGTCATTCCCGTGGTTGTAAACGTTCTATACCGCACCGCAGCAGAAAACATTTCTGACGCCTTAATCCAGTCACAAATTGCTGTTTTGAACAAGGATTTTACAGCAACTAACACTGATTTTTCTAGTACACCCGCTTTATTTGCAGGTGTAGCTGCCAATGTGGGTATTACTTTTGAATTAGTTAAAATCAATCGTAAGTCTACTACAAAAACCTCTTGGGGAACTAGAGATGCTATGAAAAAAACTAATCAAGGTGGTATAGCACCAACTTCCCCCTCCAATACGTTAAACTTATGGGCTTGCACCATCGGTGGAGGTATATTAGGATATGCCCAATTCCCAGGCGGAGCAGCAGCTACAGACGGGGTTGTTATCGATTCTAAATATATTGGAGTAACCAGTAATTCTGGAACAAGCTATCCTTACAATTTGGGAAGAACGGCTAGCCACGAAGTAGGACACTGGATGAACTTAAGACACATTTGGGGTGATGCTAATTGCGGAAGTGATTTAGTAGCAGACACTCCTACTCATGATTCCGCTAATTACGGTGTACCCACCTATCCACATTTAAGCACATGTACGGGTACTCCAGTAGAAATGACCATGAATTACATGGATTATACCGATGATAGAGGAATGTATATGTTTACCAACGGACAAAAAGCAAGAATGGCAGCACTATTTGTAAGTGGTGGCGCTAGAGCTGGTTTTGGAATCTAAACCTCAAAAAAAATAATTACTCTTAAAACTCGCTAGACCTAGCGAGTTTTTTTTATATTTATCCCATAAAGAATTAACTTATGATAACATCAAAAATGATTTCGAATGGAATTATTAGAGCTGTAGCAACAATTTTAGCCATTTCAGCTGGAGCCTATTTTTTTTATCAAATACAATCCGTTTTAATCTATCTCGTTGTTGCCTTAATTTTAACTTTAATTGGCAATCCTATAGTAGATTTTTTCAAGAAAAAATTAAAATTCCCACACACTATTGCCACTATTACAACACTGACTTTGTTTGTGATTTTAATTTTTGGCATCATTACCCTTTTTGTGCCATTAATCATTGCACAAAGTGAAAATTTATCTTTATTAAACACCAAAGAAATTGAAAAAAATGCAATTGCTCTAATCAATCAATTGAATGCGTTTCTAGAGAGTCATCATATCAATTCCAAAAAATTCCTTAACTTCAATACCCTAACCTCAAACATAAATTTTGGTCTCATTCCCAATTTTTTAAATTCTATTTTGGGAACCATTAGTAGTTTTGGCATGGGATTAGGTTCTGTACTTTTTATAACCTTTTTTTTTCTGAAAGACCGTGTTTTATTCATTGTTGGTGCCGAAAAATTAATTCCTGATACACATGAAGAGCCAATTTTAAACTCCATTGAAAAAATCAATCATCTTCTTTCACGATATTTTATTGGGTTGCTCCTTCAACTGTTTATCGTTTTCTTACTTTACCTAGTGGTACTCTTAATTTTTGGGATTCCAAATGCTATTATCATTGCATTTTTGTGTGCTGTACTAAATATCATTCCATATATCGGACCCTTAATAGCTTCCGTTTTAGCCGCAATTCTTTCTATGATTAGCCATCTTGGCAGCGATTTTCAATCCGAAATTCTGCCCACAACTATTTATGTTCTAATTGGCTTTTGGATAGTACAACTTATTGACAATAATTTATCACAACCCATTATTTTTTCAAAAAGTGTCAGTTCACATCCTTTAGAAATCTTTTTAGTTATTCTAACCGCTGGTTTTCTATTTGGAATTTTAGGGATGGTGATTGCCGTACCATTATATACGATTTTAAAGGTAATTGGAAAAGAATTTTTTCCCGAAAACAAAATCATTCAGTTGTTAACCAAAGACATTTAACCTTGAATTTTGACCTATTACATATTGACGTTCAGCATTTCATTAACGCTCAATTATCCCAAAACATAACAAAACTTGCTTTACAAAAAAATCCATTTCCAACCCTTGAATGGATGAAAATTTTAGAGCAAATAGAGAGTAAAGCCAAAGCCAAGGAAAAACTACCTAGTTGGTTTTCTACAAAAAATATTCTATATCCGCCAAAAATTTCCATTGAGCAAACCTCTTCTGAGACTACTGCTTTGTATAAATCTAAGTTAATTTCCGGAACAAGTCTGATAGATTTAACGGGGGGATTTGGAGTAGACGATTTTTACTTTGCTAAACAATTCAAAAAAGTGGTGCATTGCGAAATTAATCCTGAACTTTCCGCAATTACCGCTCATAATTTTAAACAATTAAGAGCTCTAAACATTGAATGCAAAACGGGAGACAGCCAAGATATAATTAATTCTATTGACCAAACTTGGGATTGGATGTATATCGATCCTTCCAGAAGAAACGAAAGCAAAGGCAAAGTTTTTATGCTAAAAGATTGCCTTCCCAATGTGCCAGAAAATATAGGTTTGTATTTTTCTAAATCCAAATCAATTCTAATAAAAACAGCGCCTTTGCTTGATTTAACCGCAGGCTTATCAGAATTAAAAAATGTCAAAACCATTCACATTATTGCCCTAAACAATGAAGTAAAAGAACTTTTATGGGAACTTCATAAAGACTATTCCGGTAGTGTTTCCATAAAAACGGTAAACCTCCTTAAAGATAAAGAAGAAACATTTGATTTACCCGAAAATGATAATCCACCGAGTTATGGTTTACCAAAGGATTACCTTTACGAGCCCAATAGTGCAATTATGAAATCTGGTGGTTTTGATGCAATTAGTTCCGTTTTTAAACTGAATAAATTACATACCCATTCGCATTTATATACCAATACTGAATTGATTGACTTTCCAGGCAGGCGATTCAAAATCAACAAACAACTGAACTACAATAAATTAGAGATAAAAAAACACTTAGTCAATCAAAAAACAAATATTACTACTAGAAATTTTCCGGATACTGTAGAAAACATTAGAAAAAAATGGAAAATAAAAGAAGGAGGAAATACATATTGTTTTTTCACCACTGATATGAATAACGACAAAATAGTTTTAATTTGCAGCAAAATTTAATCCAACATGAAGCAACTCGTATTTACCATTCTTATCCTTTCAAGTTTTTCTTTATTAGCCCAAAAACCATGCGACTACAGCACCAATGTGGTAGATTCTATAGGTAGTTATAAAGTCACAAAAGAATACATGATAAGCGAAAAAAACTTCGCTGGTACTGCTAGCTATATTTTCTTTTCTCTAGCGCTAACAGATGGTGTACCTACTTTAAACATTCAATTGATACAAAAAAGTAAAGGCTTTATAAAAGCCAACTGCTTTGATAAAAACTCAAAATTGTTTCTTCAATTAAATGATGGAAGTATTATTTCTTTGGTACATAAAGATCAAGAAAATTGCGGAACATTGTTGCGAGATGACAAAGGATTTGATAACAGAGTCACTACAGGCGAATTTTATTTTTTGAAAGATAGTTTTGAAAAGTTAAAAAACTCTCCTCTATCACTGATGCGAATAAAATATTTGACCGATTTAGAAGATTACGTCATAAAAAAGGAATTTACTTCTGAATTAGACAACAAAGTGTATCAACCTGAAAATTATTTCATCAAAAATCTTCCTTGCATAGAAAATTAATCACATTCCCACTTTGTATTGGAGACTTTGTCGGTCAGCCCTGAGGCTAAGTTATAATGCCACCACTCTGAATCAAATGCTTTGAATCCATTTTGAAGCATAATTTTTTTTAGCATTTTACGGTTATCCATTACTTTTTTATCAGGAAATAGATACCCGTGACTTGCTTCTTTTCCAAAGAAATCAAATGCTGTTCCCATGTTTAATTCTTTACCCTCCAAAGTTACAAGCGTTAGGTCTACAGCCCCTCCTCTATTATGGATCGAACCTTTCGCAGGATCGGCAACATATTCTGGATTAGATACTATTTTCCACATCTTTTTCTGTATGTCTAAAGGTCGGTAACAATCAAAAAGTTTTATTTTAAATCCTTTTTGCATAAAGGTATCATTAGCCTTAATCAAGGCTTTTACCGTTTTCCATCTCAAAAAACATGCAGCACAATCATACACCTTTGACTTCAAAAAATTATCGGTAGTTGCATACTTCATGTCGTATACAAAATCCTCGCTATAGTCTTTCAAATTCACAAAGGTAGTGTCTGAAATTGATAACATTAATTTATTTTTAGTAGCTAATTGCCGTTCGGAAGTTTGGCTATATACTTTGAAATAAATAGATGAAAAAAGCAGAAAAAAAGAAAATAGAAGTACAAAACGCATGATTCAATATTTTTTATAAATGTATACAATTTGAAGCAAAATAGAAAAACGCTTTTTTGTGACTTTTGTAAAAAAAACAAAACAACCCGAATTCAATGCCTTTATCCAACAAAAGCAGATTCCTGCCATAGTGATTGAGGATAAAAAATAAAGCACTCTTTACGATGCAAGCCGTTTCTGAAAAGAAGCGGCTTTTTTTATTCCTAAAAAGAGCATCCAAAAAAAACACAACAAGCTTGTTAATGAATTGCACAAAATTAATTGCATCCCGCTTTAGCGGGATGACATAATCATAAAAGATATAAAGGCTTTAGCCGAAACTAGGGTACTATTTTGGCTAAAGCCTACTACTAAACTCATTGCAAAGAATGGGCTAAAGCCCATCCCTATTGAATTATTACAAAAAACACTAAGCAAAATTATTTTTTACCACATAGAAACATAGAATTTGTAGATTTTAAATAGACAGAAATAGACGTTTTACTATTCACATAGATGAGCTATGTGAAAAATAGTGCTATTTCTGTTTTTTCTATTTTGATTTATTTTAATCTATGATTCTATGTGGTTAATTTTTTTTATCAAAATTCTTCCAATCAAATTTTAGGGCTGATTTAAGTACTATAGTTTTAACCCGCACTCAGCTATCAAATTGTCATAAAAAAAACATTTTCTCCCAACGGATCATAAATACTACAAATTAAGTCGATTCGTTTCAAATTATCATCAAATTCACGGCTACTTTCTCACTTAAATTTTATAGTTTTATAAAGACAAAAAACAAAGCTTTTTTTACTTCTCTAAAAATGTCTTATGAAAATAGCCCTTTACAGTAATGAATTTCCTCCGCACATTTATGGTGGTGCGGGAGTACATATCGATTTTTTAAGCCAAGAACTGGCCAAACTCGCCCAAGTAGAAGTCCGCTGTTTTGGGGCACAATCCGAAACCTCCCAAAATATGCACGTGCAAGGCATCACCTCCAGCTTGACCAAAATGGAAGACCCAAGCAATGCACACCTCAAAATGTTTCATAACCTGAGCAAAAATGTCGAGATGGCACAAGCCACTCCTGAGGCCGACATTGTACACTGCCACACTTGGTACACCCATTTGGCGGGCGTATTTACACGCGAACTGCTGCAAGTACCGCTGATTTTGACCACGCACAGTCTCGAAACCCACCGCCCTTGGAAGGTCGAGCAACTCGGCAACGGTTATTTCCTATCGCGCTGGTTAGAGCAACACGCCTACGCCTCTGCCGATGGTGTGATTGCCGTAAGCGAACAAATGAAAACCGATGTCATCGAAGCCTATGGCGTAGCGCCCGAAAAAGTCACGGTGATTCACAACGGCATCGACCCTGATTTCTACCAACCCACTTTTGATGATGCCTTGTTGACCGAATTAGGCATCGACCCTAACATACCGTTTGTGCTCTTTGTGGGACGCATCACACGCCAAAAAGGTATCTCGCAACTCATCGCTGCGGCACAACATTTCAATGCCAATTGCCAAATCGTATTGTGTGCAGGCGCCCCCGACACACCCGAAATCGCCGCCGAAACCAAACAACTCATCGCCGAGTTAAAAGCCACCCGAGAAGGCGTCATCCTCATCTCCGAAATGCTCCCAAGAGAAAAAGTAAAAGTGCTCTACAGCCACGCCCGCGTTTTCGCCTGCCCCTCGCTCTACGAACCCTTTGGTATCATCAATCTCGAGGCAATGTCCTGCGAAACACCCGTGGTAGGAAGCGCCGTAGGAGGCATACCCGAAATCATCGTCGAAGGACAAACCGGATTTTTGATACCCCTCGCCCCTGTTTCCCGAACCGATTTTAACCCCGCCAATCCTCAGGACTTCCAACAGCATTTTGCTACCAAAGTCAATCTCTTGCTCGACAACGAAGCCTTGGCCAACCAAATGGGAAAAGCCGGTCGCCAACGCGTACTCAACCAATTCAGTTGGGCCTCCATCGCCAAAACCACCTTGGCCTATTACCAAGAAGTCATAGACCGTTTCGAAAAAGAAAAAGCATAATTGGGGCGTGAAATGTCATTAAGTTAAGAGATTTTAGACTGAAGATTAACGATTCTTGATTTTAGATTTTTGTACGTCCCTGATATAGGTTGACCACAAAAGTCAATTTATATGAAAGCAAATTTAAAGAATGTTCGAAAAGTACGGCATTATTCAGAAGATTTTAAACGAGAGATTGTTTCTGTTTTTGAAAGTGGCAAATTAAGTGTTC
>NZ_JAPZSU010000005.1 GCF_027531905.1 Flavobacterium sp. | reverse complement strand
TTAGGGCTATTTTGATGAAGGTGTTCTAACACTTCAATCTCTTCTTTTTTTAGGTTTACATATCTCATAATGAGATAAATATACAAATTTAACTACATATAAACAATAAAATACGACATTATTTTATTCTGATTACTTATAGTTTGATGTCGTTAGTGAAAAACGGATAAAAAATTACTTTCAAACTATTTTTTCTACAATTCGCTTAAGGCTATTTCCAATAATTTTACCATTTCATCGGCATTTTGTTTGTTAAATGGCATGGGTGGTTTTATTTTAAGGACATTATGCAAAGGGCCGTCTGTACTTAGCAAGTATCCGTTTGCCTTCATTTTTTCTACTACGATATCTATTTCCGGAATAGCGGGCTCCATAGTCGTTCGATCTTTTACCATTTCGGCGCCAATAAATAATCCATGACCGCGAACATCACTAATTATTGGGTGTTTAAGCATTAATTCTTTCAGACCATTCATTAAATGTTGTCCTACTTCTAGGGCATGTTGTTGCATTTCTTCATCCTGAATAACATCTAGAACAGCCAACCCTGTAACCATCGATACGGGATTACCTCCGAAAGTGTTAAAATATTCCAATCCGTTATTGAAAGCATCAGCAATTTCCTCTGTAACAACAACTGCTGCAAGAGGATGGCCATTACCAATTGGTTTCCCTAAAACCACAATATCAGGAACGACATCCTGTAATTCGAATCCCCAGAAATGATCGCCAATTCTGCCAAATCCTACTTGGACTTCATCTGCAATGCAAACCCCTCCTGATGCTCTAACATATTCGTAAACGGTTTTTAGATAGTTTTCCGGTAACGGAATTTGGCCTCCCACACCTAATAGCGTTTCGCAAATAAAAACGGCTGGTGCTTTGTTTTCTTTTTTTAGCTCATCAATAATTCGCTGTACATCGGCTGCATATTTTTCTCCTGCGTGTGTATCTCCGTATTTGAAAGGGCCACGATACAAATCTGGATTAATTGCTTTATGAATCCAAGGCATTTTTCCAGAACCGCCTTTACTATCAAATTTATAAGGACTCATTTCCATCGCTACAGTTGAGGTACCATGATATGCATGATCGAGTACGATAATGTCTTTTTGTTTTGTGAAATGGCGACTCATTCTAATTGCCAAATCATTAGCTTCGCTACCTGAATTTACAAAATAGCAAACACTTAATTTTGAGGGTAAGGTTGCTGTAAGCCTTTCTGCATAATCAGTTATGGCGTCGTTTAAATATCTAGTATTGGTATTTAAAGTGGCAATTTGTTTTTGCATTTTTCTAACCACAACAGGATGGCAGTGCCCAACATGCGACGGATTATTGACGCAATCTACAAAGGTTCTCCCTTTATCATCGTACAAATATTGCAAAGCGCCTTTAACGATTTTTAGTTTGTCTTTGTAGCCAATGCTTAAGTTTCGGCCAATTTTCTTTTTTCGAGCTTCGAGTAAATCGTTGTAGCCATTAGTGTCAATTACACCTGCAAAACCGCAAGTCCTCCTAAAAGCATCCTGAGCTTTTATTGGATTAATCTGAATGAGTTTAAACAATAAATCCCAAGCCGGTTTTTCGGTAATAAAGTGATGTTCGTTATTGCTGTCTAGCGAGGCATTGTAGGCTGATTGTGTTACACTGATACAAAGTCTTGCTGCAATTAAATAGTAGAGTAAATCAACTTCCTGCTCTGTTAACTTATTGGATTGATGGTATCCATGAACGATTGATACTGCAACGGCTAATGGATCTTTTTCGTCTAGCATAGCATACGTACAGGCAATTGCCAAATTATTGATAAGTGCCGTATACACCATATCACCAAAATCAATTAGTCCACTAATATGATTGTTTTGTACCAATACATTGTAATCGTTGGCGTCGTTATGGATATAAGCATGTCTTAAACGATGAATTTGTGGCGATACTTCGGTGTCAAATTGTAGTAGAAAATAACCTGCAATGCGTCTTTTTTCGTGATTATGAATGTGTTTTAAATTATCATTTGCCTCATTTGCACGGCTAATATCCCAGTTATACCTTCGATGCATAGCTGGATGAGAAAAATCCTGAAGGGCATGATCCATCTTGCCTAAAAATGAACCTAAATCATGGTGTAATTCGCTTGATTTTTCTTTTTCATCAACCCAAAAAGTCCCTTCTAAGAAGTTTAGGATTCTAATGTAATAAATTTTAGAATTTCGAACGATTTTGGTTAATTCTTCGCCGTGTTTATTAATGCTAAAGTGCTGAAAACAATTAGAAATACTACTGTTTTTAAGATGCTGAATAATAGCAATCTGTGCTTCTAAAAAAGGAAGTGGATGACTCTCGTTAGAAACTTTTAGAATAAATTTTTGGTTTTTATCATTCCATAAAAGAAAATTTAATTCATCATATCCATTTAATGCTTTTGCGGTTACGGTTTGACCATAATATTCTTTTACTAAATCCTGAATAGTTACTTCTGAAAAAATCATTGTTTTGTTATATTAAATTAACCCGTTGGGTGAAATTATTTTTTAATCACACTTCTATACCTCAGTGCAGGCTAGAATCATAGAATTTGTAGTTTTTTAATAGAAACAAATAGTCGTTTTACTATTCACATAGCTCATCTATGTGAGAAATAGTGCTATTTCTTTTTTTCTATGTTGATTTGCTATTAATCTATGGCTCTATGTGTTTTAGTTTTTATTTTATTTCCAAATTACTGCTTGTGCAGGCTGTAAAGGGTTTTGTCCTACCAGTATTTTACTTCCTTGCGGAATAGGTAAGAGGTAGGGTTCATTGGTATAATTTACGCCTACATAAAATCCGTCACGCCATTCAACAAAAATTCCTTTTGGAAAATCCTCTATAGCGACTTTGGAACGGGAAAAAACGTTGCGCACAATTTGTTTTTCTAAGTTTCCGTCAATGCTTTCTACGCCAATATAGGTGATGGTTCCTTTTCCTAATTTTCGAGATACAGCTGCTGCTTTGCCTTTGTAAAACTGATCTTCAAAAGTAGCTAACACTTCGGTTCCTTGTTTAGGAGACAATATGTCAGCCCATGTATTCCATTGATAATTGTTGTCTCCAGCTTTAATAGTTCCATTCACATCAGCAACAAGCATATCAAAAAAATCTATATCAGCACCAAGTAAAGGTACAATTGGCGCGCTCCAGTTGGCTTCAAAGAAATGACCATTTTTATCTTTTTGTCCCGTTCGGCAAGATAGAATTAAATTTCCACCGTTTTCGACATATTTTTGCCATTTTGTTACTAGTTTCTGATCGATAAGTTGATATGCTGGTGCAACAATAAAAGGATATTCATCAAAATTATCCTCTTCGGTAATAAAATCCATTGGCGCACCCGTAGATTTGATAGCCAATGAGTAGGTATTTCTGTGTTTCCAAGTATTCCAGAATTTGGTTTGTTTTTGGTTCTCTAAATCCCAAAGATTGTCATGACTCCATAAAAAACCTGTTTTTCTTTTGGCAATTTCCTGAGGAATTACAGCTTTTGGATTATACTCTTTGCGAAGTAATTTCATGTCTTCGATAGATTGTACGAATTCTTTTCCGCCTTGAGTAAGGGTTACACCATCGGTACCAACAATTCCGTCGTGATACATTTCGCTGCTTCCTAACGGATGTCTGTATCGGTAGGTGCAGGTAAAGGAACAACCTCCGCCAAATGCTTGTGAAATCCACATGTGAACGGTTCCTGGAAGTAATTGCGGATTTATGCTGGCCCAATTTACTTGTCCAGGCTGTAATTCCATCACACCAGTAACACCTGTTATAGCTCTGTAATAATCATTTGCCTCTGCTATTTTACTTGGAGATCCCATTCTAAAACTATTACCACCTAAAGAATTTTGTCCGCTTACCGGATACATTGTATAAGATATAAAATCCATTTTGTTGGCTCTTCTTGGGTCAGCATCATAAATTACATTAGTAAAATTGGTGGTAATCCATTGCTTTGGGTCGATGTGTTTTCTTAGTATTTCTGCTTGTCTGTTTATATATGCTGCCTGTGCGTCAGCAGTAAATCTTTTGAAATCCAATACCGCATGAGGGCTTAATTTGTCTTCATAATAAATTTCGGCATTAGGCAAAACAATTTGTTCAAAGTTGTTGTATCGAGTACTCCAAAAACTTCCTACCCATACGGTGTTTAGATTATTGATTGTTTTGTATTTTTCTTTTAGCCAAACTTGAAATGCTTCTCGGGCAGAAATACTAAAATCCGGTGTTGCCAAGGGTTCATTATCAATTTGCCAGCCGATAATATTTTTATTTGTTCCGTATCTTTTGCCCAATTCAGCTACGATTTGATCTGTAAAATATTGATATTTTTTGTTGATAATCGATACGTTTGCTCTGTTCCCATGTTCTCTGCGACGCCCATTAGAATCCACTAAATATATCTCAGGATATTTGTCTCCCATCCAGGCGGGTGGTGTTGGCGTAGGAGTACAAAGAATTACTTTTAATCCTTGTTTTTCGGCAATAGCCAAAGCATCATCTAGCCATTTGAAATCATATTTACCTTCTTCAGGCTCCATAAATGTCCAAGCAAATTCAGCAAAATGGGTAAATTCAAAACCCAATTTTTTAATGTTTTTCAGGTCGCGTTCCCATTGTTCTTTTGGCCATTGTTCTGGATAGTAATAAACGCCAATTTGCATTAAATCAGATTTGGGGAAGAAACGCTGTGGATCTTTTTTTTCCGAAGTAACTGTTTTTTTATTTTGGGACAAAACAGGCATTGTAATGCAAGTGGCAAGTAGTAATGTAGCCAATATGATTTTTGCGACTGATTTATTTTGTTTAAACATGCTTTTGTGTGGTTATGTGTTAATCAAATTTAAATAGTTCTTTTTATGTTATTGAATACAATTTGTAAAATCTTATTTTCTTCAATGTTGAATTGCTTAAATCTATTCTACTGTTATTTTTTCAATTTGTATTGCACTCAACGGGTTCTCATTAATTCAAAAAAAAAAATCAGGTTGGTCGATTTTACTATTCATTTTCTAAAAGTAGCATTAAATAATGCGCTGCTGACCAGCTAAAATTATAGGCTTCCAAA
Organism: Flavobacterium sp.; assembly: GCF_027531905.1. Lineage (GTDB taxonomy): Bacteria > Bacteroidota > Bacteroidia > Flavobacteriales > Flavobacteriaceae > Flavobacterium. Next base: position 19,360 of record NZ_JAPZSU010000005.1, on the reverse strand, counting down.
CCTTTTCCTGTAAGGGGCTGATAATTTTCTCTAATGGTTTTGCCTTTGTCTAAAACTCCTTCTGTGTTATGCATTAGTTTGTTTGTCAGTTGATTTGCTTCATTTTGGTATCCGTATTTTTCTAATCCGTTGATGCCAAAATAACTTTGATCAATCCATACCGGACCTCTCCAGTATCCATTATCGGGTTTGAATTTAGGATGATTTGCGGCCAGTGTTGGTAAAGGGACAAATGTGTTTAAGGACTTTGTGTCGAGCATATTTTCCTTTACTGTTTTAGTTTGTTCAGCCGAAGCGGCTTCAGCCCAAATGGGTATATATCCTTCGCAACCCATTGCTTTTATGAGTGTTTTGCCATCTATCGTAGTATCATAAAACCAGCTTGTTGCAGCATCCCAAAATTGATTTTGAATAGTTGCTTTTAATGCAAAACTTTCTTCTTGCCATTTGGTGGCTTCTGTTGTAAGATTTAACACTTTTGCCATTTTAAATAGATAGTTTTTTTCGGCATATAAAAATGCATTCAAATCGACACTCTCTTGATCTAATGAATAGGCTTTTTCTCCATTTTTCAGGAGTTTACTATCATCAAATCGAACGGCATTGTCCATTCCGCTTTCCCATTTTGCGGCAAGTAAAGTTCCGTCTGTAGATCCATATTCGCATAAACCATCCTTATCATGGTCGCGTTCGTTGTACCACCAATTGTGATATAATTTTAGTTTTGGGTAAAATTCTTGTATAAAATTAATCTCTTTTGTTTTTTCATAAATTTTCCAAATTGCCCAAGCTGCTAGCGGTGCTTTGGTGTTTCGGTAATTGTTTTCTTCAATAAGATTATTTCTGTAAATACAATCGGGTATAAATCCATTGGGTTCCTGATAATCGAATAAAGCACGCATTTGATTTTTTGCCAATTCAGTGTCGTAATTGGCGATAGCTACAGCATGTTTCCAGCTGTCCCAAGCCCAAAAGCCATGAAACCATTCGTAGTTGTAACTAGGAAAAAGTCCCCCGTGTTTTAATCCTTCTGCTGGGATTCTCATATTGTTTTGTAATGTAAGGACAAGTTTGGCAATCAGATTTGAATAAATAATGTCGTTGTATATTTTCTTCTTTTTGGAAATCAAATGGGATAGTTGATTTTCTTTTTCTTTTTGTGTATTGTTGAGCAGCGTAGAAAATGCCGTTTTTGAGATTACTTCTTTTTCATTTTCCCAAGAATACTGCGGAAAAATATAAGTTTGAGAAACCACAATTTCTTTAGTTTCCTTTGGTTTTACAACCAATTTTGCTGTTTGAACTTGGTATCCCTGTTGGGTAATTTGAATTTCAGGAGTAGTGTTCAGAAATTGTATGTAACCTATAGCAGTACTTTTTGGAGAAACGATTTTTAGGATTTTATTTTCGTTGGATACTTGTACATCGGTTAAAAAAGTTGTCGAGTTATAAGAAGGAAAAAGTGTTATTGTTTTTGACGAGGTATTGGTAATGCTAGTTTTTTGCAATGCCGAATGCCCTGATAAAAAAACTAATTCTTGTTTAATCCTTATTTTTTCGTTTTTAAATTCTTGCTCTAAATGACTGTTGTAACTATTTTGTTGTACCAATGCGCTTTTCCAGTGAATGACCTCTTGTTTGTTTTCATCCTTAAGTTGAAGGGCAACAAAAGAAGGGCTTAGCCAAACACCGTTTTGCTCTGTCATCAAAAATGGACCTGAAAATCCCGCTTGAATTCCGGAAGCGTCCAAGAATCCAAAGGCAAACCAAGCGCCTTTATCCGAAAAAGCTAATGGTTTTCTATCCGTAGCATTCTTAGGGTTGCCTTTGTAATTGATACTATTTTTGGCCGCTACTAAATTTGGAAAGTGTCTTTGAGTCCATCCGGTTTGGACTATAATTACAGATGCAAGAATAAAAAGGATTTTCTTTTTGTTCATTTTATTTTGTTTTGAAAGTGTTTTTTGTCTTGAAATAAGATCATAAGTTTGCCTTTTTCATCATTTGCAAAAGAATTAAAAAGATTCGCTTTATAGGGTAATATTTCAAAAAATTAGTTTGCAAGCAGCCATTTTTTAAGAAGTTGTATTGCTTTTTCTTGTTCCTCTTTCGGAAAGTTTTTTATCCTCGTTGCGTGACTACCTTCTGGCAAGACCATTTTTAAGGCATCAAGATTTGATTTTGGAGTGGGAGAACAAGCTACCCATGTATCATAACCTCCGTAAATGTACAGTATTTTTGAGCCTTTATTCTCAACGTAAGCTCTAACGCTTTTGATGTAGTTTGGGTTATATTGTGTTGCGACATCTTTTGGAGTAAATCGATTATTTGAAGTACTTTTTACTGTGGTTAACAAATCTTTTACAGGAGTAAAATCATAACCGTAATAGCCTAATTCACTCATGTGCTGATAAAAAGAGGGTAAAAGGTCGTGGTAGCTTTGATCATTATAAGACCCAATGCCTACAATTTTGTTCATATACTCAAAAAGTTCTTTTGAAGATGCTGTACTGTTTGGAATTTCTTCGCATTTGCCGCCCCATTGCCAAAAAGAAAAAGGAAATTCGAGAGCACTATACTCTAATGCTTCATCCAAAGAAACGGCTGTAAATGTCATTTTTTCCTTTTCCGCATACGCTTGAATTTCATTGATTAGACTTGCTCTGTTTTGCAGTAAACTGCGCTGAAAGGTTGTTATTTTTTTTCGGCATTCGGATGTTCCTATAGTGGCTAAATGCTGTTCAATTCGTGGATCTTCTTGGGTATTTATCAACGGAGCCACATAGGGAACGGCAACATCTATATCATTTGGATATTTCGATTTATAAATTAAGGTGGTTTCTCCGCCTTTGCTAATTCCTGTTGAGACCCATTTTCCGGTATACAATTGTTTTAGTTTTGTGACAATAGTATGGTAATCAGCAATCGCTTGATCGTTTGTAAGATACTGCCATTGAATTGGGTTAGGTCTTGATTTCCCATAAAAACGATATTCAACAATAAGCTGATTGGCGTTTAACAAACTGCTTAATTCTGTTTTTCTATATCGAGCAGCATATCCTTCTGTTTCAATAATCATTGGCTTTTTGAAATCAAGATGCGATAAATAGAAATAATGCTTAAAAGTTCCTTTTTTAGGATTTTTGTGATCCAAAGGTTCATTTAGAACTAATTCATAAGACTCTGAAAAATTCTCAAAGTCTTTGATTTTGTTAACTTCTGCGCCTGGAAATAATTGTATTAATTTAATTTCCAGACTACTCTTATTTGCAGTTTGCGTTTGTGCAAAACTGGTTAAAAATAGCAACGATGTGGTCAGGAGTATTACAAGGTGTTGTAATTTTTTCATTATTTTATAAATTGATTTTTTATAAAAATATGTCCTTACTGCATAATCAATTTGTACTATATTAACCTTAAATTGTTCTAAGTTATCTAATTTTTGATGAAATAGTGTTATCATAAATTAATCTTCTATTTTTATTGAAATTTCAAATACAACTTATGGAAGGTATTCAACTACTATCAGATAGTTTCATCGAAGTAAGCTGCAACTTCAATGAACTTATCGAAAGACTGCGCCAAGGATTTTCTACTTCGTCCATTCAAGTGCCTTTGCGCCATCATCATGATTATCCAAATCCTGAAGAAGACAAAGATTCAACCTTGTTATTAATGCCCGCTTTTGAATCGGGTAAAGATTTAGGCGTAAAAATCGTTACGGTTAGTCCTAACAATGGCAAATACGATTTGCCTTCTATACAAGGAACTTATCTGTATCTCGATGGCCATAAAGGAAACGTAAAAGCGATACTTGATGCAAAATCTTTAACTGGAAAAAGAACTGCGGCTACCTCTGCATTGGCTAGTAGTTACCTTTCGCGTACTAATGCTTCTTCGCTGTTAATGATAGGAACTGGAGTCCTTGCCGTAAATTTGATTGAAGCACACGCCAGCGTAAGACCTATTGAACGAGTCTATGTTTGGGGAAGAACACTAGAAAAAGCACAAGCGGTGTGTGACAAACTTCATCATGCGGCATATAGCTGTACAGCCGTTTCAAGCATAGAGGAGATTATAGGTGAAGTAGCTATTATTTCTTCAGCAACCTTGTCACCCGTCCCTCTTGTGTTTGGCAAATGGCTTAAACCAGGACAGCATTTAGATTTGGTTGGCGCTTACAAAAAAGATATGCGTGAGGCAGATGATGAAGCTGTATTAAAATCATCAGTGTTCTTAGATACTTATCAGGGTGGATTAAAAGAAAGTGGTGACATATTAATTCCGTTAACCAATGGAGTCCTTTCTAGAGACGATATTAAAGCAGATTTATTTGAGCTATGTAGTACTAAGAAAGCAGGAAGATCCTCTGATGAAGAAATCACCTTTTTTAAATCCGTTGGACATGCCATGGAAGATCTTATAGCGGCCGGATATTTTTATGAGGAGTTTACAAAGAAAAATAATCTTTAAAACATGTATCACCTCAGTCGGAATAACACTTTAGTACATAGATCCAAAAATCTTCTCAGGAAGATTGTATGAGTAGAAGATCATCGAATCAATTTAAAATAAAATAAAAATGACAATTGGAATAGGAGGCTCAACCGCTGCCATTGAGTTAGAAAAAATTAAGGATATGACCCTGGGTGTAAAACCAATTCAGCCAGAAGAATATGTAGAACGATTAAAAAAGGCAACAGCTTTAATACAAGAAAGTAAGATCAAAGCCTTGTATATTAATGCAGGAACCAATCTTTATTATTTCACGGGTACCCAATGGAATCCATCTGAAAGAATGGTTGGAGCTTTATTGTATGATGATGGAACGCTAGATTATATTGTACCTAAATTTGAAGAAGGCACTTTTATGAAGTACATACAATTAAACGCAACAATTAATTGCTGGGAAGAACATGAATCTCCTTATGTTTTAATGGGAGAATTGCTAAAGAATAAAAATATTGTAAACGGAGAGATTGCGATTGATGAATCTGCTCCCTATTTTTTGGTAGATGGTGTCGCAAAAGTAAATCAGTTATATACGTTTGTAAATGGGCTTCCAATTAGCTCGGGTTGCCGTATGCAAAAATCAGTAAATGAAATCGCCATTATTCAAAAGGCCAAAGAAATCACAATGGTTGTTCAACGCGCAGCTGCAAAAATACTCAGACCCGGAATAACCGTTGCCGAAGTAACCTCATTTATACAGGAAGCACATATAAAAGCGGGTGTTGCTTCAGGTTCTTATTTTTGTATTGTTTTATTTGGGGATGACACCCAATACCCGCATGGTGTTTCAGTTCCTCAGGATTTAAAAGAAAACGAAGCGGTAATTATTGATACTGGTTGTAGACTAGAAGGTTATCTTTCTGACATTACGAGATCTTATACCTATGGAATACCATCCGATGAGTATAAAAGAATTTGGAATCTTGAACAAGCCACTCAGTTTGCCGCTTTTGAAGCAGCGAAAATAGGAGCTACTTGTGGATCTGTTGATGATGCTGCTAGAAAAACACTAGCAAAAGCAGGTTTGAGTGCTGATTATGAACTACCCGGATTACCCCACAGAGTAGGACACGGCACAGGGCTTGATATTCATGAGTATCCGTATTTGGTAAGAGGAAGCGAAATTGAACTTCGTGAAGGAATGGTTGTGAGTAATGAACCTATGATTTGTATTCCGGGGAAATTTGGTATTCGTCATGAGGATCATTTTTATATGACTGCCAATGGACCTAAATGGTTTACTACGCCAATGCAAAGTGTTGAAAATCCTTTTGGATATTGATTTAGCATTAGAATTAATCCGTATCAATTCCATTATAAAATAATAAAACCGCTGAAAAGATTCTTCCAGCGGTTTTATGTTTTTAGGGATGCATTATTCTCTTATCTTATAAATAGTTTTTTACTTTGTTTAAAAGTACCATCTGTAAGGATTACATGATAAAGTCCCATTGGTAAATTTTTGAAAGTATAAGTTGATGTATTGCGAACGGTATCGATTAGGTCTCCGCTATTGTTGTAGATTGTAATCACAGCATTTGCAACATTAACATTTTCAAAAGTAAAATTCACCAATGCTGTTGCTGGATTAGGGTACATTGAAAATGATTTTTTACCTGTAAGGATATCATCGGCTTCAGGTCCAGCAAGTGCAGTTGTAAGGTTGATATCTAGATAATTACTCCAGTCGCTAGTTCCAGATGCGTTTACAGCTCTTACTCTAAATCTATAAGCGGTTTCAGTACCTTGTTTTGGAATCCATAAATAATAGGTGTTTGATGTGCCAGCTGTTGCCCACCCAGTTGCGGCTTTAAACAATTGAACTTCGTAGCTTGTTGCGTTGGCAACCTCAGTCCAAGAAGCATAAAATCCTGAGGAGTAAATTCCTGAATTGCCAATATTTGTTGGCGTTGCTAAAGTAACTGGATTTGGATTTGCGTTTCCAAAAGTTACGGTATAGTCTTCAACTTCACCATCGCCTATATTTCCACAAGCTGAGGCTGGATTTGCATTGTATTTCATAACAATACGCATTCTAGTTGTTCCCGTTGCATTCGCTACGGTAAAATTTGAGGAGACAGTACCACTAGAAGAAATTCCGTTGATTACTTTTTCAGATGCTTCAAAAGTGCTGTTTTTGTTGTAATCAATCCAAATTCCCCATGATTGAGTATAACTAGAACTTGAGAATCCGGGAGTTAAGCTTACTGCTACATTTGCATTAGGTGTTAGTGTTATGTTTTTAGAAGTATAATTTCCATAACCAGTAGCATCAGCTCCAGAAGCATTGGTAAAAGTTCCGATGACAACATTTTTAATATGTTCATAAGAATTTGATCCTTGCGCCGTACAATAAGCCGAAGTTGCTGTAATAACAGCTGTTGCCACATTTGAATAGTCAGAAGAAACTGCGTTGGCAATGGCTTTTACTCTGTAAGTGTAAGTATTTCCAGCTGTTAATCCAGTGTTGGTAAAAGTAACTACATTGGCTCCTAAAGTTGCAATACTGCTGTAAACTCCATCTGCAGCAGCTCTTTCTACTGTATATCCGGTTTCATTAGTTGCATTGTCTGTCCATGTTAATACAGCTTGAAGGTTAGCCGAATTAGCTATGGCTACTAAATTTGTTGGAGCTGCAACAGTTATTCCGCTAGTTGCTCCGGCAATAATTGCTTGATTTGGCTTTGTATTATAGGCAAATTCTAAGACAGAATATCCGTCTCCGTTGGCAGTTACTTTTACTTTAAACCAACCGTAACAAGTTCTGCCTCTGCTTGTATATTCAAAACCTACATAAGCTGTTTGATTATCCCAAGTCGTGTAAGTTGGCGTACGTAAATCCAACTGATTAGGATAAGCTCCTGGTGCTGTAAAATTACTGCTAGCCCCAATTGAAGTTCCAGCTGCTATTTTGCTAATGTTTCTTGTTCCGTTTTCTGTTACTAGCCGCTTGCCGTAGGTTTCAATTTTTAGAGCGTTAGCAGCATATTGCCAAGCACCATATTCTGTATTGTCACCAATAGCTAAATCAAAATATTGCCAAGTAGTTGCTGGCGATGCGGTGTAATCAGGATTGTTTACATAAAAGATTCCGTATGGTGCATCGAAATTTATCGTTATCGTTTTTGCTGGATTATCTAGTGTTGCAATCCCACCTGTTACAGCAGCATCTTTAAAAGTTATAATTACTGTGGCATTGTTAGCTGGTAAATGAGAACTGGCTTTTCCTGTAAAAGTAAGTGCTACATTTGAGCTATTTTGAAGCGTTAGAACAGCAGTTAAACCCGCAGGCACGCCAGTAATGGTGTAATCTGTATTTGGAGTAAATGTCCCGCTGCTTTTTGTAAAAGTGCCGTTATTGGTTGATAATGAAATTACTGAATTTGAAGTGATGCTTCCATCATTTGCATCAGATTCATACAAGATATTGTTAGAAACTACTACAGCAGTTTTTGGAGACATTCCCGTATAAATAGGAGCTCCAGGTTGCGTGTTGTAAGCATATTCGGTAATACTAAAACTATCTCCATTTGCGTTAACCGTTACTTTAAACCAGCCATAACAAGTAAGTCCATCAATAAGAAAATCAAAACCTACATAACCAGTTTTTCCATCCCAATTGGTATAAGATGCAGTACGTAAATCTAACTGATTTGGAAATGCTCCAGGAGCAGTAAAATTACTTGAAGCACTTACTGGTGAGTTTATAGGAAGTAAGGAGATGTTTCTTGTTCCTGTTTCACAAACCAATTTTTTAGCGTAGGTTTCTATTTTTAAAGCATTCGCCGCATATCGCCAAGAACCAAAAGCGGGGTCATCTCCTTTTTCTATTTTAAAAGCTTTCCAAGTTGTCGTTGAGGAAGCTGTCGCGTCTGGCATATCTACAAAATAAATTCCGTAAGGATCAACAAATTTAAAATCAAAATTTAAACTCATACAAATGAGATTAGTAGTTCCTCCAGTAAAAGCTGCAGGCAAAAATGTAATGGTTCCTTTTGTATTGTTGGTTGTGAGGTGGCTTGTTGCTTTACCCGTTAAGGTAATGGTTAACTGAGCGTTTGAATTAACAGTCAGCACAGGAGTAATCCCAGCCGGAAAAGTATGGCTGAAGTGTGTGCCAGAAACCATTGTTCCAGAAGTGAGTGCGAATGTTTTGTCGGTTAATGTTACAATAGATGAGGTATCAAAAGAACCATCATTTGAAACAGCTTCTTTGAAAAAACTAGAATTTACGGCCAGTAATCCTCCTGTTGTGTTTACGCCTGTAGCAATTAAATTAGCTGCTTGCCAAAGTGATTTTCTTGCAGGATGTTCAAGTGCCGCTAGCATTCGGTCAATTTGTCCTTGTGTGTACATTTTATAACAACCTTGAGCACCATTGTATCCCATGTAATTTTCGTTGTTTACTCTATCACCGTTACAGTTGGTTCCTTGCGTACAGGCCAAAGTATGTTTTCCATCTTCGAGGGGAGTATCATCCACTTCATCAGTACCTGTACAGCCTCCTTCAAAAGTGTGTATTAAATTCATAAAATGACCGAATTCATGAGTAAGTGTAGCTGAGAATTCTTTGCTGTAGGAGTTATCATATAAATAAGCCCCATTAAAAACAACTCTGGCCGTATTGCTAGCAGTCATTCCTGAATCAGGATACCAAGCAACGCCAGAGTTGTTTAAAGTGCCATCAGCATATAAGTCGTTTTGAATGTAAACATTCATGTATTTTGTATTGTCCCAAGCATCGGCTGCAATTTGGTCATCGTAACCGCCACCATTTCCATAACCATTTTTTGCAGGATGAAAGACAACTCCTGAAGTACATCCGCCATTCGGATCGATTTTAGCTAATTTGAATTCTACTTTTAAAGTTCCTCTTCGAGCTTGAAAAAAGGGATCAACGGTTTGATAATCGGCATTCCGACCGTTAAAATCATCATTAAGTTGTTGAAGGTGGTTGACAATTTTTTGATAAGTAATGGTTTTTCCACTTTGAAGGTCGCCATAAATATGAAATACAACTGGAATAATATAAGAGGTTTCGAGTGCTTTTCCAGTTTTTAATTTTCTTGAGGCACTGAAGTTTTTGCTAAATACATCAAAATCTTTTCTTTCTTTTAAAGCATGGGGATTTGCTTTATATATTTTTTCGTTCTCTTCGGTTGCCCGACAGGGGAGTCCTTGAGCACTCGCTTTTAAGACAAAGACGAATGCCAAAAATAAAAATAATTTTGTTTTCATAGTTTTAGGTATTTGTTAGTTAGAACCAAAGGTATTTTTATATTGAATTAAATTGTTGTATTATTTTATTCTATATTGATAGTAAATTATCTATAAATTAACTTAAAAAATGTGTAATATGTTTTGTTTTTAATAAAATACTAAAATTTTTTCAAATGCTTTTTTGAATCTAAAAGTGATTACATCTTAGAAGCTAGCTTATTTTTAAACTTTTTGAATAAAAAAACAGCTACAAAAAATACTCTTGTAGCTGTTCGTTTTGATGATGAAATAAATCTTTATTCCAAGCTATTTATGCTGAATCCATTTTTCGATATCTTCTATCTCTATAGGTAGTGCTTCTGAAAGGTTTCTATTACCCTCTTCTGTAATGAGATAATCATTTTCCAGTCGGCAACCAATTCCTTCTTCGGGTATGTAAATTCCAGGTTCGCAGGTAAGAACCATTCCTTTTTCAAAAGTACGGGAATACAATCCTACATCGTGAACATCAAGTCCTAAATGATGGGCTGTACCATGCATAAAATATTTTTTATAGGCAGGAGCATCTGGATCCTGATGGGCAATTTCTTCAGGGGTCAATAGTTTTAATTTTAATAATTCCTGTTCGATAAGTCCAGCCATTTGTTTTTCGTAATCACTATGTCGTACACCAGGACGCAGCCACTTTGAACCTTCCTTTAAACAATGCAAAACAGACGCATATACTTCTCGCTGACGTTTAGAAAATCTGCCGCTTACAGGAACGCACCTTGTGGTGTCGGAATTGTAATTAGCGTAACAAACTCCAAAATCAACTAAAATCATTTCATTTTCCTTACAAATAGCGTCATTGCTGTTGTAATGTAAGGCACAAGCGTTTTTACCGGATGCTATAATTGGTCTGAAGGCATGACGTGAAGCTCCATTTTTTACAATTTCATAGATCAGTTCCGCTTCTAATTCAAACTCTTTTATGTTAGGTTTTACAGCTTTCAAAAGTCTTTCAAAACCTTTTACGCTTATGGCTATTGCTTTTTCTATCAAGGAAACTTCTTCCTCAGATTTTATCGGTCTTAAATCGCGTGTTATTTTGGCTGCTCTGTCGTATTTATGCAACGGATATTTCTCTTTACACCATTGAATCATTCGGTCCTGACGGGTTATCATTTCATTGGTAACTCTTTTGATATGTTCGTTATGACCTAAGTAAAAGGTATCGGCTTCAAAAGCAAAAAGCTGTACTGTTTTTTCAAATTCGTGAGTCCATTTTATGCTTTTTATTCCCGAAATTGCTCTGGCTTCTTCTTTGGTTAAGAAATCTCCATCCCAAAGTTTTGTATGTGCATTTACTTCTTTGATAAATAATATAATCTGATTTTCTTCTTTATAGGCATCTGGAAAAAGCACCAAAATGGTTTCATCTTGATTAATTCCTGACAAATAGAATAGATCATTATTCTGGGCAAATCCCATTATATCATCTGCATTATTAGGCATTACATCATTAGAAACTAAAATTGCGAGGCTGTTTGCATCCATTTTTGCCGAAAAACGTTTTCTATTTTCTATGAATAAAGAAGAAGGTATGGACTCGTATCTCATAAACTTAAAATTGAAACATTTCGGTATTGACAGTGGTGGTTTTTTCGGCAATAATTTCTGAAACTAGCTTGCCCGTTGCTGGAGCTAAACTTAATCCCATCATGGCGTGTCCGGTTGCCAAAGTTAAGTTTTTTATTTTTTTGTCTCGGGCAATAATTGGCATTCCAGAGGGAGTGCAGGGTCTAAATCCAAACCAAGTTTCTTTTTCACTTGGCCTTTCTATTTTTAGGTCTGGATAAAAACTGTTAATGCTATTTACGATTCCTTGTACTCTGTTGGCGTTAATTTGAGTGTCGTTTGTATGGGTTATTTCCATGGTTCCTCCAAAACGAATATCGGTACTCATTGGAGTAACGGCTACTTTTCCTTCGCATAGAATGGAAGGAATAGTAGGTTTTTGTTTTACATCTTGTAGTGTGAAACTATAGCCTTTTCCGGGTAAAATTGAAATCGAGCAGCTTAGTTTTTTTGCTATAGCAGGACTCCATGATCCGGTTGCTAAGACTACTTCGTCAGTTTTGAAAGCCCCCGCATCGGTAATTATTTCGGTAATAAACTGACCATGTTTGACAAAATCCTGTACCAAAGTACGACTATGAATTTTTACCTTTAATCTGTTTAATTCTGCTTTGATAAATTCCATGAATTTTTGAGGATACAAATGTGCATCACTTTTATAATGCACACCGCCAATTACGTCAGTACGTGTTCCAGTTTCGAGTCTGGTAACTTCATCTTTTGACAAAAAATCGACTTCCAAACCAAACGATTCCGCTAGTTTTCCTTCGTGATGAATTTCTTCAGCAGTTTTGTCGGTTTTATAGAGCATTAAAAGTCCTTTCTTCTCATAAAAGAAAGAATTATTTTCTTTAGCAAAATCCTGATACAATTCTTTGCTAAAAAGCGATAATTTGCAAAGTGCTGGCATGGCTTTTTCGACATGTTGCTTGTTGGCGAGTTTGTAAAATTGCAAGCCCCATTGTACCAAATCAGTACTTAGTCTAGGTTTAATATAAAATGGACTTTGACTGTCAAACATCCATTTTATTCCTTGTGCTATCATTCCGGGCTGAGCCAAAGGGATAATATGAGACGGAACGACCATTCCTGCATTGCCATAAGAACAGCCATCTGTCATATCTGATTTGTCGAAAACGGCTACTTCATAACCTTCTTTTGCCAAATAATATGCTGAACATAGTCCTATTATTCCTCCACCAATAATACTTACTTTTTTCATTATACTTATAAATTTTAAAATCACTGGCAAGAGTAAATTCCGTAAAAACAAGTGATTTATTTTGAGCTTCTGTTTTTGTTATATTACCTGAAAACCAAAGGCGTAAGGGTCGTCATCTTCATCAATAATGATAGTGTTGTAGCCATATACTTTTGCCCAACCCTGAATGCTTGGCACAATGGCTTTGATGTTTCCGATAGTGGTTTCTTCTTCAACTTTCCCTATAAACTTGCTTCCAATAAAACTTTCGTGAATAAAATCTTCACCTTTTTTTAGTTTCCCTTTTGCATGTAGTTGTGCTAGTCGGGCAGAGGTACCTGTTCCGCAAGGCGAACGGTCAATCGCTTTGTCTCCATAAAAAACAGCATTTCGTCCAGATGATGCAGGGTCAAGCGGATCTCCTGTCCAAAGCATGTGACTCACATCTCTAATGGTGCTGTTTTCGGGGTGAATGAACATATCAGGATATTTTGCATTTATACGTTTGCGAACTTCTTGACTGTACTGAATAATTTTGGAAGCTGTAAAGTTTTGTATTCCCGAAAAGTTAGTTTGTGGGTCTACAATCGCATAATAATTTCCGCCATAAGCCACATCAAAAGTTATTTCTCCCAATTCGGGACATTCAACAGTTAGTCCTTCTGCTGCAAGATATGATTTGACATTAGTTAAACGAACCCAATCTACTTTTTTTCCTGTTTGTTGATATGCTATTTGAACCAGACCTGCTGGGGCTTCCATTCGTATTTTTCCAGGCACTTTTGGTTGTATGAGTCCTTCCTCAATAGCTATGGTTATGGTTCCAATAGTTCCATGACCGCACATAGGCAAGCAGCCTGAGGTTTCGATGAATAAAATACCAAAATCATTTTCAGGATCACTTGGCGGATAAAGAATACTACCACTCATCATATCGTGACCTCTAGGTTCGAACATTAAGCCTTTACGAATCCAGTCATACTCTTTCAGAAAATGCTGGCGTTTTTCGCTCATATTGTTACCAATCAAATTGGGTCCACCACCAGCAACTACCCTCACAGGGTTACCACAAGTGTGTGCATCGACACAAAAAAAAGTTTTTCTTGGCATAAATTATATAGGTTTGTTAGTTAGTATATCATTAACGGTTCGATTAATGTTCAAAGGGTTTTTATTTTGAAGTGCTTCTGGTAATAACTCATCAGGCCAGTTTTGATAGCTAAATGGTCTTACCCAACGTTTTACTGCATGGATGCCAACAGCAGTAAATCTAGCATCGGATGAAGAAGGGTAGGGGCCACCGTGCAGCATCGAAGCGCAAACCTCAACGCCTGTAGGAACTCCATTAAAGATAAGTCTTCCTACTCTGTTTTGTAAAGCATTAACCACTGCATTATATTTTGAAATTTCATCCGGCTCAGCAAGTATAGTACCAGTAAGTTGTCCGTCTAATTTGTCAATAATTGTGGTAATTTCTTCACTGTTTTCGCACTGAACGACAATAGAAAAAGGACCGAATACTTCGTGACTAAGTGTTTTATTTTCTAAAAAAGTTTTACCTTCAACGCTTAGTATGGTTTGTGATGCAAAGTTAGGAGCAGTTTCTCCCTTATATTCAGCAATCGTTGTCACACCGCTTTGAGCTCTTATTTTTTCTTTTCCTATGTTAAAGTCTGATTTAATAGATGGATGTAGCATACAAGAAGGGGCTATTTTTTCGATTTCTTGGGTTAGATCATTTAAAAAAGCGTCTAGATGTTTTCCTTTTAGGGCTAATAGCAATCCAGGATTAGTACAAAATTGTCCCGTTCCTAACGTGATTGAGCTTGCATAAGCTGTTGCCCATTTTTTACTGTTTTTTTCGATCGCTTCTGGCAGGATAACCACCGGATTAATACTTCCCATCTCAGCAAAAACCGGAATAGGCTCTGGACGCTGCGAGGCAAGATCAAATAAAGCACGGCCACCTTTAATACTTCCTGTAAATCCAACTGCTTTTACAAGCGGATGTTTTACCAAAGTAGCTCCAAGAGTTACACCGCCGCCAATTAAATTAGAAAAAACACCTTCGGGCATGTTCTGTTTTTTGGCAGCATTTATAATAGCTGAGGCTACCATTTCACCAGTTCCAATGTGCATCGAATGGCTTTTTACAATCACAGGGCATCCAGCAGCCAAAGCTGATGCAGTATCTCCTCCCGCTGTAGAAAAAGCAAAGGGAAAGTTACTGGAACCAAAAACGACTACAGGCCCTAAAGGAACCAGCATTTTTCTCAAATCTTCTTTTGGGAGCGGTGATCTGTCAGGGATGGCGGTATCTATTGTGGCTTCGACCCAACTTCCTTCTAAAAGCATGTTGGCAAATGCGCGTAATTGAAAAACAGTACGACCTCTTTCTGATTCTGCACGGCCTCTTAAGAAACCAGATTCAGTACAGTAAATTTCCAATAAAGAATCGCCTAAAGCTAAAATTTCATCAGCAATACCATTTAAAAAAGCCGCTTTTCGTTCAGCAGGAAAGTCTTTATATGTTTTGAACGCGTTGTGAGCCAAATGGACTGCTTGTTCAATTTCTTCTGCTGAGGCTTCGGTAAATGTCCAGGGATTTTCGATATTCAATTGCGGATTAATAGTTCTGTAGGTTGTAGTCCCACTAGCCAAAAGTTGGCTTCCCACATAATTTTTTCCTGTAATCATTTTTTATATTTTAGAATTAGAGCTTTCGAATTTTAAATGACTGTTTTGGTTGATGGATTATTGCTTGAATCCGTCAAAGCAAATTGCTTATTGAGGGTTTAAAGTACTATCGATTTATAATCGGGTAGCGTTGGTCTAGTGCGAAGTCCTTCTTCAATAATAGCCAAAACTCTCTCTCTTTCTGCTCCTTGAAGCGGAAGTCTGGGAGCTCTTACATATTCGGTTCCTAAATTGGTTGCTGTTTCTGCCAATTTTATATTTTGTACTAATAATGAATTAATATCTAATTCTAAAAGCGGAAGGAACCATCTGTAAATAGCTAATGCTTCTTGAGCTCTTCCTGCTTTTGCTAGTTTATAGATTGCTACAGTTTCAGCAGGGAAAGCATCTACTAAGCCTGATACCCATCCGTCAGATCCCATAAAAAGGCTTTCTAAGGCTAGCGTATCAACACCTGATAATATTTTTAATCGGTCGTTGAAACGATTGATGATACGGGTTACATTAGAAATATCTCTTGTTGATTCTTTTACTGCTTGAATGTTATCGAATTTCAAAATTTCTTCAAACATATCTAAGGTTACTTCAATTTTATAATCGATTGGATTGTTATAGATCATAATAGGAAGTGAAGTGTTTTTGGCTACTTCAGAAAAATAAGTAACGGTTTCATGGCTTGTGGCATTGTAACGCATAGGAGGTAAAATCATTAGTCCTTTTGCTCCATTTTGCTCAGCTTCGTTAGCTGCCAGAATTGCGGCTCTTGTAGTCTGTTCGGCTATATTCATAATTACCGGAACTTGACCGTTAACCATTTTGACGGTTTGCTGAATTAATTCTTTTTTTTCCTCATGTAACAATGTGCTTGCTTCACCAAGTGTTCCTCCTAATATTATTCCTGAAACCCCAGCTTCTAACTGCGCATTTATGTTTACTTCAAACATATTGAAGTCTAATTTGTCATCGGCAGTAAATTTTGTAGTTACTGCTGGCATAACGCCTTTCCATTGAATACTCATAATTACTAATTTAATTTTTTCAAAAGTATTTATAACCCATTGATATGTAATTCGTGATATTATCACAAAAAGATACTATATTATCCTGTTTAGTCTTAATTACTAAAATAATCATGTGATATTTGTATATTTTTTTATATTTATAGCATATAATTGTGCAAATTATGAAAGTATTTCCATTTAAAATTCCAAAAACCAAAGAAGATTCATTAATTTATCAGGAAGATATTGAGTTTGTATTTTATGATAAACTGCATCAACATGAAGAAATACAAATTAGTTATATCGAAAATGGCGAAGGAACCATTTTTGTAGGTGATACCATTACTCCTTACCAAAAAGGAGATGTTATTGTAATAGGAGGTAATTTACCTCACGTGTTTAGAAGTGAACGAAATACTGGCGAAATGTCTGTCATGTTCACGCTTTTCTTTACGCCAAATTCGTTTGGTAAAGATTTTTTTTCATTGACCGCTTTGAAAGAAATTCAACCTTTTTGGGAAAGCTGCAAAAATGGGTTTGTAGTGAATAATCCCTCCAAAAAGGTTATTAAATCATTTAAGAAAATAAAATCGGCTAATGAATTTAATCGCTTTATTCTTTTTCTTGAAATCATTAAAAAGCTATCTAAGGAAAAAAAGACCTTACTTTCAAGTTATATCTATGATAAAAAAATTACAGATAACGAAGGCAAAAGGATGCAGACTGTTTTTGAGTATGTGATGACAAATTTTCAAAAGAATATTACACTCGATGAAATTGCAGCACTGTCCAATATGACTAAAAATGCCTTTTGTAAATATTTTAAAATTAGAACCAATAAGACCTTTTTTCAGTTTCTGATTGAAATTAGAATAGAAAGAGCCGCCAAACTCTTGTCTAAGTCACAAGAGCTTTCAGTTTTGGAAGTATCAGAATTATGTGGTTTTAATAATATTTCAAATTTCAATAGAAAATTCAAGGAGATAAAAGGTATGTCTCCTTTGGTTTACAGAAAATCACAGAAACTGAAATGAAAAATATAATGTTTTCAAAGTCAAAATCTCATTTATATAAAAAGGTTTGGTTCTCAACAAGCCTATTTTAAGGCGATTAGGGGTAGAGACCACGCTCAAGAATACTACTTGAGCGTTTTTTTTTATTTCTTTATGTGATAATTAGTTTTTTTTAAACTTATTTTTTCTATCATTAAATAATTGATTATTAATATTTTAGTTGTTGATTTGTTTTTTATCATAATTTAGTTCTACTATTTCTATAGAATTTAAGTATATTTTATACATTTGCAATCATAAGAGCAGTACGCATCAAAAATGAATGTATTTGAAAATTGTTTACTGTTATTTTTTTGGGATCAAGTGTAAGGTCCAATTTACTTAATTATTTGTTTTATTTTTTTTTTAAGCCTTTCATTTTTTTGAATGGAAGGCTTTTTTTAAAGCGGAAAATTATTTTATGAGATCCAATAGAAATTCAAATAGCTATCAGCAATGTTTTCAGGTAAAAATTCCTCCCTGTTGTTTTTGGGGACTATAATTATCCTTATAGGATTATTATGAGTTATTGAAAATAAGTTTTTGAAAAGTATAGTGAAGTTTAAAATATAAGAATTAGAAAAAAATGAGTGTAGAAATAATAAAGCAAGACCCCTTTCAATCAATGATTGATCGGTTCAATATAGCAGCAGATCTTCTTGATTTGGAAGAATCCATAAGAGAGAAGTTGCAACGTCCAGAAAAGCAAATTGTAGTGAACTTTTCGATTGTATTAGATAATGGTAAACGCCAAAATTTTGAAGGCTATCGTATTATTCACAATACTGCATTAGGGCCTTCAAAAGGAGGGATTCGATACGATACTGGCGTTCATTTAAATGAAGTGAAAGCCTTAGCGGCATGGATGACCTGGAAATCGGCAGTTACAGGTATACCCTTTGGCGGCGCCAAAGGCGGTATTATTTGTGATCCGAGTTTGCATTCTAAAACGGAACTCGAAAAAATTACAAGAGCTTACACCAAAGCATTGGCTGACATATTTGGTCCAGAGAAAGATGTACCTGCACCTGATATGGGAACAGGTCCTGACGAAATGGGATGGTTAATGGATGAATTTTCATTAGCGCACGGTAAGACGGTTCATGCTGTTGTTACTGGAAAGCATTTGCATTCTGGTGGTTCCTTAGGTAGAGTAGAAGCCACAGGAAAAGGAGTGAGTATTATAACACTTTTAGCGCTGAAGCACTTAAAAATTAGACCATACAAGACTACTGTGGCCATACAAGGATTTGGAAATGTTGGTTTACATACGGCTTTGTTTTTATATCAAAAAGGACTTACTATTGTTGCTGTAAGTGATATTTCGGGTGCTTTTTATGATGCTGAGGGAATTAATATTCCGGAACTGATACTGTATTATAATCTGAACAACAAGAGTATTAAAGGATACACTAAAGCTACAGTTATTGAACCCGAAAAGATTCTTTCATTAGCCGTTGATGTTCTTATACCAGCAGCCAAAGAAGATGTTATAACCAAGGAAAATGCGGCAGCAATACAGGCTAAAATCATTATTGAAGCGGCTAATGGTCCTGTTTCATCTGGTGCTGATGCCATTTTGCACCAAAATAATGTACTCGTAGTTCCAGATATCTTAGCCAATGCTGGAGGAGTTACGGTATCTTATTTTGAATGGCTTCAAAACTCCTTATCAGAATCTTGGAGAATGCATCAAATCAATACTCGCTTGGAGCACATCTTGACGAAAAGTTTTGAAAGTGTTTTTGCTGTAGCTGCTAAACGTCAAGTTACGCCACGTATTGCTGCTTATATTATTGCTTTGCAAAAAGTAGCGATAAATCAAGAGGTAAATGATGTAACTATAGATAGTTCTAAGTATAAGTTGAACTAATTAAAAATTGTATTTTTAGCACTTTCATCTTTTAAAGCTGTACTTAAGTAATGGTTAAAATTTAATGTCGTATTTAGTTCCAAAATTAGTCAGGACAAAATTTAATTTTTCTTTGAGGTTTTCGAATGATTTATAAGCATCAAAATCTAACCATTGATATTTTATTCTTCGCCATAGAATTTCA